>JBKBON010000011.1:0-120144 GCA_046294755.1 Allorhizobium sp. | reverse complement strand
CGGCCGGTTCGACCTTCTTCCACACCTTCAATGACGGCAGCGGCCGTGACGTCCGCGAAATCTACAAGGTGAACGCTGACAAGTCGGTCACCCTCGTCAACCGCACCGTCTCCAACGCTTCCTGATCCAAGGCTGCGTGACCGGCCTCGGGGCATCAGTCCCGGGGCCTTTTTTTGCGTTTTGGAAAGAGCAACTTACTCGGCGTAATCAACCGGTACGGCGAGCCCCTGCTTCAGCGTCTCCATTGATATGGAGGCGGACACGTCGAACAACTCGACCCGCTTGACGAGCCTTCGATAGACAACGTCGTAATGCTCCACGCGCGGCAACACGACCTTGAGGATATAGTCGTAATGCCCTGTCAGCCGGTGCGCCTCGACAATCTCGGGAATGTCGCTGATGGCACGACGAAACTCTTCAATCCAGTCGTCGGCATGATGGGCGGTCTTGACCAGTGCATAAACCGTGGTGGGGACACCGCTTTTCTCGCGGTCGAGCACTGCGATGCGACGGGCGATATAGCCGCTTTCCTCCAGCTTCTGGATGCGCCGCGAACAGGCTGAGACCGAGAGGGACACCCTCTCGGCGATGTCCGTCACCGGCGTCGCGGCATCGCGCTGAAGTATGTCCAGAATCTTCCTGTCCCTGTCGTCAATCACGCCATGCACTCCGATACAATCCCCGAAAGGCGCAAAAATTCCGCGCATAATGCGTATATGGCCGAAATCACGATGCGGCAACCACTGCATTTTCTAGACAATATGCAAACGCCATGCAGGGCTTCTGCATCATTCTTCTTCCATCACGAAAACGAGGAATGACGCATGCGCACGATTGGCTTGATTGGTGGAATGAGTTTCGAGAGTTCGGCGGTCTACTACCGCCAGATCAACGAGACTGTCCGTGCACGATTGGGCGGGCTGGCTTCCGGCGAGATCATCATGCACTCCGTCAATTTCGAGGAGATCGTCGCCTTGCAAAAGGCGGGTCGCTGGGATCAGGCGGCAGACAGGTTGGCCAGGGCCGCAGAAGGTCTGGAGCGCGCTGGCGCGGACTGTATCCTTATCTGCACCAACACCATGCATCTGGTCGCCGATGAGGTTGCCTCCCGCGTCGGTCTGCCGCTGATCAACATCATCGATGAAACCGCCACATGCCTTGCGAGGAGTGGCGCCTGCCGTCCCCTCCTCCTCGCCACCCGTTACACGATGGAACACGGCTTCTACGCCGAACGTATGCGGCACCAAGGCATTGAGGTCATGGTCCCCGACGCCGACGGTCGGACAACGACCCACAACATCATTTTTGACGAGCTCTGCGCCGGAAGCGTCAAGGAGTGTTCGCGGGAAAAACTGTTGGCGATCATCGAGCAGGCGCGCGCAGATGGCGCCGACAGCGTCATCCTGGGCTGCACCGAGATCTGCCTGATCCTCGATCCTGAAAGCCTGCCCCTTCCGGGCTACGACTCCACGACCATTCATGCCGAAGCGGCCGTCGAATTCGCCCTTGGCGGCACCCTTGGCAGGCAGGCTGCCTGACGCTCAGCGTGTCAGACCTTCTGACCGCACGCGCGGCAGAAGCGCCTTACCGTTTCGGCCATGCCAAATTCGAGCGCGTCGGCGGTCAGACCATGGCCAATCGACACTTCGGCGAGATCGGGTATACGCTTCACCAGGAGCGGCAGGTTCGCAACCGTCAGATCGTGTCCGGCATTGACGGCAAGGCCTTCCGCCCGGGCGGCATCAGCCGTTAGTCCGAGGAGTTCGACCTGCCGCGCAGCCTCCTGCGCGTCATCGTAGCAGCCTCCGTACGGACCGGTGTAGAGTTCAACACATTCGGCACCGGTTGCCTTCGCGAGAGCCATTGGCTCCGCCTGCCCGTCACCGTCGACAAACAGCGACACACGCATGCCCTTGCCGCGCAGGCGTGACACCACACCCCGCAGGAAATCCTGATGCCGCTTGAGGTCCCAGCCATGATCTGATGTCGCCTGCGACGGATCATCGGGAACAAGCGTCACCTGCTCCGGCTGCGTCGCTTCGCATAGCGCCAGAAAATCCTCGCTCGGGTAGCCCTCGATGTTGAACTCAGCCGTCGGAAACTCGTCATCGATCAGCGCGCGCAACACGGGCAGATCCGTGAACCGGATATGGCGCTGGTCGGGCCGCGGATGCACCGTCAGGCCGCTCGCACCGGCGCGAAGCGCGATACGCCCAAGATCGGCAACACTTGGCCAGGGAAGGTCCCGGCGATTGCGCAGCATGGCGATGGCATTGAGATTGACGGAGAGCTTGGCAGGCATGGTGGCATGATCCGGATGAAGTTAGTGCCGCATCCTTACGGCATCGCGACATTGATCGCCAACGAGAATCGCAAATGAACAGATGCGCGAAATTGATGTATGGCAACTGTCGGTTAGCCGCCAACGCCCCCTAGACTTTGGGGTATTGACCCGACTGGCCTATCCGTTAGTCAAGATGCCGATTGTGACGGAACGCACAAAAGCGCAGCAGAAGATCGCGCATGCGTCCACCGAAACGGTTGGGAGCAACGATGTCGACGGAAGCCATGGTCGGTGACGGACAAGTCTCGGAAGCCCTTCAGCGGGTGCTGAGGAGCCAGACATTCGCGCGATCGGAGCGGCTGCGCTCCTTCCTGAAATTCATCGTCGAGATGGAGCAACTTGGACTTTCCCATCGGTTGAAGGGATATACGATCGGCATCGACGTCTTCAGTCGCGGCGACGGCTTTGATCCCGGCGCCGACCCGCTCGTCCGTGTGCAGGCGGGCAAATTACGCAAACTGCTGAACCAGTTCTACGCCAGCGAGGGCTTAGACGAACCGCTTCGCATCAGGATCCCGCTCGGTGGCTATGTCCCCGTATACGAGCGAAGGGCGAATGAAAGCCCGAAGCACGGCGGCGGCGTCCCGGATTTGATTGCAGGCCGCTTTACGGACGAAAGCGATCCGGTGGCGGATGACAGAGGATCCCTGCCGCGCCTCTTCATCCGCCAGCCAGAAAGAGGCGACAAGCTGGCCTCCATTTTTGTCAACGCCACGCGTCTGTGGAATACACGCCTCTGGGCCGTGTCCTTCGCCCGCCACGATGAAAAACCACTCTTTGAAGGCGGCGCCGCTCATCCGCTCCACTTTGAACTGAAGGTGGAAGGCATCGGCACCACCTTGATGCTGGAACTGCGGCATCTTCGATCGCGCAGCAATGTAGCCATCAATTCCGGCACCTACGAAACCTTCGGAGACAGTCTCGAAATCGGCGTCATCGCCAACCAGTTCGCCGGCGCCAACCTGACCATACCGGGCTCAATCTACCGTTTCTGCCACAAGCACGAACTGTCGACGGGGCAGATGAAATGCCTCGATGCAACATATCGCTATACGCTTGAAGGAACTGATGCCGCCTACATCACCGCACGTCGTTCGCAGCAGCAATGGGCGGGTCTGGGGCCAAGTGCCGAGATCATCACCGAGATATCCAAATTGATCGCACGGTCATCCCTGCAGCGCTGACAAAGCCGTGCTGAACAAGGGTCGAGAGTCGCTCTCGCTGAGTAAGGCAGCCGTTTCGAAAGTTATTTCACCAAAATCGAATATACGCTACTGTTCCAGAAGGCGGAGATTCGAAACACGGAATTAATGGGGAGGAATCGGAGAAGACAAGCAGCACCATAGGCTTGAGCAAACGCGTCGACACTGAGCATGGAGGGGAACATGTCGAACGAACCATACCAGCTGCAGCCGATCACCAGTGCATCCAGCCCGAACGGAAAGGGTGAATTCTTCCCGGATATCGCCCTGAGCCGGCCACCACCGAGAGAACCCGTGGCCATAGCGGAGATGGCGGAGTTCTTCGGTGTCACCCACAGAACGCTGCATTTCTATGAGGAAAAGGGGCTGATCACCGCCCAACGGATTGGCCTCATGCGGGTCTACAGCAAAAATGAGGTCGCCCGCATGGCCATCATCAATGTCTGCCGTGAGGTGGGCATGCCAATCTCGATGATCCAGGACCTGTTCGACACGCTGTCGAACGCGAACTCCAAGAGCGAAGCCAATCTTATAATGGAGGAGGCCTTGCTTGCGCGGCGCAGAGAATTGGCCACCAATCTCTCCACCACCCATCGACAGCTTCAGCAACTCAACGCCCTTCTTGATCATGAAGAACGGGCACCTGGCCGCCTAAGCTCCGAGCAGAGAGGTCCCGACCTCACGGACATGGAGAGCCGCTGCCTGCAGTTGATGGCAGAGGGCTATACTCCCATCCGCATAGGGCGGACGCTGGAATTGAAGACGGAGGAAGTCGCCTCTCTGGAAGCAAGCATCGTGGAGAAGCTGGACGCCCAGAACCGGTTCCAGGCGGTGGCGAAGGCGGTGCTGCTCGGCATGGTGGCCAATTGAGCGGCGGCTGCCGGAGCTTGAAGATCATCAATAGTGGAGGAAGTTTAAGACGACATCGACAAGCGGCGGCGCTACGAGCGGGATATTCCCAACCATCGAGGTGCCCAGATGCCGAGCCTGCTCTCCCGTTACGCCACCCCCCTGACAACAGGTCTGTTCCTTATCTCCCTGTTTTCGGGCGTTGCACTGTTTTTCCACTTCGGGACCTCCGCCTTCCGCGAGATGCATGAATGGCTGAGCATGGTTCTGATCCTGCCCTTCGTCCTGCATGTCTGGAAGAACTGGCGTCCGTTTCTTGCTTATTTCAGGCGCTTGCCGATGGCCCTGTCGCTCGCCCTCTGTCTCGTGGCAGGCGTCATCTTCGCCTGGCCTGCCATCACCGGCACGGCGACCGGTGCGGGCGGCAATCCGGCCTTTGCCATGATCAATGTTGTCGCCAGTGGGACCCCGGCACAGGTGGCACCGCTGCTCGGTAAATCCGATCAGGAGATTGTTGCTGCGCTCAAAGAAGCCGGTTTCACGGCCGCAGATACCACAAGGCCTCTCTCTGAAACGGCGACGGCATCCGGCAAGGATACGATGGCCCTTATGGCGACGCTTTCGGCTCTCAAGACCAAATGAACTGATTGCGGACGCTCACCGCACGATGGTGAGCGTTTCCGCCGCGCGGGTGACGGCGGTGTAGAGCCAGCGCTCGCGCGTATCCCGGAACGCCCAGCTCTCGTCGAACAGCACGACATCGTTCCATTGCGAACCCTGGGCCTTGTGCACGGTGAGCGCATAGCCGTAGTCGAACTCGTCGTAACGCTTGCGCGTCGACCAGGGGATCTCGGTCTCGATGTCCTCGAAGGCCGCCTTCAGCAGTTTGATCTTGGCAGCCCCGCGATCCATGTCGTCGTCTTCAGGCTTGATCAACAGGTTGATGCCCGGCTTCACCGTCTCGCGCGACGAGGTCATGACCTGCCACAGTGAGCCGTTGAGCAGGCCCTTGACCTGATCGTTCCTGAGGCAGACCAGCTTGTCGCCAGCCTGCGGATAGTCAGCGGTGAAGCCTTTCAGCTCGCGCAGCCGCATGTTGTAGCGCCGCCGCGTCTTGTTGGTGCCGACGAGCACCTGATCCGCCCCCAGCACAAGATCCTGAGTGACCTCATTCTTCGAGATCACCCGGGCCGTCGTGCCGTAATCGCCATACATGATCTCCTTGCCCTCGCGGATATGCATCGCGAGCTGGATGATCGGGTTGTCGCGCGCCTGGCGATGGATCTCGGTCAAGAGATAGTCCGGCTCCTGGTCGGTGAAGAAGCCGCCACCGGAGACAGGCGGAAGCTGACCGGGATCGCCGAGCACCAGGATTGGCGTGCCGAAGCTCATCAGGTCGCGCCCGAGCGCCTCGTCAACCATCGAGCATTCGTCGATGACAATCAGTGCCGCCTTGGCGACCGGGCTTTGGCGGTTGATCGAGAACATCGGCGCAATCGAGGTCTTGCCGGTTTCCTCATCCTCGACAGCTTCCTCGCCGCGCGGGCGGTAGATCAGCGAATGAATGGTCTTGGCGTTCGAGGCCCCGCGCGAGCGAAGCACCTGCGCCGCCTTGCCGGTAAAGGCGGCAAACAGCACGTCGCCGTCGACATGTTCGGCAAAGTGCTTGGCCAGCGTCGTCTTGCCCGTACCCGCATAGCCAAACAGCCGGAAGACGGGGGATTTCCCTTCCTTCAGCCATTTCGAAACGGCCTTGAGGGCCTCGTCTTGCTGGGGCGCGAATTGCATGACCTAGGTCATGCGCGGATTCGGAGGCCCGATGCAAGGCCAAAGCCCGCAAAATCAGAACAAATCGTGGACATCAAGCCCTGAGCGGGTCGTTGGAAAGCTCGATCGGCGCACCATGCGGTGTCGCCTCTGCCGCCCGCTGCCAGCTTTCGCGCAAGGCCTCGACGGTGTCGCGATCGGCAAGCCCCTTGCGCTCCAGCAGTCCCGCCAAGGCCGCGACCCAAGCATCGAAATAGTCGGATCCGTCTGCGGCCCGCTCCGGGCGATGCACTTCGGCAGACAGGCTTTCCGCCCATTCCGCCCAGCTGAACACACCGCGCGCATGCAGATGCACGGTCATGGCGAAGGCCTGCGCTTGCCAGGGTTCGGCAAAAACGGGCGCCCCTTCGGCCGAGCGCGGCAGGCCCGGCGATGCCACAAGATCGGTCACCGTGTCACACACGCTCAAGATAGCTTTCCCAGGCATCGATCGAGACGGTCACCGTCGGATCGGCGCCCTCGCCCCAGATCTCGTCTCCCGAGAAGACGACCGTGTAGACCCATTGCGGGTTCTCGCCGCGTCCATGGGCGTTGTCATCAGGGAAAACGAAGCCGCCCTGCACTGCCTCCACGACACCCGTCTTCGCCCGGGCATAGCGGGGCAGCCGTGTATGGCCGGTCGGATGGAAGTTCCTCGTGCGCACCCTGTCACCGACAGCAAACTTCGGCTCCGTCTCGACGGGACGGTCGCAAGGCCCCCCACGGGCCAGCACGCCTTCGACCATTTCCGCCTTCAACACACGCTTCGGCGCGCGGCCCTGCTCCAGGTGCCGGCCCTGTGCCAACTCCTCGGTGGTCGCAAAGCCATGCCGCTCGAGCAGCATGTCGATGCCCCGAATCCACACCTCGTAATAGCTCGCCGCCAGATAGCTGGCAGGCGGAATAGTCTCGCGCGCATGGCGGCTCTCATCGATCGACCAGGCGCCGAAAGCCCCGCAGGAGAGCGTGATCCCGAGCGCCCGCTTTTCCCAGTCGGCATGAAAGTAAGGTTCGTCCGTCTCCGGCGCGACCGGCCCGAAGCCCATCTGCCCGCCGAGATCATGCGGCCCGTTCATCGCGAACCCTCCGGATCGAGCGCCAGACCGGTACCGATCATCGAATCGCGTGTCACGAGATCGGCGAGCGCCTCTTCATCCATCCCTTCGGTTCCAGCGGGACGCAGGGGCACGACGAGATAGCGCAACTCCGCCGTCGAATCCCAGACGCGGATCCGCATCTCCTCCGGCACGCTTACCCCGAACTCGGCGAGGACGCCGCGCGGATCGATCACCGCCCGCGAGCGATAGGCCGGCGCCTTGTACCAGACCGGCGGCAAACCGAGCACCGACCAGGGATAACAGGAGCACAGCGTGCAGACGACGAGATTGTGTGTGTCGGGCGTGTTGAAGACGGCGCGCATATGCTCGCCCTGCCGACCGGTATATCCGAGGCTGGCGATCGCCTCCGTCGCATCGCGCTTCAGCCAGTCGGCGAATGCGGGATCGGCCCAGGCCTTGGCTACGACCCGCGCGCCATTTCTTGGGCCCACCTTCGTCTCGTAGGTCTCGACGATCGCATCGATTGCCGCCGGATCGATCAGGCCCTTTTCGGTCAGCAGCGTTTCGAGCGCCTTCACTCGCGCCTGCATGTCCGAATACTGGTTGTCGTGATGGTGATGATCATCGTGGTCGTGGTGATGGCCAGACATCGGAGCTCCTATTTCAGCATTGGCCAGAGGCTGAGCACGAGCAGCAAAGCCATGGTGATGTTGAACCATTTGAGCCTGACGGGAACCGATAGCCACTCCCTGAGCGCCGAGCCAAACCCTGCCCAGGTCGAGACACTGGGAACATTGACGGCCGCGAAGACCAGCGCAACGATCCCGACAGTCAAAGCATAGTGCTCCGGATTTGGATAGACGGCCATGGCCGTTACCGCCATCACCCAGGCCTTCGGATTGACCCATTGGAAGGCGGCAGCGCCTAGAAACGTCATCGGTCGTGCCTTGGCCTCCCCCTCGCCCATTGAACGAGACGAGCCGATCTTCCAAGCGATCCACAAGAGATAAAGCCCACCGGCAACCTTGAGCGCGATGAAGGCCGGCGGATAGGCGGAGAGCAGCGCGCCAAGGCCCATGCCGACACCGATCAGCAGGGAGAAGAAGCCGGCCCCGATCCCGAACATATGCGGCACCGTCCGCCGGAAGCCGAAATTCACGCCCGACGCAAACAGCATCATGTTGTTCGGCCCCGGCGTGATGGAGGTCGCGAAGGCAAAGAGGACGAGCGCAAAAAGCGTATCGGCCGACATGGATGTTTCTCCCGAATTTTTATGTCAGCCTAGCTGTCCTTTGAACCGAAGCCATCAGCTATCTTGTTATGGTGACACGATGCGAAGCCACTTTGTCGCTTGCCTCGCGGGACCGCCTCGCTATCCTTCGCGCATCCCGCCTCAAGGAGGATCACCATGCATGACGCCATCCCCACTGTCATCCTGCCGGGCGGCACGGAGATCCCGACGCTCGGCTTCGGCACCTGGATGATGGGCGAAACGAAATCCGAGGCCAAGGCGGAAGTCGACGCCATAAGGCTGGCGCTCGATCTCGGCATGACGGTGATCGACACGGCCGAGATGTATGGCGATGGCGGTGCCGAACGCATTGTGGGCGAAGCGCTGAAGGATCGGCGCGAAGACGCCTTTCTCGTCTCAAAGGTCCTGCCCTGGAATGCCAGCTACGACGGCACGATCAAGGCCTGCCATGCCAGCCTCGACCGGCTGGGGACCGACCATCTCGATCTCTATCTCCTGCACTGGCGCGGTGAAAACCCGCTCGAAGACACGGTCGCGGCGATGGAAGAACTGAAATCGGCCGGCAGAATTCGCGCCTGGGGCGTCTCGAATTTCGACCTCGACGACATGGAAGAGCTTTTCTCCGTGGCCGATGGAAAGAACTGCGCCGTCAATCAGGTCCTCTACAATCTCTTCCGCCGCGGCATCGAATTCGACCTCCTGCCCTGGTGCCAGGAGCACAAGATCCCCATCATGGCCTATTCACCAATCGAGCAGGGCCGCATTCTCCACCATCCCGAACTCATACACGTCGCCAAGGCCTATCAGGCGACGCCGGCGCAGGTGGCGCTGGCCTTCCTGCTCGAGCGCGACGGGGTGATCCCGATTCCGAAGACCTCGAACATTCGCCGCCTGCACGAGAATCGCGACGCCGTGGATCTCGAAATCTCCGATGAAGACTGGGCACGCCTTGACGCTGCCTTCCCGCCACCGGCGCGCAAAATGCCGCTGGAAATGCTCTGATCTTCACCGGCACGGCGAAAAGTAAACGCATGACCATCCTCGTCCTTGGCGCAACCGGCTTCATCGGCCAGCAGGTTCTGCTCACGCTCGGCCAAGCCGGCCACCCGGTCACCGGCCTTGGCCGCGACACCAGGCAGGCCAGCGCCCGCTTTCCCGCAGCAACCTGGATCGCCCGCGATCTCCGCACGCTCCGGCAAGCAGCGGACTGGCAGCCACTGCTCGACGGCGTCACCGCGGTAATCAACTGCGCCGGCGCACTGCAGGACGGGTTGCGCGACGATCTCGTGGCCGTGCAGCGGGACGCCATGCTCGCCCTGCAGCAGGCGGCCGCCACGTACGCCGCGCCTCCGCTCATCATCCAGATCTCGGCACCCGAAAACCTCGCGAGCGCCGGCACCGCATTCATGACGACCAAGCTTGAGGCCGACCGCGCGCTCGCGGCTTCTGGCCTCCCCTATGTCATCCTCCGCCCGACAGTCGTGGTCGGACGAAATGCCTATGGCGGTACCGCCCTGCTCCGTGCCATCGCATCTTTCCCCGGCGTCCTGCCGCTGGTGGACGCCGAGAGCCCGATGAATGCAGTCCACGTGCATGACGTTGCACAAGCCGTGCTCGACGCCGTCGAGGGCCGCATCGCGCCTGGCTCCGATCTGGTTGTTGCAGGCCAACCGACCCGCAGTGTCGAGGAGATGGCATGCATTTACCGCCGGTGGCTCGGCCTTGCCGACGCGCCGGTTATCCGCTTGCCATCAGCCCTCGCTCGCCCCATCTCCATTGGCGCCGATCTTGCCGGGCGCCTCGGCTGGCGTTCACCCTTGCGCTCCACGGCAATCCGGATCAGCGGCATCGGCGTGGCACCGGACAAAGCCCGCCCGACCCTGTCAGCGCCCGACCCGACGCTGCGGCTGGCAACGGAGCCCGCCGCCGTTCAGGACCTCTGGTTCGCCCGTCTCTACCTCCTGAAGCCCTTGATGATCCTGACGCTCTCGCTGTTCTGGATTGTCTCTGGTCTGGTGCCGCTCCTTGATCCCGTGACCACGTCGCTGCGCTTCGGCGCCAGCATGTCGGCCGGAATGGCGCTGACAGTCACCATCCTCACATCCCTGCTCGACATCGCGCTCGGCCTGGCAATCCTCGTCCAGCCCTGGGCAAAACGGGCGATGCTCGGCATGATCGCCGTGTCGCTCGCCTATCTCGCCGGCGGAACGCTGATCGAACCGACCCTCTGGCTCGATCCGCTGGGACCGCTGGTCAAGGTCCTGCCCTCGATCCTGCTGACCCTCGCGACCCTTGCTGTCCTGGAGGAGCGCTAAGATGTTGGAGGAGGTCTTGCGCTTTGTCCACGTGATCGGGGCCACCGTACTTTTCGGCACGGGCGCGGGCATCGCCTTCTTCATGCTGCTAGCGCACAGGACCGGCAATCCCGCCCACATCGCCCATGTCGCCGGCACGGTGGTCATCGCTGACACGCTATTCACTGCGACGGCCGCCATCCTGCAGCCGATCACCGGCGCCTGGCTCGCCTACGAAATCGGCTGGCCGCTAACATCAGGCTGGGTGCTGCTGTCGCTCATCCTCTATGTCGTCGTCGGTCTCTTCTGGCTGCCCGTCGTCTGGATCCAGATCCGGCTGCGCAATCTCGCGCGCGAGTCCGCCACCGCCGACACTCCGCTGCCGCCCCGCTATCACAGGCTCTTCCGCATCTGGTTTGCCTGCGGCTTTCCCGCCTTCTTCTCGGTCATGGCCATCCTCTGGCTCATGCTGAACAAGCCCGAGATCCCGATCGGCTTCTGACCATCTCAAAATCGCGATCTATCCACAGGCCCCGCAGCCCGGGCACTTTACCGCAGTCACTCAGGAAATTAGGAGATTGCCTAATTCAAAAATTGCGGTGTGAGAACCGCAGGCTGAGGGGCATGACATGGCAAAACGCGGCAAGACACAACCGCATCCGGCAATGGACAAGATCTCATCCCGTGTCTTTCACGCGCTCGCCTCCGACCCGCGCCGGATGATGCTGGTGCACCTGTCTCAGGCGACCCTGACCGCCGGCGAGATCGCTGCCCGCTTCGACATGGCAAAGCCCTCTATCTCCCAGCATCTCTCGATCCTCGAAAACGCCGAACTGATCGAAGGCGAGAAGAGGGGCCAGTACATCCACTACAGCCTGAGACCCGCAACCCTGCGTCACGCGCTGACCGCGATGCTGACTACGACCGAGGCGGAGGGAGAATCAGACGACGCCGTGACCGACGAGGAGGCAGCGGCGAAGGCGAAGAAGCCTGCAAAGGAGAAGGCCAATCCGGCAGCGATTGCAGCCTCCTCCAAAAAGCCGGAGAAGGCTTCGAAGGCCAAGGCCGCTGAGAAGCCAGCCAAGGAAAAGCCGAAAAAGGCGGACGCTGATCTGCCCCCAGCACCGCAGCAGATGGGACTCCTTGATCTGCTCGGCATGAACTGAAAACGGCAGGCAACAAAAGGGCGACCGCGAGGCCGCCCTTTTTCGGTTCGGGAATTCTCGAATTCCTTACATGCCCTGCGGGCCGCGGTTCATCGCAGCAATGCCGGTGCGGCAGATCTCGTTGAGGCCGAGCGGCTTCATGATCGAAACGAACTGGTCGATCTTGGACGATTTGCCGGTGATCTCGAAGATGAAGTGGTCGACGGTCGCATCGACAACCTTCGCCTGGAAGGCATCGGCCAGTCGGAGCGTCTCGGCACGCATCTCGCCAGCGGAAACCACCTTCACCAGAGCCACTTCCCGCTCGATCGGACGCTCCTGACCGAGATCTCGCGCCCGCACCGTCAGGTCAAGGACGCGGTGAACGGGCACGATGCGTTCAAGCTGCGCCTTGATCTGTTCGAGCACGCCAGGCGTGCCACGCGTCACGATGGTGATGCGCGACAGATGCGCCTCGTGCTCTGTCTCGGAGACCGTGAGGCTTTCGATGTTGTAGCCGCGACCGGAAAACAGGCCGATGACGCGGGCGAGAACGCCCGGCTCGTTGTCGACCAGAACCGAAAGCGTGTGGCTTTCGATCGTGGCGGTTTCCTTGGCGATGAAATAGGCCGAGCCGGTCGGCTGAAGATGTGCGTTCATGGTCTTGTTCCTCCCGGTCAGACGAGCTGACGGCCCTTGGCGTCGATGGCATTGGCAACCGCTTCATCGGTCGCCTCGTCCGGCAGCAGCATCTCGTTATGCGCCTTGCCCGACGGGATCATCGGGAAGCAATTGGCGAGATTGGCCACGCGGCAGTCAAAGATCACAGGCTTCTTGACGTCGATCATCTCCTGGATCGCGCCATCGAGATCATCGGGCTTTTCGCAGCGGATGCCGACGGCACCATAGGCCTCGGCCAGCTTGACGAAGTCAGGCATGGCTTCCGTATAGGAGTTTGACAGACGGTTGCCGTGCAGCAGCTGCTGCCACTGGCGCACCATGCCCATGTACTGGTTGTTCAGGATGAAGATCTTGATCGGCGCCTCGTACTGGATGGCAGCCGACATTTCCTGAATGCACATCTGGATCGAGGCGTCACCCGCAATGTCGATGACGAGCGCGTCCGGATGGGCGATCTGTACCCCGAGCGCTGCCGGCAGGCCGTAGCCCATGGTACCGAGGCCACCCGACGTCATCCAGCGGTTCGGTTGCTCAAAACCGTAGAACTGCGCCGCCCACATCTGATGCTGACCAACTTCGGTCGTGATGTAAGTGTCGCGATCCTTGGTCAGCTGATAGAGCCGCTGCAGGGCATATTGCGGCATGATGACGTCCTTCGACGGCGAATAGGCGAAGGAGTTGCGGGCGCGCCACTTGGCAATGCTCGCATTCCATTCGGCCGTCTGCGACGCCTCGGGCTTCTTCGGCAGGGCGCGCCAGGCGCGGACCATGTCTTCGAGAACCCGACCGACATCACCCGTGATCGGCACGTCGACGCGGACATTCTTGTTGATCGACGACGGATCGATGTCGATGTGGATCTTCTTCGAATTTGGCGAGAACGCGTTGAGGCGGCCGGTGATGCGGTCGTCGAAGCGCGCGCCGATGCAGACCATGACATCACAGTCATGCATCGCCATGTTGGCTTCGTAGGAACCGTGCATGCCGAGCATTCCGAGCCAGTTCTTGCCCGAGGCCGGATAGCAGCCGAGGCCCATCAAGGTCGACGTGATCGGGAAGTCGGTCAGCGAAACCAGCTCGCGCAGGAGCTTGGTCGCTTCCGGTCCCGAATTGATAACACCACCGCCGGAATAGATGATCGGGCGGCGGGCAGACGCCATCAGCTCCACGGCTGCCTGGATGGCACGGGCATCGCCCGTCACCTTCGGCTGATAGCTTTTCAGCGCCTTATGCGCATCCGGCGGCGTATAGGTGCCGGTGGCGAACTGGATGTCCTTTGGAATATCGACGAGAACCGGACCCGGACGGCCCGTCTGGGCGATGCGGAAGGCTTCATGGATGATCGAGGCCAGCTGGTTGACGTCCTTGACCAGCCAGTTGTGCTTGGTGCAGGGGCGCGTGATGCCAACGGTATCACACTCCTGGAAGGCGTCCGAACCGATCAGCGAGGTCGGAACCTGGCCGGAGATGCAGACGAGCGGAACACTGTCCATCAGCGCATCCTGCAGCGGCGTGACCGCATTGGTGGCACCGGGTCCGGACGTGACCAGCATGACGCCGACCTTGCCGGTTGACCTTGCGTAACCTTCCGCTGCGTGACCTGCACCCTGTTCGTGGCGCACGAGAATGTGCTGGATCTCTTCCTGCTGGAAGATCTCGTCATAGATCGGAAGCACGGCCCCACCGGGATAGCCGAAGATATGCTCGACACCGTTATCCTTGAGCGCGCGCAGGACGATCTCGGCGCCAGTCATCTGATTGTCTTTACCCGTCATGCTGTGTTTCCATCTGCCTTCTTGGTTTTGGGGCTGATAACCCGGTTCAGGGCATAAAAAAAGGCCCCTTGAGGAGCCTGTCATCTAGCGCATGGGTGGCTACCGCCGGATGGTTACACCATCCTGCCCATGCGCCGTCCCACCACGATAAGTGCAACCGAGTTTTTCATGGGCCGAAGTGTTAGCCAGAAAGCCCTCCAGCGTCAACGCATCTTTCGCACATTTCTGCTGCTGATCGCGAAATTTTGTTGCGCAGCCTGCGACAAAACCTCACCGCGGGGCTAGCGATTACACGAAGTTTTAAGCGATCGCGTCTAAGCTTGCGCAAGCAGGGAGAATGCGCTTGTCGAACGATGATCTTCACAAGTCCGGCGACGCCGGAGACCAGGAGCGCCGCGATGGTATGCGGCCTGGCAACCGGATGCTGGGACGAGTCGTCGCCTGCAATGGCTCACGCGCGACAATTGCTGCGGTCGCCGAGGACGGCGGCACGGACCTCACCGAACTCTGGTCCGTCGGTCGCTTGATTTCGATCAGCGTTGGAAAGAACCGCGTCGTGGCGCTCGCTTACTCGATGCAGACGGAAGGCAAGGACTGGGGCGAAGGCGCCGACAACCAATTCCTGATCGAGGTCGAGTTGCTCGGCGAAGTCTTCGTGCAGGAAGACGGAAAGGAAGTCTTTTCGACTGGCATTTCCCGCTACCCTTATCTCGGAGCAATCGCCCATCGCATTCGCGCAGCCGACCTTCTGCGCATCTATGACACGCGCCTCGGGGACACCGCCGTCGTCGGCAAACTGACGCAGGACGAAACGATCGACGCCACGATCCACATTCCGTCCATGCTGTCGAAGCACTTTGCGGTCGTCGGCTCGACCGGCGTCGGCAAATCCACGGCGGTGTCGCTTCTGCTGCGCAAGGCAATCGAGAGCGATCCGAAGCTCCGCATCTTGATCCTCGACCCACACAACGAATTTGCCGCAGCCTTTCCCGAGCTTGCCGTCGTCATCGATACCGACACGCTCGACCTGCCCTTCTGGCTGATGCGGTTGGAGGAATTCGCGGAAGTGCTTTTCCGCGGTCGCCCGCCGGTTCCCGAAGAGCTTGATATCCTGCGCGATCTCATGCCGGAAGCAAAACGTGCCTTCCGCGGTAATGAAAGCGCGCTGATGCGCCGAATGGCTGATAAGAGTTCGATGACCGCCGACACGCCGGTGCCCTACCGCATCGCCGATCTGCTTGCGCTCATTGACGAGCGCATCGGCCGTCTCGAAGGCCGCAGCGAAAAACCGTTCCTGCGGTCACTCAAGATGCGCATCATGTCGGCCGTCAACGACCCGCGCTATCATTTCATGTTCTCCAACAACACGATCAGCGACACGATCATGGAGACGATCGCGCATATTTTCCGTATTCCGGGAGATGATCGCCCGATCTCGACGTTCCAGCTGGCCGGCATTCCTTCCGAGGTCGTCAACTCGGTCGCCTCCGTTCTCTGCCGCATGGCATTCGAACTGGCGCTCTGGTCGAACGGTGCGATCCACATGCTGGTCGTCTGCGAGGAAGCCCACCGCTATGTGCCGGCCGATCCAAACCTTGGCTTCTTCCCGACGCGCCAGGCGATCGCCCGTATCGCGAAAGAAGGTCGTAAGTACGGTGTTTCACTCGGCGTGATCACCCAGCGCCCGGGCGAACTCGACCAGACAATCCTGTCGCAGTGCTCGACGCTTTTCGCCATGCGTCTTGCCAATGATCGTGACCAGGAGATCATCCGCTCGGCGATCCCCGACAGCTCAATTTCGACAACCAGTTTCATCTCCTCGATCGGCAATGGGGAGGCCATCGCCTTCGGTGAAGCGATCGCCGTGCCCATGCGCATGCGCTTCACCCGCGTCGCGGAATCGGCCCTGCCAAAGGCCAACGGTGTCAACGCGAAATACACCGAGGAGACACCCGACACCGTCGACTTGCGTACGATCGTCGGTCGCATGCGCGCCATTGCGGGTCCCGATATCTCCGCCTTCCAGCAAGCCTTCGACAGCAGCTTTGGCGGCGCTGGGCGCGTACCGAATGCTCCCGATGGCATTTATGACGATGAGGAATTCGAGGACGATGATCGGTACGACAATCGCCGTCCTGTTGCTGCTCCTCGACCGGCCGCACCTGCGCCGACGCCGATGCCCCCAATGCAGACTGCACCGCGCCCGGCCTACGAACCACCCGTTCAGCGCAAGACGCTGGCGGCATCAGAGACGCCGACCATCGAGCCTTACCGCCCCGACATGCTGCCGCGAACCGGTCTGGACGACGTTCCCCGTCCACGCTCCGATGCACCGGCGCCAGCAATGACCTCAACGCCGGCCTATGCGGGCGAGCCACCGTCGGCGACATTCGGTTCGCAACCGGTACGCCGCGAAGGCGGCTCATCCTTGCGTGAGAGCATCTTGAAGAAGCCGCTTTCGAGCCTCTACAAGCGCGATTGAGGCACCATCAGCTGGTCCAGCAGGTCGCCGGGTCGATCCGTTGCCAGCTATCATCCATCTGGTTGCGGAACCATGTCATCTGTCGCTTGGCATATTGCCGCGTAGCCGCAGATGCGAGCTCCACAACCTCTGTCCGCGTCACACGCCCTTGCAACATGTCTGCGATCTGCGAAACCCCGATCGCCTTCATTGCGGGCATTTGCGGCGAGAGATGGAGCGACAGAAGCGCCTCGACCTCTTCAATGGCCCCCGCATCCATCATCTTTGCGAACCGCCGATTGATCCGATCGTGAAGCACCGTGCGGTCTGGCAGAACGACAAGCTTCAGGGCACGCTCGGGATCGACAAGCTTTGGGCCCGAGTTGTTTTGAAAGTCCGCGATGGAACGGCCCGTGGCCGAAAACACTTCCAGCGCCCGCACGATCCGCTGGCCGTCACCAGGATTGAGACGCTTGGCCATCTGCGGATCGAGCACCGAAAGCTGCGCATGAAGCGCGCCCGAACCTTCGGCGACAAGCCGCTGCCGGAGCTCCACCCGCAACGCATCCGGAATGGCGGGCATGTTCGAAAGCCCACCGGTCAGCGCCTTGAAATACAGACCTGTCCCCCCGACGATGACGGGAAGCCGTCCCTCGCCGCGCAGCCGCCCCAGCAGCCGATCAACCTCCCGCAACCAATCCCCGGTCGAGTAACTCTGGCTGGCCGGGACATGGCCGTAGAGTTCATGACGAACGCCCTCCATTTCGGCTTCGTCCGGGCGGGCGGTGACAACGCGCAAGGTGTCATAGACCTGCATGCTGTCGGCATTAATTACGACGCCATCGTGGCGGCGGGCCAGCTCGAGGGCAAGCGCGGACTTGCCGCTGGCGGTCGGCCCGGTTATCAGGATCGCGTCATTGTTCTTGCTAGGATCTTCCATCATGGCCTTCGTTGCCACGCTTGTCGCCAATCCGTCAAACCCTGTTCTGACCCCGGCACTCGCCGAGAAGGCAGCAGAGGCTGTGGCATCCAGTCGTCTCTACTGGCTGGCGGACGGCATTGCTTGCGACATTCCACTTCCGGACGGCACGGACGCCATCGAAGCCGAACGACTGATCCGTGTGGTCCTTACGGGTTCTCCCGTGGATGTGGCTGTGCAGGACGCCGAGACCCGGCGTAAGTCCTTCCTGATCGCCGACATGGATTCGACCATGATTGGCCAGGAATGCATCGATGAACTGGCAGCCGAGGTCGGGCTTAAGGACCAGGTATCCCAAATCACGGCGCGCGCCATGAATGGCGAGATCGCTTTCGAGCCTGCGCTTCGGGAGCGCGTTGCACTGCTGAAGGGACTTCCGATCTCTGTCGTGGATGATGTCATTGCCCGACGGATCACCCTCACGCCCGGCGGCCGCGAACTAATTGCGACGATGCGGGCCAGAGGTGGCTATGCCGCGCTGGTTTCCGGCGGCTTTACGGTTTTCACCGCCCCCATTGCCGCAATGCTCGGCTTTGACGAAAACCGCGCCAACATCCTGATCGAGCAAGATGGCGTTCTTACCGGTGAAGTGGCCGAACCGATCTTGGGCAAGCAGGCCAAGGTCGACTCCCTCTTCGAGATTGCAGGACGGCTTGGCATTTCGGCGAGTGACGCAATTGCCGTCGGCGACGGCGCGAATGACTTGGGCATGCTGGGCGCCGCAGGCTCCGGCGTGGCGCTACACGCGAAACCGTCCGTCGCGGCAGAGGCCAAGATCCGCATCGATCATGGTGATCTGACCGCCCTCCTCTATCTTCAGGGCTACCGCAAGACGGACTTCGTCACAGGCTGATGGGCATCTCATGATCATTGTCGAAACAGAGCGGCTTACCATTCGCAATTGGCAAGAGGATGACCGCAATCTGTTTCGCGAGATAAACCGGGATGAGAAGGTGATGGCCTTCTTTCCGTTTCGCCGCAGCCACGAAGAATGCGACCTGCTCTTCGACCGCAATCGCACCATGATCGCCGACACAGGGCTCGGCTTCTATGCTGTCGCTGATCGCAATACGAACGAAGCGATGGGCTTCTGTGGACTTTCCCCTGTGGACCTGCCCGGAATTCTGCCGGCGGGAGCGATGGAAATCGGCTGGAGACTTGCGACGCGCTACTGGGGCAGCGGCTATATATCCGAGGCCGCGGCTCAACTCCTCGCACATGCTCGCCATGCCCTGAGACTACCGGAAGTCTACGCCTTCGCAGTGCATGACAATCACCGCTCCATCGCAGTCATGCGGCGCATCGGCATGCAGCATCTGCAAGGCCGGGATTTCGATCACCCAAAAGTACCCGACACCCATCCTCACCTGAAGAGGCATGTGTTGTTTGAGACGGCCCCGAATACTTGGGCGTCCGGAACAACATGACATAACTAATTTACGCGGACTTAAAATATAGCGGCTATAGATTGCGGAATGGAGAGACGAATCCTTGCGCATGTAGCCGATCCGGTAACCAGGATGTTCGACCGCTTCTTGCGCCTTGGTGAAGGGCAGCAGACAGCGGAAGAGGCGGAGCGCATCCGCGCCGTTCGTCTTGGCGTCGTGCGTGCAAGTACGCCATGGATGATGGCCGCAAACCTCTGCAATGCGACACTTGCGATCTTTGTCTTCCGGGGCAGTCCGGATGAGATTTCGGTCAATATTATCTGTTCCCTTGTCGCGGCTATAGCCCTTTACACCAGCATAACCTGGTGGAGGCATCGCAAATATGCGGCACGGGACCGTGCCAGCTTGCGCGGAACGATCCGTGCAGTTGTCTATGCCGCTGTACTGAGCAGCCTCTGGGCGGCGCTCGACATCGTCTCCTACGGCACGGCCGACGAAACCCAACGCATGGTGTTGATTGCGCTCACTGTGGGCATGGCCGGTGGTGGCGGCTTCGCGCTGGCAACCATCCCGCCCGCATCGATCGTCTTCTGCGGCACGGTGGCGGTCGGCGCAGCCATCGCGCTTTCGCTCGACCCCACGATAGTCGGCGCTTACCTCTTCGCTCTGTACCTGGTCTTCGCTGCAATCATTATCCGCTCATCCCTCGCCGTCTGCCGGAGCCTGACCGAGCGTGTCCGAGCCCAAATGGCCGCCGACGAGCAGCTTGATGTGATCAACCTGCTCCTAAACGACTTCGAGGAAAACACTGCAGACTGGCTGTGGGGCGTCGACAGCGACTTCAATCTCGAGCGCGCCTCGACTCGCTTCTATGATCAGCTTCAAGTTCCCGAGAACATGGTCAATGGAAGGCCGATCACCAGCATCATTCCGTTTTCGTCCGTCAGCATCGGGGAGCGTGATTGCCGGGAAAGCCTCGTCGCCTGCCTGACCGCCAAGCAGTCCTTCCGCGATCAGGACATTTGCGTGGAACTGGGAGGCGAGTTGGCAATCTGGTCGTTTACGGCCAAGGCGATCTACGACAAGGCAGGCAACTTCATGGGCTATCGCGGCGTCGGACGAGACGTTACCGCCAGCCGCGAGAGCCGTCTTCGGATCGAACACATGGCCCGCCACGACCCTCTCACCGAGGTCGGCAACCGGGTGATGCTGTCCGAGGATTTCGCCCGGGCAGTTTCCCGCCACGAACGGTTCGGCGATCCCTTCTCCGTGCTTCTCCTGGATCTTGATCGTTTCAAGCAGATCAATGACAACATGGGGCACACCGGCGGCGACGAACTGCTACGCTCCGTAGCAAGCATCCTCAGCCAGCTGCGTGGCGAGGCTGACACCTTGGCGCGGGTCGGCGGTGACGAATTCGCGATTCTGCACCTTTCGGGGAGCGACCCCCAAAGCGCGGCACTACTTGCGGCCAGAATCATCGAAAAACTGCAGAAACCGATCGCCCTGCGCGCGGGTACCGCCCAGATCGGCGTCAGCATCGGCATTGCCTGTGCACCGATAGACGGCACTGACCCGGATCAGTTGATGCGCAATGCCGATCTCGCGCTTTATCGGGCCAAGGCCGATGGCCGCAACCGCTACCGCTTCTTCGACAGCTCGCTCGACGCCGCCGCCCGACGCCGCAGTCTCATCGAGCAGGAATTGGCGCTGGCCGTCGCGCAAGAACAGCTGAGCATCAATTACCAACCGCTCGTCGATGCGCAGAGCCGCAAGGTTGTCTGCGCAGAGGCGCTCCTGCGCTGGAACCACCCGACACTCGGGGCGATCAGCCCGGCCGAGTTCATCCCGATCGCCGAAGAGTCCGGGCAAATAGGTGCAATAGGAAGCTGGGTGCTTCGGCAGGCTTGCAAACATGCCATCGACTGGCCGGACCACATCCGCGTTGCCGTCAACCTGTCGTCGCGCCAGTTCCTCAGCCCCGGTCTCCTTCCACTTGTCGAGGCGGCACTAAAGCAGAATGGTCTGCCCGCCCATCGGCTTGAGCTGGAAGTGACGGAAAGCCTGCTGATGGAGACGACGATCGGGGTCGAGCAGACCCTGGCCTCTCTGTCGCGGCTCGGCCTGCGCATCGCGCTCGACGACTTCGGCACTGGGTTTTCCTCCCTCAGCTATCTTCGCCGCTATCGCTTCGACAAGCTGAAGATCGACCAGTCATTCATCTCCGATCTGGAGTCCAATTCCGACAGCCGTGCCATCGTCGAATCTGTGATCAAGCTTGCCCGCGATCTGCGGATGAGCGTCGCGGCCGAAGGCGTGGAGACCAGGGGGCAGTTCGACCTACTACGGCAAATGGCCTGCGGCGAGATTCAGGGGTTCCTGGCCGGTCGGCCAATGCCGATTGATCAGTTCGAGGAATACCTGCGCCAAAACAGCAACTCCGTCCAGCGCCTCTACGCCTGATCCTATTCCAACGGTACGGCAACGAGCCGTAGATTGCCGTCCTTGTCGGCGATCATCAGATAGCCGCTGCGGCGCCCCTCGCCCTTGATGCTGGTGAGCTTTTCGGCCACCTGCTGCGGCGACTTCATGAATTCCTGCGCCACCTCGACGATGACCTCCCCGACCTTCAGCCCCTTGCCCTCCGCCTTCGAACCGGGCAGGACACGGGTGATCAGGACGCCTTCGACGCCCTCGGCAATCGAGAAGCTAACCCGGTTGGCGTCGGTCAGTGCAGAAAGCTCCACCCCGATCAGGCCTTCGGTCACCGGCGCTGCAGACAGGTCCTGTGGAGGCGTGGCCGGCGCTTCGCCGTTCTCGGGATCAGCATTCGGATCGGCAGGCATAGGCTGGTCGATCGGCGGATCGATCTGATCGTCCGGCGTTTCACCATCCGGCGCCGTACCCTCTTCATCTGGTTCCACTGTGGTTTCCGGATCGGTCTCGTTGCTGGCGATTTCGTCATCCTCCAGGCGGCCAAGTGTGACCTTGACCGTCTGTTCATTGCCGTCACGCAGGATCACCACGTCCAAGGGCTCACCGATCGGGCTCTCGGCAACAATGCGGGTAAGGTCCCGCGTCTGGGCGATGGCGCGACCGTTGAAGCTCGTGATGATGTCGCCGACCACGAGCGGGCCGTTGGCCACAGGTCCGCCTTCGACAACACCGCTGATCAGAGCACCGCGGGCGCGACCGATCTTCAAGCTCGCCGCCACCTCGTCAGACACCGGCTGGATGCGCACACCGAGCCAGCCACGACGGGTCTCGCCAAATTCGATCAGCTGCTTGACGATGTTCTCGGCCAGTTCCGTCGGCACGGCAAAACCAATGCCGATCGACCCGCCGCTTGGCGAGATGATCGCGGTGTTGATGCCGATCACTTCGCCCGCCATGTTGAACAGAGGTCCGCCGGAATTTCCCTTGTTGATCGCCGCATCCGTCTGAATGAAGTTGTCATAGGGGCCGGCATTGATGTTTCGCCCGCTCGCCGAGATGATACCCACGGTCACGGATCCACCAAGCCCGAAGGGATTGCCGATCGCCATGACCCAATCGCCGATCCGCATCTTTCGGGAATCGCCGAATTTTACCGACGTCAGCGGCTGTGTCGGCTCGACCTTGAGGACTGAAAGATCCGTCTTGGTATCCGTGCCGATAAGCGTAGCTTTCAACTTCGAGCCATCGGCAAAAATCACTTCGATGTCGTCGGCATTCTCGATGACATGATTGTTTGTGACGATGAACCCCGTCTCATCGATGACAAAGCCGGACCCGAGCGAGTTGACCTTACTGTTGGGCTGCCCGCCTTCCCGGTTCTTGTAGAAATCCTCAAATAGCTCCTGAAAAGGGGAGCCTTCCGGCACCTGGGGCCGCGGCCCCTCGCCTTCATCGGCAACGCTTTGCGAGGTAGAGATGTTGACGACTGCGCCCAAAAGCCCGCTGGCGAGATCCGCAACCGACTCGGGCCCCTGCGCCTGAACGCGTGACGGAGCACCCACCGCGCCAACAGCCAATGCCGTTCCCACGAGGAGGGCCGGCAGAATCATTCGCGATGTGCGGGCGGGTTTCATCATCGGCTTCCTCACTCGATTGTCTGGTCTCTGGCTGAACATAAGGCGGATTGGGAGAAGGGAAAATCACAATTGCCGGAATAGCTTTATCCGCAGCTTGCGACCAGATCTTGTCAGCCGCGCAGAAACCACAGGATCGCCGCGCCGATGGTGATGGCCGTCAACCCGACAAGCCGCAACTGATCTTCCGGGATGCCAGGCAGAAGCCGTGCCATCCGCACAAGAAAACGAGGGGCCAGCGCATAGGCCAGCCCCTCGATGATCAAAAAGATGGCGATCCCTGCGAACAGGTCATCCATCAGTTCAGTTGCCGACTGCAGCAGGCGGAGTTACCGCTTGAGGCGCCTGAGGCGCCGGTTGCGGCGCAGCCGATGCAGCGCCGCCAGTCCCTACTCCGCTGTTGAAGAAGCGGAAGAAGTCGCTGTCCGGCGAAAGGACCATCGTCGTTCCCTGGTTGCTCATCGAAGCAACATAGGCACGCATCGAACGATAGAACTCGAAGAAGCTCGGGTCACGCTGGAAGGCTTCGGCGAAGATACGGTTCCGCTCGGCATCACCCTCACCGCGCAGGATTTCCGAATCGCGCTGCGCCTCGGCCTGGAGTTCAACGACCTGACGGTCGGCGATCGCCCGGCGACGCTGGCTCTCTTCATTACCGCGGGCGCGGATCAGTTCCGCCTCTGCCAGTCGCTCTGCCTTCATGCGCTGGAATGTCTGTTGCGAGACTTCCTGCGTCAGGTCGGTACGGCGAATGCGGACGTCTGTCACCTGCAGACCAAGGCTTCCGGCCGCAGCCTGAAGATCATTGCGAACATCCGCCATCATCGAGCCGCGCTCTTCGGAAAGAGCCGCATCGAAGTTGCGCAGACCGTAGACCCGACGCAGAGCCGCATCGAGGCGCGTGCGAAGACGGGATTCGGCTGCGTCGCGGTCGCCCGAGACAGTCTCACGGAAGCGACGGGCATCGACGATGCGGTAAACGGCGAATGCATCGACTTCATAGAAGGCGCCGCCGCGGACCTGCACGCGGATATCAGGCAGATCGAAGCGGAGTGCGCGGTCCTCGATATACTGAACCCGGTCCGCATCGATAAAGGCGAAGGGCAGCTTGAAGTAGAGGCCTGGCTCGGTCTTTACGTCCTGGATCTGACCGAAGCGCAGAACGATTGCCTGCTCACGCTCGTTGACCACGAAGATCGACGAGTAGACGAAGAACAAGGCGACGCCGATGGCGATGAGAAAATAGGGAAGACGATTGTTCATGTCAGTTCCCTCCCGTCGCCGACTGGCCCTGAGGCTGGTTGGCTTGGCGCGTGATCTCGTTGAGCGGCAGATAGGGCAATACCCCCTGTCTTTCGTCGATGATCACCTTGTTCGAATTACGCAGGACATTCTCCATGGTCTCAAGATAGATGCGCTGACGGGTAACGTCCGGCGCCTTGGTGTATTCGTCGTAGATCGAAATAAAGCGCTGCGCCTCACCTTCCGCTTCCTTCACGACCTGATCCTTGTAGGCGGCAGCCTCTTCGCGAATCTGGGCGGCCTGACCGCGCGCCTGACCGAGACGCTGGTTCGAATACTGGTTCGCTTCTTCGACGAAACGATCCTCGTCCTGCTGCGCGCGCTGAACTTCTTCGAAGGCCTCGGCTACCTCACGTGGCGGAGCCGCGTCCTCGATCGGAACAGCGTTGATCGCAATGCCGGCGCCATAGTTATCCATCGTGCCCTGGATGATCGCCCGCACCTGCGTCGAGATCTCTTCACGATTGTCGCGGAAGACATCCTGAGCAGGACGACGGCCGACGATCTCACGCATCGCGCTTTCGGAAACCTGTTGCAGGGTTTGCGACGGATCTTCCAGATTGAACAGGAAGGCCTGCGGATCCGAAACCGTGTACAGCACTGAGAACTGGACGCTGACGATGTTCTGGTCGCCGCTGAGCATCAGGCCTGCACTCGGGTTGTTCGAAGTCGCACGGCTGCCGATGTTCTGCTGCTGTTCGGTCACCTTGACGATCTCGACTGTTTCGACCGGCCAGAAATGGAAGTGCAGACCGGGCATGGAAACTTCTTCCTTCGGCTTGCCGAAGCGCAGTTCCACGCCGCGTTCGTCCGGCTGAACGGTGTAGATTGCCTGCATCGCCCAGAAAGCCAGCAGCACAATGCCGACGATGACGAATGCGCCACCATTGAATCCACCGGGCACGACATTCTTCAAGCGGTCCTGGCCACGTCGGATCAGATCCTCCAGATCCGGCGGTTGATTACCACCACCGCCGCCGCCGCTACCACGTGGTCGGTTCGGCCCCTGGCCCCAGGGGCCCTGATTGTTACCACCGCCGCCACCGCCGCCCCATGGACCGCCGCCGCCGCCGTTTTGATTGCTCCAGGGCATCAATACCTCTTTGCTGTAAAAAGCTCCCAAGTCCCCCGCCCGCTGGCCGATCGGCCGACATGCATGAGGTTCCAAAGGGTTATAGGTAGCGCAGACCCGCCTTTCAACGAGAAGAGGCCAACTTCTTCCCCGGATAGGGCAAATTTTGCGTTATCAGGCGCTCCTGCGACGGTATATCGCGTAGCGTGTCGGGTAATTGTCCTTCTCGCCCGAGGGAACTGATGTTTCCTCGGTCAACGCGAACTCGTCGGGATTGATCGGCGGAAACGACGTGTCGCCCTCCACCACAGTCTCGACATGCGTGACATGCAGCACATCCGCGAACCCCAAAGCCTGGCGATAGATCTCGCCGCCGCCGACGATGCATACCTCTGCAACACCGAGGTCTGCGGCGATTTCCCTTCCCCGATCAAGTGCCTCTTCAAGGCTCGAAACGGTCTCGACTCCGGGCATGTCAAACCGCTGGCTACGGCTGATGATGATATGCGGGCGACCCGGCAGGGGTCTTGAGCCAACAGATTCGAAAGTCTTGCGCCCCATGATCAGAGGCTTGCCCATGCTCAGCGCCTTGAAACGCTTCAAGTCGGTCGACAGCTTCCAGGGCATGTCGCCATCGCGGCCGATGATGCCGTTTTGCGAAACGGCCACGATGATGACGATTTTGATAGGAGCCATGCCGCTTCGCTCTAGCCTCGCCTCAGACGGCGATCGGTGCCTTGATGCTGGCATCGGCTTCGTAACCGATCAGCGTGAAGTCTTCATAGGTAAAGGCGAACAGATCCTTCACCGCCGGATTAAGTTTCATGACCGGCAGCGCCTTCGGCGTGCGCGTCAGCTGCAACTTCGCCTGATCGAAGTGGTTGGCGTAGAGATGGGCGTCACCCAGCGTATGGACGAAGTCCCCCGGCTCAAGCCCCGTAACCTGCGCCATCATCAAGGTGAGAAGCGCATAGGAGGCGATATTGAACGGGACGCCCAGGAAGATGTCCGCAGACCGTTGGTAGAGCTGGCAGGACAACCTGCCATCCGCTACATAGAACTGGAACAGACAGTGGCAGGGAGGCAGCGCCATTTCATCGACAAGTGCCGGGTTCCAGGCCGTCACGATATGACGGCGCGAATTCGGGTTCGTCTTGATGCTTTCGACGAGCTTCGCCATCTGGTCGATATGCCCGCCGTGATAGTCGGGCCACGAGCGCCACTGCGCCCCATAGACCGGCCCAAGGTCACCGTTCTCGTCGGCCCACTCGTCCCAGATGCTGACACCGTTTTCCTTGAGATAGCGGATATTGGTATCGCCCTTCAGGAACCAGAGCAGTTCGTGGATGATCGACCTCAGATGCAGCCGCTTCGTCGTGATGACCGGGAAGCCATCGGCAAGGTCGAAACGCATCTGATGGCCGAAGACCGAACGCGTGCCCGTACCGGTGCGATCACCGCGGTCGCTGCCGTTCTCCAAAACGTGACGGAGGAGGTCGTGATACTGGTGCATGGATCCCATTCATCGAGTCGTTGTCCTCGACATCATATCGCCGCCAGGGCCTCGAACCAATGCGTTTTCCAGCTTTATCCCCGGCAGAGGCCCTCACATCCCGTTGCAGGTGATCTCGGGGAGAGACGGCACCTCGCCGATTGTGCGTCCGCCCTCTTTTCATCGTGGTCGGAAACACCTATATCAGCCTTGCCGGGGCTTGCTCCGGCTATGGCAATAAACGGTCGGTGTAATAAACCTATTGGACCCGGGGGCGGTACCCGGCGCCTCCACCAAAAACCGGTCGGTGACGACGTCATGTTCGGACCGGCTTTTGATGGGGGCGAAATAGGATCGACAAGGGCGTAAAGATCGAACTTTTGCTCGGCATGATACCGCCGTTATCGGGTCACAAGTGTAGTTGCAAACGACAACAACGCTAAGGGTTACGCTCTCGCTGCCTAATGGTGGTGCGGGAAACCCGCTCTAAGTCCTTAGGGTTAGCCCCTTAAGGCGGGGTTCGAAGGCACCTGGCAACAGAAGCCTTCACCTAGCTCTCCCCCTTCTTCTCTTTGTCCATGACTTTGCTTCGGATTTCGCTGCTACCCGCAGCCTGAGATTTGATGTACATTCGACGAACCAGTTTCACGCGTCGGGGCTTTTCCGCATCGTCGCGTCATGGCATAAGCCGTCGAAATCGGCATGATTAGGAAAGCAGGGATCTGATGGGGCACGACCACATTCGCTATGACATTCTGGCCCAGGACGCCCTTCGTGGCGTCATCCGCAAGGTCTTGGCCGAGGTTTCCGCGACAGGCCGCCTCCCCGGTGACCACCACTTCTTCATTACCTTCCTGACCGGCGCACCGGGTGTGCGAATCTCGCAGCATCTGAAAGCAAAGTATGCCGAGCAGATGACAATCGTGGTGCAGCACCAGTTCTGGGACCTCAAGGTGACCGACAGCCAGTTCGAGATCGGCCTGTCCTTCTCCGACACACCGGAAAAGCTGGTCATTCCGTTCAATGCGATCCGCGGATTCTACGACCCGTCGGTGAACTTCGAGCTCGAATTCGACGTGCCGCTGTCCGATGAGGAAGAGAACGACGCCGAGATCACCGCTTATCCGGTCGAAGCCGTCGCCAAGCCGGAAGACACGGACGCGGCGAAGACCGAGGAAAAGAAGGAGGGCTCGGTCGTATCGCTCGATGCCTTCCGCAAGAAGCATTGATCAGACGACGATCGGCCGGGTCAAAGCCCGGCCTTTTTCGTGGAGCACCGAGCATGGCCGCCGACATCGTCAATCTTCGCCAGTTTCGCAAGGCCAAGGTCCGCAGCGAGCGCGAAGCCGCCGCCGAGCAGAATCGCATCAGCCACGGCCGCACCAAGGCGGAAAAGTCTCTGACACGGGCATTGAACGACAAGGACGCCCGCCAGCATGAGCGGGGCCGCCTCGAGAAGCCTGAGCAGGATTGAGGGCTTTTCAATCCACGTTCGTCCAGCTTGGCACGCGTAAGCGTCTAGCACGGAGTTGCCCTTGATCCGGAAGCGATCAATCAGCCTTCAGGGACACCGGACAAGCTTCTCGATCGAGGATGAATTCCTGGCAGAGCTGAAGCTGATTGCGGGCGAGCGGAAAATGAGCCTTGCGTCCTTGATTGCTGAGATAGACGAGGCACGCCCTGTGACCTCGAACCTGTCGTCGGCCTTGCGACTGTTCGTCTTGGCCGAGGCCAAGAAGACAGCCAATGGTCGTGATGGAAAATAACAGTCTGCGTCACATACTTATTTAAATATTGGAATAGGATGATCATGTGTCGTCGCAACCAGCGATTCGGCCTAGCTGCCGCATGGCCTGACACTCTGACGGTATTTTGAACTACAACTTTTTCAGTCAAGGTTTTCCGATCATGACCTCCATCTCGACGTCGACATCCTCCACCACGATATCCACCTCCACCACCTCCGCCGGCAGTTCGACATCGGCCATCAAGGCTCAGATTGCCAGCCTGCAGAAAAGCATCTCGAGCCAGGAAGAAGCGCTGGATGCAGCGGCCACTGACGACGAGAAGGCCGAAGTCAATGAAGCCCTGACTGAACTTCGGGCGCAACTCTCGAAACTGGAAGCGCAGCTTGCGGCCGCCAAGGCTGCGTCCGATCAGGCGACAGGTGAAGAGACAGCGCCGCTGCTATCCGGCGAGAGTGATTTGATCGGCAGCTCGAACCTCACCGAAAATGTCGAAGACACGCCCTTCGGTGAACGGACCGCCTACGTGTAAGACGTCCAGGCGAAGCATAAGGCATCACTCAACGCCCGGCAGGCCCTCGAAGGTCATGTCGGGCAATGGCTGACGCACGACGCGCTCTTCTGGCGCGACGGGAAATGCCGGTCGTTCGGCGGGAATGGTCTCCGTTGTCACGTCACCGGGCTCGGCACTCGGCTGCGGCTCGACAAGCGTCTCAGCCTCGCCGGCGGCCTGCGCCTCCGCAGCAGCATTGGCTTCCTGTTCGGCTTTCAGCCGGGCTTCCTCTTCCAGTCTCAAACGCTCGGCCTCGGCACGCTCCCGCTCGGCAGCGCGGGAGCGCGCAAGAGCGGCCTCGCGGCGCAGACGCTGCTTTTCCAAAACGCTTGCCTGCAGTGCCTCGACCCGCCGGCGCTCGATCTCGAATGCCCGTAGCGACGCGAAATTCGTCAGTTCCGTTACGTCGAGCGAGCGCTCAGGCGCAAGAACCGGACCATCGAGCAAGAGCCGGAAGTTCGGCTCGGCGCCTTCGATAGCGCCATCGCCAGCATCGAGCGCGATCCCGACTTCGGCCTCCAGCATGCCGCTCCGCAGGTCTAGCCGCAGTTTCCCGTCGAGCTCCGCGTCCGCCGTCCGCTGCGTCGCGGCCTGAAGGCGCAAGGTCCCGTCCGAAAGGGCGAAGGGCAGCGCCACGTCACCCAGGTCCGTCGCACCGCTCCGCAAGAGACGCTCGGTGATCTCCCGCACCTTCTCCTCGGTCACGTCGGTTCCGAGAGCATCAAAACCGCTCAGGAGGTCCGGCATGATCGAGAGATTGAAGTCATCGACGCGTGGGCCCTTGAGCCGGGCCTCACCGGATCCGCTTGCGCCACCGATGAGTTCGGCCGGCGTCTTGCCGCCGCCCTCGACGACGAAGGTGGCGGTGAGCTCTCCGGAAGGCGTCTCGCTGGAAGCGATGCCACGCTCGACACGCAGCGCATTGATAGCCCGCGCCAGATCACCCTCGGAAAGATCGAGACGCGCCTGCATGAAGCCATTGCCGTCGCTGTTGGCAATCGAAAGACGCCCCTCGACCGCACCACCAAGCCAATTGCCGGAAACATCCTCCAAGGCCAGTTCGCCGGCATTGTTGCGAAGCTTGGCTCGAACATCGGTCATCGCCTCCGCCAGGCCTGGCCACAGCCGCCCGACGGAAAGATCGAGGTTGAGGTCGAACGGCAATGCGGCGGCAGCCAGCGGCGTTTCGGACAGGCTGCCGGTCGACGGATCATAGACGGGTCCGACCACGCTCTCCGCCAGCCACTCCAGGTCGAGTTGTTCGAGCGTCAGCGACCCTGTCGCCGCCGGCACCGTCCCCGTCAGATTGATTTCCCCCTTGGCCGATACGTCTTGCCCGGCCACACGGCCGTTGAGGCTCTCGACCACCAGCTGACCTTTCGCAAGCGAGATCCTGATGTCGCCGGCCACCGGCACGCCCGTCGCGGCCTCCGGCAGACTGAGGCCGAGCGCCATCAGATAGGGGCCGAGATCCTGACTTTCGACAGAGACGACCCAGGAACCGTCGAGCAGACCAGGCGCGTTGACTGCAGTGAGGCTTCCTGTGGCGTCGAGCGTCGTCAATCTGCCTGCGAATGCGACCTCGGCCTCCGCCGTGCCGTCGCCCGCCGCATCCAGCGTCAGCGTAAGGACACCACCCTCACCGACTGTCCAGGGAAGCGGGTCGAAACCGACCTGTCCGAGCAGGATTTGCGCCTCGTCGTTTTCCAGCTGCACGTCAAACCGGCGCGGACCGCCGTTCAGAAGCGCTGAAAGGTCGGCAGCGGTGGCTTTGGCCGAGACCGCACTGTCATTGATCCGACCCGATAGATCGAGGCTGACGTCACCCGATGCCGGTACGGCGAGCGTCCCCCGGAGGTCGCTGTCTTCATACCAGCTTGCGCTGTTCGAGAGCCGCTCGATCAGCGGAGTGTTCGGCAGCCGCTCGCGCATGAGCGCAAGGAATGGGCCGGGATCAGCAGAAGAAAAACCAATTTGTACCTGGCCGACCGGTTTCGTCTCGGTATCGCTCAGATTACCGGTCACCCGCAGGGTGCTTCCGGCGACATCGCCGAGGTTCAGACGCTCGATCGAGAGCTGACCGCCCTCGTAGGAGGCGACAGCCTCCACATCTTCGGCGGTCACGCCGAATGCCCGCAGCGCGTCCACCTTCAGGCGCGTCGCCACGCGCTCGGCCAGAAGCCGTTGCTCGGCATCCTCGCCGACCACCAGAGCCGCGATCGCGCGCGCCGCGTCGAGATCGAGCCCCTCGCCCGTCAGGTCGATGGAAAGGCTCGCCGCCTGGCCACTGCGCGACTCCCGCTCGATCCGGCCCTTCAGCGGCTCGGCACCGATGGCAAGCTCAAGGTTCTCGAACCGCTGCAACTCAGCTGTCAGATTGACCGAGGCGGAGAAACCGGCAGACGGAAGACCTCGGATCGCCGGATCGACACGCCCGGAAATCCAGGTGGCAAGGCCGGAGGGCTGGGTGGTGGCGATAAGAAGATTGCCCTCGAAGGATGGCGTGTCGCGGAGCACCAGTCGACCACTTGCCTCGACCTGGGTGCGGCCGGGCAAGACACCGACGGCCTTGTCCACGGTCCAGCCATTCCCCGCCGGACGCACATCGAGCTGCAGGTCACGGAACACGGTGTCACCCGCGACGATGGCCGGAAGCCGCAGCGTTGCGCGCCCGGGAACGGTCGGGATCGGGATCTCGGCGGCGGTCGCCATCAAAAGCGCCATGCGCTGCTGCATCGAGACCGTGCCATTGCGTGAGGTCTTGGCCCGGCTTCCATCAGCCGCCAGCCGGTTCACATCCACCTGCTGCCCCTCGGCCGTGAGCAGGAATTCCGGCTCTGCGCCTGTATCGAGCTTGCCCTCCCCGATGATCACATAGGGGTCGACGGCATCGCCGAGTTCGAGGCGGTAGCTGGGAATGGTCACGCTGTCATTGGCAAGCTTGAATTCTCCGCGCACTCGAGGCGCTGGCGCCGGCGGCTGGCTCGTTTCCCCCTCCTCGACAGGTGTCGCCACCTTCCAGGTCGAGCTGAATGTACCGGCATAGAAAGGCTTGCCCTCTTCGAGGGCCAGTTCACCATCGAGCGTCAGGTCGAAGGGCCGTGCCTGCGGATCGATCCGCAGCCGAAGAGGCAGGCTCGCATCCGTGAAGGCCGAAGTCGTCAGGGTGAATTGCGCCGCCTCGCCGTCGAGAACCGCCTCGCCTTCGACCGACCATGGCCCGGCCAGCGTGCGCGCCGACAAGGCAGCATCGAGTTCACTCAAGAGCCGATTGCGGCCGGTTTGCTCGTCAATGAATTCCACCGTGCCTCCGGTGACGGAAACCTTCTCCAGGATGACGGACCGCGCCGGGATGGTCGGCCTGCTGCCACGCAGCCAGTCGAGCGTGCCGTCGGGCAAGAGCCGGATGCGCGCCTTCGGCTCTTCGATGCGCATGTCGAAAATACGGGCTTCACCGGAGAGGAAGGGGGCGAGTTCGGCATCGAGGGAAAAGCGCGCCACCCGCACCAGCGGCGTGCCATCCGTATCCGTTCCGACGGTGACGTCCTCCATCGTGACCGAGGGAAAGGGCAGCAGGCGAGCGCTGACCTCGCCATTCACCACGACCTTCTTGCCGAGCAACTGGCTCGCCTGGTCCTCGAAGTTCTGGCGGAAATTGGTCCAGTCGACGAAGAACGGCGCCAGCAGCGCTGCGAAAAGCGCGAGCACCAGAAGTCCGCCGAGCGTTGCCAGTATGCGTCCGAGCACCGAATGCCACTCCCTTGATTACGGCCCCGAAGGTAACGCAATTCGCCGCAGGGGCAACCCGCAAGCTCTTGCAGTCACAGGCGAAAGATCTTGCCGGGATTGAAGATGTCGTGCGGGTCGAGACCGGCCTTGATCGCCCGCATTGCCGGCAAGGCGGAGCCCAGTTCCTGCCGCAGATATCCGATCTTGCCCTGCCCGATGCCGTGTTCGCCGGTGCAGGTACCCTCCATGGCAAGGGCGCGACCGTTGAGGCGCTCCAGGAAGGCTTCTGCCCGCTCGACATCGGCCGCGTCCTTGTCGTTGAAGAGCAGCAGAACGTGGAAATTCCCGTCACCGGCATGACCGACGATCGGTGCAAGGAAGCCGTTCTCCTGGATGTCCGCCTGGGTCGCGGCCACGCATTCCGCGAGCCGCGAAATCGGAACGCAGACATCCGTGGAAAGGGCCGCAAGTTCCGGCGCAAGCGCCCGGCTTGCCCAGTATGCATTGTGCCGCGCCTTCCACAGCTGATTGCGCTCTTCCGCATTGGCGGTGTAGGCAAAAGGCCCGCCACCGAACTCAGCCGCGATCTCACCGAACTGCTCGGCCTGCAGCGCCACCGTCTCTTCCGTCCCATGGAATTCGACGAACAGGGTCGGCTGCTCTGCATAGGAAAGCTTGGAATAGGCATTGCAGGCCCGGATCTGCATTTCATCCAGCAATTCGATACGCGCTACCGGTATGCCCATCTGAATCGTCATGATGACGGCATTGCAGGCGTCTTCCAGCGTCGGGAAAGCGCAGACGCCGCCGCTGATCTTGGCGGGAATGCCCTGCAGGCGTAGCGTGATCGAGGTGATCACCCCGAGAGTCCCCTCGGAACCGACAAAGAGCCGCGTCAGGTCATAGCCGGCCGACGACTTGCGGGCCCGCTGAGCGGTGCGGATTTCCTCACCATCAGCCGTCACGACGGTCAGCGCCAGCACATTGTCTTTCATCGTGCCGTAACGCACCGCATTGGTGCCCGAGGCCCGCGTCGCGGTCATGCCGCCGAGCGACGCATTCGCGCCCGGATCGATGGGGAAGAAGAGACCGGTGTCGCGCAGATAGGTGTTGAGCTCCTCGCGCGTCACGCCCGGCTCGACCGTGCAGTCGAGGTCCTCGGCATTGACCGAGAGGATGCGGTTCATGCGGCTGAAATCGATCGATATCCCGCCGCAAGGTGCGTTTACCTGCCCTTCCAGCGAGGAGCCTGTCCCGAAGGGTATGATCGGCACCCGATGCGCCGCACAGATCCGCACGACCTCCTGAACATCTTCGCTGCTTTCGGCGAAGACGACCCCATCCGGTCGCTGTGACGGCAGATAAGTGGTGGTGTGGCTGTGCTGGTCACGAAACGACTGACCGGTCTGGAAGCGCTCCCCGAAACGCTGCTTGAGAAGCGGCAAAGCCAGCGCGATGCCTTCTTCATTGCGTTTGCCGTCAATCACATCCTTGCGGGCCATCCGCGACCTCCCGAACAATAGCCTTGGAACGCACCGGGAAACTGGTGCGTCCCTGCTATGGGATAGGGCTCCGAGATTGTCCAGTCGTCAGACAGCCGCAGAGGCGAGCACGTGTTGTTACTCGGCCGCGACCCTCGGTGGGGCGCCGCGATCATTGGCGATCTTCAGCGTCGCATCCTCAAGTTCTGTCTGCAGACGCGCCTCTTCCTGGGCATGCGGCTTGGAGAAACGGGCCAGCAGGAGATAGGCAACCGGCGTGATGTAGAGCGTCACGAGCGTTGCAAAGCCCAGACCGCCGACGATCACCCAGCCGAGGGCAATGCGCGCTTCTGCACCGGCCCCTTGCGCCAGCACCAACGGCACGCCGCCGAGCACGGTTGCAATCATGGTCATCATCACGGGCCGCAAGCGGATCCTGCAGGCGGTCTCGATCGCCTCACGCACGGAGAGGCCACGATCGCGCAACTGATTGGCAAATTCGACGATAAGAATGCCGTTCTTCGCCATGACCCCCACCAGCAGCACAAGGCCAATCTGGCTATAGACATTGAGAGACGAGCCTGTGACCACGAGCGCGAAGACGGCGCAGGCGAGACCAAGCGGAACCGTCGCCATGATGATCAGTGACGACACCACGCTTTCAAACTGCGCGGAAAGCACCAGGAAGATGATCGCAATAGCGAAGCCGAAGGTCAGGGCCATGCCATAGCTGTTTTCCGCAAGCGTGGCGGCCTCCGAGAGCGGAATGAGACGCGAGCCGGGTGGCAGGAGCGGTTGCGCGATCTCGGTCACCATCTGCACGGCATCCCCCAGTGCAACACCATCGCCAAGACCAGCGGAGAAGGACACAGCCGCCAACTGCTGTTCACGGTTCAGGGTCGGAGAAACGGCCCTCTCCTCCAGCGACGCAATCGACGACATCGGCACGACCCGCCCGTCGGAAGTGGTCAGAAAGATGTTCTCAAGATCAGTCGGATCGTTGATCGGTTGAGTACTGGAGACCAGGCGCACCGGGATCGAATTGCCGTCAACGAAGACATCGGTCACCGATCGCCCCTCAAGCAATGCCTGGAGCGAAGTGCCGATTGCACCGATATCGATGCCGAGGTCGGACGCCCGTTCGCGATCGATGGTGACCGAGATCTGCGCCTGGGTTGGTTCGTTGTCGAGCCGAGGCATCTGGAATTCGGGCCGCGCGCTCAGCTGGTCGACGATCTGCAGCGCCGCAGCCGTCAGCGTCTCATGGCTCGAACCAACGACCGCCATTTGTAGCCCGCTGCCGGCACCGCGAATGCGCAGACTGTTCGACTGGAAGACGTTTCCGCGCAGCGCCGGCACACTTGCCGCGGCCGCGTTCACATCCTGCACGATCTGATCCTGGGTGCGGGTACGCTCCGACCACGGTGCCAGCGTCATGACCATAAAGGCACTGTTCGAAGAACCCTGTCCGGAAATCGAGAAGATGTTCTGAATTTCGCCGCTGTCCCGCAGCGGCTGCAGGTTTTCCTCGACGCGTTGCAATTGATCGCGCGTGTAGCCCAGGCTCGACCCTTGAGGCGTTGAAAGCCGCATCATGACCAGCGAACGGTCCTCACGCGGCGTGATCTCGCTCTGGATCGCCGTGAAGGCGACATAGGCGACACCGGAAAACATCACGGCAACCACACAGACGATCAGCGGGTTGCCGAGGCAGGCACGCAGCGACCGACCATAGAAGGTGGAGAATCGCCTGCCGAAACCTCCCAAAATCCCGCCGCCATCATCCTTGCTGTCGCGTGACAGCATGCGCGATGCCATCATCGGACAAAGCGTCAATGCGGTGATCGACGAGAGCAGCACGGCAAAGGCCAGCACGAAACCGAACTCGCGGAAGAGGCCTCCGAGCTGGCCCGGCAGGAAGGAAAGCGGCACAAACACAGCCGCCAGCGTCGCCGTTGTCGCAAGTACGGCGAAAAACACCTCTTGCGCACCGAGCACCGCCGCAGCGCGGGGACCTAGACCCTCCCCACGACGACGCACGATGTTTTCGAGCACGACGATCGCATCATCCACGACGAGACCCGTGGCCAGAACGATCGCGAGCAGCGTCAGGATGTTGATGGAGAACCCGACGAGATAGATCGCGGCCAGCGTCCCGATCAGCGCAACGGGCATGGTGAGCGCCGGGATGAGGGTCGCGCGCCAGTCGCGCAGGAAAAGAAACAGAACGACCAACACGATCGCCGCAGACAGGCCAAGGGCGATCTGGACTTCGTGCAACGCCCCTTGAATGAACACCGCGTCGTCACTGGTAACAATGACGCGGGTTCCCTCCGGCAGAGCATCCTGCATCCCCTCGACAGCCGCATGAACGCCGGCCGAGATGTTGAGCGTATTGGACTGCGCCTGGCGAACAACACCAAGCCCGACGCCCGGTACCCCGTTGGAGCGCAGCGATGTCGAGCCGTCATCGGGGCCGAGCGTCACGGTGGCCACATCGCGCAGGCGGACGCGTTCGCCGATCAAGACGTTTTCGAAGTCCTCGACCGTGGTGAGGTTTGCGGTGGCACGGACGACGATGTCCTGCGTCTGCGATTCAAGCGAACCTGCCGGCACGTCGAGCGAAGCGTTCTGCAGACTGGAAGCCAGATCGGCGACGCTCAAGCCACGGCTGGCGAGTGCCGCCTGGTTGACGTCAACGCGGAAGACCTTTTCCTGGTCGCCATAGATCTGGACATCGGCCACGCCATCGACAGCGGCCAGCCGGTCGGAGATCTCGTTTTCGACCAGAAGCGTCAGGTCCTCCATGGAAAGCGTGCTGGATGTCACGCCGAGACGCATGATCGGCTGGGAGTCCGCATCAGCCTTGACGATACGCGGCTCGTCGACATCGTCGGGAAGCTGGTTCCGGATTCGACCGAGGGCGTCACGCACGTCATTGGCAGCAACGGCGAGGTCGGCACTGTCGCTGAATTCGAGCGTCGTGCGGCTCTGGCCAAACGAGGATCGCGACGACATGGACTTCAGTCCGCTCACCCGGGCGACGGCGCCCTCAATGGTTCGCGTGACTTCCTGGTCCATGGTCTGCGCAGAGGCACCGTCATAATTGGTGCTGACGGTGATGACCGGCTGGTCCACATCGGGCAGTTCGCGGATTTCGATGCCGGCAAGCGCCGCAAGGCCAGCCACGACCAGCAGCGTGTTCAACACCGCTGCCAGCACCGGGCGGCGAATGAAAAGAGCGGTAAAGCTGCGTCCGGATTGTTCGGAACCGTTCCCCGTAGAACTCATCGCGCGGCGACCTCCTCAGAACCATCCTGCGGTACCCCGGCGACTTTGACGGTCCCGCCTTCTCGCACCCGCTGCAGTCCTTCAACGGCAACCACATCGCCTTCCTTGAGCGACGCGTCCACCAGGATCTGATCCGAGTTGCGCTGCACAATGGTGACGCGCGTCTTCACGGATTTGTTATCAACGATCTGCCAGACGAAGGAGCCCTCGCCATCCCACTGGACGGCAAGCGGATTGACCGCTGCATATTGATCGCCGGGGAAGCGCATCACGACGTTGAAGGACATGCCGGCGCGCAGCACGTCGTCCGGGTTGTCGATCTTCGCGCGGATGCGGATAGTCCGGCTGGCCTGATCGACGCGGCTGTCCACCGCCTCAATGCTGCCCTGGAAGACCTGCCCCGGACGGGAAACGGACCGAGCCTCGACCGGCATGCCGGGTGTCACGGCTGCCGCAAAACGCTCGGGCGCCCAGAAATCGACGAGCAACTGGCTGCGGTTGTCGAGCGAAACGATGGGGGTCGAATTGGTGACATTGTCGCCAACGCTCACGCCGACGATCCCGATGACACCGTCGATGGGCGCGATGATGTCGCGGCGCTTCAAGTTGAGCTCGGCGGTCGTCAATTGCAGTTGCGCCTGCTCCTCCGCGATCTGCGCGTCGAGCACGTCGAGGCGCGAGAAGCTCTGCAGGTTACGGTACGACTCGGCCTTCTCTTTTGCACTGCGAAGCGCAACCACAGCCTGATCGCGCAGGATGACCTGCTCCTCGCGATCGAGCCGAGCGATGACGTCGCCCTTGCTGACCTTCTGGCCGGAAGACACCAGGATCTCGTCTAGCATGCCAGACGCCTGGGGCATGACCGTGACGGCCTCGACGGCCTCACCGTCACCGATGGCACTCAGCCGGTCGTTGACCACGCCGACCGCGACGGCCTCGGTTGCCACGAGAATGGCCTGCCCGCCGCTGCGCCGATTGCCCTGCCCCTGACCCTGGGCTCCACCTTGGCCCCCTGACTGTGCCCGCTGACCGCCCTGCCCCTCGGCTTCCGGGGTCGGAGCGACCAGCCCCACCACAGACTGCGGCACGCCCATCGAAACTAGGGTCCGACCGGCCCCGGGTGAGAAATAGACCCACGAACAGAGGCCGAGAAAAATGAGGGCAATACTGATGGCGAGTTGCTTCCAAAGCGGCATGCAAGGCTCCGAAATATCGAACTGGATGATGTCGGTTAAGTATCGGGCGCAAACCCCAGGTGGCAATGCCTGACTGCCAAGCTTACTGATTTGTAATCTCGCGTCTTTTCACGCCGCCGTGAACATGAGCCGTCTGCATGCCATTCCAAGCGTCCTGCAACAACCTAGCACATCTGCGCTACGAAGCCGTCCAAAATCCGTGTGCAACAAGGCTGGAAGAATAAAACCAGAACGCCGTCACTGGCCTTTCAGGACCGAATCACTACATTGGGCCGCATGAGTAACGGTTTCGACGACATTCCCTTCTTCGACGAAGAGCCCGAGCCCCGCAAGCCGGCTGCATCACCCGCTCCAACCGCGTCAGCCGGCGGCGGTTTGGGCATTGCTGCACGCGCCATGGCGGCGCGCGACCAGGCGCGTGCCCCCGACTATCTTTCCGGCCTGAACCCGGAACAGCGGGAAGCGGTCGAAACCGTCGACGGCCCTGTGCTGGTGCTGGCCGGTGCCGGCACCGGGAAGACCCGCGTGCTCACCACCCGCATCGCCCACATTCTTGCGACCGGCAAGGCCTTCCCCAGCCAGATCCTCGCCGTAACCTTTACCAACAAGGCCGCGCGCGAGATGAAGGAGCGCATCGGACATCTCGTCGGCGGCGCAGTGGAAGGCATGCCTTGGCTCGGAACCTTCCACTCGATTGGCGTCAAGCTGCTGCGCCGCCATGCCGAACTCGTCGGCCTGTCATCCGATTTCACCATTCTCGATACCGATGATGTGGTGCGCCTGATCAAGCAGATCATCCAGGCTGAGGGTCTGGACGACAAGCGCTGGCCGGCCAAGCAGTTCGCCCAGATGATCGACGGCTGGAAGAACAAGGGGCTCGACCCGGCGCAGATCCCGGAAGGCGACGCCCGTGCTTTTGCCAACGGAAAGGGCCGCGAGCTCTACGTCGCCTATCAGAACCGTCTGAAGACCCTGAACGCCTGCGACTTCGGCGATCTTCTGCTGCATCCGATCCGCATGTTCAAGGCAAATCCGGATGTGCTGCAAGAGTACCACCAGCGCTTCAAATATGTGCTGGTCGACGAGTATCAGGACACCAACACGGCGCAGTATATGTGGCTGAGGCTGCTTGCCCAGCGTCCGCCGGGCGTGCCGCAGAATGTTTGCTGTGTCGGCGATGACGACCAGTCGATCTATGGCTGGCGCGGCGCCGAAGTCGACAACATCCTGCGCTTCGAGAAGGATTTCCCGGGCGCCAAGGTGATCAAGCTCGAGCGTAATTATCGCTCGACGGAACACATCCTGGGAGCTGCCGGCTTCCTGATCGCCCATAACGAGGGCCGCCTCGGCAAGACGCTGTTCACGGACAGGGTCGACCCCAATGACGACAAGGTCGTCGTCCATGCTGCTTGGGATTCTGAAGAGGAAGCCCGCGCCGTCGGCGAGGAGATCGAACAACTCCAGCGCAATCAGCATCCGCTCAACAACATGGCGATCCTGGTCCGCGCCTCCTTCCAGATGCGCGAATTCGAAGACCGCTTCGTCACGCTCGGCCTGAACTACCGCGTCATCGGCGGCCCGCGCTTCTATGAGCGCCTCGAAATCCGCGACGCCATGGCCTACTTCCGCCTCGTCTGCCAGCCGGCCGACGACCTTGCCTTCGAGCGCATCGTCAATACACCGAAGCGCGGCCTCGGCGACACGACGATCCGCAATCTCCACGACTATGCACGCGCCCGCGACATCCCGATGCTGGCGGCAGCCACCGATATCATCGAAACCGACGAGCTGAAGCCCAAGGCGCGCAAGGCCCTCTTCGACGTCGTCACCGATTTCCGCCGCTGGCAGTCGCTGCTCGAAAACACGCCGCATACCGAACTGGCCGAGCAGATCCTCGACGAGAGCGGCTACACGGCCATGTGGCAGAACGACAAATCGGCGGAGGCGCCTGGCCGCCTGGAAAACCTGAAGGAACTCATCCGCTCGATGGAAGCCTTCGAGAGCATGCGCGGCTTTCTTGAGCATGTCTCGCTGGTCATGGACGCGGAAACCAACGAGAACCTGGACGCTGTCTCCATCATGACGCTGCATTCGGCCAAGGGCCTGGAATTCGAAACCGTCTTCCTGCCCGGTTGGGAGGAAGGCCTCTTTCCCCATCAGCGCGCCCTGGATGAAGGCGGGCGCTCCGGTCTCGAAGAGGAACGCCGCCTCGCTTATGTCGGCATTACCCGCGCCAAACGCCGCTGCCATATCTGGTTTGTCTCCAACCGCCGCATCCATGGCCTCTGGCAGTCGACCATGCCGTCACGCTTCCTCGAAGAGTTGCCGCCCGCTCACGTCGAGGTCGCTGAAGCCGAGACATCCTATGGCGGCTACGGCCGCAATCCTTACGGCCAGTCCCGCTTCGACAAACAGGAGCCCTTCCAGAACAGCTATTCCACACCCGGCTGGAAGCGTGCCCAGGCCAACAGGACCGACGCCACCCGCGACAACTGGGGCACGCGTTCAGGCCATGCTGTCGAGCGGATCGGCTATGGCGAAAGCGGCCCCCGTGCCAAGACCATCGAAGGTGAACTCGTCGCCAAGTCGACGACCTCAGAACCCTCCCGCTTCTCTGTGGGCGACCGCGTTTTCCACCTGAAGTTCGGCAACGGCAATATCTCCTCGATCGAGGGTAACAAGCTGACGATCGATTTCGACCGCGCTGGCCAGAAGCGCGTGCTGGACGGTTTTGTCGAGAAGGCGGGCTAATCTGGTGACGCGCTGCGGCTTGCGGCGCACAGAAGCGCCGCCATTTCTCCGTCTTATGCGGCGTTTGTGACTTCTTCTGCCGCAAAGGCGAGCTGCCAGTGACGACGGCACAGCGAGGTATATGTCTCGTTGCCACCGATGAGAACTTGTGCCCCGTCCCTCTGCGCCTTGCCGTCTTCGCCCATGCGCACAACCATGGTCGCCTTGCGGCCGCAGTGACAGATCGAACGTGCCTCGGTGAGTTCGTCGGCAATCGCGAGCAGCGCCTTGGAACCGGGAAAGAGTTCCCCGCGAAAATCGGTGCGCAACCCATAAGTCATGACGGGTATGTCGAGCACATCGACGATCCGGGCGAGCTGCCAGACCTGGTCGGTCGTCATGAACTGCGCCTCATCGACGAAGACACAGGACAGCGGCGACGCCTCATGATCGGCCTTGATGGCGAAGAATAGATCCTGGTCGGGGCCGAAGGCCTCCGCTTCCGCCTTCAAGCCGATGCGGGATCCGATGAAACCCTTGCCCGCCCGGTTGTCGAGCGCGCTAATCAATGTGGCGACCCGCATACCGCGCTCGCGGTAGTTATACGCGGCCTGCAGCAACAGCGTCGATTTGCCAGCATTCATGGTGGCGTAAATGAAATGAAGTTTGGCCAAGGCGTCGCTGCTCGAAAACTGTTTCCGTGATCGGCAACGTTCTAAAGGACGCCTGCCCCGCGGGACAACCGCCAGAAGACTTTGCCAACAGGCAATTGCATCGCCTGCCACAAAATCGGCGCCCTCAGGCCGGCACAGCCTCCGCCGCCATTCGCTGCCCGCTGATCTCCTTCACCAGCTCCTTGATCACGTCCATGACGGCGCGGACACGGGGCACATGACGCAGCCGTTCATCCGTCACGAGCCACACTTCGGCGGCAGGAGGCACGGGCGGGCGAAAACAGAAAACCAGTTCGGGATCTCCGGCCGCCACAAAGTCGGAGTAAAACCCGACCCCAACGCCATTCCTGACACTGGTGAAGACCGCAGGGACCGAGTTGTGCCGCAACAGCACCTCTGTCGGAAAGTTTTCTTTCGCCCAATCGAAGATCGGGCGGCCCCTTGCATGGGCGTCGATGCCGATCATGGCGTGACTGGCCAGGTCTTCGACACGTCTCGGTACGCCATGTCGAAGGCTGTAGGAACGCGAGCAGTAGAGGCTCCAGTAATCCTCGATCAGGCGAACCCCCACCAAGCCCGCTTGAGTGGGTGCAGGAGACGCCCGCAGCGCCACATCGGCTTCGCCACCGGTGAGGTCTCGCAGGACATTGGTCGTATCCACTTCAAGCTTCACGCCGGGATGTCTTTGCCGCAGGCGCTCGATCAACCGCGGCAGGACGAAGGCGCCAAGGACTTCATTGGTCGTAAAGCGAACGGTGCCGGAAATCTCGCGGGAAAGGCTTTCGACAGCCCCTGAGAACGCATCGACGGCGTGACGCACGGCCTCGGCGGGAGCGAGAAGAAGTGCCCCCGCCTCGGTCAGGAAATAGCCAGTTCGGCGCTTGTCGAAGAGCTCCACCTGAAGCGCGTCCTCGAGTGCCGCTATGCGCCGCGAAACCGTGCTCTGACTGACGCGGAGGAGCTTGGATGCAGCAAGCGTCGTCCCTGTCTCGGCGACTGCCAGCATGTAGCGCAAGTCATCGAAGTTCAACGGTGCGGTCACGTTATGCAAATCCGGTGAAAGTGGCGGCAAAAACGGTGTTTGAAGCAGAAACGCTGCCAAACTACACGGTTTTCATCGCCCACGATACATGCCCGTGGGCTCTCAGCACGCACTCAAAATTCAGATCCAAGAGGAGTAAAGCCATGCGCGATGCGCTTGTGCCAGCTGGCACCCGTATTCTCAACGCCTACAACAAGGAGACCTTCGTTTTCACCCACCCCTATGAGGACACCATCTCCAGCCGGATGGACGTGGTCCTGGGCAAAGGAGGATCCGGAGGCGGCAATGCTGTCGCCCATATCCATCCGGAGACCGATGAGATTTTCACCGTCAACAGCGGCCGGGTCATGGTGATGATCGACGGTCAAGAACACTATGCGTCGGAAGGTCAGTCGATCACGGTTCCGAAGGGCGCAAGCCACTTCTTCCGCAATGCTTTCGATGGAGAAACACATCTGACGGTCACATTCGTGACCGCCCAACAGCACTTGCGCTTCTTCCTGAACCTTGCACGCTGGACTGCGGAGTGTCCGGACTATTTCAAGCCGGATGGTTCAGTGAAACTTCTACCGATCGCGCTCTTTTTGAACGCATTCCGGGACCATCTCTACATCTCGGCGCTACCGGTAATCGTGCAAAAACTGCTGTTTGCCACGCTTGCCCCGATTGCACGCATGATGGGCTACAGGCTTGCCGTTAAGCCACATGCGGCGTTTCGGCTGACGTCTCTGGAGAACGAAGGCCATCTTGCCTCAGGCCTCTGAATTCAGCCCTGGGCTGCTTCCTCGCGGTGAAGCCACATCAGTTCGACCTGCACCGCGGCCTGGAAATCCATGATTTCGGCCCGCATCTCGTCGTCAGGGCAGCCCAGTTCAAGGAGTTCGGCACCAAGGCGTCGGCAGGTCGTCTTCCAGAATTCCGTCGCGGCATAGCCATTCAGCCGATCGAGTTCGATTGCGGAACGGCGCACCAGATCCCGGCGGTTGGCGAGCGGAAAGAAGGCAATTGTCGTCGGGTTGGACTGGCCGTTCATGGCTTGGCTACTCATGCGAAACATCCTCACGTTACGACATGTGTGTAGAATCACATGGTTAACGTTCCGTTTCGCAGCAAGGCCGGACACATGGAAGTGTGCCGAAAGTGAACCCGCCCGTGGCCGGGCGGGTCCTGTAGTGCCAGTCTCAATCGGGCAGCGTGTAAGCGATCATATAGTCGCCCGGATCCGTGCCCACCGAGCCATGACCGCCGGCAACCATCACGACATATTGCTTGCCGTTGTCGAGCGCATAGGTCATCGGCGTTGCCTGGCCACCAGCCGGCAGCCGCGTCTCCCACAGCTGGTCGCCTGTCGTCAGGTCATAGGCGCGCAAATAGTTGTCGACAGCTGCACCGAGGAAGACCACGCCGCCCTTGGTGATCATCGGACCACCGATACCGGGCACGCCCACCTTGAACGGCAACGGCAGCGGTGTCATGTCGTAGACCGTACCGTTGCGCTTCTGATAGGCGGTCTGGCCGGTCCGCAGATCGACGCCAGCAATTGTCCCCCATGGCGGCGCCTGGCAGGGAATGCCAAGCGGTGACAGGAAGGGTCCCATGACGACACCGTATGGCGCGCCCTCGTTCCGGTTGAGACCCTGTTCGGAGCCCGTCTCGCCCTCCTCCTTCGGCGGGATCTCCGACCGCGGAATGAGCTGCGATGTGAACGCCAGATAGGTCGGCATACCAAACATCACCTGCCGCTCGGGATCGATTGCCACCGAACCCCAGTTGAAGGTCCCGAAATTGCCGGGATAGACCAGGGTGCCTTCCAGTGACGGCGGTGTGTACTGACCTTCATATTTGAGCTGGTGGAACTGAATTCGGCACATCATCTGGTCGATGATCGTCAGTCCCCACATATGGCTCTCGGTCATGGTCGGGGGCCGGAACGTTAGATCCGAAATTGGCTGCGTCGGCGCGGTAAAGTCCTCTGGGATTGCGCCACCGGGTGCCGGCAACTCGCGCACGGGAATGATCGGCTCGCCGTTCCGACGATCAAGCACGTAGATGTCGCCTTGTTTGGTCGGACCGATGAGCGCTGGAACAACCGTCCCGTCCTCACGGGTAAGGTCCATCAGCACCGGCTGAGCCGGCACATCCATGTCCCACAGGTCGTGATGCACCGTCTGCATGACCCAGCGGTCCTGTCCGGTGTTCACATCGAGCGCGACGATCGAGGAGGAATACTTTTCCACACTCTCGCTACGTCCCATGCCAAGCTGGTCAGGCACCTGATTGCCGAGCGGGATGTAGACGAGGCCAAGTTCCTCATCGACGGAAAAGATCGACCAGCTGTTGGGAGAATTGGTCGTATAGGCCTCCCCCTCGCCGATAGGCGCAGTTTCCGTCGGATTGCCACTGTCCCAGTTCCAGACCAGCGCACCTGTATCGACGTCGAAAGCACGAATGACGCCTGACTGGGAGCGGATCGAATAGTTGTCGTTGACCGCACCGCCGATAATGATCTTGCCGGCCGCAATCACCGGGGGCGACGTCGAATAGTAGTAGCCAGCCGGATTGTAACGCATGCCCTGACCGAGCTGCAGCGTACCGCCTTCGGCAAAGCTCTCGCAGATTGCTCCGGTTGCGGCATCAAGGGCGATCAGTCGCGCATCCGAGGTCGGCAGATAGACGCGTTCGGCGCAAACCGTGCCTTCAGCCGCTGCCGGGTCCCGGTAATACGTAACCCCGCGGCAGGTCTGATGCTGCCGATCGGGGTTAAGCCCTGCATTCGGATCAAATTTCCATTTTTCCTGACCGGTTGCCGCATCGACAGCGATTGCCCAGTTGTGCGGCGTGCAGAGATAGAGAGTGTCATCCACCTTCAGCGGCGTAACCTGATAGGTTGTCTCTCCGACATCTTCCGGCAGCTTCACATCACCGGTCTGGTAGGTCCAGGCAATCTTGAGGTCTTTGACGTTGTCGGTGTTGATCTGTGTGAGCGGCGAATATCGCTGCCCATAGGGGGTGCGGCCATACTGGTGCCAGTCTCCGTCCGGCACGGTGCCGCCAAGGGATGGAGCGGCAGCGACCTGCGCGGTGGGAAGCGAGCCCTCACGATCGTAGGTTTCGGTCAAAAGCGAAATACCGGCGACGACCACGGCAATGAGAACCGGCACGGCAACTGACAGCAGAGGCGCCGCCACACGCTCACGACGATGAACCGGACCGAGCCGCCGGCGAATCGCCGGAAGCATCAACCAAAGCCCCAGGACGATGATGAGGCCGCCCCGCGGTCCGAGCTGCCACCAGTCGAGTCCGACCTCCAGGACGGCCCAGATCAGGCTGGCGAGGATGAAGAAACCGTAGACCCAGAGCGCCTCTGCCCGCCTCAGATAAAGCAGGACTGCGGTGGCCAGGAAGGCAAGTCCGGCCAGCAGGAAGTAAGGGCTCCCTCCTAGAATGAGGAGCTGTATTCCCCCGGCCCCGAGGACGAGCCCCAGGATCCCGAAGACGACGGCGGTGATGATGAGCAACATGCCGGTTCCATTCGATGTATTGAAAATTGCGGATGTGACCGCGAATTGCGGCCGCGTCTAAGGACGATCTCACCGGAACGATGGAACCAAACGATTGTTCCCTTTTTGGAGAGGTCCGAAATCCAATGACCTGGACTTGATCCCTGGGCTCGGCATTGCCATCTTGCGCCGCACAAGAATTGGAGCTTGATTATGACAAAGGCCCTTCTGCTCATCGATATCCAGAACGGCTTCTGCCCGGGCGGCAATCTGCCGGTTGCGGAAGGGGATGCCGTCGTGCCGATCGCCAATCGCCTGATGGCGAGCGGCACCTATGACCTCGTCATCGCATCACAGGACTGGCACCCATCCAACCACGGCAGCTTCGCCTCGCAACATTCTGGCAAGAAGCCCTTCGACATGGGTGAACTTTCTGGCCAGCCCCAGGTCATGTGGCCCGATCACTGCGTTCAGGATAGCGTCGATGCCGAGTTTCATCCGGATCTCGAAACGGGTCGCATCGACTACATCCAGCGCAAGGGCGAGAACCCGAAGGTCGACAGCTATTCCGCTTTTCGCGACAACGACAAGACGGCCCTTACGGGCCTGGCCGAATGGCTGAAGGCAAAGAATGTGACAGAGCTGGACCTCATGGGACTTGCCACCGACTATTGCGTCAAATTCTCCGCACTGGATGCCATCGACATGCTGCCGGGCGTGAAGGTCCGGCTGATCGCTGATGGCTGCCGTGGCATCGACCCGCAGGGTGTCGAGGAAGCCTTGGACGCGATGCGCCGGGCTGGTGTCGAGATCACCGACAGTGGTCGAATCGGAATCTGAGGATCTTTCTGCAAAGGATTCGTGCGATTGCCTTTTTTGGCGGCAAGCGCTAGAGCCGAGCCATCGAGAAGACAGGGAGGACGCCGGTCATGGAAATCGTCACCACGATCGCCGCTTTGCGACAGAAGCTCGCACCCCGCCGCCGAGCCGGCCAGACCATCGGCTTCGTGCCAACCATGGGTTACCTGCATCAGGGTCACCTGAGCCTCGTCGGGCGAGCCAGGTCTGAAAACGACGTGACCGTCGTCTCGATCTTCGTCAACCCGCTGCAGTTCGGCAAGAACGAGGACCTGGAGAAGTATCCCCGCGACCTCGCTCGCGACAGCGCCATGCTCGAAGAAGCCGGTGTCGATTTTCTCTTCGCCCCTGAGGTCGAGGACATGTATCCCGAACCGATGCAGACGGTAGTCGACCTACCAAAGCTCGGCTCGGAGCTTGAGGGCGAGGCGCGCCCCGGCCATTTTGCCGGCGTCGCCACCGTCGTCACCAAACTCTTCAATATCGTCCAGCCGGACAGCGCCTATTTCGGCGAGAAGGACTACCAGCAGGTCACCATCATCCAGAAGATGGTCGAGGATCTGGCGCTGCCGGTCCGTATCGTGCCGGTGGCAACCGTCCGCGAGGCCGACGGCCTCGCCTGCTCATCTCGCAACGTCTATCTTTCGACCGCCGAAAGGGCCGCCGCCGTTATCGTTCCCAAGACGCTCGCCGAAGCCGAACGGCTCCTGCTCACCGGTATCCGTGACGTCGCCACGCTGGAATACAAGCTTGTCGAGTTCCTGCAAACGGAACCGCTTGCCGAACCGGAAGTGGTCGCAATCCGCGATCCCCATACCCTGCAGCGCATAGAAATGGTCAAGGGCACAGCACTTGTCCTCCTCTACGTTCGCTTCGGCAAGACGAAGCTTCTCGACAACCGCATCATCGGCCAAGTGGCCGCCACCGGCATGGAGGCCGCCTGACATGAGCACACCACCCCGCCAGAAGCGGCTGACGCCGGCTGACATTACCGCGCTGAAGGGTGTGAGACCGGTGGTCTCCCTGACCGCCTACACGACCCCGATCGCCCGAATCCTCGACCGCCATTGCGACCTTTTGCTTGTCGGCGACAGTCTCGGCATGGTGCTTTACGGCATGGACACGACCGTCGGCGTGACCATGGACATGATGGTCGCCCACGGTCAGGCCACCATGCGCGGCGCGACCCGTGCCTGCGTGATCGTTGACCTGCCCTTTGGCTCCTACCAGGAGAGCAAGGAACAGGCCTTCCGCAACGCCGTGCGCCTGATGAAGGAAACCGGCTGCGACGGCGTGAAGCTCGAGGGCGGTGCCGAAATGGCGGAAACCGTCGAATTCCTCGTCAGCCGCGGAGTGCCAGTCTTCGGCCATATCGGCCTGATGCCGCAGCAGGTGAACACGTCCGGCGGCTACCGTTCAAAGGGCCACAGCGAGGCTGAGCAGGACAAGATCCGCCGCGATGCCAAGGCCATTGATGAAGCCGGCGCCTTTGCCATGGTGATCGAAGGCACGGTCGAGCCGCTGGCGCGTGAGATCTCCGCCAATGTCAGGGCCGCCACCATCGGCATCGGTGCGTCGCCTGCCTGCGACGGTCAGATCCTCGTCTCCGACGACATGCTCGGCCTGTTCAACGAGTTCAAGCCACGCTTCGTCAAGCATTACAGCGAGTTGGCCGAGGTCATCGACAAGGCCGTCAGCGACTATGCCGCAGAAGTCAAGGATCGCGTCTTCCCGGGTCAGGAGCACACCTTCCAGATCCGGCCGAAGAAGTAACCTCACCCCTCCGGCAAACGCTCCATTTCGTAAATCGCATCGTTGATCTGGTCGACTTGACGCGCGAGCAGTGCCTGCGCGTCACGCAGACCCTTGTTGTAGTACTGTGGGCCAATGAGCTTGGCCACGAGATCGATCAGTGCTTCCACCTCGAAGCGGCCAAGCTCAATGTCTGCCTCATCGGAAAGATGGCGTTGCACCCGCAACAACAGACGCTCCTTCTCCTCGCGACTGATCAGGTCCTTTTCCATCATCCTCCCCACCGGAATTCTCGAAGCGAGACTTTTCGACAAGACACCGCAAGCCTCCCAATGGCAATCATCAACGCGAATGCTTATTCCATCAGCGGAATTGGTTTGTCTGGCATCTCAACAGACGATAGCGACCAGTTGAACGAGAGAATACCCCCAATGGCCCGATCCGAATCCGTCGAGGGGGCGCTAAAGGCGCTTCCGGTCATCATCTCTGCCGGCCCGTTTGCCGTGCTGTTTGGCGCAGTTGCCGTTGCAAACGGCCAGACGGTTGCCGAAGCGGCCCTGATGAGTGCAACCGTCTATGCTGGCGCCAGCCAGCTGGTCGGCATCGAACTCTTTGGCCAGGCCGTGCCGATGTGGATCGTGGTGCTGTCGATCCTCGCCGTCAACTTCCGGCACATTCTCTACTCTGCCGCCCTCACGCCGTTCATCGACCATTACACCCTGCCCCAGAAACTGCTGAGCTTCTTCCTGCTGACCGACCCGCAATTCGCAGAGGCGCTCGCCCGAGGCGAGAGTGGGCGTCCGGTCCCCTTTGCCTGGTATTTTGGCTTCGGCGCGATGATCTATGTGCCTTGGGTGGCCATGACCGCGGTCGGCGGGCTGGTCGGAAAGGCAATGGGCGATCCGGCCCTGTGGGGCATAGACGTTTTGCTGCCGATCTATTTCCTCGGTCTGGTCCTCGGCTTCCGCAAACGCGGCAATTTCCTTCTGATCGTCACGGTGAGCGCCGTCGTGTCCGTGGTCGCCCAGCACCTGATCGGAGCGCCCTGGCACATCAGCGTTGGCGCCCTCGCCGGCATTCTGCTGGCAGCACTGCTTCCCCTGCCGGCTGCCCCTTCGCCTGAGGAGGAAGCACGATGACGACCCTGCTGACGCCTTACATGACAATGCTCATTGCAGCCGCAGCAGCCGCAACCTTTCTCACCCGCATCGCCGGTTACCTCCTGGTCAAGCGGCTGAAGAGCATGCCGCCACGGCTCGAAGCCGCCCTGAACGCGGTCCCGGCCGCGGTTCTCACCACACTCGTGGCTCCGGCCTTCTTCTATGGCGAGATCGACGTGAAGGTCGCCATGGCGGCGGCCTTCCTGATCGGGCTTCGCTTTGGTGCCATCCCCATGCTGATCGGCGGCTGGGCCGCCGTCATGCTGATGCGGCAGTTCGTCGGCTGAGAATCAGCGCCCGAAGGGCGCGGTCGCCTGCTCCAGCCATTCCCGCGTAGCAGCATCCGCGATCAACGGCAGTAGCTCAGCGCGCGTCTTAGCGTGATAGGCATCGAGCCATTGCAGCTCGTCCCGTGTCAGCAGGTCCTCGACGATAAGTGCGCGGTCGATCGGCACGAAGGTCAGCGTTTCAAAACCCAGCATCGGCTGATCACCACCCTCGATTGCCTCGGCTTCGCGCACATAGATCAGGTTCTCTATCCGGATGCCGAAACTGCCAGGCCGATAGTAGCCAGGCTCGTTCGACAGGATCATGCCGGGCAATAGTTCCTGCGTCGAAAGCCGGGCAAGGCGCTGCGGCCCTTCATGAACCGAGAGATAGGAGCCCACGCCATGCCCTGTGCCATGAGCGAAATCGGCACCGGCCTTCCACAGCGCGATACGCGCCAGGGGATCGAGATCGCAGCCACGGGTTCCCTTCGGAAAACGCGCCGTGCTGATTGCGATCATGCCCTTGAGCGCCAGCGTGAAGAAGCGCTTCTGCTCAGCAGGCACCTCGCCCACCGCCAGCGTACGGGTGATGTCGGTCGTCCCGTTGACATACTGAGCGCCCGAGTCGATCAGGAACATCTCGCCTGAGCGGATCTGTCGATCGCTTTCGGTGGTCACCCGGTAATGCATGATGGCGGCATTCTCGCCGGCACCGGAGATCGTATCGAAGGAAATGTCCTTGAGTGGGTTCTGCATCCGCTCGCCAACGGCGGAACGCACGGCTTCGAGTTTCTGCGCCGCCGCGATCTCCGTCAGGCTGCCATGCGGCTGCGCGCTGAACCAGTGAAGGAACTCGACCATCGCCACACCGTCCTGCAGGTGTGCGGCAGCCGAACCGTTGAGTTCTACCATGTTCTTGACCGCCCTACCGAGCTTCGCCGGGTCATTTCCCTCGACCACCTCGCCGCCGCTTTCTCTGATCATGCTGGAGAGTGCATAGGGTGTGAGGTCGGGATCAACGAGGATACGGGCACCGTCGACGGCCACGCGCGCGAGGCGCTCGGACAGGAGAGCAGGATCGGTCTGTTCGCACAGGTCGCGCAGGTAGCTCTCAACCTCCAGATTGGTCTTTGCGCTGTCGAGGAACAGTTCGGCCGAACCGTCGGCCTTGATGATCGCCCGCGACAGCGGATGCGGCGTATGCGGCACGTCATTGCCGCGCAGGTTGAAGATCCAGGCGACCGACGAGGGATCGGCAATCAGAACGGCGGCGAGGTTCTTTTCTGAGAGATCGCTGGCGATCTTCTTCAGCTTCTCGGCGGCGGAAACACCGGCATGATTGAGCGCCTGGATCATCACGGCACCCTTTGGCTCGCCCGGACGATCGCTCCAGAGACGATCAACGGGATTGAACGGCAAAAGCACCAGGCTGCCGCCCTTCTCCGCCAGTGCCTTTTCGAGCCGCCGGACTTCCGCCCCGGTGTGCATCCAGGGATCGATCCCAAGACGAAAGCCCTTTTGCGCGCGGTTCTCGATCCACTTGTGCGGCGGTTCCCCAACAAGATCGCCAGCGGTAAAGACTGCAGGATCCACCTGTTGGGCAAGTTGCGTCACATATCGCCCATCAACGAAGACCACAGCCAGCGTTTCGGTGACAAGAAGCTGTCCGGCAGAGCCGGTAAAGCCCGTGGACCAGGCCAGCCGCTCCGCCGATTCCGGTACATACTCCCCCAGATATTCATCAGAGCGCGGCACGAGCAGCCCGTCGATGCCCAGTTCCCCGAAAAGCTGCCGGAGCGCCGCGATTCGCGACTTGCCGTGATGGGGCGTGGACTTGACCTCGTAGGACTGAAACATGGGAGCGCTCACAATAGGTTGCGGATTCTGCCAGTGCTTATAGCAAGGCGTCCCCGACCCCACCACCACCGGCGCATCCTTTCGCGGCAAATGCCACACTCCTAAAACAGACACGCCGAAATTTCAGGCAGAACTCATGTTGCCATGCAGCAAACGCAAGCCTCCCGTGCTCTTGGCCATCTGACTAACCCTGGCAGATGGGACTATATCTGGATCATCAAGGACGCGGTCGAAGCGTCCAGAACCCGAGAAGGAACCGAGAGATGGCAAAGTCTTTCCTGCGCACCGCCCTGAACAATCTTGTTGAGGCTCGCCAGCGTCGTGCCGATCTCTATGCAACGGGCGCACTTCTGTCGCTCGATGACGCATCGCTCGCTGCCATGGGTCTGACGCGCGACGAACTGCGCCGCCGCCCGCACCAGCGTTCGATCATCTAAAGAGCGGCGGTCTCGCGACCGCTGACCATAGCGTCCGCTTGAGCGCTCCTCCCACGTTCGCGGACTTCGGCGCGGTATGATGCCGATGCCAAAAAAGGCGGCTCCTTGCGGGCCGCCTTTTTTCTGTTTCCGAAGCTGACGTAGCGTATCAGCCCTTGCCTTGCGTGAAGTGGATGGTCACCCACCCATTGCGCCAGATCGTTTTCACGTGCGAAAGCCCCTCCCCGCTATAGGCGGCGATCACCTTCCAGCGCTGCTCGGCGAGAATACCGGAGAGCACAACGGAGCCATTAGGCGCGAGATGGGTCACGAGTTGCGGCGCCATCTTGATCAACGGTCGCGCCAGAATATTGGCAATGATGAGATCGAAAGGACCGTGCTCGCGAAAGGCCGTCGAGTGGAAACCGGGCGCTGTGCGGAAGTCGATGCCCTCGACGATTTGATTGCGACGCGCATTGTCTTTCGCAACGCGAACCGCGATGGGGTCGATGTCCGTCGCCAGTACCGGCACCGGCAGAAGCTTGCGCACCGCGATCGCCAGCACGCCACTTCCCGTTCCAAGGTCGAGTGCATTGCGAACCTTGCGGGAGCGCACCACCTTTTCGATGACTTCCAGGCAGCCTGCCGTCGTGCCGTGATGGCCCGTACCGAAGGCCTGGCCTGCGTCGATTTCGATGGCGACGTCGTGCGGCTGCACCTTGTCTCGATCATGCGAGCCGTGCACCAGGAAGCGCCCGGCGCGTACCGGCTTCAATCCCTCAAGGGACTTGGCGATCCAATCGATGTCGGGGATGATCTCCCGCTCAATCGAAACGCCCGGAAACTCTTCAGTCAGCAGATCCTGAACCCTCGGCAGGACTTCCTCTTCCTGATCGGCCATCAGATAGATGGAAGCTTCCCAGATATCCGCTTTCTCGTCGACCTCCGTGGTCGCGATCGCATAATCCTCCTCGCCGAAGGCGAAGCTCATCAGATCAAGGATCCGGTTGGCGTTCTTTTCGGTGGTGCTTACATAGAGGCGAATTTCGCTCACGGTCGGTCTTCCTCGAAGGTCGGGCGGTCAGGCGTTGCGGTACAACGCAATCGTCTTCGTGGCAACCTCGGGGGGACTGTTACCGGTCAGCCTTTCATTAGGTTCTCAAGCTTCTTGACTGCTGTTTCCGGATTTTCACCGTAGCCAATTGTGCCTTTGAACCGTCCGTTCGCATCCAGGAGAAAGATCGATGCCGTGTGGTCCATGGTATAGTCGCCGTCCGGCTGGGCCTCGTCCAGTGGGATCTTCTTCGCATAGATGCGAAAGCCCTTGACCACCTCGGCTACCTCCGCCGGATCGCCGGCGATACCCTTCACCCGATCGGTGACATTCGAAATGTACCGTCCGAGGATTTCAGGGGTGTCCCGCTCCGGGTCGACGGTGATGAAATAGGCCTGCAGGCCCTTTGCCTCGGGATCGACCTGCTTCAGCCAGCCGTCGAGTTCAAACAGGGTCGTGGGGCAGACTTCCGGGCAATGGGTAAAGCCGAAGAAAAGCGCGGTCGGCCTGCCACGAAAGGCTTGTTCTGTGATCGGCTGGCCATTCTGATCGACAAGCTGGAAAGGCACGCCGAAGGGTGCCTCCGCGATCTTTTGATCGGACTGGGTTACCTGATAGGTCAGCCAACCGAGCACGCCCGCCATGACGACCACCGCCGCCCACAAGATGACCCTGACCGTTTTCATGAATAGCTTTCCCTTGCATTCCACTTATGCTCAAGCCGGATAAACCTCCGGACCAGCCAAGGCAATTCAACTCGCTGTAGAAAGGGGTATAAGCGCCGATTTGTCACGGTCTGCGACAGCGCTCAGAAGCAATAGGCAAGGCCGCTTTCGATCAGCGACAGGAAGATCTCTCCGCCGAAACGCATCCAGCCAAAGAAGGCGGCCAGGGTCATCAACGCTCCTGCCAGAAACAGGGCGGCGTAGGGCAACCACTTTTGTGACCGTTCAACTTCCATCATTGCGTCATCATACTCTGTTTCGCGCCGGATGAAACGGAAGAAATCGACGCTGTGATCCGCGACTTGACGGATATCAAGGAAGAGAATCAGGATTTGCTGACAGATTGTCGCAGGGACCGGATGTCTTGGGAGGGACTTATGGAACAGCAGGCACTCGATCGTAGCTCACTGCCAAAACTGCAGATCAACACGCTGCAGATGGAGGACATCCGCGCCGCATTCGTAGACGGCTGGCGTGACTTCCGCTCCTATCCAACCTTCGGCCTGTTCTTCGGTGCGATCTATGCGATCGGCGGCATCTTTATCGCGGTCATGCTGACCTATTATCATCTGCCCTGGATGATTATCCCTGTCGCGATTGGCTTTCCGCTCATCGGACCCTTCGTCGCTGTCGGACTTTATGAAATCAGCCGCCGCAACCAGAGCGGCCAAGCGATTGGCTGGAAGGCCATCCTCACTGAAGTTTTCCGCCAGCGCGAACGGCAACTCTCCTGGATGGCCTTCGTCGTGCTCTTCATTTTCTGGATCTGGATCTACCAGGTCCGTCTGCTGATGGCACTGTTCCTCGGCTTTCGCATCCCCGCAACCCTGGACGCCTTTGCCAACGTCGTGCTGACGACACCGGAAGGACTGCTGTTCCTCGCCATCGGAACAGTCGTCGGAACCGTGCTGGCCCTGATCCTCTTCACCGCGACGGTCATCTCGATGCCGCTTTTGCTCGATCACGAAGTCGACTTCATCACGGCGATGCTGACCAGCATGCGCACCGTAATCGAAAATCCGGTTCCCATGCTGACCTTTGGCCTGATCGTCGCGGCGCTTGCCCTCGCCTCTCTCGTTCCGTTTTTCCTCGGCCTTTTGGTGGTGCTCCCCGTAGCTGGACATGCAACCTGGCATCTCTACCGCAGAGCGATTACCGCTTCCTAGCCTCCGCGGCAGCTAATTGCAGCCAGGTTGAACCCATTAGTTTTAGATTAACTAATATTAGAGATTCTTTGTGGGCGTTTTGGCAGCGAGAGCCAAACGGACATGACCGTCCACCGGGACACTCCTCCCCGGCCTTCGCATGACACGTCACCGGCGCGCAGGGGCCGCCGGGATCGGAGTTGGGGAGCACTATGTTCAATTTCATTACAGGTAAAGACCTGTCCGTGAGGCAGCGCCTGATGACGCTCGGCGCCGCTGCAGTGGTTGGCATTGGGTCGATGCTGGCGGTGGGCTGGCATCAGAATTCACGCATCGGTGTCGCGATCCATGATTCAATCGTGATCAAGGACGAGGTCGAGCAGATCAATGAAATGCGGCTCGCCAACGCCAACATGATCCTCGCTGCGATGGATACGATCATCGACCGCAGCGAGGGCCAGATCCAGCCAGAACGTGTCGAGATCATCAACGCTGCCGTGGCACTCCTGTCGGACGGCAGCCGTGTGCTGACCGCCGTCGCCAAGGAGGCCGGGGTCCCGGATGAAGCCAAGAGCTACGACGAGGATCTGAAGACAGTCGTTCAGGCAATCCAGGTCGACCTCAAGCGTATGGTCGAGACCGGCGCCCCGGACGAGGATTATGCCGCGATCGACGATGCCATAGACGGCGCCGGGGAGCGCCTCGCCGCTGCGCTGAACAACCTTTCCGCCGCAGGAGGCAATCTCGTTGAAGGCTACGTGAACGAGGCGACCAACAGAAGCAATCAGGCCCTGATGTTTCAGCTCGGCCTCGGCAGCCTCGCCTTCCTGACCGTGGTCGCCCTGCAGCTAATCCATGGCAATTCGATCGCCAACGGCATCCGCCTTGTCCGCAGCAGCATGCAAAGGATCACCGACGGCGACTATGACTCACCCGTCGACGGCACAGACAGGCGTGACGAGATCGGTGGAATGGCACGCTCTGCCGATATCTTGCGCAAGGCAGCCATCGAAAAGCGCGAACTGGAAGAGACCTCCAGAACCCAACGCCAACAGAATGAGGCGGAGCGGGAAGCACGCACCTCCGCAATGGAGGCGGACACACGCAATCTCAAGCTTGCAGTCGACGCTCTCGGTGAGGGCCTTACCCGCTTGTCCAAGGGCGATCTTTGCGCATCCATCACCGGCCCCTTCCCGCCCGATCTCGAGCGACTGCGCAAGGACTTCAACGAGGTTGCGACAAACCTCAAACGGGTGATGACAGAGATTGCGAGCAACAGCAGCTCGATCCACGGCAACAGCCAGCAGATGCGAAGCGCAGCCGACGATCTAGCACGCCGCACTGAACAGCAGGCCGCCTCGCTGGAAGAAACCTCAGCGGCGCTGTCGGAGATAACGGAGACGGTCAAAACGGCAACCGACCGCGCCGAAGAGGCAAGCCACATGGTCGACAACGCCAAGGACTATGCTGAAAAGTCCGGTGCGGTGGTCAATGACGCCATGGCGGCGATGGAACGAATCGAAGGCGCCACGGCGGAGATCGGCAAGATCATCAACGTCATCGACGAAATCGCCTTCCAGACCAACCTCCTCGCGCTCAACGCCGGCGTCGAAGCGGCCCGCGCCGGTGATGCCGGCAAAGGTTTTGCGGTAGTGGCTCAGGAAGTCCGGGCTCTTGCCGGGCGGGCCGCGGAAGCCGCCCGCGACATCAAGACCCTGGTCGGCCGATCCAATGACGAAGTGCGCTCTGGGGTCGAACTGGTCACCGCGACGGGCGAAGCCCTGCATCGCATTGGCGAAGATGTTTTACGAATTAATGAGCACGTTAAGGCAATCGTTACCAGCGCTAGAGAACAATCGGTTGGACTGAGCGAGATCAATTCGGCCGTCGGACAGATGGATCAGGTCACGCAGCAGAATGCCGCCATGGTGGAGCAGACCAATGCGGCGAGCCATACGCTGGCGAGTGACGCGGAAAACCTTTCGCGGCTTGTCGGGCAGTTCAAGGTGAACTTGAGCGACGCTGCTCATGTCAGACATCAGGAGACAGCTCCGGCTGCCTCCGCACAGAAACCGTCTCCCGCACGGGCTCTGATGAACAAGGTCGCGGGATCGTTTAACCGAACTGCTTCGGCAACAGCCCCTGCTGCCGCGGCGCAAGAACACTGGGAAGAGTTCTGAACATGAGCAATGCCATCAAACAGTCGGGCGCCTATCTGGAGATTGTATCCTTTCACCTCGGCGACCAGGAATTCTGCATCGACATCATGGCCATCCGCGAAATCCGTGGTTGGGCACCGGTGACCCCGATGCCGCACACGCCTCCATATGTTCTCGGTCTCATCAACCTGCGCGGTGCCGTCATCCCGGTTATCGACATGGCCTGCCGCCTCGGCATGAAGATGACCGAGCCGTCCGAGCGCGCCGCCATCATCGTGACCGACATCGCCGGCAAGCTGGTGGGTCTGCTGGTTGAACAGGTCTCCGACATGATGACGATCAAGAGCGAAGACCTGCAGCCGGCACCGGAAATCATTCCGGAAGCCCAGCGCGCCTTCTGCCGCGGCATCGTCGCCCTTGAGAAGTCGATGGTCTGCTTCCTCAACCTCGACACCGTGATTGCCGACGAGCTGGCCCAGGCCGCCTGATCGACAACGCTCTTCCCAGGAAGGAGCCTCGACATCGTCGGGGCTCGTTCCCGTGTGCGCGATGTCAAACCCTGGCAGGTTCCCTATTTTTCCGATTGCGCCAAACACATTATAGTTAATACTAATTTTACCACATACGGAACTCACACCCCCCTGACACGTTTCTCCATCGCTTCCGACGAAGCGGAAGGTTCTGAAAAGAAACCAAGGAGAAAGATCATGAATTCTGCAGTAAAGCTCGCGCTCGCCGGTGCCATGTCCATTGCGTCCGTTTCCGGCGTTGCCCTGGCCCAGACCGCCGACCCGATGGTCGACACGACGACCACCACCAATTCCACGACCATGGCGACTGAGGGCGTGAGCATCGTCCGCCTCGACAGCCTGGACAACGACCAGAACCGCCAGGAGCACACCCGTCTGATGCAGCTGTCCAACAGCTCGGAATCGATGACGGAAGCCCAGGCCCAGATCAGTGCTGATCCGGCGATCGGCGAGGCTCTGGCAGCCGAGAGCGTTCAGGCGTCCAACGTGTTCCACGTAGAAGAAGCTGCCAATGGCGGCAAGATCGTCTACGTCAAGTAAGGTCTTTAGCGAGACTTGAGAAAACGCCCTGGATCCGGATGGCTCCAGGGCGTCTTTTTGTGGAGAGTAGAACAGGTGCCTCTCCGACCGACTGCGAAATTGGGGGTGACGCGGCGTCGGCCCGAGATGAATGACGGAATGCCCGTCGCAGTAAAAGTGACCAGGATCACACAAACGCGCGGTGCGGGCGTCCCCCCCAAAACTGGGCTGTCACTGCGGCTTACCGGATGTCCAGACGACGTCCTGATTGAACAGCGGAACCGTGGAGATGGCCATCTTCGCTGAACCCTCAACGACCTGTCGCGAATGGGCCAGATAGATGAGCGTATCGTTCTTCTTGTCATATATCCGGTTGACCACCAGCGACTTCCAGATGATCGACAGCCCCTCCCGGAACACCTCTTCGCCGTCCCTGGACAAATCGATATCGCCGATCTCGATCGGACCGGTCTGGCGGCATGCGATGGAATTGTTGGACGGATCCTCGAACCAGTTGCCTTTCGACAGACGGTCAATAATCGAGCGGTTGAAATAGGTAACGTGGCAGGTGATGCCCTTCACCTCGGGATCGGTAACCGCCTCGACGATGATATCGTTGCCGACCCAGTCCACGCCCACCTTTCCGACGACTTCGGCGGAAACCGGCATGGCGACCGCGAGCGTAGCGGCGGCAGCGGCGAGCAAGTGTTTAAGGGACATCGATTTCACTCCTTTGTGAACAGCCCCCCAAAGATAAGGCGCCGTCTCAAGCTTGCAAGGAGGCCACCCGTCGCGGCTTGCGGGCAAAGGAGCAGGGTTCGTAGCCTCCCCGATTGAGCCGCCCGACATTGAGACCGAGTTTCAGCGCAAGCTCGAAGAAATCCGCAACCTCGGCTTCCTGCGCCATGGCGAGGCATGCCTCGGCGCAAATGCGCGCGTCCTCCGCAGCATTGTGATGGGCAAAACTGAGCCCGAGATGGGCTGCGAGAACGTTGAGCCGATGTGAGCCGAGATCCGGCCAGTGGCGTTGAGCAAGCTTGACGCTGCAGAGATAGGAGAGCTCCGGATAGAACAACCCGGATAGGTCAAGGCAGGCGCGAAGCACCGAAAAGTCGAAGGAGGCATTGTGCGCCACCATGCGGGCGCCTTCGAAGTCAGAGGCAAACTCGGCCATGACATCGGCAAAATCCGGCGCGTCGACCGTGTGTTCGGGCCGGATGCCATGAATTGCGATGTTGAACGGGGAATAGCGATTATCCGGCGGTCGGATCAGCCGCTCTTCCACCCGGACCACCCGCCCGTTTTCGATGAAGGCAAGCCCAAGGGAGCAGGCACTCGCCCGCGCTTCCGTGGCGGTTTCGAAGTCAATGGCGATGGTCTTGCCGGAGAAATCGGAGATAGACATCGGGAAGCCATAGGCCCTGCGAGGGATTCGGACAAGGCCGAGCCCCCCGTTCCTTCACCATATGCCGCCTTTTCACCGCCTCCCCCTCGACTTTCCGGGCCCGGACGAGTAGGAACAGCGCCAACATACCCGCAATCGGCGGGCGCGGTGCTTTGGCCCGCATCATTCATCACATTCGAAAGACCAATCCATGACTGATTTTGACGCCATCGTCCCGGCGATCGCTGAGGCCTTGCGCAAGCGCGGGTACGAGACCCTTACCCCGGTGCAGCAGGCCATGATCGACCCTGACCTTCAAGGTCGCGATGCGCTTGTCTCCGCCCAGACCGGATCCGGCAAGACGGTCGCCTTCGGCCTCGCCATGGCGCCCACGCTGCTGCCCGAAGGCGGTCGCTTCGACCGCGCCGGCGCACCCCTGGCCCTCGCCATTGCGCCGACCCGTGAACTCGCCATGCAGGTCATGCGCGAATTGGAATGGCTCTATGCCGAAACCGGCGCCATTATCGGCTCCTGTGTCGGCGGCATGGACATCCGCAACGAGCGTCGCGCCCTTGAGCGCGGTGCCCATATCATCGTCGGCACACCGGGCCGTCTGCGCGACCATATCACCCGTCGGGCGCTGGATCTCTCCCAGATGCGCGTGGTCGTCCTCGATGAAGCCGACGAGATGCTCGACCTGGGCTTCCGTGAAGATCTCGAGTTCATTCTGGAAGAATCGCCCGAGGACCGCCGCACGCTGATGTTCTCGGCAACCGTACCGCGCTCGATCGCGGACCTCGCCAAGAGCTACCAGCGCGACGCGCGCCGGATCGAGACGGTCTCCGAGCAGAAGCAGCACGTCGACATCGAGTACCGTGCGTTGGCGGTCGCCAACCCCGACCGCGAGAACGCCATCATCAACGTTCTGCGCTACTACGAAGCCCGCAATGCGATCGTCTTCTGCTCCACCCGCGCTGCGGTGAACCATCTGACATCCCGGCTGCACAATCGCGGTTTCTCGGTCGTCGCCCTCTCCGGCGAGCTTTCGCAGAACGAACGCACCCACGCGCTGCAGGCTATGCGCGACGGTCGTGCCCGTGTTTGTATCGCGACCGATGTCGCCGCCCGCGGTATCGACCTGCCGGGCCTGGAGCTTGTCATCCACGCTGACCTCCCCACCAATTCCGAAACCCTTCTGCACCGCTCTGGCCGTACCGGTCGCGCTGGCAACAAGGGTGTATCTGCGCTGATCGTGCCGAACAGCGCCCGCCGCAAGGCCGAGCGTCTCCTCGCTGGTGCCAATGTCCGCCCGACCTGGGCGCTGCCGCCGTCTGCCGACGAAGTTCAGGCCCGCGACGACGAACGCCTCATGGCAGATCCTTCGCTGACGGAAGTCATCACCGAGGACGAGGCGCCCATGATCGAGGCGCTTATCGCGACCCATGGCGCCGAACAGGTGGCCGCCGCCTTCCTGCGTCTGCAGCGCGGCAAGCGCTCGGCACCGGAAGACCTGATCCCAGTCAGCCTCGAAGCGGGCAAGGCACGCAAGGAACCCGACTACGCCAACCCGTCCAATGCTGCGACCAAGCCGCGTGGCGATTTTGGTCCGAGCGTCTGGTTCTCCGTCTCCGTCGGCCGCCGTCAGAATGCCGAGCCACGCTGGCTGATCCCGATGCTCTGCCGCAATGGCAACATCACCAAGAACGAAATCGGCGCAATCAAGATGCAGCCGGAGGAGACATTCGTCGAGATCGCCGCAAGCGCTCTCGACACCTTCCTCGGTGCGCTCGGCCCGAACAAAACCATGGAGCGCGGCATTACGCTGGCGCAGCTTCCTGGCATGCCTGACTTCGGCGCACCGCCGAAGGAACGCGCTCCCCGCCCGCCGCGCGAGGAAGGCGATCGCAAGACCTACGAGAAAAAGGGCTACGGCGACAAGAAGCCTTTCGGCGACAAGAAGCCCTATGCCGAGAAGAAGGGCTTCGGCGACAAGAAGTCATTTGCCCGCAAGGACGATGGCGCCGCCCGTCCTCGTGATGCCATGGCCGTGACCGACTCGGAAGTCTGGGGCGATGCCTCGGCCAAGCCGAAGCGCACCGACTGGAGCGACGATAAGGCTGGCTTCAAGAAGAAGCCCAAGGGCGCATCGAACGCATGGGACAAGCCAGCCAAACCTGACTGGTCCGGCAAGCCCAAGGGTGACAAGCCTGCCTTTGCCGGCAAAGCGAAAGGCAAGTTCGACGATCGCGGCGGCTCCGGGGGGCTCAAGAAAAAGAGCTTCAAGCCAAAGGGCTGAGCCTGCGGACACACCTACCTGCACGCACTCGACAGACCACGTGGCGGCCCCTGGGCCGCCGTATGTCGTTAACGCAGGGAACAAGCCTCGCCCCTGATGCATTCCCTGCCCGGTGGACGAGGATGGAACAATGACGGCAATCGATGACGACCGTGACGATCAGAAAAACCTCGACCGGTTCCTGATCGGCCTCGCGCGCGGTTTCGCTGGCGCCCTGCTCTTCTCCATACCCATGCTGATGACCATGGAAATGTGGTTCCTCGGCTTTTACATGGAGCGCGAGCGGCTGCTTCTCCTGCTGGTCCTCAATATGCCCCTCCTCCTGTTCCTCTCGCATCGCATCGGCTTCGAGCGAACAGCAACCTGGCGCGAATCCGCTCGCGACGCGATTGCGGCCTATGGCATGGGTGTGGTCGCCAGCGCACTGATCCTGCTTCTGCTGGGTGTCATCTCGCCGGACATGCCCCCGCGGGAATGGGTTGGCATGGTGGCCCTTCAGGCCGTCCCCGCCAGCATCGGCGCACTGCTCGGTCGCAGTCAGCTGAGTATGCAGGACGAGGAGGACACCGATGAGGAGGAGGACGCCCCCGCGTCCCGCGAGACGGGCTATGTCACTGAACTCTTTCTGATGGCTGTGGGGGCGCTATACCTGTCGCTCAATCTCGCACCGACCGAGGAGATGATCCTCCTCGCCTACAAGATGACCGTTTGGCACGCCCTGTCATTGTTGATCGTTTCGCTGCTCCTGATGCACGGTTTCGTCTATGCGCTCGCCTTCAAAGGCAGCCACAGTTTGGAAGAGGGAACGCCGGTGTGGCACGCCTTCATCCGCTTTACCCTTCCGGGCTATGTCGTCGCCCTCGCCGTCAGTCTCTATTCCCTGTGGACCTTCGGTCGGCTGGACGATCTTGCCACCACGGAAGCCATACTGACGATCATCGTCCTCGGCTTCCCGGCAGCGATCGGCGCGGCCGCAGCCCGCCTCGTCTTGTGAGGAACCCGATCATGACCCGTCCAACTCTTGAGCAACAGGCCGAAAACTTCCGCACCCACCGGATCGAATGGTTGACCGGCCTCGTTTCTACCCTGATCGTCCTGGCCATTACCGGCTGGATAGTTTTCGAAGCCGCCACAACCGCCGATCGTCCACCGGAACTGTCGGCCCATGTTCTCGCCATCGATCCCCTTACCTCCGGATGGCGGGTGATGATCGAGATCCGCAACGACGGTGACCAGGCAGCAGCGGCCGTAGCGGTGAAAGCAACCCTCCTCAATGGCGAAACGACGATCGAGGACGCAGAGACCACCTTCGACTATGTCGCGGCCGGCTCGACCTCTCAAGGCGGCCTGATCTTTTCCAATGACCCGACACGCCACAGGCTGCACATCAGGCCCTCGGGTTACACCGAGCCCTGAACGTCCCGTATCAATACGAATTGAACTGCGATCATAAGTTGCAGATTCATCCAAATTTAATTCTTGAGGGATTAAAACAGGTAGAAATGCACAAGGGGACTTTACTCTCCAGGTTGCATTCGTCACCTTGATGTAAAGGGCCGCGGGGGCACGGGGCCATACATTTCAATGACAATAGGCGGCGCTGAGCCTGCTCTCTGCTGCACGAAAACTTTCGTTTCAGTCTTGTTGTGTGGTCCAATCATGTTGAAGAAGAAGATCGAGGCGTGGGTTATCCGCGACATTGGGCTGACAGAGTTCGATAACTGGGACACCGTATTTCGTTTCGCGATGCGACTGTCGACCCGAAACTCATTCATTGCCTGTTTTATGGTTGCAGCGCTGCTGTTCGTGCTGCACGCATTCGATGTTCTACTTAATCCTTTGACGCGAGACCTTGCGATCGGATGCGGGATCGCCGTGATTGTCGCCTTCGCGCTGACCATGCTGTGCTGCTTCTATATGGGCTATGCGGTCATACATCTGGCACGCACACGCCTCGAGTTCAGGCAATTGAGCCGGACCGACATGCTGTCTGGTCTTCTCAACCGCCGGGCGTTTATCGAAGACTTCTCCCAAGTCGAGCGCGGACATCTGCTGATACTCGATATCGACCGCTTCAAGCAGATCAACGACCGCTACGGGCACTTGGCCGGTGACGATGTGATCGTTTCGGTGGCGGCAACGCTGACAGAGATTGTCGGACCTTCACACCTCGTCGCGCGCATCGGGGGCGAGGAGTTCGCCATTCTCTTCCAGGACACCGCCTTCGCCGAAGTTGTGTCCACAGTCGAGCTCCTGAGGCGCTCCGTCGCCAATCGGTTGATCGAGGCGTACCACCAGTCGATCGCGGTCACGGTATCCGGCGGCCTCGCCGATATCACGCCGCTACGCGATTTTTCTGCCGTCTACGCCGCGGCGGACCGGGCGCTCTATATGGCCAAGACCTCAGGCCGCAACCGCATCGTCCTTGAGCGCGACCTGCCGCGGAGCCCGCAGGCCGAGACCGCTGGCACGGCCCTAGCGGACACCGCCATCAGCGCTGCGTGATCTTAGCCGCCAATAAGCGAAAGCCACTCGTCCTCGGTCATAACTTCGACGCCGAGTTCGCGCGCCTTGTCGAGCTTTGAGCCCGCACCGGGGCCGGCCACCACATAATCCGTTTTCTTCGATACCGAGCCTGCGACCTTGGCTCCCAGCCCTTCGGCACGCGCCTTCGCCTCGTCGCGCGTAAAGCGTTCAAGCGATCCGGTAAAGACCACCGTCTTGCCCACAACGGGACTATCGCTAACGACGGGGGCCTCTGCATCAAGAGGCCGGACTTCGCTCAGCAACCGTTGTACAACCTCAAGATTCCGCGGCTCCTTGAAGAACTCGACGATCGAAGCGGCGACCACCTCGCCAATGCCCTCGATGCTGTTGAGTTCGTTCCAAGCGTCCCCGAATTTCGGTCCGGCCGCCTGCATCGCCTCCGCAAAGGCTGCGTAGCTCCCATAGGAACGCGCCAGAAGCTTGGCCGTCGTCTCGCCGACATGCCGGATGCCAAGGGCAAAGATGAAACGGTTGAGTGCAATCTCGCGCCGCGCGTCGATGGCCTCGAACAGTTTGCGCACGCTCACGCGGCCGAAGCCTTCGATATTTTCGAGCTTGGTCAGCGAGCGATCCTGGCGCGCCTTCAGCGTGAAGATATCGGGCGCGGTGCGGATCATCAGCGCCGGATCGTCATTCTCGAAGAAGAAATCGACCTGCTTTGCCCCCAATCCCTCAATGTCGAAGGCATTGCGCGACACGAAGTGCTTGATGTGCTCGACGGCCTGAGCGCGACAAACGAAACCGCCCGTGCAGCGCGTGACGGAATCGAGCTTCCCGGTCTTCTCGTTCTTCTCACGGACCGCATGGCTGCCACACACCGGGCAGGTCTTCGGAAACACGTAGGGAGCAGCATCGGCTGAACGCTTTTCCAGCACCACGTCGAGGACCTGCGGGATCACGTCGCCGGCGCGCTGCACGATTACGGTATCGCCGATCCGGATATCATGCTCGTCCGGTCGAATCCGGTCGCCTGAATTCCCGATGCCCTTGATGTAATCCTCATTGTGGAGCGTGGCATTGGTTACCACGACGCCACCCACCGTGATCGGGGTGAGCCGGGCAACCGGCGTCAGTGCCCCCGTCCGTCCGACCTGGATATCAATCGCTTCGACCGTGGTAAACGCCTGCTCTGCCGGGAACTTGTGCGCGGTTGCCCAGCGGGGTGAACGGGACCGGAAGCCAAGGCGCGCCTGCAGATCAAGCCGGTCGACCTTGTAGACGACGCCGTCGATGTCGTAGTCCAGATCCGGCCTCTGGAGCCCGATTTCGCGGTAGTGGTCAAGGATCGCTTCGACCGAGTTCAGCCGCCGTGTGAGCGGATTGACGGGGAAGCCCCAGTGCTTGAAGACCTGTACCATCTCCCACTGCGTGTCGGCGGGCATCTGGCTCATCTCGCCCCAGGCATACGCAAAGAAGCGCAGATTGCGGCTTGCGGTAACCTTCGGATCGAGCTGGCGGAGCGAGCCGGATGCCGTGTTCCGGGGGTTCACGTAGGTCTGCTTGCCCTCGGCCTCCATCTGCGCATTGAGCGCCATGAAGTCCGACTTCGCCATATAGACTTCGCCGCGCACCTCAACGACATCGGGAGCGCCCGCCGGAAGCTCCGTCGGGATCTCCTTGATGGTCCGTATATTGGCGGTGACGTTCTCGCCGGTCGTGCCATCGCCGCGCGTCGCCGCCGTCACGAGCCTACGGCTCTCATAGCGCAGCGACATCGACAGACCGTCAATTTTCGGTTCCGCTGTGAAGGCAATCGAATTGTCGGGAAACTGACCGAGGAAACGGTAAACAGAGGCGACAAAGTCCTGCACGTCCTCGTCGGAAAAGGTGTTGTCGAGCGACAGCATCGGCCGTGCGTGAACCACCTGCGCAAAGATCCCGGCAGGCGCAGCGCCGACACGCTGCGACGGGCTGTCGGTACGCACAAGCTGCGGGAACTGCGCCTCGATCGCGTCGTTGCGCCGCTTCAGCGCATCGTAATCCGCATCCGATATCTCCGGCTTGTCCTTGCCGTGATAAAGCGCATCGTGATGGGCAATCTCGGCGGCCAGCCGCTCAAGCTCGGCCTTGGCCTGCTCTTCGGTCAGGGTTTCGACGGGAAGGGTGTCAACGGCCATGGCGTCCTCCGAATGCTCCCGTCGGGTTTAGCGGAAAATTGGCGAATGAAAAGAGCGCGAGCTCAGTCGTCCACCTTGCTGAGGTCGAGCCTTGCGGTGAGCGGCAGGTGATCGGACGCAACGCGTGCGAGCGGCGTGTCGTGGGCCGTGAGATCGGCGATCAGCCCCGCCCGGTTGGACATGATGCGATCGAGCGAAAGTACTGGCAGCCGGGCAGGGAAACTCGGGACTGGCGGCGGCAAAGGCCCGAAGATAGGCTCCAGCCGTGTCAGCGCAGAGCCCGGCCCAAGTCGCCACTCGTTGAAATCTCCCATCAGCAGCGTCGGGCGCTCGGCCCGATTTTGCAGCAGATCAACAATCACATCCGCCTGCTGGCGCCGTGCCCAGCGCAAGAGCCCGAGATGCGCTGCGATCACCCGCAGCCCTGCCCGGCCCTCAAGATCGATTTCCGCGACCAGCGCGCCTCGCGGCTCAAGCCCCGGCAGCGCCATCTGATGGACATCGCGCACGATCCCCTCTCGAAACAGCAGCACATTGCCGCGCCAGCCATGCGACTTCGGGCCGGCGATCACAGGCACTGGCAAGAGACCCGTCTCCAGGCGGAGGCGATTGAGGTCCAGCAGACCGGAGCGCTCGCCGAAACGCTGATCGGCCTCCTGCAGCGCAATCACGTCGGGACGAATCTCGCGGATGACATCGATGATCCGCTCCGGATCAAAACGACCGTCCGTGCCTACGCATTTATGCACGTTGTAGGAGGCAACCGTCATGACGCCATCGGCGACATCAGACGCATTTGGCTCTCCCGGCCGCCATTTGCGATTACGAATGGACGTGACCATCGTGCGGGCGAGGCTGGGCTTGGTCTTCTTCATCACACCGGTTTCATCTGTCGTCGATTGGCAGAAGGTCGATCTCGGTTGGGAAACCGCCGCAAACGGCCACCCCATTCATAGATAGGGCGATCCCAGCCAGAACAAGCGGTCGAGAAGCCGGTTCGGCAGAGAACGCGATTTCAGGTCTTGCAGACTGAGCTCCTCGGCAGTGGCGAGGCTCATATCGATGCGATCCTCGATCTGCTCGGCCAGCACCCGATCATAGACCTCTAGGTCGATTTCGAAATTCAGCCGAAGGGAACGCGAATCAAGATTCGAGGACCCGACGAAGCACCATTGGCGGTCAATGACCATGAGCTTCGAGTGGTCGAATGGACCTGTCGAGAAGTAGACACGACATCCCTCTCGCAGGATCTGGTCGAACTGCCCCATCATCGCCCTGGCGACGATTGCGAGATTGTTCTGGGACGGCACGATCACATCCACCTGTACCCCGCGCCGCGCCGCCGTATTCAGCGCCGCGAGGAACGTGGTATCCGGAAGAAAGTAGGGCGAGACAATTCGGATCGACCGTTCGGCGACGGAGAAGGCACCGAGAAGCAGCCGGTGGTTCGTCTCGATGTGAGTGTCCGGTCCGGAGACCACGGCGCGAACCGACGTCCCCGCCCCCGGCACGGCTTCGTCCAGCCGAACACGCCATTCGGGCCCAAGCAGGATCTCCCCGGTCTCGAAATGCCAGTCCTCGGCGGCCACTGCGAGGATATCGGCAACAACAGGGCCGGTCACACGGAAATGGGTGTCACGCGCGCCATCCCGCCCGACAAAGCCGGCGCGGATATTCATGCCGCCCACAAAAGCCGTTCCACCATCCACGACCAGTATCTTCCGGTGCGTACGAAGATTGGCGTAAGGCAGCCGGAGACCCATGATGACCTGGCCGTTGAATACGGCGACCGGAACGCCACCTTCCTTCAGATAGCCGATGATGCTGGGAACACTGTAGCGCGCGCCCACGGCGTCAACGATGACGCGGACTGCAACGCCCCGCCTATGCGCAGCGATAAGGCAATCGGCAATACGCTTCCCCACCGCATCGCGGTCGAAGATGTAGGTCTCAAGGATGATGCTGAACTGCGCCGCCTCGATCGCACCGCACATGGCATCGAAGGTCTCCTCGCCGGTGGTGAGCATGGCGATGCGGTTGCCCGAGGAGAGCGGATGGCGGCTGACCTTGTCCCCGAGCAGCTTCATCTGCCCGAACCGGGTGCCGAACTGGGCTGCCACCGCCTCCCGGCTGACGGCATAGAGAGACAGACTGCGCCAGATCTCGTCGAGTTCCAGAGCGCGCCGGGAGATAAGCGTTGCCCGCCGGATGCGATTGATCCCGGCCACCGCATAGATCATGGCCCCCACCAGCGGCGACAGGATGATCACTCCGACCCACCCAAGGGCCGATCGGACCTCCCGCTTGGTCATCGCAGCATGCGTGGCCGCAACCGTTCCCAGAACGACGGAGAGCACTGCAAGGGTTTCAGCCCAGTAGATCTGGATCAGTTCAAGCATGGCAGATCAGCGAAACAGGTTTTGCCATGGAGCGCAACCGCCACCTGCAGGATATCACTCCCCTGCCGCCAGTAGCTTCGCAGCGGCCGCACGCGCCTCATCCGTCACCGAAGCGCCGGCCAGCATCCGCGCGATCTCTTCCTTGCGAAGCTCCGGCTCCATGATAGCAACCCGCGTCGCGATCTTGTCCCCGGCGTCGCCGGTCGGGCCCTTGGAAATCAGGAAATGCGTCGACGCGCGTGCGGCGACCTGCGGTGCATGAGTGACTGAGAGCACCTGAACCTTGGCCGAGAGCCGCTTCAGCCGCTGACCGATCGCGTCAGCCACGGCGCCACCAACACCCGTATCGATCTCGTCAAACACCAGTGTCGGCGCGGACCCGCGATCGGCGAGAGCGACCTTCAGTGCCAGCAGGAAGCGGGACAGTTCACCCCCCGATGCCACTTTCATGATCGGACCCGGGCGCGTGCCTGGGTTCGTCTGAACATGAAACTCGACAGTGTCTATACCATCGGCAGTGGCATTCTCGGGGTCGGCCACCACTTCAACCATGAAGCGCGCCCGCTCCAGCTTGAGCGCCGGCAACTCCTGCATCACGGCATCCGCCAGCGCCTGTGCCGCGTTTTGCCGCTTTTCCGAGAGTTGCTGTGCCAGATGGTCGTAATGGGACTTTGTTTCGCGGACCGCCGCTTCAAGCTGTCCGAGGCGCTCTTCACCGGCATCGAGATCCGCAAGATCGGCAACCATCTTTTCTGCCAGCGCCGGCAGGTCGACGACGGCAACCGAATATTTTCGGCCGGCAGCCCGAAGCGCAAATAGACGCTCCTCGACCCGCTCCAGTTCGCGCGGATCGAATTCCGTGCGGCGCAATGCCGCTTCCACTTCCATCTGGGCGGCAGACAACGTGTCCAGGGCCGTGCCGAGAAGCTGTACAGTCTCTTCGAGCAATCCAGGCGCCTCGTGGCTCTTGCGCTCCAACCGGCGCATCAGCGAGGCGATATGCGGCACGGGCGAAGCGTTGCCGTTCAGGAATTCGGATGCCTCTGCAATGTCGCCAGCGATTCGCTCCGACTTCTGCATGGCCGAACGCCGTTCAGCTAGCTCGTCCTCCTCGCCATCGAGCGGCGACAGCGTTTCGAGTTCTTCAACAGAGGCACGGAGATAATCCGCCTCGCGTGCCGCAGCCTCGACCTTCGCCTTGTGCGTCTTGAACGACCGTTCCGCTTCTCGCCATCGGCGGTAGCTCTCGCCGAGGTCAACGGCCTCGTCGGTCAAGCCCGCAAACGCGTCGAGCAACATGCGATGGGCGTTCGTGTCTATCAGCGCACGGTCATCATGCTGGCCATGGATCTCGACGAGCAACTGCCCGACCTGCCGCATGAGTTGGACGCTGACGGGCTGATCGTTGATATAGGCGCGTGTACGGCCATCGGCAGACTGGACACGCCGGAAGATCAGGTCGCCGTCGTCGTCGACACCATTGCCCTTGAGCAAGGTACGGGCAGCATGGCCACCATGGACGTCAAAGACCGCTGTGACCTGTCCCTTGTCTTCGCCGTGCCGCACGAGCGAGCCATCGCCCCGCCCACCGAGCGCCAGCGAAAGACTGTCCAGCAAAATTGATTTGCCAGCGCCGGTCTCACCGGTCAGCACGGAAAGACCGGTTTCAAAAGCGAGATCCAGCCGCTCGATCAGAACGATATCCCGGATCGACAGCTGGACCAGCATGGGCTCAGAATCTCACTTCGTGACGAGGGACCGTCAGGTCCCGACCAGCAGCCTGCGACCGGCGCGGGTGATCCACGACCCGGTGTTCTCACGCGGTTCTACACCGCCCCGCTGCAACAGCTTGTAGGAGTCTGCGTACCACTGGCTGTCCGGATAGTTGTGGCCGAGAACAGCTGCCGCTGCTTGAGCCTCCGAGACGACGCCCATGGCAAAATAGGCTTCAACCAGGCGTGCCAGCGCTTCCTCGATCTGGTTGGTATTCGGATACTGCTCGACCACGACGCGGAAACGCGAGATGGCAGCGAGGTATTCCTTACGCTCCAGATAGTAGCGTCCGACCTGCATCTCCTTGCCGGCAAGTTGGTCGCGCGCAAAACGGATCTTCGCCTGTGCATCCTCGACATATTCCGAATCGGGGAATTCGTTGACCACACGCTGCATCGCCTCGATCGTCTTGACCGAATTGCGCTGATCCTGCGTGACGTTCGAGATCTGCTTCCAGTAAGAAAGGCCGACGAGGTACTGCGCATAGGCCGCATCCTCGGACTTCGGATAGAGGTTCATGTAGCGGTTGCCGGTCGCAATCGCATCGGCATAGCGGCCGAGACGATACTTGGTGAAGGTGCTCATGACGAGCGCCTTGCGTGACCATTCCGAGAAAGGATGCTGCGCATCGACCGCGTCGAACTTGCGCGATGCTTCGCTCATGTTCCCCGCCTTGATATTTGCGAGGCCCTGATTGTAGAGCACTTCCGGCGGTTCGGTCTCGGCAGCAAGCTTGCTGATATCGATATCCGGATCCGACTGGCATCCGGCGAGCACGGCTCCCACCGACATCATCACGCACAGGCCTGCAATACGCGCGGCTTTCTTCACAACGACCGATCCCACTTGATTCATTCGAAAGATCCCGATTGCAGCGCCGCTTGAAAACCGTCGCCTTCAACTGGCGTTTCTAGCCACAAAAGCGGCACTAGGGCAACGCAGTGATGTGACTTTAACGCATTTTTGTGGCGAGACGTCCAGAAAGTGCCGTTCATTCAGCATCTTCTGTCCCCCAGCAAAAACGCCGGCCTCCTTGAGGAAGCCGGCGCTCGATCAGTAACTTGCCTATTTTCCGCTCAGGCAGACCAGGGCGCGAATTCAGGCACCTGGACCGGAACGAATTCCCGTGCCCGGACCTGATGACTGCGGCTTGGCGCTTCCACGACTTCATACGCCGAGGGATCGCTCAGCAGCGCCTTCAGCGCATTGGCGTTCATCTTGTGACCACCGCGGTAGGAACGATAGCAGCCAATGAACTGCGCGCCAGCAAGCGCCAGATCGCCTACGGCATCCAGTGTCTTGTGACGGACGAACTCGTCCTTCTCGTAGCGCAGGCCTTCGACATTGATAACCGTATCGTCGTCGGAAATGACGACCGAATTTTCCAGCGACGAGCCCAGCGCGAAACCGGCGGCCCAGAGGCGCTCGACATCACGCATGAAGCCGAACGTACGGGCCCGGCACAACTCGTTCTTGAAGGTCTCAGCCGTCAGGTCCCCTTCCCACTTCTGGCGACCGATCAGCTTGCTGTCGAAATCGATTTCGACTTCGAAGCGCGTGCCGTCATAGGGGCGAAATTCAGACCAAGAGGCACCCGATTCGATGCGCACTGGCTTGGTGACGCGAATGTAGCGGCGCTTCACGCCGAGATTGCTAATGCCAACCTGCTCGATGGCGTCGATAAACACTTCCGAGCTGCCATCCATGATCGGCATTTCCGCACCGTCGACCTCGATGACAAGATTGTCGAGACCCAGCGCATAGATGGCCGCCATGACATGTTCGATGGTTGCGATCGAGCGGGCCGGATTGGTGCCGAGCACGGTGCACAGATCGGTATTGCCTACGTGAGCGGATACGGCGCGATACTCGCTCACGGTGCCATCGTCGTGCTGCCGCTGAAACACGATCCCTGTGCCGGCCTCGGCAGGCTGGAAAGTGATCGTAACGTCGCGACCGGAATGAACCCCGATCCCAGTCAGCGTGAGCGGCGCTGCGATCGTTGTTTGAAATCCGAGCAAAGCAATTGCCATTCCGATAGCCTTAAAATGGAGCGACGAGGCGGTGGATCTGAAACTTCCCGTCGCAAACGCGTAGCAAAAGACTCAACTGAGCCCTGTTTCGATTTCATACATACGTGCGACCGGCACTCTAGCCAAATCACTGATTCTTTCGCTCTGTAACGAACTCAGCCCCTTGATTATCCTCAAGAATTCTACGGACTGAAACAGGCCGTGAAACGCAAAAACCCGGGCCTCTCGACCCGGGTTTCTGTTGACGCTTGCGTCCGGCGATCAGCTCGTCTGGCGACGAAGGAAAGCCGGGATCTCGAGCTGGTCGTCTTCGCTGGTGGCACGAGCCGGCGTTGCACGACCGTGATCGTCCAGCTGGCCGCGACGAGGAGCGTAGAGGCTGGCCTCTGCCGAGAGCGGACGGCGCTGCTGCGAAGGGGCGGCCGGTGCCGAACCGGTCATGTCACCCATGACAGGCTCCTCGTCGGTCTGACGCCCAAGCGAGTTGGTGATGCGCTTCAGGAGACCCATCGGGCCGCGCTCGTCCTGGGCAGCCGGAGCTGCGGGCTGGGCGCGGTGATCGATTTCGGCGCGCAGCACCGGCGGGAAGTCCTCGACCTTCGGCATGCGAACCGGTTCAGCAGCCATGCGGGGCTCAGACATGATCGGTGCCGGCGCAACAGGCGCCTGCATGACCGGAGCCGGGTGCTGCATGACCGGAGCTGGCTGGCTCATCACCGGAGCCGGAGCCGGGGCGACGGGCTGAACCATCTGCGGAGCAGGCGCTGCTTCCGGTGCCGGCGAAGCGAACAGGCGGCTTGCCGGACGGAATTCCTGCTGCGGAGCAGGCTGCGGCTGGCTTACCGGCTGACGGGCGACGGCGATTTCGAGTTCCCGTTCCATGGCGGCTTCAGCCGAACGGATGGTGTCTGCGACCGGATCCATGGTCGGCTTGGGGGCCTGCGTCATTGCAGGCTGATATGCGGCCGGTGCCGGAGCAACGGCCGCGGAAGAACGCATAGCGGGCTTTGCCAGCGGCGCGGCTTCGAAGCCCTTGGAGGCAAGAGCAGCGCGGTCGATGCCGGTGGCGACGACGGAGACGCGAATGATGCCTTCCAGCGCTTCATCGAAGGTAGCGCCGAGGATGATGTTGGCATCCGGATCGACTTCTTCGCGAATGCGGGTCGCAGCTTCGTCGACTTCGAAGAGCGTCAGGTCACGACCGCCAGTGATCGAGATCAAGAGGCCCTGGGCGCCCTTCATCGAAGTTTCGTCGAGCAGCGGGTTGGCAATTGCAGCCTCTGCAGCCTGCATCGCGCGGCCTTCGCCGGAGGCTTCGCCGGTGCCCATCATCGCGCGGCCCATCTCGCGCATCACGGAGCGAACGTCCGCGAAGTCGAGGTTGATCAGGCCTTCCTTGACCATCAGGTCGGTGATGCAGGCAACGCCAGAATACAGAACCTGGTCGGCCATTGCGAAGGCATCAGCGAAAGTGGTGCGGTCGTTGGCGATGCGGAACAGGTTCTGGTTCGGGATGACGATCAGCGTGTCGACCGACTTCTGCAGTTCCTCGATGCCCTGCTCGGCAAGACGCATGCGGCGCGCGCCTTCGAAGTGGAACGGCTTGGTGACGACGCCGACAGTCAGGATGCCTTTGTTGCGGGCGGCCTGAGCGACGACAGGAGCCGCACCGGTGCCGGTACCACCACCCATGCCGGCGGTGACGAAGCACATATGGGTACCATTGAGATGGTCGATGATCTCGTCGATGCACTCTTCAGCAGCCGCGCGGCCGACTTCCGGCTGCGAGCCAGCGCCGAGGCCTTCCGTGACATTGACGCCGAGCTGGATGATGCGCTCGGCCTTGGTCATGGTCAGCGCCTGGGCATCCGTGTTGGCGACGACGAAATCGACGCCCTGCAGACCAGCGGTGATCATGTTGTTGACGGCATTGCCGCCGCCGCCGCCGACACCGAAAACGGTGATGCGGGGCTTCAGCTCAGTAATATCTGGCTTCTGCAGCTTGATGGTCATGGTACCCGTTCCTTCTTTTCCCGGCCGCATCGCCAAGCCGGCCATGTCATTTCAACAGATTTCCCTTGGCCGAAGCTTGTGTCCGGCCGGGTAAACTCAAAAACTCTCTTTCAGCCATTGGCCCATGCGGGCGAAGCGGCTGTTTCCGTTGCCGAAGGGCGAGAACAACCCGCCCTGCCCGGCATGTGTTTCCTGATCCGCCATCTGCGGATAGATCGTCAGGCCGACGGCCGTCGAGAAAGCCGGTCCCTTGGCCGCCGCCGGCAGACCAGAAACTCCCATCGGACGACCGATACGCACGTTCCGGGCCAGAATGCGGCGAGCCGCCTCCGGCATGCCGGTCAGCTGGCAGGCGCCGCCCGTCAGCACAACCCGCTTTCCAACAACCGGCGAAAAGCCCGACTTCTGGATCCGGTCGCGCAGCATTTCGAGGGTTTCCTCGATCCGCGCGCTGATGATCCGGGTCAAAAGCGCCTTCGAAACCTGCGTCGGCTGATCGCGATCATCCTCGCCGATCGGCGGGACGGACACGACTTCACGATCATCGGCGCCGTTGGCGACAGCCGAACCGTGAACGACTTTCAGACGTTCTGCATCCTCGATACGGGTGGAAAGCCCGCGCGCCAGATCGGTCGTCACATGGTGACCGCCGATCCCGATGGCGTCCGTATGGATCAACTTGCCTTCAGCGAAGACAGAGATGGTGGTCATGCCACCGCCCATGTCGATCGCCGCGCAACCGAGCTCCACTTCATCGTCGACCAGGGCTGCGAGGCCGCTGGCATAGGGCGTTGCGACAACACCCTCGACGGTCAGATGAGCGCGGTTGATGCAGAGCTCCAGATTGCGGAGTGCTGCTCGTTCGGCCGTGACCACGTGCATGTCGACGCCGAGAACATCGCCATACATTCCAAGGGGATCGCGGATTCCCCGCTCTCCGTCAAGAGAAAAGCCGGTGGGAAGCGAGTGCAGCACGGCACGGTCATTTCCCTGCGACTGTTGTCCGGCAGCGATCAGCACCTTGCGCAAGTCGCCAGCCTCGACTTCCTGACCACCCAGGTCGATGGTTGCGGTATAGACGTCTGAGCCGATACGGCCGGCAGAGACGTTGACGATCAGGCTCTCGACGGTCAGACCAGCCATGCGCTCGGCCGCATCGACGGCGAGGCGCACGACGTTTTCGACCGCATCAAGATCCGCAATCACGCCGGACTTGATACCGTGCGAACGCTGGTGGCCGAGACCGATCACCTCGACATTGTGGGTACGGCCCGGCAGCACCGCCGATTCGCGGCGCGGCGTCAGGCGCGCGATGATGCAGACCACCTTGGTCGTACCGATATCGAGGACCGAAACGACGTGCGCCCGCTTGGACGAAAGCGGCTTCGCGCGAGGAAGACCGAAGGAGGAGCCACCAAAGATGCTCATATCTTCCGCTCCAGCTTCTTGAGTGCCTTGCGACGTTCTTCGAGGGCTGCAGTGCGACGTTCCTGCGCACCAGGCGTCAGGCGCACGGCTACCCGGTCGGGAAGACGCATATCAATCATAGCAACGTCACGGGACAGAACCTGCTGCTCCGCATCGAAACGGTTGAGCAGCGCAAGAGCGCCCGCAACATTCTCTTCCGGCAAGCGCACCACGATGCCGTTGTCGAGATGAACATCCCAGCGGCGACCGCCGACCCGCACGAAGGCCTTCACCCGCGAGGCAATGGACGGCCACTTCGAAAACTCTTCATCGATCGACGCAGCAGCCGTCTCGGCATCACGACCGACGAAGAGCGGCAGGGATGCGAACTTGTTATCACGCAGCGGCGCAATGACCGAGCCGGAACGTTCGATCAGCGAAAGATCATTGCCGTGCTGCCAGATGGCATAGGCCTGACGTTCGCGCAGCGTAACCTCGACCGTCGACGGATAGACCTTGCGAACCTCGACCTGCTCCACCCAGGGAAGCTCCGAAAGCGACCTACGGGCAGAAGCGATATCAAGACCAAGCAGGCTCGTCGAACCGTCGAGACCTAGCAACTGGAGAATGTCGATTTCGGACGTATGCTGATTGCCGGAGACACGAACATCTTCGACCGCAAAACCAGCAGTGGATGTAACCACCTGCATGACCGCAGGCGCATGGCCGCCGACGACAACTCCATGGGCACAAACAGCACCGTAGAATGCCGCAAGGCTGGCCTTGCCGAGATGACGGGGAAGAACAATCCGCCCCGAGCACAGGCTGATGACGAAACGAACAATGCGGCGCAGCGGACGCGGAAGCACCTTGGCCTCCGAAGAGGCAACAGGCGCCGCCGGATAGCGTCCGGACACCTCAGCCATTTTGTTACCGCTCAACGAGAACAAGAAGCGTCCTCCACAATCCAACGAACAAATTCACCAAAACTATAACCAGCATGAGCCGCCATTTCGGGCAGCAACGAGGTGGGGGTCATGCCAGGCTGGTTGTTGAGTTCCAGCCAAATCAGATCACCATCTTCGGAGAGACGATCGTCGTAGCGGAAGTCGGACCGACTCACTCCGCGACACCCGAGCGCCTGGTGTGCCTTCAGCGCTAATGATTGTATTTTTTGGTAAATTTTCGGTGAAATTTCCGCGGGAAGCACGTGCTGCGACCCACCCGCTGCATACTTGGAGTCGTAGTCGTAGAAGCTGTGGCCAAGCGGCACGATCTCAGTCACACCGAGCACCTTGCCATCCATGACGCCGCAGGTCAGCTCGCGACCCCCGACATAACGCTCAACCATCACGACGTCGCCGTAACGCCACTCACTGGACGTGAGGATCTGCGGCGGATGAGTCATGTCTTCACGGACGATGACCACCCCAAAACTGGAGCCCTCACGAACCGGCTTCACCACATAGGGAGGCTTCATCGGATGCCCGTTACCAATGTCGAGCCGGTCCATCACGAGCGCCTCAGCAACCGGAATACCCGCCTGGGCTGCCACGATCTTGGCCTGCTTCTTGTCCATGGCCAGCGCCGAAGCCAGAACACCGGAATGCGTGTAGGGGATTTCGAGATATTCGAGCACGCCCTGAATAGTGCCATCCTCACCATAGGGGCCATGCAACGCGTTGAAAGCCACATCCGGCTTCAGATCCTGGAGAACGCGCCCGATATCGCGACCGACATCCACCCGCGTGACCTTGAACCCTTCGCCTTCGAGGGCTGCAGCGCAGGCATTGCCCGAGGACAAGCTCACAGGCCGCTCGGAGGACAATCCACCCATCAAAACCGCGACATGCTTGCCACTCATCAACGCCTCGCAAATTCCAATCCCGCCCGGCACGCGCTTCGGCTGCTCGGTTCTGCTGGATCAGTTCAACAACATTAAGGTTAATGAACCGTTTACTTTCGTTAACTTGGCCACCCGACCGACTTAGCGACAGGCGAAGTAAGTGCGTTAGGATACCCTTCTAAGCCGTTGAGAAGGTTGAGGTCATGGTTGAATGACAGGATCAGGCAGTCAAGCGAGCGGGTTGCTGAACGACTTGATCATCAGCAACATTCGCCACGCCCAAAAGGCTCTGGGCAAACTGCTGGGCATGCACGATTCGGTTTCGTCCGCTCGCCTTGGCGAGGTAAAGGGCACGATCGGCGGCCGAGAAATGCTCGCTGAAGCCGATCTCCGCGACACCTTCCGACAGGCCAGCGGAGACGGTGAGCGATACCGGCAACCCTGCCGCGCTGAAAGCGGTGCTCTCGATCGCACTCCGGATCGATTCGGCGATGTGCTCAGCGTCGGGGCCACGGCGCCCCGAAAGCAGCACCGCGAATTCCTCGCCGCCGATGCGCGCCACGATCGCCCCCTCGCCCGCCGCATCGGTCAGACACTGGGCAAGCTTCACGATTACATCGTCACCGCCTTTGTGGCCAAAGGTGTCGTTGATCAACTTGAAGCGATCGATGTCGAGCAGGATGAGCGCGACCGGACCCCTCGCCTGCTCGAAAGCGTCAAGGAATGCCCGACGATTCATCAAGCCGGACAGCATGTCCGTCCGGCTCAGCATCTCGAAGCGCTGGCGCGACACGCCAAGGTCGTAAACCGCAAGCCCCACGACCGAATAGGCAATGACGGCAACAATGAAGGACACAGGCGGTGTCAGCATCGTTGCGACGAGAAGAGCTGGTCCGAGCGGATATGGCAGGAGATCAAGAGCCACCAGCATCACATGCCCAACGATGTTCAGCAGATAGGCAAAAACGGCAATCTTCACTGCCATCCAGGCGGCCTTGATGAGAACCGCCCGGCGCGATGAAAACTCACCCAGCGTCAACTGCCGGATCATCCAATGATGCACGTGATCGAACATCTTACTCCCCACAACCGCAGGGAGCCTAATCAAGCAAAGTTAAAACTTCGTGGGATCCGTGGCGGTCAGGCTTCGACAACGCCCATGAACGGTTTCACTACACGACCTGGCATGAAGATGCCGAGGCGCTTGATTTCCCATTCGAGCTTGATGCCGGAGGTTTCAAAAACCCGTTGCCGAACAGTCTCGCCAAGATATTCGAGATCATAGCCCGTCGCATGGCCGACATTGATCATGAAGTTGCAGTGAAGCGACGACATCTGGGCGCCGCCGATCATCAGCCCGCGGCAACCGGCTTCGTCTATCAGTTCCCAGGCGGAGTGCCCCTCCGGGTTCTTGAAGGTCGAGCCGCCCGTCTTTTCCTTGACCGGCTGCACCGTCTCGCGATGGTGACGAACCGCATCCATGTCGGCGCGGATCTTCGCCTTGTCTTCAGGGTAACCTTCAAACAAAGCGCTGGTGAAGATCAGGCCCTCTGGCGCTGCCGAATGGCGATAGCTGTAGCCCATGTCCGCATTCGACAGGACGTGCACATTGCCCTTGCGGTCGACGGCTTCGACCTCGACGAGACGACCGGCTGTGTCGCCACCATTGGCGCCCGCATTCATCCGCACGGCGCCACCGATTGAACCGGGAATACCGTAATAGAAGTGGAAACCACCGAGATTGTTGTCCATCGCCATGGCCGCGATGTGCTTGTCCGGGCAGATGGCTCCGGCCCGAATTCGGTTCTCGCCTGCCAGTTCTACCTGACCGAAGCCCTTGGCGGAAAGGCGAATGACGACACCGGGAATCCCGCCGTCACGCACGAGCAGGTTCGATCCAACACCGACCACTGTCAGCGGCACGTCTTCCGGCAGAAGCTTGAGGAAGGTCGTGAGGTCCTCGACGTCATGCGGCTGGAACATGAGTTCGGCGAGACCGCCGGCCTGAAACCAGGTAACCCGGTCCATCGGCGCATCAGGCGTCAGCCGTCCCTTGAGATCGTTGACCCCCGGGCCGAGCGACGCCAGGAGCTTTTCTCCATCCACCTGTTTCATTCAAGACTTTCCCGCAATTGCATCAAGTTCCGTCGGCAGGGCCGCCGCCCACTGGGTAATGTTACCGGCTCCCAACAGGACCACGAAATCACCCGGTTGCGCAATGCCCGCGACGAGCGAAGCCAGTTGCTCCGAAGCTGGAAGGAATCGCGCATCGCGATGACCACCCGACCTGATCCGGGACACCAGCGTCTCCGAGTCGACCCCCTCGATTGGCTCTTCTCCTGCAGCATAGACCGGCGACAGGAAGATCGTGTCGGCATCGTTGAAGCAGTTGGCAAAGTCATCGAACAGACTTGCCAGCCGGGTGAAGCGATGCGGCTGGTGAACGGCGATGATCCGCCCCTTGCACGATTCGCGCGCCGCCCGTAGCACAGCCTTGATCTCGACCGGGTGGTGACCGTAATCGTCAAACACCTGGACACCATTCCACGCACCCGTCAGCGTGAAGCGACGCTTGACGCCTCCGAAGCCGGCAAGTCCCTTGCGTATCGCGTCTTCCGGGATGTCGAGCCGGTTTGCGACCGCGATTGCGGCGCAGGCATTCGAAATGTTGTGTCGGCCCGGCATCGGCAGGACCAGATCCTTGAAATTGAACACACGGCCCGTTCGGCGGCGACGGATCTCCACGTCGAAGATCGAGCGCGTCCCGTCAAGGCGCACATTCGAGTAGCGCACATCGGCTTGCGGGTTTTCGCCATAGGTGATGACCTTGCGGTCCTCGATCTTGCCGACCAGCGCCTGCACTTCGGGATGGTCGAGGCACATGACGCCGAAACCATAGAAGGGTACGTTTTCGACGAACTGGCGGAAGGCCGCCCGCGCATTGTCGAAGGTCCCGTAGTGGTCGAGATGCTCGGGATCGATATTGGTCACGATCGCGACATCGGCCGGCAGCTTCAGGAACGTGCCGTCGGACTCGTCAGCCTCGACCACCATCCACTCGCCCTCGCCCATGCGCGCATTGGTGCCATAGGCATTGATGATACCGCCATTGATGACGGTCGGATCCCGGCCACCGGCATCGAGCAGCGCTGCGACCATCGACGTGGTTGTCGTCTTGCCATGCGTGCCACCGACCGCGATCGCATTGCGGAAGCGCATAAGTTCGGCCAGCATCTCGGCGCGCCGGACGATCGGCAGCAGTTTTTCGCGCGCCGCCATCAGTTCCGGATTGTTCTTCTTGATCGCGGTCGAGACGACGACGACTTCGGCCTCACCAAGGTTTTCCGCCTTGTGGCCGACAAAGACCTCGATGCCTTTGGCGCGCAGACGCTGGACGTTGGCACTTTCCGCCTGGTCGGACCCTTGAACCTTGTGTCCGAGATTGTGCAGCACCTCGGCGATCCCGCTCATCCCGATGCCGCCGATCCCGATGAAATGGACCAGGCCGATGGATTTCGGCATTTTCATTTTGTGGCTCCCTTCGACTGGGCAATGCCCTTGCCGGCGGCAATAGCCTCTACGAGGTCTGCGAGCAAGCCGGCAGCGTCAGGCTTGCCCGTGCTTTTCGCGGCAGCCGCCATGGTTGCGAGCCGTTCCGGGCCCTCCATGGCCTTGGTCAGAAGGTCGGCGATGCGTTCCGGAGACAGTTCGGACTGTGCGATCACCTGCGAACCACCCTGTGCGGCAAGTGCTGCAGCATTGGCGGCCTGATCATGGTCAAGCGCATGCGGATAAGGCACCAGAATGCTTGGACGACCGATCACGGCCAGTTCGGAAACCGTCGAGGCGCCCGAGCGGCAGATCACAAGATGGGCGGCCGAGAGCCGATCCGCCATGTCGGTGAAGAACGGCGCGACATCGGCGCGAATGCCGAGCGTCACATAGCTGTCAATCACCTTCTGTCGGTCTTCAGGGCGCGCCTGTTGCGTGATCACGAGCCGTTGGCGCAGGGCATCCGGCAGGAGCCGGATCGCACCGGGAATGGCGTCGGAGAAGAACTGCGCGCCCTGGCTGCCCCCGAACACGACTAGGTTGAAGGGTAGTCCCGAACCCGCCGGCTGATAGGGCTGAGCGGACGCGGCAATCACCGCTGGTCGCACCGGGTTTCCGGTGAGCACCATCTTCGCAGAATGCTCTCCGCTCGGTGAAAGAAAGCCACCAGCGATCGCCCGGACCCGTGAAGCGAGCAGCTTGTTGGCACGCCCCATCACAGCATTCTGCTCATGCACCGCAGTTGGAACGCCAAGACCCGCCGCGGCAAAGACCGGAGGCACTGTGGGATAGCCACCAAAACCGATGACGGCCTTCGGCTTCAGCCGGGAGACGAGGCTCCGCGCCTCACGATAACCGCGCCAGAGCGAAAGAAACGCCTTGATCACGGCGACCGGGTTCTTCGAACCAATCGTCGCCGATGAGACGGTGTGGATCTCGTCGGCCGGAAAGCTACCCGCATAACGTTCCGCGCGCCGGTCCGTCACCAGATGCACGCCGTATCCCCGCGCCTTCAACTCGTGGGCCAGCGCTTCGGCCGGAAAGAGATGGCCGCCGGTTCCCCCGGCGGCGAGTAGGACGATGCCCTTGTTCATACGCTTTTACTCCGCAGGCACACCGGCGACCGAGCGGAAGAGGCTGCGCTCCTGGGCGCGCTTTTCCGGGCGGCGGCGGGTCAGCGCCAGGATGAAGCCGGCCGTGACACAGATCGCCGTCATCGACGATCCGCCATAGGAGATGAGCGGCAGCGTCATGCCCTTGGCCGGCAGAAGTTCGAGATTGACGCCGATATTGATCATCGACTGCACGCCGAGCAGCAGCACGAGCCCGGAGACGGCAAGACGGTTGAAATCGTTGCGCTCCTTGTAGGCGTGGCTCAAGCCGCGCAGGACCAGGAAAGCAAAAATCGCGACGAGCACCATGCAGAAGACGATGCCGAATTCCTCTGCAGCAACCGAGAAGATGAAGTCGGTATGGCTGTCGGGAATGATGCGCTTGACGATCCCCTCGCCCGGTCCCTGACCGAACCAGTCGCCGCGGATGATCGCCTCACGTGCGGTATCGACCTGGAAGGTATCTCCCTCACCGGTGAGAAACCGGTCAATTCGCCCAGCAACGTGCGGAAGCGTCATATAGGCACCGAAGAAACCGGCGCCGCCCACTACGCCGAGCACCACGATCCACAGCCAGGGCATGCCGGCCATGAAGAACATCGCACCCCAGACGCTGCCGATCAGAATGGTCTGGCCAAGGTCGGGCTGTGCGATCAGCAGAGCAGCGGCGATGCCGAAGAGCAGGATGGCGAAGAGATTGCCGGGAATTTCCGGCTGACGCGCATGTTCGGCAAACAGCCAGGCGCAAATCACCACGAAGGCCGGCTTCATGAATTCCGACGGCTGGATCGACATTGAGCCGATCGACAGCCAGCGCCGGCCACCCTTCACCTCAAGGCCGATGAACAGGACGAGAACCATCATGATCAGCGATGCCGCGAGAAGCAGCATGGCCATTCGTCTCACCTGACGTGGCGACAGAAAGGAGAGGCCGATCATCACCCCCAGGGCCGGCAACATGAAAACCGCATGGCGCTTGACGAAGTGGAAACTGTCGAGGCCAAGCCGTTCGGCAACCGCCGGCGAGGCCGCGAAGGAGAGCATAAGCCCGATCCCCATCAGAAGCACGAAGGTGATCAGGAACAGACGGTCGATCGTCCAGAACCAGTCAGCGACAGGCCCTCTCTCTACGCGGCTTACCATCTCATGTGCCTCCTGTCGGCAGGTCGATCAGCATCGTCACTCCCTCGAGTTCGGCGACATGCGAAACGAAGGCATCGCCGCGAACCTCGAAATTCTTGTACTGGTCGAAGCTTGCGCAGGCCGGAGACAGCATCACGGCCGAAGCTTCGCCATCCCGATCGGCATCGGCTGCGGCATGAGCCACGGCACGCTCGAGCCGGTCCGAAATCTCGTAAGGCACGTGGTCACCGAGTTGCGCTGCAAAGGCCGAAGCAGCCTCGCCGATCAGATAGGCCTTCACAATGCGCGGGAAGAGTGGTGCGAGGCTTGCGATGCCGCCCTCCTTGGGCAGGCCGCCGGCGATCCAGTATATGCGCTCGTAGCTCGACAGGGCTGGTGCTGCCGCCTCGGCATTGGTCGCCTTGCTGTCGTTGACGAAGACGACCGCGCCGCGCTGCCCGACCGGCTGCATGCGGTGCTTGAGCCCAGGAAAGCTCCGCAGCCCCTGTCGGATCTCCTCCTCGGAGACCCCGACCGCAAGACACGCCGCAATGGCCGCGCAGGCGTTCTGGGCATTGTGGCTGCCGCGGAGCGTCTGGATACCGTCGAGATCAACGAGAACCGACGTTGCGCCCTGATGCGCCAGCATGATGCGCGAACCCTCGGCATAGAGCCCGTCTGCCACTGGCTGCCGTTTGGAGATCCTGACGACACGGGTCCCTGCGCGCTCGATACGGTCGCCGATCAACTCGCAATAGCTGTCGTCGGCGCCAACGATCGCCGTCTTCGCGCCGGCGACGAGGCGTTCCTTGACGTCGGCATAATGCTGCATCGTGCCATGACGATCGAGATGATCGGGCGTCAGATTGAGGAGGATGCCGGCCGTGGGATTAAGCGTGGGCGCAAGGTCGATCTGGTACGACGAGCATTCGACGACGAAGAAACGACCATCCCTCGGGGGATCGAGCGTCAGAACAGCCCGCCCGATATTACCGCCAAGCTGCGTGTCGCGGCCGCTGGCCTGGAGAATATGGGCAATCAGCGCCGTGGTGGTCGATTTGCCGTTCGTGCCGGTGATCGCGATGAAGGGGCAGTCCGGCCCATGCGCGCGGCGCTCCCGTACGAAGATCTCGACATCACCGATGATTTCGACGCCAGCATTGCGGGCGAAGCCGATTGTCCAGTGCGGTTTCGGATGGGTAAGCGGCACACCCGGCGACAGCACGAAGGATGCGACGGACGACCAGTCGATCTCCCGAAGATCCGCCGTGGGCACACCTTCGGCGTCAGCCCGTGCCACGCTGTCAGGATTGTCATCCCAGGCGACGACGCTGGCACCGCCGGCCTGCAACGACTTGGCCGTGGCAAGTCCTGAGCCCCCGAGCCCGAACAGCGCGACAGTCTTGCCTTTGAACGTGGTGGCCGGGATCATCGCCGCCTCACCGCAGCTTCAGGGTCGAGAGACCGAGCATGGCAAGGCCGACCGCGATGATCCAGAAACGGATGACCACCTGGCTTTCCGTCCAGCCGAGCTTTTCGAAATGGTGGTGGATCGGCGCCATCAGGAAGACGCGCTTGCCCGTCAGCTTGAAATAGCCGACCTGGATGATGACTGACAGCGTCTCCATGACGAAGAGACCGCCGATGATCGCCATGACGATCTCATGCTTGGTGGCAACCGCGACGGAACCGATCAGGCCGCCAAGCGCGAGCGACCCGGTATCACCCATGAAGATCGCGGCCGGCGGGGCGTTGAACCACAAGAAGCCTAGGCCGGCACCGATCACGGCGCCGAGAACGACGGCGAGCTCGCCTGTACCGGGCACGAAGTTGATCTGCAGATAGTTGGCGAAGACGGCATTGCCAGCGAGATAGGCGATGACGCCGAAGGAGGCGGCCGCAATCATGACGGGCACGATGGCCAGACCGTCGAGACCGTCCGTTAGGTTGACCGCATTGCCGGCGCCGACAATGACGAAGCCGCCAAACAGGACGAAAAAGATGCCGAGATCGATCAGGAAGTCCTTGAAGAAGGGGAAGGCGATCGAGGAACCGAAAGTCGAACCCTGCGGGCCGGAGCTCAGCGCCGTCGACATCATGAAATAGACGGCGATGCCGGCGATCAGGAACTCGATGCCCAGACGTGCCTTGCCGGAGAAGCCCTTCTCCGTCTGCTTGGTCACCTTGAGATAGTCGTCATAGAAGCCGATTGCGCCGAAACCCAACGTCACCAGAAGCGTCGCGACCACATAGACATTCGACAGGTCCGCCCAGAGCAAGGATGAGACGACGATGCCCGTCAGAATCATCAAGCCGCCCATGGTGGGCGTGCCCGCTTTCTTGAAATGCGTCTGCGGCCCATCGGCCCGGATCGGCTGGCCTTTCCCCTGACGCACGCGCAGCGATGCAATCATCGCCGGGCCGAACAGGAAGACCACCAGCGCCGAGGTGAAGAGTGCTGCCCCCGTCCGGAATGTGATGTAACGGAAGAGATTGAAAAACTGAAGGTTGTCCGCCAGTTCCACAAGCCAGATCAGCATTGGAGCCCTTTCCCGAAGCCCGGATTAAAATTGGCGCTCCGTGTCGGTGAATGCTGGATGCTTGTCAAGCAGAGCCGAAACGATCTTGCCGAAACCGATGCCGAGAGAAGATTTGACCATGACGACATCGCCGGCGCGGACCTCAGCGGTGACGAAATTCGCGAGTTCCTCCGTGGTCTCAAGGTAGACGACGTGGACCGTTTCCGGCAGCGCATCGCGTAGCGCCACCATTTCCGGTCCGGCGAGCCAGACATGCTCGATGCCGGCCGCCAGTAGCGGGCCAGCAAGTTCGCTATGGACTGCTGGCGCGAACTCCCCCATTTCCAGCATGTCGCCGAGCACGGCGATGCGCCGCCCCTCGCCCGTTGGCTGGGAGGATGCCAGCACGGCGATCGCCGCGCGCATGGAAGCCGGGTTTGCATTGTAGCTTTCATCGATCAGCGTCAGAGTACCCTCGGGCATCTGCAGCTTGTGACGCGCACCGCGCCCCTTGACCGCCGTCAGATTGCCGAACGCTTCGATAGCTGCGTCCACATCGGCGCCGACCAGCGACACCGCCGCCAGGACCGCCATAGCGTTTTCCGCCAGGTGCCGCCCCGGCGCTCCGATGGTCACTTCCCGGGTCTCACCGCCGAAGGATACCCAGACGGTCGAGAGTTCGGCAGCGCCATCGAATTCAGCGAGCCGGAACTCGGCCTTGGCGTGCTGACCAAAACTGTGGATGTTCTCGATACCCTGCGCCAAGGCAGCCTGTTCGAGCCGCTCGTAGTAAGGATTGTCGCGATTGAGGATCGCGTCACCGCCATTGACGACACCCTCGAATATCTCCGCCTTCGCATCGGCAATCTCATCGACGCTGGAGAAATTCCCGAGATGAGCCGGAGCGATCGTGGTGATGATCGCCACATCAGGGCGAACCATGCGCGAGAGCGGACCGATCTCCCCGGTATGGTTCATTCCAAGCTCGAACACGCCATAACGCGTATCGATCGGCATGCGGGCAAGCGTCAGCGGCACGCCCCAGTGATTGTTGAAGGAAGCAACGGAGGCGTGGACCTTGCCCGATGGCTCAAGCGCCATGCGCAGCATTTCCTTGGTCGTCGTCTTGCCGACGGAACCCGTCACGGCAATCACGGTCGCCGGTGTACGGTCGCGTGCCGCGACCCCGAGTTTCTGCAGCCCGACAAGCACATCCTCGACCACGATCATCGGCACCGTAAGGCGCCCGAGTGCCGGCAGCTTTGCTTCGCTTACGACAAGCAGGGAGGCGCCATTGGCAATCGCGATGCTGGCATAATCGTGGCCATCCACCCGATCGCCCTTGATAGCGAAGAAGGCTTCGCCAGGCGTGATCGTCCGGCTGTCGATCGAAATACCTGTGACCCCCATCGGCAGATTGCCGAAGGGCCGACCGCCCATGGCGGTCACCATTTCACGCGCAGTCCAGAGCAGGGTCAACGGTCGAACTCCTCCAAGGCTTTGCGGACTTCCTGGTGGTCGGAAAACGGATGTGTCTCCGTGCCGACCGTCTGTCCTTCCTCATGCCCCTTGCCCGCCACGATCAACGTATCGCCGCTGGAGAGCATGGCGACGCCCGCACGAATTGCCTGAGCGCGGTCGCCGATCTCAATGCCCTTGGGCGTCGCCCACATGATCTCGGAACGGATCGTTGCAGGCACCTCAGTGCGCGGATTGTCATCGGTGACGATAGTAATATCGGCCAAGCGGGAGGCGATCTCGCCCATAATCGGTCGTTTGCCCTTGTCGCGGTCACCGCCACAGCCAAAGACGACGATCACCCGGCCGGTCGTGAAGGGGCGCACCGAAGTCAGCACGTTTTCAAGGGCTTCCGGCTTGTGCGCATAGTCGACATAGGCAAGCGCGCCGGCCTTTGTCTGGCCCACCAGTTCCAGCCTGCCCGAAGCCCCCTTGAGATGTTCCAGCGCCTTCAGCGCGACACCAGGCGCAACACCGGTCGAGATCGCGAGACCCGCCGATACCAGCGCATTGGCGATCTGGAAATCACCCGCCAGCGGGATGTGGACCTCGTAGATTTCTCCACCGTGATGAACTTCGGCCACCTGCTTGTGACGGAAATGTTCCACCCGTTTCAGGCTGAGGAAATCGCCCTTCCGGCCAACCGTGCGCACGTCATGACCCGCGGCTTTCGCGACACGGACCGCCTCGTCCGACCAGGCATCATCGGCGAAAATCACGGCCGGTGCGCCCTTCGGCAAGAGAGTGTCGAACAGACGCATCTTGGCCGCCATGTAATCTTCCATGGTCGGGTGATAGTCCATGTGGTCACGACCAAGATTGGTAAAACCCGCCGCCGACAGTACCACGCCATCAAGGCGGCTCTGGTCCAAACCGTGACTGGATGCTTCCATCGCGGCATGAGTGACGCCCTCGTCGGCGAGTTCACCCAGCAGCGTATGCAGCGCCAGCGGATCCGGCGTCGTGAGAGAACCGTAGTCGTTGCGGGAAGGAGAAATGACACCAGTGGTGCCGATCTGTGCGGCAGCATGTCCCGCTTCTGCCCAGATCTGACGCGTGAAGGAGGCAACCGAGGTCTTGCCGGCAGTGCCCGTCACCGCGACCATGGTCTTTGGCTGCCGTCCAACGAAACGGGAGGCTGCGAGGGCCAGGAACCTGCGAGGATTATCGACCGTCACAACCGGAACGGAGGTATCGACGGAATGCGAGGAAACAACGGCGACGGCGCCTTTCTCGACGGCCTGAGCTATGAAGGCAGATCCGTCTGCCTTGGTCCCGGAGAGGGCGAAGAACACGGTACCAGGTTCCACCTTTCGGCTATCGGCGGAGAGGCCTCGAACCTCAACGGATGCAGCGCCGCCAGCTGTAACCTGATCCCCAAACTCCTCGCCAGCCAGTGTGCCCAAAAGCATTTGCAGTCCATCCTTCCGGGGCAAGTTCCGCGAATCGCCCCGCCTGTAGTCGATCTGATCAATAAGAGACGAGCAATGCCGAGCCGTCTTCCCCGAAAGTGGGTTCTACACCAAGAATTGCGGCGCTTCTGCGGATGATCTCGCCAACGATCGGTGCAGCCGTGAGGCCGGCAGTGCGGCCACCGCCCTCGCCCGTCTTCGGCGCGTCGATGAAGCTCAGCACCAGATATTGCGGATTCTCGATCGGGAAGGCCGCGACGTAGGAGTTGAAGTTCTGGTCGCTGGAATAGCGACCGTTCACCACCTTTTCCGCGGTGCCGGTCTTGCCGCCGACGTCAAAACCTTCGACCAGAGCGTGCTTGCCCGACCCGCTCTTGCCGTTCAGCCAGAACAGCTGACGAATGTCGTCGCTGGTCTGTTTCTTCACCACCACCTGCGCGATTTGATCGGCCTCTTCGCGGTTGCGAGTCAGGAAGGTCGGCGGGATCAGCTTGCCGCCATTGACGAGCGCCGCAGCGCCAACTGCCGTTTGCAGCGGGGTCGTGGACACGCCATGCCCGAAGGAGATGGTGATCGAGTTAATCTGCTTCCACTCGCGCGGCTGCGACGGCGTCTTGACCTCGGGCAGTTCCGTCTCCAGACGGGTCAGGAGACCCATGCGTGTCAGGAACTCTTTGTGCCCGGCGGTGCCGACAGCTTCGGCCATGCGCGCCGTTCCGATATTCGAGGAATACTGGAAGATCTCGGGGACGGTGAGCACACGGTGCTTGCCGTGAAAATCCTTGATCGTGAATCGCCCGATCCGGATCGGGTAACGCGCATCGAAACTGTCCTTCATCGTGACCTTGCCCGAATCGAGCGCCATCGCGGTGGTGAAGGTTTTGAAGGTCGAACCCATCTCGAACGTGCCATTCGTCATCCGGTTCATCCACCCCTCCTGCGCCCCTTCCTGAGGGCGATTCGGGTCGAAATCCGGGATTGACGACATGGCGACCACTTCGCCGGTATGCACATCGAGGACCACTGCACCGGCGGCAATCGCCTCATACTTGGTGACTGCGGTGACCAGCGCATCACGCAATATGTTCTGGACGCGGATATCGACGGACAGGCGTACCGGTTCGAGCGGAGCATCGCTGGTCATGCCGAGCGCGCGAAGATCCGCCATGCCCTGATTGTCGATATACTTTTCCATCCCGGCCATGCCGCGGTTGTCGATATTGACGTAACCGACGATATGCGAGGCAGTTGCCCCTCCCGGATAGAAACGCCGCTTCTCCGGGCGAAAGCCGATGCCGGGAATACCGAGCGCCAGGATCTGGCTCTGCTGCTTTGGCGTCAGCTGGCGTCGCAGCCACTGGAAGCGTGAGTTGGACGACAGCTTGCGATAGGTGTCCTTGACGTCAAGATCCTTGAGCACCGTCGCCAGCCGTTCGACCGCTTCGTCCGTATCGACGATCTTATGGGGCTCTGCAAACAACGAGACCGTGCGGATATCGGTGGCGAGCAGCTCTCCATTGCGATCGAGGATATCCGGACGAGACGCCATCAGTCGGTCGGCGGGCAGAATGCTCGACACGGTTTCCGGCTGCGCATGTCCATATTGAACGAGTCGTCCGCCGATCACGGCGTAGGCGACACAGAAGGTGGCGAACATCAGACCGACGCGTGTCTTGGCCATTTCCGACTTTCGCTTGCCGGTGCCCTTGAAGGTCGCACCGTTCACCACTGCGCTGCCACGCTGCACATCCGTGGAGAAATGGGCCTGGCTCTTCAACAGCATAATTCGCGAAAGAAATGTCATCAGCGGTTCACCGATCCTGTCGTGATGAGGTCCTTGATGGGGTCGGAAGCCCCCCCGGCGGTGACCATCGGCTCCTCAGCCTCCGGTACCGGGAGCTGATCTTTCCGCATGGGCAGTTCCATCGGGCGCGCCAACTGTGTCGGCTCTGTCGGCACGAGCTTCAGTTCGTTTGCATAGGTTGCCACAAGCCGCTCAAGCCTGCTCGGCTGCGTCAGCAAGGCCTCGTCAGCCCTGAGCAGCTCGATCGTGTCCTTCTCCAGCTTGATCTCGGCCTCAAGGCGGCGCACCTCGGCAGCCTTGTTATCCGTGTCATGCTTGATCTGGTAGGTCACTGTGGCGGCAGTCAGCATGGCGCCGATCATCAGGAAATCGAAGGGTCTCAGCACAGTCAGCCTCCGATCTTTTCGAGAGTTGCGAGGTCAGGCAGATCAAAGATCGACATGTCGGCGCGCTCGGCAGGCGCCGAGGTGCGGATGCCGGCACGCAGCTTTGCGGAGCGGGCGCGGGGATTGATCTCCGCCTCGTTTTCGCTGGCTGCGACCATGCCCTTGCCGACCGGTTCGAAGGTTGCCGGACGCGCTTCGACCATCGGAAGATGGCGCGAACCTGACGCCTTGCCGGACCGCTCGGAGAAGAATTTCTTGACGATGCGATCTTCAAGCGAATGGAAGGTCACGACGACAAGTCGCCCGCCCGGCTTCAGGGCGCGTTCGGCAGCAAACAGCGCCTGGGCGAGCTCGCCAAGCTCGTCATTTACAAAGATCCGCAGCGCCTGAAAAACACGAGTCGCCGGATGGATCTTGTCCTTGGCCTTGCGCGGATTGACGGTCTCGATGAGGTTGGCGAGATCACGCGTCGTCTGGAAGGGTTCGTTCAGGCGTCGCTTTTCGATGGCGCGAGCGATTCGACCGGCATGCTTCTCTTCGCCGAGAAAACCGAAAATGCGGATGAGATCGGAAACCTTGGCCCGATTGACGACATCGGCAGCCGAGACGCCCGAAACGGCCATACGCATGTCGAGCGGGCCGTTCTTCTGGAAGGAGAAGCCGCGTTCGGCCTCATCGATCTGCATGGAGGAAACACCGATATCGAGCACGACACCGTCGAGCCCGCCTTCCGGCGCATAATCGGCGAGATTGGAAAATTCCGTGTGATGCAGGCTCAGCCGGCCACCGCTCGAGGCAACCAGAGCCTCACCGCCGGCGATCGCCGTCGGATCGCGATCGAGCGCCACGACATGAGCACCCTTGGCAAGAATGGCGGACGTATAGCCGCCCGCCCCGAACGTGCCGTCGAGAATGACCTTGCCGGCCTCAGGCTCAAGGGCCTGAAGAACCTCTGCGAGAAGAACCGGAATGTGGCGAACCGGTCCGCCATCGGCATCGGAAAAACCTTCGCCAAAGTTCGCCGCCATTCCGTTTCCCCGTCTTTCTAGGTGCGCAGGCCCCGCTGCCTGACCACCTCTCTGGCTCGCGCCTGCGCCTCGTGAAACGCCTGCGGTTGCCACACCTGAAAATGATCCGAACGACCGACGAAACAGACCTCCGAGGAAATCCCCGTAAAATCCCGGATGAAATCCGTCACCGCCAAGCGGCCCTCGGCATCGAGCCTTGTGAAGACGCCGCCACCATGAAGCAGCAGCGACATCTCGTTTGCCTCCAACGCGAAAGGATCCCCGGCAGCCACCTTCTGCTCGTACCGCTCGAGCAGATCCGGACCACCGATATTGACCGCCGGATAGACGAAATCCTGGAGACAATAAAGCTCCTGAATTCCGCGCTGCACCAGCACGGCGCGAAACGCCGCCGGGACGGAAACCCGCCCCTTCGCATCGATCCTGTTTGTCGCATTGGACAGGAAGCGGCTCATCACTGACAACCGACCTCCCCTTGAACGAAGGGTCAGCCTGCGACCCCCGAATACACACGGATACACCAGCCGAAAAGCCCGCAACGCGCCCGCCCGTAAGACGAGAGGAAGCACCTGGTTCACGTGACTTCGGGGATGGAACGACCCCCGCAACGGCATGCAATTGGGATACCATGGGACAATATGGGCGTCAATGGGAACGGTCGGGATGAGCCAGTTCCGTGATTCAATTATTGATAGGGGGTTAAGCTTAACGAATGGTTAGAACCGCCTGTTTTCCGGCACCTTTTCGGCACGCGTTGACGCACACGTGACCTGCGGCAGAACCGCGGGATCACTCAGTGTTTTCAACGGCTTTGCTCTAATCGCGAAAAAAGGAGGGAAGTTTGCCAGTTGGCCTGTAAGCCGGGTTCTGTATGGCCCCGGTTTCCCGGGACGTGGCAGCCATTCATCTGGGACAGCGTTTGCACGCTGCCTCGCGCAACCCACCCGGATGACTGGCCCGGAAACAGGCTGTAGCCACGCTTTCGCGTCGCCCGCGTCATCCCTATTCGGTCTTGCTCCCGGTGGGGTTTACCGTGCCGTCCCTGTCACCAGCGACGCGGTGGGCTCTTACCCCACCCTTTCACCCTTACCTCGCAAGCGAGGCGGTTTGCTTTCTGTGGCACTTTCCCTGAGGTCGCCCTCGCCGGACGTTATCCGGCACCGTGTTTCCGTGGAGCCCGGACTTTCCTCACCCTACCGCCTTTCGGCATTGGTAAAGCGCGGCTGCCCGGCCAACTGGCAAGGGGTCATTATCCGACCCTTCGACCGAATGCCATCAAAAAGCGAGGCCGGAGGACCACTTGGCAGCATTTGGTGAATCAGTCTGTGAACACCGGCCGGAAGACGTCGCCATAGGCTTCATCGATGATTCGTCCGTGAAGGATCAGTTCGGCGCCAAGCCGCCCGATCTCGTCCGAGCTCTTCGCCGCCGCCCCGCAACCGCCGGTCAACACGGCGATGTGCTCGCTGGCGAAACCGATCGCCGGATAGTTGTTCGGGGTGAAGGAGGTCACACAGGCGGCCATCGAGATGGGCGCGTCGGCCAGGGAGGGCACGAGCCCGGCGATGATCCGGCGCAGGTGATCGCGCGTGGTCAGCCTGCCGCCGCGTCGGAACCAGGCACGGATTTCCGGCTCCGCCTCAAGCTGTAAATCATCCGGATCGCCCCCGATCTTCAGATAGGTCTTGCCATCAGGATAACGCACCGGCGGCAGGAGATAGATATGATCGACGGGGTTTTCCGGTTGGTGAATGAGTGAAGGCATGCCGGCATAGGCGGGGAGTTCCTCGTCTGGGATCTCGAAGAATGCAACGGTCCGGCCGTAGACCTTCAGATCGATCGGCCGAGGCAGGAGGTTCTCGTTGATCGAGAAACCGCCAGCGGCAATCAACACGCGCTCCGCCGTGTAGACGGCGCCGTCATCCGTGGTGACGATCGCAAGACCGCCTTCCTCCCGCACGGAAACCGCAGCCCTCCGGATTACCCTCGTCCCGGCCTTTTCGGCCAGAACACTCTGAGCCTCCACCAGTCGACGCGGGTTGACGTAGCCGGCGTTGGCCTGCTCGTAGACCCCTTCGCAGTCAAAACCGAAATCGAAATAGCGAAACTTGGACTTGAGGGCCGCGTCGGAGAGCATTTCAACCGAAACACCCAGTTGCAGCGCGGCCTGTTCGACCTGGCCGACATAGGGATCGCGACCACCGCGCTTCGGCCCGACAATCAGACACCCGACCTCGTTATAGAATTCGATGCCGCTTGCGGCCGCGATTTCCTCGTAGCGGGCGATCGACCGGTTGGCCAATCGCGCCCAGATGGGATCGGAATCGATGGTACGGGTGATCCTCGCTTCATCGTAATGACTGGCGAACACACCGTGATGGTTCGGCCAGTCCTTCGGTTCGTCGGGACCGATGACCGCCACCTGATCGCCCGAGAGTGCCAAATACCGGGCAGCCGCAGCGCCCATCATGCCGCGACCAACGACAATCGACTTGAACCGTTCAACCATGCATCACCATCCTTACATTGCGAGCGGTGATAGCATGACGAAACAGGCTGTCCAGACGATTCCACGTCAGATAAGTGCCGGCTTAATTGCCGATCAGGGCGACGACTTTGCCGCAATAACGCTTGGAGATAGGGTTCATGCGCTTGGCCCCGTGGCCCGCATTGTAACGAAGAATTGTCCCACAGGTTTCCCCGCCACCCAGTTCGTGAGCCATCGAGAGATACTTCATCCCGTAGCGGATGTTCGTCTCGGGATCGTAGAGCCCCTTGGTCTTGCCACGATAGCCCATGGCCCTTGCCGTTGCTGGCTTGATCTGCATCAGCCCCACCTCGCCCGCACTGCCGCGCGCCTTCGGATTGAAATTGCTCTCCACCCGAACGACGGCATGGGCGAGATCGACAGGCACGCCGTAGCTCTTGGCATATTTCGTGATGATCGCGCTGTAGGGGCTCTTGGAGAAGGATGGCGCCGCAGGATAGCCAGCATCCCGCGTGATCGTTTTCAGCGGCTTTTTGACCTTGCGCTCTTCGCTATCGGCAAGGACCGACGGGGCGTTGGACAAAAGAAGGGCGATGCATGCCGCAGCAGCTACAAAACGTCGTGTCATGGGAAGGTTCAGTCTCCAGTCGGGAACCAGCGTTGGCGCGCGTCAAAGCGAACGCAAACCTGCGTCGCGAGCCCTTGTTGGGCTGCCCATTTCGGTTCTCTCGAGTTGATATTCGCGCCGGGTCCTTAAGAGAACCACCAGCGCCGTTCAGCCCGTCCTTTAGAACCTGCCAATAAGGAATTCGTGTGGCATTGCAACAAATCGGCGCCGCGACCGTTGACCCCATTGGTCTTCCGGCAGGCAAAATCACTGCCGATCAGCGGAACCGCGGCAAGCTCGTCAACAGCCGATGCAGTGTCTCGATGGTCGAACTGTCGGCAACACCATCAACCTTGGCTTGCCGGAAATGCCGCTGGAATGCTGCCACCACCCCTTCCGTCTGCGGACAGAATTCGCCAGAAATCTCAACACCGTAACCATAGAGCGACAGCATGGACTGCAGCGCTTCTACCGGCTGGCCGCGATCGCCTCGCTGGAAGAATCGCCCGCCACCGATCATGGCCGGCTCAACCCAATGACCAACCCCCTGACGGTGGAGTTCCGCCCAGGGGAAATTTTCACCCGGATCGACCTTACGAATGGGCGCAACATCGGAGTGGGCAAGCACCCTTTCGGCGGGAATCCCATGCCTGTCGACGCATTCGCGACACAATTCGATAAGGGACGTAATCTGCTTCTCCGGAAAATCCGGAAGCCCTCCCGGGTGCCCCGCATTCGCTATCTCGATGCCGATCGACCGCGAATTGATATCCGTCTCTCCGCCCCAGACACTCTTGCCTGCATGCCAGGCCCGACGTGCCTCGGGCACCATCTGCACAACGCGACCATCTTCATGCACAAGGTAGTGGCTGGAAACCTGGCTTTCGGGCGCACAGAGCCAGGCCTGAGCACCCTCGGCGGACGGCATGCCGGTATAGTGAAGGAGGAGGATGTCCGGCCGTTCAACGCCAACGCGTTCGCCGTGATTGGGAGACGGACAAACCTCGGCACGACCAAAGTCGGCAGGAAAGGAAGTCATGCCGCCCGGCGCGCCTTTTCAATGGCAGAATAGGCCTCGTTGAACTTCGCCATGCGGTGGTTGGCAACCGCATGGAACTCGGTCGGCACGCCGCGGGCATGCAGACGGTCAGGATGGTGTTCCGCAGCAAGGGCCCTGTAGCGCTTGCGAATTGTCGCGAAGTCGTCAGAGGGCTTCACACCGAGCACGCCATAGGGATCGCCAGCCTGATGGATGTGGCGCGCGGTGATCGACTCGAACCTTTCCTCGGAGATCCCGAAGATCTCCGCAATGCGCGCAAGAAACGCGAGTTCCTTCTCGTGCACGAGGCCATCGGCTTTGGCGATATGAAAGAGCGCGTCGATGATATCTTCCAGAACCGGGCAGAACTGATCACACGTCCGGCACATCCCGGCGAGGTTGTTCGCATAGGTCTCGAAGCCGGCCACGTCCTGGCGGGCGAGATTATAAAGTCGCGCCACATTGCGCGCCTCTTCTGGCGGAAATTCGAAGATCTTTCGGAAGGCCTCGACCTCGGCATTCGAGACAACACCATCCGCTTTCGCCATCTTGGCTGAAAGGGCGATGATAGCGACTGAGAAGGAGACGCGCCGCCGCGTTTCGGGGTCGCCCTCGAACGCCGTCCGTATCGCTTCCACGATACCGCCGATCACGTTCCCGGCGGCATCACTGATCGCGCCGAGCAAACGGTCCCAGATTGACGATATTTGTTCGCAGGCAAAATCGAAGATCATGATGAAAGCTTGACCAAAAATGTCCTCAAAAAGCAAGGAGCCGAGCCCTCTGGCGCAGATTAAAGTTTCTTCATCTTGAATCTGTTTCGCTGAACACGTCCTGTCCGGCTCACTCCCTGTCGTGATCAACTGCTTATCCACAGACAGCGTTCCGACGTCTCGCCAATTGAAACGATTATATCCCTGAAAGCGTCGTCCAGCTGCGCGAAATACCCGTTTTCCTTGAATTTTTGGCTTTACAGGCCGCCGCGCCTGTCGCATCCATTTGCCACTTGAACACCCAGCAACCGGGCGCGCGAGATGCCCGAGGAGGATCGATGGCCAAGCAGAAAGTCGCGATGTTGACCGCCGGGGGCCTCGCGCCCTGTCTCTCGTCCGCCGTGGGCGGTTTGATCGAGCGCTATACCGACATCGCACCCGAAGTTGAGCTCATTGCCTACAAATCCGGTTTCCGCGGCCTGCTGATGGACTACAAGATCGAGATCACAAAGGAGATGCGCGAGAAGGCGCATGTGCTCCATCGTTATGGCGGCTCCCCGATCGGCAACAGCCGCGTCAAGCTCACCAATGTCGCCGACTGCGTAAAGCGCGGACTGGTCAAGGAAGGCGAGAACCCTTTGCGTGTCGCCGCCGAACGGCTCGCAGCCGACGGTGTCACCATATTGCACACGATCGGGGGTGACGACACCAACACCACTGCCGCCGACCTCGCAGCTTATCTGGGAGCGAACGGCTACGACCTCACCGTCGTCGGGCTGCCCAAGACGGTGGACAACGATGTCTATCCAATCAAGCAGACACTCGGCGCCTGGACAGCTGCCGAAGTAGGTGCCCGCTTCTTTGATCACGTCTCCAACGAGCAGAGCGCCTCCCCGCGCACGCTTGTCATCCATGAGGTCATGGGGCGCCATTGCGGCTGGCTGACGGCAGCAACCGCCCGCGCCTACATGCAGCGTACGCAGCACAATGAATACATCGAAGGCTTCATGATGAATCAGGAGCTGAAGAACATCGACGGGCTCTACCTGCCCGAAACCCATTTCGACATGGACGGAGAAGCCAGCCGCCTCAAGGATATCATGGACCGGACGGGCTTCGTGACGCTCTTCGTCTCTGAAGGTGCCTGCATGGATGAAATCGTCGCCGACCGCGAGGCAGCAGGCGAGGAAGTCAAGCGCGACGCCTTCGGCCACGTGAAGCTCGACACGATCAATGTCGGAAGCTGGTTCCAGAAGCACTTCGCAAAGCTCCTCGACGCCGACCGCTCGATGGTCCAGAAGTCAGGCTATTATGCGCGTTCGGCGCCGGCGAATTACGAGGATCTGCGACTCATTCAGAGCATGGTCGATCTTGCGGTGGAAAGTGGCCTCAACAAGGTCTCCGGTGTAACCGGACATGACGAGGATCAGGGCGGACGCCTGCGGACCATCGAGTTCCCGCGCATCAAGGGCGGCAAGCCTTTCGACCTCGATACGCCATGGTTCAAAGAAGTGATGGACTATCTGGGCCAGAAGTACCGTCCGCTCCATTGACCTTGAGGCGGAAAGCTGGCTTGCTCATCAGGGAGGAGTGAGTGCCATGCCCTATCTTACCTGGATCCTGTTCGCAGTCGTCGCGACCGCCTTCTTGGTCGCGCCTGGCCGATCGAAACGGCTGATCCTCTCCTATGCGCTGGCGCATGGCCGAAAGAGCGCCTTCGCAACGGTGACCGGCGCTACCCTTGGCACGGCAGTCACGGTTATCGCAGTCCTCTCCCTGTCCTTCGCCATCCTGTCCATTTCAGTGTCGGCATTCGCCGTGCTGCAATGGATGGCGCTGGCCTGCCTCCTGCTGTTGAGTCTCGGCCTTTCGCGCGCGCCGGCTGGCAGCGAGCCGGTTGCGGACAATGACAATCTGCCGGAAGAAAAGCCGCTGCGAGTCATGACTCACTGCTTCGCCAGTGAGCTGCGCGATCCGCGCAGCAGCCTCCTCGCCGCCGCACTTCTGCCTCAATTCATCGACCCGACGATCCCCTTCGTCCCGCAGGCGATGATCCTCGGCGGCGTCTTCCTGACCCTTTCCACCACGACCTGCCTTGCCTATGCCATGCTGGCGGAGAAAGTCCGGAAAACCATCAGGAAACATGCCGTTCGCCGGACCGTCAACCGGTCGGGCGGCACTGTGCTGATCGCCGCAAAAGCGGTGACAGCCGGCTATCGCAAGATCGCCGCGTAACACTTGCCGCCGTCGATTTTCAGCCCCTTCGACCGTAAGCTTGCCGCAATCTCGGGCATAGATTAAGAATTGGAAACGAACCAGCCACTGATTTGGCTCGGGTATTCGCGTGCATCTCGTAACGGATAGTGGCATGAACGTCAGAACTGATCGCGGCATCGCTCTCTGCATGGCTGCTTCACTGTTGGCAGGACTGGGCGGATGCACAGCGATCGATGACAGCGTGAAGGCTGACTTCGCCTCCGCGCCGGTTGCCAATCCGAGGTCACCGGAGATGCTTGCGGCAGCGGCAGCAGAAGCCGGGACGAACGGCACCTCCGCCACCCAGGGCGCCCCCTTGATGACCCAGGACGAACTGGCTGCCGCCAATCCAGGCCCGGCGCCGATCATCCCGGGTACCGAAACGGCCGCCCCGATTCCCGCCCTGAAAGCATCTGCCCTGTCTGCCACTGCGCCCCAGACAGCGGCAACCGATGCGCTCGCCATGGTAACGGCGCCATCAGCGCCAACCAACGGCGCCCAGGAGATCGCAGCAGCGGCAGCGCCCACTGAGGCTACGCTTGCACCTCCAGGTCTGGCACCGGCCACCGCGCCCGCGGCGACTGCCGCAGCCGTAACGTCGCCGGAACAGAAGCCCGTTGTCCTCGCATATGCGGCGCCATTGCGCGCGACCGCGCTGACCAGCTTCGGGGATCCCTTCGATGTCTCGCCACCCGGTGCACCGCCCTCCCTTGACCTTGGGCGAAAGCCGGACACCGTTGGGCCCACGCGGCTCAATGCGCTGATCGAGAAGTATGCAAAGCTCTACGAGATCCCGTCTGATCTCGTACATAGGGTTGTGCACCGCGAAAGCCGCTACAATCCTGCGGCCTATAGCAAGGGCAATTACGGCCTGATGCAGATCCGCTACAACACCGCAAAGGCCATGGGCTACGATGGTCCGGCAGACGGTCTCTTCGACGCCGAAACCAACATCAAGTATGCGGTCAAATACCTCAAGGGTGCCTGGGTCGTCGCCGATAACGACCATGACCAGGCGGTCCGCCTTTATGCACGTGGCTATTATTACGACGCCAAGCGCAAGGGCCTTCTACACCTGACCCGCTAAAGGACCCTGCCCTCAGCGCAAGGCGTCGCGAACCGCCTGAAGCAGCCGCTGCGGTCGATAGTTCAGCGCGCGTGGCGTCAGGCCCAGCCGCACGACAACGAGCCGCTCGGAGGGTATGATCGCAATGGACTGGCCATCATGGCCAAGCACCCATAGCGTCTCCTCGGGAAGCCCGAAATTGCTGTCCTTGTCCCTCGGACCATTCTGCCAGGCCTGCGCCCCGGTGTAATCACCGTCGGAGGCACGTGTAGCCTGGTACATGCGGGCCATGAACGATGGCTCAAGCACCTGCCGCCCGTCCCATAATCCGTTCTCGGCAAGCAGCAGCCCGAACCGGGCCCAATCACGAGCCGTGGCATAGAGGTAGGAGCTTCCGACGAAGTTTCCGGTCGGGTCCGCTTCCAGCACCGCACTGCGCATGCCGATCACATCGAAGAGCGCCCGGCGCGGGAAGGCCAGCGCCTCCGATCTGTTCGCGAAGCTGGACATCCAGTATCGGGAGATCAGCACGGTCTCGCCGGACGAGTAGTTGAACCTGATGCCCGGAGGGGCTTCGCTCGGCAACGAGGTGACATAGGCGGCCATGTCCCGCTCCAGATACAGCATCCGAGTCACGTCGGTAACATCACCATAGTTCTCGTTGAAGCGAAGGCCACTTTCCATTCCAAGAAGATGGGCAAGCGTAATCTCGCGGCGGGCGTCTTCCGCCCATTCGGGGAAGAGGCCGGCTGCATCAAGGTTCAACCGTCCCTCCCCGGCCAGGATTCCGACCAGTGCTGCCGTTACCGTCTTGGTCATCGACCATCCGAGCAGCGGTGTGCTTTCGTTGAAACCGGGACCATAAGCTTCGCCGATGATACGGCCATTCTTGACGACCACCACGGCTCGCGCCGCCGGACCGATCAAAGCCTCGTCGGAGAGAACGTTCAGCAGACGGGGATCTTCTGCAGACACGCCTTCTCCCGCAGGCCAGGGCAGGCTCGAATCGGCAGGCGTGGCTTCCGCCGGGGGTGCGGAAAGACGCTCTGCAGTGTCGATATCGTCTTCATCGACCGATGCACAGCCGAGACCTTCACGGTGAACCGCTGCAGACGGCGCAATGAGGCCGAGCATCGACGTGCGCACGAGCCCCTGGTCGAGGTCCACCTCCGCCTGGACCAGCCTGAGCAGCGGATGTCCGGGCGCCTGGACATCATCATGCAAGACCTCATCGGCATCGCGCCCGGCGATAAAGACGTTCGAGCAGATGATCTTGGCCGCATAGCCGGTACCGACCCTGAGCAGTTCCGGGGGGAACAGGAAAAGGCCCGCGAGCACAACAACCAGCACGCTGAGCAACGCCAGCGCCAGTCTCGCACCCCATTTTAACAGTCTCTGCATCCGCACGTCCTCCACATTCCCCATCGAAGCAGGAAAGCGTGACGGGCGGAAGATAAAGACGCTGTGCTGGGCGTGTTTTCCCGTGTTGCTTCAGGCGGGAACTATGGTCTTTTGCTGGCTGAGCCGAGCCTGCAAGTATCCCATCACCTCGCCAGCGGCGAATGGCCTGGAGAACAGGAACCCCTGCGCTTCGCCAATACCGAGCAATCGGACGAAGTCGAGCTGGCTCTTTGTCTCGATACCCTCGATCGTGGTGCGGATCTGGAAGGTTTCCGAGAGCTTGTGCATGAGATCGACAAGCTTGGCGCCCTGACTCGTTTCCAGCATCTGCCCGGCAAAGGAGCGGTCGATCTTCAGCTCGTCGAGCGGGAAGAGCCTCAGATTGTTGATCGACGAGAAGCCGGTACCGAAATCGTCAAGCGCGATGCGCACGCCGCTCGAGCGCAATTCGGCGAGGCTGCGGCAGACCAGATCGATATCAACGGAGAACACCGCTTCCGTCACCTCGATCGTCAGCCGCTCGGCAGCAAGGCCGGTTTCGACGAGACAGTCGAGGATATGCGTCACGAAATTGGGATCCTTAAACTGATCACCGGAGACATTCACGCTGACGCCTGTCGGCGCCGGCCACGTCACTGCTGCAGCGCAGGCCTGCTGCACCACCCATTTTCCGATGACCTGGATGATGCCGGACTTCTCGGCAAGCGGGATAAAGATGTCGGGCGTAATCAGCCCACGTTGCGGATGGCGCCAGCGCAGCAGAGCCTCGAGCGAACGAACATCGCCATTCTCAACCCCGACGATCGGCTGGTACTCCAGATAGAACTCGCCATCGACAAAGCCGCGAGAAAGATCGCGTTGGAGCTCGAGCTCGTCTCTGACCTCGCGTGCTAGGGTCTCGTCGTAGAAGGCATGGCTCGGGCCGAAAACTTCCTTCGCCCTGTAGAGCGCAAGATCCGCATGCTGCTGCAGCGTTGCGACATCCATACCCACAGCCGATATCAGCGCCGCACCGATACTCACTTCCGCCAGCACGCGCCCATGCTCCAGGTCGAAAGGCTGGGCGATCGCATGTTCGATCGCAAGGCAGACGAATTCAGCCATTGGACGGCCCTTTGCCTGAGGCAGGACGGCCGCAAACTCATCAGCTCCAATTCGGAAAAGAAGCGCATCCTCACCGGTCGCTTGACGCAAACGCGTAGCGACACCAACCAGCACGGCATCACCTGCAGCATGCCCCAGCGTATCATTGATGTATTTGAAGCGGTCGAGGTCGATCAGCAACAGAGTACCGCAAGACGGTCTTCCAGTCTTCAGGAGCGCCGTCAAAGCCTCACTCAACGCCTGCCGGTTGCCGAGACCGGTCAGCCGGTCTGTACGTGACGCCGCCTGAAGCTCCGACGCCCCCCCTTCCAGATGCCGGATTCGCGCATGAAGGAGCGCCTCCCAAGCGGCGAGCCGCCAGCCTATGACGGTGCCGACCAGGGGCAATCCAAGCGCCGTCACGACCGACCAATGGCTGAGAATATGTGTGGAGAGATCGCCGAAACCACCCTGCGTCACGACCGGCAGTAACATAGCCGTAGGCGCAACGGCACCACCCAAAAAGCCGGCAAGACTGTAACGAAACCGCCTCCCGAACGGGATTTCACTTAACATCATGTTAAACACCCCTAAAATAACTGAGGATAATTTGCCTAAAATGCATAAAAAAACGGTTACTGCCCTCAGTCGCGCGCGTCATCAAACTGTAGCAAGCAAAAGCTACACGCCGTGAAACCCAAGAGGACGGCGGATCGACATGACAGATATTGCACCGAATGCCGGGTTTCACCGCAATGAGAAGCTGAAGGACGCGCTGCTGCAACATGCACCGCTGTCCCCTGCCGGACTGTCGGAACGCCTGTTCGGGCTCCTCTTTTCCGGTCTCGTCTACGCACAGATCTGGGAGGATCCGGAAGTCGACATGGAGGCGATGGATCTATCTGAAGGTCATCGCATCGTCACCATTGGCTCCGGCGGCTGCAACATGCTGGCCTATCTCAGCCGTCGACCGACCTCGATCGACGTCGTCGATCTCAATCCAAACCATGTGGCCCTCAATCGGCTGAAGCTCGCGGCCTTCCGCCATTTGCCGGACCACGCTGCAGTTCGCCGCATGCTGGGCGAACACGCTGTCAGTTCAAATGCCCGAGTGTATGACCATCACATAGCGCCCAACCTCGACGGCCCCACACGGCGCTACTGGGAGAGCCGCGGACTGAACGGGCGCCGACGGATCTCCGTCTTCAACCGCAACATCTACCGGACCGGACTCCTCGGGCGCTTCATCGGAGTGGGCCACCTGCTCGCCCGCAGCCATGGCGTCCGCCTCGAAGAACTGGCCGAAGCGCGCTCGCTGCGCGAACAGCGACTGTTCTTCGAAAGCCGCATCGCACCACTCTTCGACAAGCCGCTGATCCGCTGGCTGACGCGCCGCAAGAGCTCGCTCTTCGGCCTCGGGATCCCGCCGCAGCAATATGACGAGCTCGCCTCGCTAGCCGACGATGGCACGATCGCACCCGTGCTGCGTCATCGCCTCGAAAAGCTCTGCTGCCACTTCCCGCTCCGGGAGAATTATTTCGCCTGGCAGGCCTTCATGCGACGCTACCCGAAGCCGGAGGAAGGCATCTTGCCGACCTATCTGCAGGAACAGCACTATGCCGCGATCCGCCAGTCGACAGACCGGGTAGCGGTCCACCACGCGAATTTCACTGAATTGCTGGCCAAGAAACCAGCCGCAAGCGTCGACCGCTACGTGCTGCTCGATGCCCAGGATTGGATGACCGAACGCCAGCTGAACGAACTCTGGACGGAGATCACTCGCACTGCTGCCGAAGGCGCGCGTGTGATCTTCCGCACCGCCGCAGAAGAGAGCATCCTGACCGGCAAGCTCGCACCGTCGATCCTGGAGCAATGGCACTATCAGGCCGAGCGCTCCCAGGTGCTGAATGCCCGCGACCGTTCCGCAATCTATGGCGGCTTCCACATCTACGAGAAGCGTCCGGCATGAGCGAGGGCGCGAGAGCCACAGCAGCGGACGGCCCCACGAACCATGCCGATCGCATGGACCGAATGTATCGCTACCAGCGGCACATCTACGACCTCACCCGCAAATACTACCTGCTCGGACGCGACCGGGCCATCGCGGCGCTCGACGTGCCTGAAAGCGGATCCCTTCTCGAAATCGGCTGCGGCACAGGACGGAACCTCGTTCTCGCCCGACGACACTTTGCGACTGCAAAACTGTTCGGCCTCGACATATCCTCCCAAATGCTCGCAAGCGCGCGGGCAAAGTTCACAGGCGAGACCTCTGCCCCACGGCTTGAGGTCGCCGACGCCAGCGCCTTCACGGCTGCCGACTTCGGCCAGCTCTACTTCGACCGGGTCATCATCTCCTACGCCCTGTCGATGATCCCCGACTGGAAGGGGGCAATTGATCGCGGCATCGAGGCAGTCGGTCCGGAGGGATCGCTGCATATCGTCGACTTTGGCCAACAGGAGCGGCTGCCGGCCTGGTTCAGGCGCGCCCTGCAAGCCTGGCTGACCCGCTTCCACGTCACGCCCCGCGCCGAGATGCGCGCCGCACTCGAAGAGCGTGCTGCAGCGAATGGATTGGACCTCGTCTTCGAATCGCTCTGGGGTGGCTATGCCTGGCACGCGGTGCTCAGTCGCCACGAACCGGCCTCCTGAAAGCACCCATTGCACATAAGCTGATTTTAACCATGATGGACGCACGGTGGTTTTGACTCTCCCGTGTTTCGTCCGTGTCGCACCGCCTGGGGCACGCCTCTTTCATCCTCAGCCGACGGACTGTGCATGCGGTGGCTTTCAACAATCCTTCTTCCCCTCTGCCTTTCGCTTGCGGCGTGCACCTCTGGGTCCTATGACCTCTTGGATACAGGCTCGGTCTCGCCCCGTTTCCAGGATACCGATCCGCAGCATTTCGACGGCAAGACGCCCCACCGTCACGAGGTGCATGGGATCGACCTCTCCAAGTGGAACGGCGATGTCGACTGGCGGCAGGTAAAGAAGTCCGGCGTCGCCTTCGTCTTTATCAAGGCGACCGAGGGGAAGGACCGCCTGGATCCGCGCTTCCACGAGTACTGGCAAGGCGCCCGCGCCGCAGGCATCCCGCACGCGCCATACCATTTCTATTATTTCTGCTCCTCCGCAGATGAACAGGCGGACTGGTTCATCCGAAATGTGCCGCGCGAAGCCAATCATCTGCCGCCGGTGCTCGATGTCGAATGGAACCCCAGTTCCCCGACCTGCCGCTTGCGACCGGATGCAGCCACGGTACGAAGCGAAATGAAGCGCTTCATGCAGCGCATCGAAGCCCATTATGGCAAGCGACCGATCATCTACACCTCCGTCGACTTCCACCGGGAGAACCTCGAAGGCGCCTTCAAGGATCATCATTTCTGGGTTCGCGCGGTTGCCCAACACCCAAGCGAGATCTATCCCGACCGCCGCTGGGCCTTCTGGCAATACACCTCGACCGGCATTGTCCCGGGCATCCAGGGCGGCACGGATATCAATGTCTTTGCCGGCACCCAGAAGAACTGGCAGAAATGGGTGGCATCCGTCTCGAAATGATCGCAAACGGCGACTAGAGGCTCGTGTCAGCCCCCGTGCGTCCGCGCGGGCGCGGCAAGGCCGATGACCTGAACGCTAACGAACTCGAAGGATCGATTGATGAACAAAGCCCTGCGTCATGCGCTCCCACTCGCCCTGCTCCTTGCCTCGACTGGCCTCACGCAGGCCCAGCAATGCGGCGGCGATCTTGCAAGCTTCCTCGAAGGGGTGAAGGCCGAAGCCGTAGCCGCGGGCACCCCGCCCGAGATCGCTGACAGAGCTCTTGCCGGCGCCGCCATCGACCAGAAGGTTCTCTCGCGCGACCGATCGCAGGGTGTCTTCCGCCAGACCTTCTTGGAATTCTCCGCCCGCACCGTAAGTCAGGGGCGCCTGGACATTGGTCGGCAGAAGATCAAGCAGCACGCCGATGTCTTTGCCCGTGCCGAACAGGAATACGGTGTACCAGCGGGCGTGATCGCCGCCTTCTGGGCCATGGAAACCGACTTCGGCGCGGTGCAGGGTGACTTCAACACCCGAAATGCCCTCGTCACGCTATCCCACGATTGCCGCCGCCCGGAGCTTTTCCGCCCCCAACTGCTGGCGCTGATCAAGATGGTTGAGCACGGAGATCTGGATCCGGCCAACAATACCGGCGCCTGGGCCGGCGAAATCGGCCAGGTGCAGATGCTGCCAAAGGACATCATCGAATTCGGCATCGATGGTGATGGCGATGGCCACGTGAACGTCAAGCAGAGCGGCCCGGATGCGATCCTCACGGCTGCCAAGTTCATCCAGCATCTCGGCTTCAGGCGTGGCGAACCCTGGATCCAGGAAGTGACGATCCCGGAAAACCTGCCCTTTGAGAAAACCGGCCTCGGCGGTTCGATGACGGCAGGCGAATGGTTTGCACTGGGTGTGCAGCCGCGCGACGGCAACACCGCTTTTTCCTCCCTGCCCGCCTCCCTGGTGCTGCCCCAGGGTCGCAAAGGCCCGGCCTTCGTGACTTATCCAAACTTCAACATCTATCTCGAATGGAACCAGTCCTTCATCTACACGACCTCGGCCGCCTATTTCGCCACCCGTTTTGGCGGCGCCCCGGTCTATCAGAAGGGCAATCCCGAACCGGGCCTTGACGTAGACCAGATGAAGGTCCTGCAGACGAAGCTGGAAGCACTCGGCCACGACGTTGGCAAAATCGACGGTATTCTCGGCGCCGGCACCCGCGTGGCCGTGCAGAAGGAGCAGCAGCGCGTGGGACTTCCCGCCGACGGCTGGCCAACACCGGCTCTTCTAAACGCGCTCTAATCGATCCTCATGGAGCATTATTCTGGCCGGGGTGGCATCGCCGCCCCGGCTTTTTTTTCACGCCCTCTCCCGTCCTTGCCCTTCAGTTCCATGTTCCAAATCAGACTTTTGCACAGCCCCAGCACCTCACGGATGTTAAACTTCATTAACAGGCCGAGATTTGATCTAATACGCTGATAAAGCTGATATATTGCCTAGCCTCGATGGATTTTTTCAGGCCGTTTGCCGCAGCGCAACACCGATTAGCCCTTGCACAGACACAAAACAGACATAATATCTAACAGTCAACGCAAGGAGGCACACATGGGACTGACCAATTCTATCAATGTCCTGATCGTAGGTGCAGCGTTTGTTTTTGTAGCCACGATGCTGTTCATCTGACACAGGTCTAATTGAACCAACACCCATGGCTTGGCCGAACCAGGCCTCTCCAGCATCCTTAAATTTCAAATGAGCAAGAGGCGCATTACGGAGACCGTGATGCGCCTCTTTCCTATTCCGACAGTGCCAATCAGGCAGCGGCGCCCGAAAATGTGCGGTCCTTGGCGGTGACTCCGAGATGCTCAAGCGTCGCGATCGTCAGCGGCGCCCTGTTCATCGTATAGATGTGGAACTCCTGTACGCCGCGCCGGGAAAGGTCCGCGATCTGTTCTGCAGCGATTTCGGCAGCGATGGCCGCCCTTGCCTGCGGATCGCTGTCAGAGCCTTCGAACCGCGCATCAAGGAAGGCGGGAATGCTTGCGCCGCACATCGCCGCGAAACGCTTCAGCTGCGTCAGGTTCTGGATCGGCATGATGCCAGGAACGATCGGAATGGTGATCCCTGCCGAGCGGACGCGCTCGAGATAACGCTCGAAGATATCATTGTCGAAAAAGAACTGGGTGAGTGCGCGCGTTGCCCCGGCATCGACTTTCTGCTTGAGCATATCGATATCGACCGCTTCACTTTCACTCTCGGGATGCCTTTCCGGATACGCCGACACGGAAATCTCGAAATCGCCCATGTCCCGGAGCCCCGCCACCAGATCTGCGGCGTTGACGAAGCCGCCTGGATGCGGCGCATATCGCGTCCCCATTCCACCCTGCGGATCGCCGCGCAGCGCCACGAAGTGCTGAACGCCGGCTGCATGGAATTCGTCAACGACGGCGCGCACCTCGTCCCGCGTCGCCCCGACACAGGTCAGGTGCGAAGCGGTGGCCAGCGGCGTGTCGGCGATAAGACGTTTGACGGTCGCGAGCGTCGGCTCCCGCGTCGTGCCGCCTGCACCATAGGTTACGGAGACGAAATCGGGCCGGTAGGGCTGCAAAGCCTTGACCGCCTGCCAGAGCTGTCCCTCCATATCCGGGGACTTCGGCGGGAAAAATTCGAAGGAGATCTTGATATCGGAACCCTTGGCGATCGGTCGTTCGGTCTTCGTCATTTAACGGCTCCCGGTCAGTGCGAGAGATGGGCTTTGGGTCAATTCGGCGGCAGAGCCGCGCCGGGCAAGCCATATGGTGACGGTCAGGCCGCGTCCGGCGGCGCTCTCCGGCGGCAAGTCGATCACGTCCTCGACCGCCAGCCCCTGCCGCCCCAGCCATTCCGCCATCACTCCATGTGAGAAGCCGAGACGCACATGCGCATGCTCGTCCCGCAGGTATTCATGCGCATGCGGCGCAAGATCGATGATCGCGAGGCGCCCCCCCGGCTTGAGCATGCGTGCCGCTTCGGCGAGCGCCAGTTCCGGCTCCTCAAGGAAGTGCAGAACCTGATGGATGGTGACGAGATCATACTCGCCGGCATCCAACGGCAGGTTCAGGATGTCAGCGTGACGCACACTCGCCGACAGGATGCCCTCCTTGTCCAGGTTTGAGCGTGCGACGGCCAGCATGTCCCGACTCGCATCGATGCCGATGGCCCGGCGGTAACGGGGCGACAAGAGCTGCAGGATACGCCCCGTCCCGGTTCCGAGATCGAGCATCGAATCGACAGCCTCAGAGCCGATGATGCGCAAGAGAGCTGCCTCAACATCGGCATCATTGACATGCAGCCGGCGAAGCTCGTCCCATTCCGAAGCGTTGCGGCTGAAATAGGCCTGCGCCTTCTCCGCTCGCGCGCGCTTCACGCCGGAAAGACGATCGCGGTCTCGCTGCAACACCGGGTCACTCCCTTCCGCAGCGTCAAGCAGAAGCCGGATGACGGCTGCGCCGGATCCTTCCTGCTTCAGCCGGAAATACGCCCAGGCGCCCTCCTGATACCGGTCGATCAGGTCGGCTTCAGCGAGCAGCTTCAGATGGCGGGAAATACGGGGCTGGGACTGACCGAGAATTTCGGTAAGATCCGTGACTGTGAGGTCACCGGCGGAAAGAAGCGTGAGCAACCGTAGACGGGTTGGCTCTCCCGCCGCCTTCAGCAGATCAACTAGTGTGTCGACACCCAATCTCATCAGCACCACCGCAATAACGACATAAAGATATCTTTATGTCTTATCGCAGTCTGATGCAAGTGGGAATTCCTGCAAAGAAAGCTGCTGGCAGCAAAAAGGGCCGGCACCTTTAGGCCCGGCCCTTGTCATACCTCAACCAGAAGGATCAGCGCGTCAGGCGCTTGTAAGCCTGGCTACCGGGGTTCAGCGCATCGGGGCCAAGACGCCGGATCTTGTCCTGCTCGTAATCTTCGAAGTTGCCCTCGAACCATTCGACATGACCATCACCTTCGAAGGCGAGGATATGCGTCGCCAGACGGTCGAGGAACATGCGATCGTGGCTGATGATGATGGCGCAGCCGGCAAAGGCTTCGAGTGCGCTTTCAAGGGCACCCAGCGTTTCCGTATCGAGGTCGTTCGTCGGTTCGTCGAGCAGCAGCACGTTGCCACCGGCCTTCAGCATCTTGGCGAGATGCACGCGGTTGCGCTGACCACCCGAGAGATTGCCGACCTTCTGCTGCTGGTCGCCGCCCTTGAAGTTGAAGGCGCCGCAATAGGCACGGGAATTCATGTCGAACTTGCCAAGCTTGATGACTTCGGCACCGCCGGAGATTTCTTCCCAGACGGTCTTGTTCGGATCGAGCGAATCGCGGCTCTGGTCGACATAGCCGAGATGCACGGTATCGCCGATGCGGATCGAACCGGCATCCGGCTTCTCCTGGCCGGTGATCATCTTGAAGAGCGTCGACTTACCCGCACCGTTCGGGCCGATGATGCCGACGATGCCGCCCGGCGGCAGCTTGATCGACAGGTCGTTGATGAGGGTCCGCCCCTCGAAGCCCTTCTTGATGCCTTCGAGCTCGATGACCACCTGGCCGAGACGTTCGGAGACCGGGATGATGATCTGTGCATCGCCGGGCCGGATGTTTTCCGCCGCATCGACCAGCTGTTCATAGGCCTTGATACGCGCCTTGGACTTGGCCTGACGTGCCTTCGGGCTCGAGGCGATCCATTCCTGTTCACGCGACAGCGCCTTCTGACGGCCGGCTTCGTCGCGGGCCTCCTGCTGCATGCGCTTGGCCTTGGCAGTGAGGTAGGCGGAGTAGTTGCCCTCGTACGGGATGCCGCGGCCACGGTCGAGCTCGAGGATCCAGCCGGTGACGTTGTCGAGGAAGTAGCGGTCGTGGGTGATCATCATCACGGCGCCCGGATAGTCGCGCAGATGCTTTTCAAGCCAGGCGATCGTCTCGGCGTCGAGGTGGTTGGTCGGTTCGTCGAGGAGCAACAGGTCCGGCTGCGACAGAAGCAGACGGCAGAGCGCGATACGGCGGCGTTCACCACCCGACAGCAGCGTGACGTCGGCATCCTTGGGCGGGCAGCGCAGGGCTTCCATCGCCATTTCGACCTGCTGTTCGAGATCCCAGAGATTCTGGCTGTCGATGATGTCCTGGAGCTTTGCGCCTTCGTCGGCGGTCTCGTCGGAATAGTTCATCATCAGTTCATTGTAACGGTCGAGCACGGCCTGCTTGTCAGCTACGCCTTCCATGACATTTTCGAAAGCGGTCTTCGCCGGATCGAGATGCGGTTCCTGCTCGAGATAGCCAACGGTCGCACCTTCGGCGAGCCAGGCTTCGCCTGTATATTCCTTGTCCTGACCGGCGATGATGCGCAGCACGGTCGACTTACCGGCACCGTTCGGGCCGAGGATACCGATCTTGGCATCGGGATAGAACGAGAGGTGGATGTTCTCGAGAATCTTCTTTGCGCCGTAGGACTTGCTAAGTCCCGACATGTGATAGATGAACTGGCGTGCCATGGGGTCTTGCTCCGGCGGGAATGGGAATTGGCCCGCTATGTAGGCGAATTGCGTGGAAGGGGCAATCCGAACCGGGCCAGGATACTGGGTTTTTCTGCCTCTTGTTGGCCGGAACCGGACCCGGCCATCACTTCAATGCGTCATGAACGATCCGGTAGATCCTCAAGCGACCCGGCTCAGCGCCCGCAACTGGCACGAGCCCAGGCCAGTCTTTTCCGCCAACCAAGGTGGCATAGAGCGGCGCCTCTTCAAACGGAACGGGAAAAGGCACTTGGCAGACCGCCAAATAATCGGCTCGCTCAAGTGCGGCCTTGCGGGCGACAGCATAGGATCCCGCAAAGGCGGTGAAACTCAGCCGAATTCCAGGGGCCGCACGATGGAACGGGATGGCCATAACGGAGACGCCATCAGGCACATGTGCCGCCAGGGCAAGCCCGATGCCGGTCGGCGCAAGGATCCGGCCCGGCGCCAGCCCGTTCAACTCGGCGAAATCTTCACTGCGGCAATCATCCACCGACATCAGCCAGACGGCGTCTTGCGGTGACGGCTGGTAGGGCATGAGCGCGTAGAGACCACCCACGACCGCACTCACAACCACCGCGGGCACAATCACGAGCGCCCGCGCTCGGCGTCCCTGACCGTTGGAGAGCGTATCGACGCAGAACTGGAGAGCCAGCGGTAGGAAGACTGGCATCAGGGCCGCAGGAAATCGTACATAGCGGATGAGAAGCACGGTCATGGCTAGGGAACTGCAGGCAAACAGGTAGCCCGCCCAGTGCCGCGCGCTGCCCCGTGTTTCCCGACGCCAGAAAGGGCAGGCAAACAGCGCAACGAGCGCCATCAGCGCCAGAAACACCAGCACCGCCGCACCCGTCTGTCCGATCTGCCGGAACTCAAGAATGCTCTGCTCCTGCTGGATCCGCTCGAACCAGTAGAAGCGGGAGACTGGATCGATCATCTGGTAGGGACCATTGAGGCAGGACGGAAAGAGGAGCACGAGGCCGCAAACCACGATCGCGCCGGACACCGCAAGCGCCAGCAAGCGCGGCAGCGGAGCAGCACCTTCAGGCACAAGTCTGCCTGAGATCCAGAAGCAGGCGCCAAAGCCGCATAAGGCGGCGATATAGGGCGCGGAATAGGCGTCGCAGGCCGTCTGCAGCATGGCCACGGGGCCGATGAAGGCAATTGCTGAGACAAGCGAGACCAGCACCATGGATATGCCGGTCGCGATCATCACCCGGCGCGCGAAGGGTACCCGCAGCACGAAGCCCATGGCAACAAGTGCAAGGGCTACGGCGACGAAGGGCAGGCATTCCAGGCCGATCACGAGAGAGATCGCCGCGCCGGATCCGACGAATCGACCACCGCGCCCCTTGTCCCTGACAAGTCCGTACAGGATCACCATCATCGCCAGGATTTGAGCATTGTGGTGGTCGATGCGTCCCGGCGAAAACTCGAAGGCGGCAAAGATCAGCACGAAGCCGACCACGAGCCAGACTGGGCCGCTGAGCGCCTCTGGTGGCGTCAGCGCCTGCACCGTCCGCACGGTGAGTGCCGCAAACACGACCAGCATCACCGGCGGCCAGATCTGTGTCGCGGCGACCAAAGCGAGATCGAGCCCGAGAAAGGGCTGAAGCAGCAAGGTCAGCACCGCATAGGGCAGATCGATCAGGCGTGACCACGGCGAAAGATAGATCTCGGGCGATTGGACCATCGGCAAAGTGAGGTCATACCAACCGCCTCTCACCATCAGATGTTTCAGCTGCAGCAGCCTGAGATCATCGTCGATGTCACCGAAAAAGGAGATCCCGTCGATCCTGTCGAAAGCCACCATGACCAGCAGGAGACCGGCCACAATGACGAAAGGCCGCACGCCGCCTCGCCCCGCTGCCGATCGCTCCGTATCCGCCATGCCTGATCCCCGACCTTTGTTCGATGCGTGGAAGCTAGACGCAAAGGAATGAAAATTCCTTTGCCCGCGATCTAGTCCGTTGATTGACAGACGGGATACAGCAGGCAACACATGGGAAAATGCAAGGGGATCAAGATGCTTGCAGAGCGACATTGGCTCGACAGCCCTTCCGGCGCCCGTCTCGCCTATCACCATAAGGCGACTCACCTTGCCCCACGCGGCATCGTGCTCATCTGCCATGGCCTTGCCGAACATTCCCGGCGCTACGAGGCTTTCGCTGGCAGGCTCGCCGAACGCGGCTACCATGTTTATGCCCACGATCATCGTGGCCATGGCGAAACGACAGCGCCGGACGCGGCACTCGGCTCGTTCGCCAGAAAAGACGGCACCAGCAAGGTCATCGCCGACGTGATGGCCATGCGCGACCTGGCGATTGAGAACAACCCTGGCCTTCCGGTTATCCTGTTCGGTCACTCCATGGGTGGCCTGATCGCGCTCAACGTTGCGATGGAGCATCCACAGGCCTTCAACGCCTTGACCATCTGGAACTCTAACTTCAATCCGGGCCTCGCGGGTCGCTTCGCCCAGGGCGTGCTTTCTCTCGAACAGATGCTGAAGGGGTCCGACGTTCCGTCCCTGATCCTGCCGAAGGCGACATTCGCCGCCTGGGGCCGCGCCATTCCCGGCCACCGCACCGCCTTCGACTGGCTCTCGCATGATCCAAAGGAAGTTGACGCCTATATCGCCGACCCGCTTTGCGGCTTCGACGCCTGCGTCTCCATGTGGCGCGACATCTTCCGTTTCACCTTTGCCGGCGCCGATCCGGAACGCCTCGCCCGCCTCCCGCAGCGGCTCCCGGTCTATCTCGTCGGCGGCGGCGAGGATCCGGCGACCAACAAGGGCCGGGAAATCCGCTGGCTCGGTCAGCGCATGCTGGATATTGGAATGACCGATGTCGAGACGACAGTTTACGAGACCATGCGCCACGAGACTTTGAACGAGATCGGCCGCGAAAAACCGATCGCCGACTTCCTGACCTGGCTCGGCAACCTCGGGCCATGAGGCCCGATCTCTTGCCGAAACGGAATGACGGCATGAGAGAATATCAGGTGCGAATGGCAAAATCGGGCGATATAGCTCTGTCGATAGCAGTTCTTGTCATGGCAGGAGATCCAGCTTCGGCGAAACTCCCGGCATGACGACGCCGCACAGGATCGCGTTATGACGTCCAAGCCTTCAGCCCCTGCCCCACTCGCCGGCATCCGCGTGATCGAACTCGCCCGCGTGCTGGCAGGCCCCTGGGCGGGCCAGATGCTGGCCGATCTCGGCGCTGACGTCATTAAGGTGGAAAATCCTGAGGGTGGCGACGACACCCGCTCATGGGGACCGCCCTTCGTCGAAGGTGCAGACGGCGAAAACCTTTCGGCCGCATATTATCATTCGACCAACCGCAACAAGCGCTCGATCGCGGTCGATCTCAAGACGCCGGAAGGTCAGGAAACAGTCCGCCGCCTCTGCGCCTCCGCCGATGTCGTCATCGAGAATTTCAAGCGCGGCGGCCTGGAAAAATACGGCCTCGATTATGAAAGCCTGAAGGCGATCAACCCGAAGCTCGTCTACTGCTCGATCACCGGCTTCGGCCAGAACGGCCCTTATGCCGATTTCGCCGGCTATGACTATATCGTCCAGGGCATGTCCGGCTTCATGTCGATCACGGGCGAGAAGGACGGCGAGCCGATGAAGGCGGGCGTCGCCATCGCCGACATCTTCACCGGCATCTATGCCGTCACCGCCATCCAGGCCGCCCTCATCCATGTCATGAAGTCAGGCCAGGGCCAGTTCGTCGACATGGCCCTGCTCGACGTCATGTCGGCAGTGCTCGCCAACCAGAACATGAACTACCTGATCTCTGGCAAGCCACCGACCCGGCTTGGCAATGCCCATCCGAACATCAGCCCCTATGAAGTGGTCCCGACAGCAGACGGCCACCTGATCCTGGCTGTCGGCAATGACGGCCAGTTCAAGCGCCTCTGCACGATCCTCGGCATCCCCGCTGTTGCCGAAGACGAACGTTTCGCCACCAACAAGGCCCGCGTCGCCAACAAGGTCGAGGTCCGCCGCATCGTCACAGCAGAGACCGCGAAGTGGCAGAAGCGTGACCTGCTGACCGCCTGCGAGACAAATGCAGTGCCGGCCGGACCAATCAACTCGATTGAAGAGATGTTCGCCGACCCGCAGATCAAGGCACGCGGCCTGAAGATTGAGCTGACCGATGACAAAGGCACCGTGATTCCAGGCGTGCGAACGCCGATTGTGCTGTCCGAGACACCCTTGCGCTACGAGCGCCCGAGCCCGCGCATCGGCGAGCAAGGCGAAGACATTCTGGCCGAACTGGCCGAGCTGGAAAGGAAGACGAAATGAAGAGAACCGGCGGAGCCCTTGTTGTCGAAGCCTTGAAGGCCAACGGCGTCGAGCGCGTGTCCTGCGTTCCCGGCGAAAGCTACCTGGCCGTGCTCGACGCGCTGAAGGACAGCGGCATCGAAACGCTCGTCTGCCGCCAGGAAGGCGGAGCCGCGATGATGGCTGACGCCTGGGGTCGCCTCACCGGCAAGCCCGGCATCTGCATGGTCACGCGTGGTCCCGGCGCCACCAACGCCTCCGCCGGCCTGCATGTCGCCAAACAGGATTCGATCCCGATGATCCTGTTCATCGGCCAGATCGGCCGGGACATGAAGGAGCGTGAGGCTTTCCAGGAAGTCGAATACCGCCGCGCCTTCACCGAATTTGCCAAATGGGTGGGTGAGATCGATGACGCCCGCCGCATTCCGGAATTCGTCACCCGCGCCTTCGCCGTTGCCACCTCCGGCCGCCCCGGCCCGGTCGTGCTGACATTGCCGGAAGACATGCTGCTCGACGAAGTCGAAGCCCCGGAAGCCAAGCCCTACACGCCCGTCGAGGCGTACCCAGGTCCGAGCCAGATCGCCGCCCTCGGCGAACTGCTGAAGACCGCCAAACGCCCGATGGTGGTCCTCGGCGGCACGCGCTGGAGCGAAACCTCGGTCGCCGGCATCCAGGCATTCGCGGAAAATTTCAAGCTGCCGGTCGGCTGCTCCTTCCGCCGCCAGATGCTCTTCGATCACCTGCATCCCTCCTATGCCGGCGATGTCGGCATCGGTATCAACCCGGCGCTGGCCAAGGAAGTGAAGGAAGCCGATCTGCTGATCCTGCTCGGCAGTCGTTTCTCTGAAATGCCCTCCTCCTCCTACACGCTGATGGACATCCCCTACCCGGCCCAGACGCTCGTGCATGTGCATCCGGACCCGTCCGAACTCGGCCGCGTCTACCGCGCCGATCTCGCCATCTGCGCAGCCCCGGAGGAATTCGTCGCAGCACTCGCATCGCTCGATGCACCCTCCGCCCCTGCATGGGCAGAGCGTACGCAAACCATGCACGCCGCCTATCTCGCTTGGTCCACGCCGCCGAAGGCAGGTCCGGGTACCGTGCAGATGGGGCCGATCATGGAATGGATCGAGGCCAACACGCCGAAGGACGCGATCTTCACCAACGGCGCCGGCAACTACGCCACCTGGCTGCATCGATTCCACCGCTTCCAGGCCTTCAACACCCAGGCCGCCCCAACCTCCGGCTCGATGGGCTATGGCCTGCCGGCAGCCGTCGCCGCCAAGCAGTTGTTCCCTGAGCGTGAAGTCATCTGCTTTGCCGGTGACGGCTGCTTCATGATGCATGGTCAGGAATTCGCGACCGCCATCCGCTACAACCTGCCGATCATCACGCTCGTCATCAACAATGGCATGTACGGCACGATCCGCATGCACCAGGAGCGCGAATATCCGGGCCGCGTCAGCGCTACCGATCTCACCAATCCGGATTTCGCGGCACTCGCCAAGGCCTATGGCGGCCACGGCGAAACCGTCGAAAAGACCGAAGACTTCGCCCCCGCCTTCCAGCGTGCCCGCGCCTCGGGCAAGCCCGCAATCATCGAGATCAAGCTCGATCCGGAGGCGATCACGCCAACCCGCACCTTGACTCAGATTCGCAACAAGAGCTGACAGGCAGTTGAATCAAAACAGAATGGCCGGCTCATCCCCGGTCATTCTTCAATTCGCGCGGAGGTCCCGACCGCCACGGGACGATCACGAGGGACGTGCCGACGAACTCCGTTTGATCGCCGTCGGCGGCCGTTTGTACACCTCCTGAAAGACGGCGTTGAACCGCCTGACACTGCCGAAGCCTGACTGCAGCGCAATCTCGGTGATCGTCATGTCACTGCCGGTCAACAACCGCTTGGCACGCTGCACGCGCGCCGTTTTTGCCACCTGCAGCGGGCTTGCGCCGAGATGCTTTTGAAACAGCCGCGTCAGATGCCGCCCGCCGACGCCGACGCGGGCCGCAAGCGCCTCAACGGTCGCGTCCGGCGCATCCAGTGCGCCTTCCTCACGGATCAGTCTTGCTGCCCTTTCGACGATAGCAGCACTGCCCTTCCAGGCCGGGCTGAACGGCGCCGTTTCCGGCCGACAGCGCAGACATGGGCGATAACCCGCAAGTTCGGCCGCCGCGGTCGTGTCTCGGAAGTGGTAGAAATTGTCTGGCGGCGTAATCTCCGGGTGAACCAACACCCACCCAACCGGCGGCGGCAACCGCCAGGGAGATCACGCCATGAAGCAGAATACCGATAG
>JBKBON010000010.1:0-121759 GCA_046294755.1 Allorhizobium sp. | reverse complement strand
AGAAGAAGGGATCCACGACGGCCAATGGTGCGGGCGGCAATTGGGCCGGCCAGGAAGGCAACGAAGGCGATCGGGCCGGTGATAGCTGTGGCGGTTGCGATCAGGCCAACAGCCGAGACGATCACAAGGATCCGGGTCAGGCCGACATTTACGCCAAGCGCGGTTGCCATATCCTCTCCGGCCTGGATCGCTTCAAGGTCGCGCGCGCGTCCAAGCAAGACGCCGCCGAAGACGACCAGCGACAGGAGCAATGGGGCAACCTGCTCGATCTGCGCGCCATTGAGGCTGCCGGTCAACCAGCGCAAGGCCTCCTGCAAGGTAAAGCCAGGGGCCCTGGCGAGGACAGAGGCAATTATACTTTCCAGCATGGCGGAGATGCCGATGCCGACAAGGATCAGGCGAGGGCCGGCAACGCCACCCCTTGCCGAGAGGCCGTAAACAAGAATTGCAACGCCGAGGCCGCCAATGATTGCAAATATGGAAACGGCAGGGCCGCTCATCGACAGGACGACGATTGCGATGACTGCGGCGGCACTGGCACCAAAGCTGATGCCGATGATATCAGGACTAGCCAGCGGGTTGCGCAGCATGGTCTGAAACGCTGCGCCTCCCAGACCGAAGCTCATTCCGGCGACAAGACCCGTCAGTGCCCGTGGAAGCCGCAACTGACCCACAGTGAAATCAGCGCCCGGAACGCTATGTCCGAGCAGAACACGGAATACATCGCCGATAGGGATGAACGACCGTCCGATCACCAAGCTTGCGACGAAGACCGAGAAGATCAGGATGACCATGCTGCCCAGCAGCAGGTGCCTCTTGCGCAGTTGGCGTCGGCGAGAGGCGGCAAACAGGGCAGCGGCTCGCCTTTCTGTTCGAATGACGTTTGCCATCATAGATCCCGAACCTTCTGACGGCGGACAATGGAGATGAAGAAGGGACCGCCGATGAGGGCAGTCACAATTCCCACATCGAGTTCGGAGGGCCGCGCGGCGAGACGTCCCACGATATCGGCTGCCGTCAGAAGGATGGCGCCACCGAGGGCCGAGAATGGCAAAAGCCAGCGGTGATCCGACCCCACCAGCAGCCGGCATGCATGCGGGACAACCAGTCCAACAAAGCCGATGGGCCCACACAAGGCAGTTGTCGCACCGCATAGCAAAATTGCGCCGAGCGTGGCGCTGGCGCGGGCAAAGGCCACGCGTTCGCCGAGACCTGCTGCCATTTCGTCTCCCAGAGCAAGCGAGTTCAGGCGCCGGGCCGACAGGAGGCAGATGACAAAGCCGACGACGAAAAAAACGAGCACCGGCAGCATGCGGTCGAAGGTGGCGCCGCCGACACCACCGATCTGCCAGGAGCGGATGCCGCCTGCAATGTCGGCGCGCGGCAGCACGACGGCAATGACCAAGGAGGAGAAAGCGATGGAGGTGGCGGCACCGGCCAGCGCGAGTTTCAGCGGTGTCGCACCCCCGCGCCCGAGCGAGGCGATGAGATAAACGAACACGGCTGTCAGCCCGGCCCCGAAGATGGCAGCCCAAGCGAAGGATTGCGAGGCGCTGATGCCGAACCAGGCGACGGCGATGACGACGGCGAGCGAGGCTCCCATATTGACGCCGAGAATGCCTGGATCTGCCAGAGGGTTGCGGATTACACCCTGCATCACGGCGCCAGCCAGGGCCAATGCAGCGCCGGCGAGAAGGGCGAGGGCCGTGCGGGGAATGCGGGCAGCGACGGCTGCCTGATCTATGTTGAAGTTTTCTCCCCGCAACGCCATGAGCACTTCCAGCATCGGCACATCACGGGTGCCGATGGCCAGCGAGGCAAAGACCAGCATCATGGCGACGCCAAGAAGCGCCAGCAGCCAGAAGAAGCGGCTTCCGCTCGCCTGTGAGAAGGTCAGGAGGACGGGCGAGGTCTTCGAGATGTTCATTCGATCTTCCGGGCCGCCTCAGCGAGCATTCGCACATAATCCGGCAGCACCCAGGTGACCGACAGCGGGGTCGGGTTGGCGGCGGTGCCGATAGGGTCGCGTCCAAGCAGGACGATGGCTTCTCGCTTGACGGCTGGCATATGAGCGAGGAGCGGACTTGCTTTCATCGCTTCAAGTAGCGTCCGATCACCGTAGGTGACGAGGATGTCGACATCATCGAACTCGTCGACGCGCTCTGCGCTGATCGAACCGGCGAAAGTACCGGTCGACGAAGCGCGTACCACGCTCTTGGGCATGGCAAGGCCAAGATCCTGGAAAAAGCGCACGCGTGTATCCTGAGTGGTGTAGAAATTCACCAGGCTGAGGTTCGTCGCATCGAGATGGGTGACGAACATGGCCGACTTGCCCTTCAGTTCCGGATATTTCGCGACTTCTGCGGCGATCTTTCCTTCGATGTCGATGATGAGCGCCTCGCCGTCGGTGGCCATGCCCAATCCCGCGCTGTTCATCCGAATGGTCTGGCGCCAATCCGTTGACCACGGTGCCTGCGGGTAGGCGACGACCGGTGAGATCTGGCTCAGGGTGTCGTATTCGGTCTGACTGAGGCCGGAGTAAGCGGCAAGAGTGACATCTGGCCGGGTTGCCGCGACGGCCTCGAAATCGATGCCATCACCTTCATCGAACAAGACCGGAGTCTCGGCTCCGAGCTGCTTCAGGCGCTCGGTGACCCAGGGCAAAACACCGTCGCCGTCGTCATCGCCAAAATTGGCAGCGGCCATGCCGACGGGAACGATGCCGAGTGCCAGTGGCACCTCATGATTGGCCCAGGCGACAGTCGCCACGCGGACCGGCTTTTCGTCGATCGTCGTGGTGCCGAGCGCATGGCTGATCTCGACCGGAAAGGACTGGCGCTCATCGGCCATCACGGGGCTCGCAATACAAACCTGACCAAGCAAGGCGGGCAGGAGCGCAAAGTGTCGCGCGCTGAACCTCATGGGTCGGCTCCCTCTCTTTCTTAAACTTGATCGTCCGTCTCAGCTTCACGGGGCAACGTCAAGCGTCAAGCTCCGACCTGTCGCCTGAGCCATTGGATTTTCCGGGGAATCCTACAAAGGCGCGAAATCTACAATACTGGATTTGATTTCTCCAGTTAACAGGAGCAAACCGGATCGTCTGAACCGATTGTGCCCTGGAGGGAGCCGATCGGGTGTTGGCGAGGGACTGCAAGTTGCCCTTTGCGGCAGACGGGCGACCGGTGATCAGTGGGACAGTAATTTTGGAAAGAAACATGGTCAGGACCAGAACCACCGGCTTCGGCGCAAAGGCATCCATCCGCTATCGTACGGCGATCCTCCTCGGCTGCACCGCGATCGTCATCATCGTCCCCGTCCGATCCCAAGCGCAGGACGCAGACACTGACGGTGGCTCCACCGTCCTGCAGACGATCACGGTGGAAGGGGCCGGCAAGACTGACGACAGCAAGACGGTGGTTGCGGGACAGACGACCGCCGTCGGCAAGATGCCGGGGGAGATTCTCACCACTCCTGCCACGGTGTCCGTTATTACGTCAAAGGAACTTGAGCAGCGCGCGGCAGACTCCGTCGAGAAGGCCATGCATTACACGGCGGGTGTGATTACCGACTACTACGGCTCCGACGACCGTTTCGACTACGTCAAGATTCGCGGCTTCACGCCGTTCACCTATCGTGATGGCTTGATGGTGGGCAGAACATGGAGCGGTCTTAAGGAAGAGCCATACGCGTTTGAACGGCTGGATGTGCTGAAGGGAGCAAATTCTACCGGATACGGTGTTTCGGATCCGGGTGGTGCCATCAACTACGTCACCAAGCTTCCGCGTAATGAACGTTTCGGCGAAGTTTATGCCACGACGGGCTCCTTCGCGCATAAGGAGACGGGCTTTGATCTCGGCGATAACCTGACGGAAGACGGAACGCTTTCTTATCGCCTGACAGGCAAGGTTCAGCGCGCCGATGGTGAATATGATTTTTCGGAGAACGACGAGAACTTCATCATGGGTGGTCTGACTTGGCGCCCGACCGACATGACCAGCCTCAGCTTCGTGTTCGATCATCTGGATCGTAACGCGACACCCAGTGGCGCGGGGCACCCGCGCTTCACCGATTTCGACCGGGACCGCTTCTTCGGAGAGCCGGGTTTCAATTATGACGACACGAACCGAAATAGCTACAGTGTCATGTTCGAACATGACTTCGGGAACGGGCTGACTTTCGCCTCCAATGCACGTTACGCCAAATCGAGCAACTCTTTCGGTTTCGCCTATATCTACGACAGTCTGGGTGCGTCTGATGGTTCCGACACGACGGCGGACCGCATCTTCTTTGCGGGAGACGGAGGGGTAGAGCAATTCGTCGGCGACGCCCATATGCTCTATGAGGCAAACTTCGATCAGGTCGAGAGCCGGACGCTCGTTGGTGTGGATCACAACAGGATCGACTCCAACACCAACAATTACGCGCTCTATCCCGCGATATGGGGAGGGACCGCGCCGGGAATCGACTGGGAAAACCCTGTTTATGGTAGTCCGGCGACTCTCAATCCGACCGTGAGCCGGTCAAATGATCAGTCGGCTAAGGCAATCTATCTCCAGCAGGATTTGGTTTTCTTCGACCGGCTTACGGCGAGCGTAGGATTGCGTAACGACTGGTTGGACCTGAAGGAAACGAACCACTTAACCAACAACACGACCCGTGCCACCTATAGCGAGATGAGCAAGCGCGTCGGTTTGAGCTACAAGGTCACGGAAGAACTTGCGGCCTATGTCAGCTACGCTGAGACCGTTGCGCCCCCGAGCGCCGGCAATGAGCCGACCTATGGCAAGCAGTACGAAGCTGGGATCAAGTACAGGCCGGATGCCTTCCCGGCGCTGTTCACCGCGTCCATCTACGACCTGACACTCGAGAACATCACGACTTACGAGGCACCGCTTTATCTGGCGGCCAGCGTCGAAAAGATCCGCCACCGCGGCCTGGATCTGGAAGCCAAGATGGAGTTGACACCGAGTATCGAATTGATCGCCGCCTATAGCTACATCGACTCCAGCATCGTGGATAGGAGCACCTCAGCGAGTTCGGTTGATGGAAATCGCTTTGCTCAGGTTCCCACGCATACTGCTTCGCTCTGGGGAACCTATACCCTGGAAGGAGAAGGCGAGCGGGGGGACATGACCTTCGGCGCGGGTGCGCGGTTCATCGGCTCCTACTATTTCGACAATGCGAACACGCGCGAGTCGGATGACGCGGTCATCTTCGATGCTGCGTTCACTTACAAGATCAAAGAGAACACCACATTCCAGCTGAATGTCAGCAACGTGTTCGATGAGAAGCACATCGCCAATGACGACGGTGGGGCCTACTACTACAACCCCGGCCGCGCGATCTACGCGACGATCCGGCAGACCTGGTAAAATTCGTGAACCCGGTCGGATCCGATCCGTCCGGGTGCGCGCTCAACTGCGGTCGCGGCGCTTGCGCCAGGCCGCCGGGGTATCGCCGGTGAACTGGCGGAAGACCTTGGTGAAATGCGCCTGATCGGAGAAGCCGAATTGCGCCGCGATCTCGGCAATGCTGAGTGCCTCGTCGTCCAGAAGTTGCCGCGCCGCTTCGATGCGGCGTGACAATTGCCATTGAAGCGGGGTCTTTCCCGTCGTCTGGCGAAAAACGGTAGCAAACCAGCTTTCGGACAATCCGACCACAGCAGCCATCTCCGAAACGCTCATCCGTTGTTCGCCATTCACGGAAAAATGCGCCGACAGACGGTTCATCTGCGCCTGGGTCAAGCGGCCCGATTGTGCTGTGGCCTCGTTTGCGTCAATCGACATGTCGATGATGCCGGTCACAATGCTGCCGACGAGGTTTTCGGCGAAGAGCGGATGGCGCGTGGCGGTTGACAGCTCATTTGCGACGAGGCTGCCGAGCGTGGCGATAGGACCCGGATCCTGAAGTTCAACGGATTTGCGCAATGCGGTCCGCGCTGCCGAACTGCCGAGGGCCGGGGCCAGAAAACGCATCAGGCGATCCTGATGCAGATGCAGATCGAGATGGCAGAAGCGATGGCGCCTCGTGAAGCGCGTCCACATGGGCACCCCAGCCGGAACATAGACCGCGCGGCACATTCCACGACCTCCGCGCCCGAGATCGACTTCCCGATCTGCCACCCTGATCTGTTCGGAAACGTCCGAGAAGAACAGCATGATGCGGGGATCAGGGGAGAGGTAGTAGCCGCTCGCACCGGCATATCCCTCCGCCTCCCAATGGACGCCGACTATGCCGTCAAGAGATCGCCATCTGGCGGGCATCAGCGCGTGGATGCCTTTGATCTCGGTCTGCATGGAGTGAAGAAAGGTCAAGGTTTTAGATCCCGCACCCATGGGTTTGCGCAGAGGTATGCTCATTTGCGACGTCGGCACCATTGAGCAAAATGGCTGTAACGTCAATAAAGATGATCACCTTTCTCATGTTATCGGCTGTCAGATTGTCGACTGATGCGGGTTCGTCGGGTGCGACGAAGCGGTTGTATCCTGTATCCTGCTGGCTTAGTAAATATTTTCCGGAGGTTTACTTCTGCTTCCGGCATGAGGTGGAGGAGGCGAGGCCGCCGTGGTGACGATCAAGGAAATTGCGAAGGCCGTTGGTGTCTCGGCGGGCACGGTGTCGCGCGTGCTGAACTATGATCAGACGCTGTCTGTTTCCGAGGCGAAGCGGCAGGCGATCATCGAGACGGCAGAGGCGCTGAATTATGCCACCCCCCGGGCGCGTAAAAGCGCCCAGTTGCCGCCCCTGTCAATTGCCATGGCCAGCCATGCCGAGGTGCCAGCGCATATCGCCATCGTCCATTTCCTTGCGCCGCAGGAGGAGCTCGTCGATCCCTATTATGTCGGCGTCCGGCTTGGTATCGAGGCTCGTTGCCGTGAATACAAGATCGACATTGCACGCGTGTTCAATCCGGATGTGCCGGTCGATCTGGCGCTCCTGACGGGGATATCTGCAACCATCGTCGTCGGACATCACCCGAAGGCCGAGATAGAGGCGATGGCCAAGGTCTGTCCCCATCTCGTCATGGCGGACTACAATCCGCGCATGCCGCAGTTCGATTGCGTGCGCGCCGACCTCGGGGAGGCGACTGTCAGCATTCTTGATGGTCTTAATCATGCGGGTTACAGCCGAATTGGCTTTGTCGGCGGCTACGAACTGATGGACAATGATGCGCTGATGCATGGCGAGCAGCGCTGCAAGGCCTTCATTGAGTGGCATGAGGCGCGGGGACGATACCAGCCCGAGCTCATGGCGCTCGGTCAGAGCGAACGTTTCGGGCAAAATTTGCGGCTGGAAACCGGTTACCAGCAGGCGAAATCCCTGCTGGCCTTGAAGGACCGGCCGGATGCCATTGTTGCAGCCAATGATAACATGGCGATCGGCACCTATCGTGCCATCCAGGAGGCGGGGCTTTCCATTCCCGATGATATCGCAGTGGTCGCCTTCAACGATATCCCCGTGGCGCAGTTTCTCAATCCGCCGCTTTCCACCATGCGGATCCCCGGCGAGTTGATCGGCGAGGTGGCAGTCGATTTGCTCGTGGAGCGGCTTAATGGTCGCGACTACTCCAAGCATGTAACTTTGCCGACCGAAATGGTCTGGCGAGGCAGCGCGAAGAGGCCGCCAGCCCCGTAAGCCTATTCGACGGTAGGTTGCGGAATCCCAAGCACTTACCGCAGTGCAAAAAATATTTAGTAAAAATTTTCTTGGCTGCCCCACGTTTTTCGGAAATAGTGGTGTCGAGGCAGGGGATGAGGCTGCCGCGATCAACGACATAATGGGAGGAACACATGGATAATTCACGCTTGCTCAAGCGCTCTGTCTCGGCGGCTCTGACGGGGGCGGCGCTTCTGTACAGCACTGCCGCCTTCGCCGGCGAAGTCACCATCTGGTGCTGGGACCCGAACTTCAATGTGGCGATCATGAAGGAGGCGGCTGAACGCTATACTGCGAAGCACCCTGACACGACCTTCAACATCGTCGATTTCGCCAAGGCCGATGTTGAGCAGAAACTGCAGACCGGTCTCGCCTCGGGCATGACTGATACTCTGCCGGATATCGTGCTGATCGAAGACTACGGCGCGCAGAAGTATCTCCAGTCCTTCCCGGGCTCCTTTGCGGCCCTCACCGACAAGATCGACTATTCCGGCTTTGCCAAATACAAGGTCGACCTGATGACGCTCGAAGGCGAAGTCTACGGCGTGCCCTTCGATTCCGGCGTCACCGGCCTCTACTATCGCACGGACTATCTCGAGCAGGCTGGCTTCAAGCCCGAGGACATGCAGAACCTCACCTGGGACCGTTTCATCGAAATCGGCAAGGAAGTGAAGGCCAAGACCGGTCACGAGATGATGGCGCTCGATAGCAATGACGGCGGTCTGATCCGCATCATGATGCAGTCCGGCGGCCAGTGGTATTTCAACGAAGACGGCAGCCTCAACATCACGGGCAACGCCGCGCTGAAGGCTGCACTCGAAACCCAGGCCCGTATCGTCAACGAGGGCGTTGCCAAGCCGACCAGCGGCTGGAACGACGGCATCAGTGCGCTGACCTCGGGCGATGTCGCCTCGGTCCTGATGGGCGTCTGGATCACGGGCACCGTCAAGTCGCAGGCCGATCAGGCCGGCAAATGGGCGCTGACGGCGATTCCGAAGCTCAACATCGAGGGCGCGACGGCGGCGTCCAATCTCGGCGGTTCGAGCTGGTATGTGCTTGAGGCCTCTACCGAGAAGGATGAGGCGATCGACTTCCTCAACGAGATCTATGCCAAGGATCTCGACTTCTACCAGAAAATCCTGACCGAACGCGGCGCTGTCGGCTCGCTGCTCGCCGCCCGCACAGGCGAGGCCTATCAGAAGCCGGACGAGTTCTTCGGCGGCCAGACGGTCTGGCAGAACTTTGCCGACTGGCTCGTGCAGGTGCCGGCCGTCAATTACGGTATCTTCACCAATGAACTGGATACAGCTGTCACGGCAAATTTCCCGGCATTGCTGAAAGGCACGCCTGTCGATGACGTCCTGAAGGCGATCGAAAGCCAGGCCGCCACTCAGATCCAGTAAACCCATCCCACAGGGGCCTGGCCATCGCGCCGAGCCCCTGTCCTCCCGGAGACGTGCGGCGGAAGCGCCGCGCGGCTTCCGGCTGCAAAGCAAGGTTCAGTGACCACTGATCGGGTTCAGGGATATCGCATGGCCACTACATCCAGATCCAGTTTGAAGCGCTATTACGATGTGAACGGGTGGCTATTCGTTGCGCCCGCGATCGCGCTGATCTCGCTCTTCATGCTCTATCCGATCCTGCGTTCGCTCATCTTGTCCTTCTACTCCGGGCGCGGGATGATGCTGAAATTTTCCGGTACGGGAAATCTTGCGCGACTGTGGAACGACCCGGTCTTCTGGCAGGCGCTGCAAAATACCGTCATCTTCTTCATCGTGCAGGTGCCGATCATGATCACCATGGCGCTGATCTTGGCGGCCATGCTGAACAATCCGAGGCTGCGCTATTCCGGGCTCTTCCGGACAATGATCTTTCTGCCCTGCGTCTCGTCGCTGGTCGCCTATTCCATCCTGTTCAAGAGCATGTTCTCGCTTGATGGCGTGGTGAACAACACGCTGCTCGCGATCGGCATCATCGGCGAGCCGATCGGCTGGCTGACCGATCCGTTCTGGGCGAAGGTGCTGATCATCATTGCCATCACCTGGCGCTGGACCGGATACAACATGATCTTCTATCTGGCAGCGCTGCAGAATATCGACCGCTCGATCTATGAGGCGGCGAAGATCGACGGCGTGCCGTCGTGGGGGCGTTTCGCGTTTCTCACCGTACCGATGCTGAAACCGGTGATCCTGTTCACCACCATCACCTCGACGATCGGCACGCTGCAGCTCTTTGATGAGGTCTATAACTTCACCGAGGGCACGGGCGGACCGGCCAATTCGACGCTGACCCTGTCGCTCTACATCTACAATCTGACCTTCCGCTACATGCCGAGCTTCGGTTATGCGGCGACCGTCTCCTATGTCATCGTGTTGATGCTGGCGGTGCTCTCCTTCCTGCAATTTTATGCCGCGAGGGAGCGTCGATGATGACCAAGCTTCGTCGCCGCCTGCCCGATATCGTGCAGTATAGCGTGCTCTCGCTAGCGGCCTTCCTCTCTATCTTTCCCTTCATCTGGATGGTGATCGGGGCAACCAACACCACGAGCCAGATCATCCGCGGAAAGGTCACCTTCGGCACGGCGCTGTTCGACAACATCGCCTCCTTCTTTGCGCAGGTGGATGTGCCGCTGGTGTTCTGGAATTCGGTCAAGATCGCGCTCGTCGGCACGGCGCTGACTTTGCTGGTCTCCTCGCTTGCCGGCTATGGTTTCGAGATGTTCCGCTCGAAGCTTCGCGAGCGGGTCTATACCGTCATCCTTCTGACGCTGATGGTGCCGTTTGCCGCCCTAATGATCCCGCTCTTCATGATGATGGGCAAGGCGGGGCTGCTCAACACCCATATCGCGATCATGCTGCCGATGATCGCGTCCGCCTTCATCATCTTCTATTTCCGCCAGGCCTCTAAGGCCTTTCCGACCGAGCTTCGGGATGCGGCCAAGGTGGATGGGCTGAAGGAGTGGCAGATCTTCTTCTACATCTATGTGCCGGTGATGCGCTCGACCTATGCGGCGGCCTTCGTCATCGTCTTCATGCTGAACTGGAATAACTATCTCTGGCCGCTGATCGTGCTGCAGTCGAACGACATGAAGACGATCACGCTTGTGGTCTCGTCGCTGGCTTCCGCCTATTCGCCCGAATACGGCACCGTGATGATCGGCACGATCCTCGCCACCCTTCCCACCCTTCTCGTCTTCTTCGCCATGCAACGCCAGTTCGTGCAGGGCATGCTCGGCTCCGTGAAATAGGACTTTGAAATGCGCATTATCGAGACTTTCAACCGGGACTGGACCTTTCGCGCCGGATTTGAGCCGGCTTTCGCCTCGGCTTTGCAGCCCGGCGAGACGGTCCAGCTTCCCCATACGGCGGTCGAGCTGCCCTACAACTATTTCGACGAGAAGAGCTATCAGAAGGCCTTTACCTATCAGAAGGTCATTGCCTGGGAGCCGCGTTTCGAGGGCAAAGAAGTCTCGCTGGTGTTCGATGCTGCCATGGCCGACAGCGTGGTCTATCTGAACGGTATTGAGATCGCCGCGCACAAGGATGGCTATACGCCGTTCGAAGCCCGGCTGACGCCGCATCTGAAGGCTGGCGACAACCTGCTGACGGTGAAGATCGACGGTTCGGAAAACCCCGAGATCCCGCCTTTCGGTGGCGTCATCGACTATCTCACCTATGCCGGCATCTATCGCGATGTCTGGCTCAAGATTACCGCGCCGGTCTCAATAAGGAACGTCAAGATCGAGACGCCGGACGTCCTGGCCGAGCCCAAACAGGTGACGGCGAAGGTCTGGATTTCCAATCCGACGGATCAGGCGCTGTCCGGCAAGGTCACGGCTGTTCTGAAAGACGGTGCAGGTCAGGAGATCGCGAGGACCGATGCGACTGTCTCTGGTGCGGAGGTTTCGCTCGGATTCTCCGGGCTTCAGGGCATCACGCTCTGGGATATCGACAATCCCGCTCTCTATCACCTCACGGTGACGCTCGAGACTGCAGCCGGCACGGACGCCGTGACGAGCCGTTTCGGTTTCCGCTCTGCGGAGTACACGATCGAAGGCTTCAAGCTGAATGGCCGTGTGGTCAAGCTGCGCGGCCTCAACCGTCATCAGGCCTGGCCGCATCTCGGCTATGCCATGGGCCGGCGCGGTCAGGAGAAGGATGCCGACATCCTGAAATTCGATCTCGCCTGCAACATCGCCCGGACCTCGCACTACCCGCAGTCGAAATACTTCCTCGACCGCTGTGACGAGATCGGCCTGCTGGTCTTCGAAGAGATCCCCGGCTGGCAGCATATCGGCGGCGATGCCTGGAAGGCGGAGAGCGTGCAGAATGTGCGCAGGATGATCGAGCGCGACTGGAACCACCCCTCGATCATCATCTGGGGCGTGCGCATCAACGAGAGCCAGGACGCCCATGACTTCTATGTCGAAACGAATGCCATGGCACGCTCGCTCGACACGACCCGCCAGACCGGTGGGGTGCGCTACATCACCGACAGTGAGCTGCTCGAAGACGTCTACACGATGAACGACTTCATCCTCGGGATGGAGGAAATGCCGGGGCATAATCGCGAGCGGCTGGTGCTGCGCGATCAGCGTGAGGTGACGGGGCTGGACCGCAAGGTGCCCTATATGATCACCGAGTATGGCGGTCACATGTATCCAACCAAGCGCTTCGACCAGGAGCAGCGGCAGGCGGAGCATGTCGGCCGGCATCTGGCCATCCTGAATGCGGCTGCGGGCGATCCGTCGATCTCGGGCTCCACCGGCTGGTGCATGTTCGACTACAACACCCACAAGGATTTCGGCTCCGGCGACCGCATCTGCTATCACGGCGTCACCGACATGTATCGTGAGCCGAAATTTGCCGGTTATGCCTATGCTTCGCAGGGCGATCCAGCCGACAAGGTGGTGATGCAGCCGGTCAGCTTCTGGGCGCGCGGCGAGCGCAATATCGGCGGCGTGCTGCCGCTGATCGTGCTCACCAATTGCGACTATGTCGAGATCCGCATGGGCCATATCGTCAAGCGGATCGAGCCGGACAGGAAGGCCTTTCCGCATCTGCCGCATCCGCCCTGCATTCTCGACCATAGCATGGTGACGCCGGAGGAGTTCGGCGAATGGGGCATGACATGGCGCGATGGCGAGCTCGTCGGCTTCATCAACGGCGAGGAAGTCGTTCGCCGTCATTTGCCAGCCGATCCGCTGCCGACGACGCTCGATGTCGCGGCCGATGACACAGAGCTCAGGGCTGGCGAGAAGGATACGGTTCGCGTGATCCTGCGGGCGCTCGATCAGGGCGGCAATGTCCTGGGCTTCTTCGATGACCCGGTCGAAATCAGTCTGGAAGGTCCGGGCCGCATCGTTGGCCCCACGCTTCTCTCTTTCAAGGGTGGGGCCGTGGGCGTCTATGTCGAAGCCGGAAACGAAGCCGGTCACTTGACGCTGTCTGCGACTTGCCGTCCCTTCGGCACCAAGCGCATCACCTTCAACGTCACCTGAGCGAGGCTTAAATGGCAGAGGTCCGGCTCACCGATATCCGCAAGTCCTACGGCTCGCTCGAGGTCATCAAGGGGGTGAATCTCGAGGTTTCCTCGGGGGAATTCGTTGTTTTCGTCGGTCCCTCCGGCTGCGGCAAGTCCACGCTGCTCAGAATGATCGCGGGACTGGAGGATATCACGTCCGGAGAGCTGACGATCGGCGGCACCGTGATGAACGATGTCGATCCCTCCAAGCGTGGCATTGCCATGGTGTTCCAGACCTATGCGCTCTACCCGCACATGACCGTGCGCGAGAACATGGGGTTTGCGCTGCGGTTTGCCGGCATGGCGAAGGACGAGATCGAGCGACGGGTCAATGCCGCGGCGAAGATCCTGGAACTCGACGCGCTGATGGACCGCAAACCGAAAGCCTTGTCCGGTGGGCAGCGCCAGCGCGTCGCCATCGGCCGTGCCATCGTGCGCCAGCCGGATGTTTTCCTGTTCGACGAGCCGCTCTCCAATCTCGACGCGGAGCTGCGCGTGCATATGCGCGTCGAGATCGCCCGGCTGCACAAGGAGCTGAACGCCACCATCGTCTATGTCACGCATGACCAGGTCGAGGCGATGACGCTGGCCGACAAGATCGTCGTCCTGCGCAGCGGCATCGTCGAACAGGTGGGGGCGCCGCTGACGCTATATGATGACCCCGACAATATGTTCGTCGCCGGTTTCATCGGTTCGCCTCGGATGAATTTTTTGCCGGCCTCGGTCATCGGGCAGTCGGGTGGCGGGCAGGTCACGGTTGCGCTCAAGGCGCGGCCGGATACGCAGCTGACTGTTTCCTGCGCGAACCCGCCAAAGGTCGGCGATCCCGTGACAGTCGGCGTGCGGTCGGAGCATTTTCTGCCAGCGGGCAGTGGTGATGCGCAGATGGTGGCGCATGTCGAGGTCGTCGAGCATCTCGGCAACACAAGCTATGTCTATGCCCATACGGTCCCCGGGGAGCAGATCATCATCGAACAGGAAGAGCGCCGTCATGGAGGGCGGTACGGCGACGAGATCGCTGTGGGGCTTGCTGCGAAAACCAGCTTTCTCTTCGATGCCTTGGGTCGGCGCATCCGCTAGACGAAAGGGCTCGATCGGTGTGGTTGAAAGGCGTGAGGAGGCACGCTTTCCCCTTTCGCTCAGATCCCCGCCGCGCTAGGCTCAACCCATGAAAAAGGTCTTCAATCCTCCATCCGTCCGCCGTCCCTTCGGGCACTACAATCACGGTCTGCTGGTGCCGCCCGGCGCCAGCCTATTGGTGACGTCAGGCCAACTGGGCATCCGGCCTGACGACACGATCCCGGCAGATGTGACCGGTCAGGCCGAGCTGTGTTTCGAGGCAATCAAGGCCATTCTCAAAGAAGCCGAGATGACGTTCGCGGATGTGATCCGTGTCTCCGGCTTCGTGACGCGGCGGGAGGATTTTCCGGACTATATGGCGGTGCGTGATCGCTACACGCTCGACCCGAAACCGGTCTCGACCTTGCTCGTCGTTGGCGGCTTCACGCGGCCGGAATTCCTCGTCGAAGTCGAGGTGACGGCGGCCAAGGTCATCTGACCGCCGGCAGTTCTCTCAGAAGTTCTCCATCTCGCGGCGCACCTTGGCCATGAAGGCCGCCCGGGTTTCCTCCGTGCAATTGTTCATGTCGTAGTGGGCGAGGTATTTCACGGGTGCGCCGATCTTGATCTGGGCGCGGATGACGCGTTTGACGATCTTCTTTGGCGGATTTCCGGCGAGGAAGGCGCGCATCGGGGTGGCGCCATAGGTCATGACGGCGGCGAGCTTTCTGATGTGGCGGAGCGTCGGGGTCAGCTTGCCGTGCACCAGATCAAAGGAGACGCCGGGCAGCCAGACCCGGTCGAAATAACCCTTCAGCATGGCCGGAAAGCCGAAGTTCCAGACGGGCGTGACAATCACCAGGCCTTCCGCCTTTTTCAGGCGGTCGACATAGGGTTGCACCAGCGAGAGATTGTCGGGAATGTCGTGATAGACGCGGCGGTCATGGGCCGAAAGGACAGGGTCGAAACCCTCTTCGTAGAGATTGCAGCCGTCGACTTCGTGGCCGGCCTTTTCGAGGCTTTCGCAGGTGAGCCTGTAAAGCGCCCGGCCGAAGCTTTCATCGAGTGGGTGGGAGTGAAGGACGAGTACGCGCATGTCAAAAGCTCCTGGCTGGCCGATGGGTTCGCCCACCGGTGTCAATCAAAGCTTCCGCGCCGTTTGTCCTAGTGTACCTGCGTCCGCCGCCTAGCCGGATCGCCGGTCCACCACGCCCTCTCGGGAGCGTGGATCCGGTCGGTTTGACCGGATCGGAGTACCTTCGGAAATATGTCGTTCCGGCGGTTGATCGCCGCGGCCCGAGAACGAGAGCCGCGACGGGTGGTGTCCCGTGCATTGTTAGGAAGCCTTGGAAAAGGCCTCAAGACCAGGGAAAAGGTAGTTCTTCCCAGCTGCGAAATCGAAGTTGGGGTTCTCCCAGGCGATCATCTTGCCGGGGTTCAACAAGCCCTTTGGATCGGTTTCCTTCTTGAAGGCGAGCTGGACCTGGTCAGTCTGCTTCATACCGCCTTCTTCCAGCGTGTAGCGATGCGGGTTGAAGATCGGGCAGCCGTTTTCCTCATGGATGCGGATGATCTCTTCGAGCCGTTCCTTGGTGGTGTAGCGCACCAGTGGCAGGCCGGCGCACTGGATCTGGCCGTCGAACTTGATGAATTCCAGATGGCCGATGACCTCGTCGGGGAAGAGTTCGGTCATCACGCGCACCTTCTCGACGTGATCCGGGCCGGGATACTGGACCTGGAGGTAGGTGATGTTGGTGTCGAGCTTCAGCGCGCGCAGCGTCGTGTGATTCCAGGCGAGTTCGTAGGCATGGGGGATGCCCTTCATGCTTTCGACCTGATCGGAGCGGAAACGGACATCGCCATTCATGCGTTCGGCGAGCGCCAGGAATGGCTCCATCAAATGGGGCGCCACCATCAGCACGACGACCGACTGACCCTCCTTCAGCCAGGGTTTGTGGCGGGTGAAGTAGTCGTAAGGGATCGGTGCCGCGATCGGGGCTACTTCCTTGAGCAGGATGCCGTTCTTGTGCGTCAGCGCATCGGCGAACTTCACCGCATCCATGAACTCGTCATAGCCGACGATGACATCGACCCAGTCATAGGCCGGGGCAAGCGGCATCTCGACTTCGGTGATGATACCGTTGGTGCCATAGGCGTGGGAGACCTTCTGCAGGTCCCAGGCGGAGAGTTCGAGCACGCGCGGCTCGGCTTCCATGGTGACGACGCGAAGCCGCAGGATGTTGCCGAGGTCACGCAGGCCGCCCCAGGTGATCGATCCGACGCCACCGGAGCCACCGGCGATGAAACCGGCGATCGAGGCGGTCTGGGCGGTCGAGGGGTGGAAGCGCAGTTCCTGGCCGGAATGGGCTTTCGTTTGCTTGTCGAGTTCGGAGATGATGATGCCGGGTTCGCAGATGACGCGGCCGGGCAGGATCTCTTTCACCTTGTTCATGTTGATAAGGTTTAAGACGATGCCGCCCGAGAGCGGCATGGCCTGGCCGTAATTGCCGGTGCCGCCGCCACGCGGGGTGACCGGCACGCCATGGGCATAGGCAACCTTGAGGACGCGGATAACTTCTTCCTCTGACGTCGGCGAGACCACGAGATCGCCAACGACATTGTCGAGTTCCTCCTTGAGGATCGGCGAGTACCAGTAGAAGTCACGGCTCTTCTGCTTGACGAGCGCCGGATTGTCCTCGACGGCAATGCCTGCCAGCTCTTCCTTGATTTTGGCGTAGTCGGCCATGTCTAAACTCCAAGCAACGGGTCAAGTTCGCGGTAATCCGGCAGGCTGCGGTCGATGCCCATGCCATTCCGCATCACGATGCGGTCGGCCTGCGGACGGGAGAGGAATTCGCTCCAGCGGCGGGCGCTGAAGAGGACGAGATCCGCCTTGCCACCCACGGCGATGCGGCCATGGTCGGGGCGCTTCAGGATGTCCGCCGGCGTGCGGGTGACGACCCTTGCGGCGGTGTCGAGCGGGTGGTCGAGATGGATGATGCGCACCGCCTCGCGGAAGACTTCGACGGGGTCGAGATCGCCATAGGCATAGAAGGGGTCGCGGGTGTTGTCGGAAGAGATGGCGGTCTGGACGCCGGCTGCTGTGAGCTCATGGAAGAGGGTGACGCCGCGCTGGCGGGGCGTGCGGCCCGGGTGACGATCCTGCAGATACATGTTGCACATCGGCAGCGAGACGACCGAGAGGCCGGCCTCGGCCACCAGATCAATCGTGCGTTTTGCCATGTCCTCGTCTTGACGCGCGAGCGAGCAGCAATGGCCGACTGTAACTGAACCTTCGAAACGGTTGCGGAGCTTGGCTTCCGCGATAGTCTTCAGCGTCAGGGTTTCCTTGTCCTGCGTCTCATCGACATGCAGGTCGATGTCGAGGCCCTTCTCGGTTGCCGTGCGGAAGAGGATGTCGAGCTTTTCGTCTAGCCCAGGCATCAGATAGGTGACGCCACCGAGCAGGCCCTTGTGGGTGACGACAACCTCGACCAGATCCTTGAAGAAAGCCTCGTCGGTGATCTGGTCGAAGGGGAAGAGGGCGGCGGTCTGGAGGTCGACCTTGCCGGCCCAGGAATCGCGGACTTCTGAGAAAACTTCAAACGAGATGCGGTGCTGAGGCGCCAGACTGTCGAGATGGGTGCGGATGAGGCTGGTGCCATGGGCATAGGCCGTGCGCAGCGAGAATTCCATCCGGGCCTTGACGTCTGCAGCCGTCCAGCGGGCCTCACGATCGGTTTTCACGGCTTCGAGCGCGCCTATGAAGTCGCCTGTCGGGTTCGGTTTGCGATCCCAGATATGGCCTTTATCGAGATGGGTGTGCATGTCGACGAAGGTCGGCCAGACCATGCCGTTGCGCAGATCCGTGGAGGGGAGGCCTGATGGGGCGGTCCCGGGCTTCAAGATCGCCTCGACCTTGCCCTCGGCGACAACGATATCGGCGCTGATCAGGCCCTCGCAGGCGGGGGCTTCGACGCCATCGACGCAGATCTGCGGCAGCGTCGCATTGGCAAGCACGAAGCGCTTGGCGGCGGGGAGGGCGGTGACAGGGCTCGACATCAGTTTTCTCGTTTCAGGCTGCTCTCGTGCCAGCGATGCAGCGCCAGCCAGGAGATGAAGGAGGTGATGGCGAAGATGACCACGCCGAGGCAGGAGAGCAGGAAAAGGGCAGCGAAGAGACGGGGAATGTTCAGACGGAACTGGGCCTCGAGCAGGCGGAAGGCAAGGCCCGATCCGGCACCGGCCGAGCCCGCGGCAAACTCGGCGACGACGGCGGCGATCAGCGCAAGGCCGCCGCCGATGCGCAAGCCGGTCATGAAATAGGGCAGGGAGGCCGGGAGTTTGAGATAGAGCAGGGTCTGCCAGCGCGAGGCGCCGTAGAGGTCGAAGAGATTGAGCAGGTTGTGGTCGACGCTCTTCAGGCCCTGCACCATGTTCGACAGGATCGGAAAGAAGGCGACGAGGAAGGCGCAGATCAGGAGCGCCACCTGGGTCGAGGGCGCGTAGATCAGGATCAGCGGCGCGATCGCCACGATCGGCGTCACCTGCAGGATGACGGTGATCGGATAGAAGGCGACCTCGATCCATTTCGACTGGACGAGGAAGACCGCGATGCCAACGCCGCCGATCAGCGCCAGCGCCAGCGACATCATGGTAATCTGGGTGGTCACCCAGAGGGCGGGCGAGAGGGTGCACCAGTCCTTGACGAGGGCGCCGGCCACGGCAATCGGGCCGGGCAGGATGTATTGCGGAACGCCGGAGATCCAGACGCCCACCTGCCAGATGACGATCAGCAGGCAGACGACGAGGATGGGCACGAGGATCTTGGCGAGGGTTTCGGCTGGCGCGGTCATCAGTGTTCCTCCCCGCCCATGGCTTCCAGCAGCGTCTTCGAGACGGTCTCGCAGGCCTGGCGATAATCTTCCGAGGTTCGATAGAAGGCGTCACGCTCAAGGCTGGTGACCAGCGGGAAATCGGCATGCACGCGGCCGGGGCGCGCCTTCATGACGACGATGCGGTTGGAGAGATAGGCGCTTTCGAAGACGGAATGGGTGACGAAGATGACCGTGATGCCGGTCTCCTTCCAGAGGCGTAGCACATCGTCGTTCAGCTTCTGCCGGGTGATCTCGTCCAGGGCGGCGAAGGGCTCGTCCATCAAGAGCAGCTTCGGCTTGGTCACCAGGGCGCGGGCGATGGAAACGCGCATCTTCATGCCGCCGGAGAGCTCGCGCGGATAGGCGTCCACGAAATCCTCGAGGCCAACGCGTTCGAGAGCAGCCATGATGTCATCATAGGCTGCGTGTTTCGAGATGCCCTGCAGTTTCAGGGGGAGGTAGACATTGCCGAAGACGGTCGCCCAGGGCATCAGCGTCGGCTCCTGGAAGACGAAGGAGATATCACCCTCGGGCAGGCCCTTGGCATTGATGCGGGAGCTCGGCCAATCGATGGTGCCTGATGTGGTGTCGCCAAGACCGGCGATGATCCGGAGCGCCGTCGACTTGCCGCAGCCGGAGGGGCCGAGTAGCGAGACGAATTCGCCGCCATTGACGGTAAGCGACATGCCGGTCAGCGCCACCGTGCCGCTGGAGAAGACCTTGGAGGCGTCCTTCATCGCCACAAGCGCCCGGCGCTGTTCTGGGGGAGGGGCGGTGATGGGATCGATCTCAGCCATGCGATACTCGGTTTGAAGGAATACTATTCGGCAATGTCAGCGGGTAATAAGCCCCCTCTGGCCTGCCGGCCATCTCCCCCACAAGGGGGGAGAGGATCCGTGGCATCCGCTCGCTTCCCTTGAAGCTAAGGCGGTGCGGCTGGGTTAAGCCCTCCCCCTTGTGGGGAGGGTTTGGGAGGGGCTTTACTGTCAGTTGACGGCGATCACCCCCACCCGCAGCTTCGCTGCGACCTCCCCCCTCAAGGGGGAGGTGGGGACTATTTCTTCAGTGCCATCCCCACACCCTTGCAGACGAACTGGGTGGTATACGCCTTCTTGAAATCGAGGTCGGCCGGCTGGACGCCGATCTGGACCATGGCGTCGAAGAAGGCCTTGTACTTCTCGTCGGTCATGCAGCCGATGCCCTTGTCCATCGCTTCGGCGGATTCGACGATGCCGTATTCCTTCATCTTGGCGATCGAGTACTCGATCTGACCATCCGTCATTTCCGGATTGTCCTTCTTGATGAGGTCGTTGGCGGCCTTGTTGTCGCCGTAGAGGTAGTTGTACCAGCCCTCGATCGAGGCATCGACGAAGCGCTGGACCACGTCCGGCTTGCTTTCGACCATGGTCGTCGTGGTGGTGATCATCGTCGAGTAGGGATTGTAGCCATTGTCGGCCAGAAGGAAGACCTTCGGAGCCCAGCCGGCCTGCTTTTCAATCTCATAGGGCTCGGAGGTCAGGTAGCCCTGCTGGGCGGACTTCGGGTCGGCGATGAAAGGGGCCGGATTGAAGGTGTAGGGCTTGTACTTCTCGTCGGTGAAGCCCTCGAAGTTCTTCTTCATCCACTCGTAATAGGTGACGTAGCCATCCTTGCCCATGAAGATGGTATCGAGCTTGGCGAGATCGGCAAATGTCTCGATGCCCTGATCGGGGTGGGCGAGCAGGACCTGCGGGTCCTTCTGGAAAATCGCCGCGACATCGATCAGCGGGATGCCTTCCTTGACGGCGTCCATTTCACCGAGCGGGCTGCCCATGTAGAAGTCGACCTTGCCGGCGATGAGCAGGGCGCGGTTCGCCGCCTGCGGGCCACCCTGGACGACGGTGACCTTCAGTCCGTATTTTTCATAGGTGCCGTCTGCGACGGCCTGGTAGAAGCCGCCATGTTCGGCCTGGGCCAGCCAGTTGGTGCCGTAGGTCACCTCGTCGAGAGCAAGCGCCGAAGACGTCGAGGCCAGCGAAGCCGCCAGACCCATCAGGGCGAGGAGGCTGGTCTTGGTAAGCATGTCGCGCATTGATCGTTCCCCTGTTCGTTGCAGGGCCCGTTTCGGGCTCCCTTTTTGGTCATTTGATCGGGACGCATGCGTCTTGAAAAGCATCAAATTTCGCCCGCATCGATGCTTTTTTTGCACTGCTCTCAGCATTGATGCATAGTGATGCGGCATGACTAATTTTTGCGCAGCGGAGGTCCCGTGCTGCATTCCAGAAAGCTCGTCTACATCAATGAAATCGTCCGCTGCGGCTCGATCCGCAAGGCAGCCGCGCGATTGAACGTGGCATCCTCCGCCGTCAATCGGCAGATCCTCGCGCTGGAAGAGGAGCTCGGCGCCCCGATCTTCGAGCGCCTGCCGAAGGGGCTTCGCCTGACGGCGGCCGGTGAGCTCTGTGTCGAGCACATCCGGGATGTGCTGAAGAATTACGAGCGGCTGGAAGGGCGGATCCGCGGACTGAAGACCCCGCAGGCGGGCAAGGTCTCGCTGGTCACGACCGTAGGCCTTGCCTCCGGCCCGCTTCCGGCGATCCTGGCGGGCTTCGTCGCGGAGCATCCCCGCATGCAGATCAAGCTGCGCAACGACGGCGGCTCGACGACGATCAATCCGGTGCTGACCGGGGAGGTCGATCTTGGCCTCGGCTTCAACATTCCGGCGACCCCCGGGATCCGAACGCTTGCCAATTTCGATGTGCCGGTTGGCGTCGTGCTGCCCCCGGGGCACCGGCTGGCGCGGGATGAGGGGCCGGTCGATCTGGTCGAGGTGGTGCAGGAGCCGCTGATCCTCGCGCAATCCGGCACCAGCCTGCGCAACATCATCGACCTCGCCCTTGCGCCGCTGCCGCTGCTCGTTGAACCGGTCGTCGAGACCAATTCTTCAGAGCTGATGAAACAACTGGTCAAAGCCGGGACGGGGCTCACCATGCTCAATCCGCTCGATGCGGTGGCCGAATGTCGGCGGGGCGAGCTGATCTTCCGGCCCCTGACCGAGGCGCATATCCGCCACCAGCCGATGAAGCTCTTCGCCCGCGCCCGGGCGCCGCTCGATTCCGCCACAAGCCTCTTCGTGGAATATCTGATGCAGGAATTGCTGGCGCTGGTCGATGATCTGAAAGCCCGCGGGCATATTCCCGAGGCCATTCGCGGACAGGCCTGAGCGGTTTCAGCTCGGCGTATAGAGGTTAGAGAGCGGATAGGCGGCTACGTCGCGCAGCAGTTCGATGAAGCCGGCCACCTGATGCTTGCAGATGGCCGCGCCCTTCTCCGCCGTGCCCTTGGAGGCATCGCCGACGACCCCATGCGGGTTCAGGTCATGGGCGATCCAGGCCAGCGAATGCGGCGGCAGCGGCGTCAGATATTTCGAATTGGCCCGCATCTCCTCTGCCTTCGAGACAAAGTTCTCGGCCTTGTCCATGCGTACCAGTTCCGGGCGGAAGTGCAGCATCAGCGAGGTCTCTACCTCGCCGCCATGGATGCCGTAGCGACTTTCATGCTCCGAGATCATGCCATCAGGGTTTCCGAAGCGGCCCCACTGGGTCGAGACGACCACCATCTGGTGGCGGACGCGCAGCTCGCGGGCGACGATGCTCATGACATCGACATTGCCGCCGTGGGAATTGACGATGACAAGCTTGCGCAAACCGGCTTCGGCCACTTTTGCGCCGATCGCTGTCCAGGCCGGTATCAGGATCTCCGGGCCGAAGGAAAGGCTTCCGGGGCCGTAGACATGCTCATTGGCCTTGCCGATTTCCTGAGTGGGCAGGACGAGGAAGTCGAGGTCGTCAGGGCGCCGGTCCTTCAGTTCCGCCAGCATGCCGTTGGCAATCGCAACGTCGGTGGCGATCGGCAGATGGGGGCCGTGCTGCTCGGTCGAGGCAATCGGCAGGATGGCGATCGTGGAGTCGGGCGACAGCTTGGTGAAGTCCGTCGTCGTCAACTCGTTCCAGAAAAAGGGTTTGGCCATTGGCGTGTGCCTCCGCATCTCGGTCTGATCCGTTCGATAGGGCAAAAGCGCTGGCGTCGAAAAGCATCATATTCCGCTCGCGGTGATGCCTTATTGTGCTCGGATGTCGCGCGAGTTTCTCCGAGGGATATGCGTCAGCCCGGCTATCGCGTGCGGGGTCGGCGATGATGGCCAGCGCAACAAGGGTAGCGGCGGGACGCCGCATTGCCGAATGCTTCAGTTCGTCCCACTTATAGTGCCAGTACAGATCTCACGGTGAAAGGTTACGATGTCCCCGCAGGTGACCGTCTGGTTTGACAGCAGCTGCCCGCTTTGCCAGCGGGAGATCGCCTTTATGCGTCGTCTCGATAAGCGCGGGGCGATCAATTTCATCGACGCTTGCGACCCTCTCGGCGTCTGTCCCGTTGACCGGGCCGAACTGCTCGCTCGTTTCCATGCAGAAGAGGCGGGAAAACTCCTCTCCGGAGCAGCGGCTTTTGCGGCGATGTGGCGGGCCATCCCTCTGTTGCGGCCGCTCGGCCTGCTGGCCGGATGGAGGCCATTGACGCCCATGTTCGACGCTGCCTATCGGCGGTTTCTGCGCATCCGGCCGCGCTTGCAGCGCCTGGCGCGCTCCAGGTCAACTTCTTGATTTTATTGCCTTGAGCGCCTCCATCTTGAGTGCACTGCACTGCAGATATCGCATGCTGCGGCGCGATTGCATGCAAGAAATCGATTGAGGCTCTATTGGACCTGCAGAGCAGCAATTCTTGCTGCCCTGCAGCAAAGACCTTTGGGATACAGTACCTCCTGCGACTAACGGAGAATGTACGTTCTCCGGTGGATTCGTTACTTCTAGACAATTGTCTATTCCGCCTTGGGACATGGATTGGCGGAATCGACGTGGAGGAAGGGGCGTCCCGGGGGACGTCTCGTCGAGGAAAGGGAGGAGTACTCGTGACGGATAATTCTTCGTCTAACGCTTACTGGTCAGCAAACGTTCGTATTATCTACATCTGCCTGGCGATCTGGGCCATCGTATCCTACGGATTCGGTATCCTGCTCCGCCCGGCTCTCTCAGGCATCGCCGTCGGTGGCACCGATCTCGGCTTCTGGTTCGCTCAGCAGGGCTCGATCGTGGTCTTCATCGCGCTGATCTTCGGCTACTCGGCGTACATGAACAAGATCGACCGCGAATTTGGCGTCGACGAGCAGTAAGGCGGACCTACAATGGATCAGTATACACTTAATCTGATTATCGTGGGCGCGTCTTTCGCGCTCTATATCGGTATCGCCATCTGGGCTCGCGCCGGCACCACGGCCGAGTTCTATGCCGCCAACCGCGGCGTCAACCCTGTCATGAACGGTATGGCAACCGCTGCTGACTGGATGTCCGCAGCCTCCTTCATCTCGATGGCCGGCCTGATCGCCACCGTCGGCTATGGCAACTCCACCTACCTGATGGGCTGGACCGGCGGTTATGTGCTGCTCGCGCTCCTGCTCGCCCCTTATCTGCGCAAGTTCGGCAAGTATACCGTTCCGCAGTTCATCGGTGACCGCTTCTACAGCCAGGGCGCGCGCCTGACGGCTGTCGTCTGCCTGATCATCATCTCCGTAACTTACGTTATCGGCCAGATGACCGGCGCTGGCGTTGCCTTCTCCCGCTTCCTTGAAGTCAATGTCTCGACCGGCCTGTGGATCGCATCCGCAGTCGTCTTCGTATACGCTGTTCTCGGTGGCATGAAGGGCATCACCTATACGCAGGTCGCCCAGTACATCGTTCTTATCATCGCTTACACCATTCCGGCGATCTTCATTTCGATGCAGCTGACCGGTAATCCGATCCCGTGGTTCGGCCTCTTCGGCACGCATACGGAATCGGCACTGCCGCTTCTGCAGAAGCTCGACCAAGTCGTTACCGACCTGGGCTTCAACGCCTACACCGCTCAAGGCTCCATGTTGAACATGACCCTGTTCACCCTGTCGCTGATGATCGGTACGGCCGGTCTGCCGCACGTCATCATCCGCTTCTTCACCGTTCCGAAGGTGGCTGATGCTCGTTGGTCTGCCGGCTGGGCGCTGGTGTTCATCGCGCTGCTTTACCTCACGGCTCCGGCAGTCGGCGCCATGGCACGCCTGAACATCATCAACACGATCTACCCGGCTGGTACCGAGCAGGAAGCTGTCCTTTATGACGAGCGTCCCGACTGGATGCGCACGTGGGAAGTCACGGGCCTCCTGAAGTTCGAAGACAAGAACGGCGATGGTCGCATCCAGTATTACAACGATGCTGCTGCGGGCTTCACCGAAACCGCGACCCAGCGTGGCTGGACGGGCAACGAGCTGACGATCAACAACGACATCCTCGTTCTCGCCAATCCGGAAATCGCTCAGCTTCCGGGCTGGGTCATCGGCCTCATCGCAGCCGGTGGTCTCGCGGCCGCTCTGTCGACCGCGGCCGGTCTGCTGCTTGCCATCTCGTCAGCGATCAGCCACGATCTGATCAAGGACTTCCTGAAGCCGGACATTTCGGAAAAGGGAGAACTGATGGCGGCCCGTATCGCCATGGCAGGTGCAATTCTGGTCGCAACGCTCCTGGGTCTCAACCCGCCGGGCTTCGCAGCACAGACGGTCGCTCTTGCCTTCGGTCTTGCGGCTGCGACGATCTTCCCGGCTCTGATGATGGGCATCTTCTCGAAGCGCATCAACTCGGTCGGTGCCACGCTCGGCATGATCGTCGGCCTCGTGGTAACCTGCTTGTACCTGTTCACCTATCTGGGCTGGTTCTTCATCGCAGGCACCAACATGCTCGAAAACGTTCCGGCCAACTACCTGTTCGGCATCCCGCCGACGGCATTCGGCCCGATCGGTGCCCTGCTCAACTTCGCCGTGGCTTATATCGTGTCGATGATGACGCAGGCTCCGCCGAAGCATGTCCAGGACCTGGTCGAATCCATCCGCGTTCCGCGCGGTGCGGGTCAGGCGACCGGTCACTGATCGACATCATCGGGAGGGGCGGCCTTGCTGCCCCTCCTGCCCCTCAGCCATTAGCGGCATGAGCGCCAAGTGAGGGCAAACGGAATGTCCCAGGCACAATCCGACGTGCTGATGTTTCTCGAGACGGTCCATCCTTATGACAGTCTTCCGAGAGACGAGATCGAGCGGGTTTCCGGTCGTTTCATCCAACTTTCCTTTTCCGCAGGCTCCGAAATCTATCATCGCGGCAATGTCTTGCCGGGCATCTACCTCATCATGGATGGTGCGGTAGAAATCCTGGATGCGGCGAGCACCATTGTCTCCGAGCTTGCAGCGCGAAATTCCTTCGGTGAGCGCGGCGTCTTATCCGACGGTTACGCAGCGACCACGGCCATAGCCCGTAGCGATTGCACCCTGCTGATGTTGCCGAAGGATGAGTTCTATCGGCTGATGCAGGAGCAGGCGGTGTTTTCCCGCTTCTTCACCCGGGGACGCTTTGCCGATAGCCGCCGCGGCGACATGACGATCCAGAAGGTCAGCGAACTGATGTCGCGCCCTCCGATCGTCTGTGCCCCCTCCGACACCGTCCGCTCCGCTGCGGCCCTTATGCGTGAGCGTCATGTCTCCAGCCTTGGTGTTGTTGATGACGGGCGGTTCCTCGGCATTTTGACCATACGCGACCTTACGGGGCGCGTGCTGGCAGATGGCCTCGATCCTGAGGTGACCCCTGTCTCTGAGGTCATGACCGCCGATCCCGTTGGCCTGCCGGGCGAAGCGCTCGGCTCCGACATTCTCCATCTGATGCTTGAGCGGCGTGTCGGTCATCTTCCCGTCGTCGAAGGCGACAGGCTGGTCGGGATGATCACCCAGACCGACCTCATTCGTTTTCACGCAATCAGCTCTGCCCAGTTGATCCGTGACATTGCCTCGGCTGATCGCGCAGAAGACATGCGGATGATCACGGCACGTATCCCGCAATTGCTGGTTCAGCTCGTGGGAAGCAACAACGCCCATGAGGTCGTGACCCGGCTGATTACCGATATCGCCGATAGTGTCACTCGCCGGCTCATCATGCTGGCGGAGCGGGAGCTTGGACCGCCGCCCGTTCCCTATGTGTGGCTCGCCTGCGGCAGTCAGGGACGGCAGGAACAGAGTGGGGTGAGTGATCAGGACAATTGCATCTTCATCGAAGACGGCGTCGAGCCTGAGGAGATGATCTGGTATCAGCAGCTCGCCGCCAAAGTGAGCAGGGGTCTCGATATCTGCGGATATTTCTATTGCCCAGGCGACATGATGGCGACCAACCCGCGCTGGTGCCAGCCCGTCTCCGTATGGCGAAGTTATTTCCGGGACTGGATCTACAAGCCGGATCCCACTGCACAGATGCTGGCCAGCGTGATGTTCGATCTGAGGCCGATCTGCGGAGCCTCGTCGCTTTACCAGGATCTGCAGGCCGAAACGCTGGAGGATGCCAGCCGCAACTCCATCTTCACGGCCCACATGATCAGCAATTCGCTGAAACACGCGCCTCCGTTGGGTTTGCTGCGGGGCTTCGCCACGATACGCAGCGGCGAACACCGCAACCAGATCGACATGAAGCACAATGGGGTGGTTCCGGTGGTCGATCTGGGGCGTGTCTATGCTTTGATGGGACGACTTTCCCCGGTCAATACGCGCGCCCGGCTCCTGGCCGCCGAAGAGGCGGGCATCATTTCGGGCGCCGGAGCGCGCGACCTGATCGCCGCATACGATCTGATCGCCGATTTACGGCTGCGCAATCAAGTCAGGCAGGTGCGTGACGGGCGAAAGCCGGATAACTTCCTGGCGCCGTATGACTTCGGCGACTTCGAGCGGTCCCATTTGCGCGATGCCTTTGTGGTCGTGCGCACCATGCAATCGGCGCTCGCCAATGGCGGCCGGGCGCCCGTCTAAAGGAATGAAGAATGCTGTTTGAGTTGATCGCTGCGGTTGTCGCCGGTGTTGCCTTGGCCGGTGTCGCAATGCTGCTGCGCTGGTTGAGCCGCGGCCTGCTGCCAAAATGGATCGTGCCGGTCATCGCGGGTCTGGGAATGCTGGGCTACTCGGTCTGGAGCGAGTACAGCTGGATTGACCGGATGCAGGTTGCGCTGCCCGGAAGCGAAGTGTCGTGGAGGAACGAGCAGACTGCGTTCTGGCGTCCATGGTCCTATATCGAGCCTGTCACCACCCGCTTCACCGCCGTCGATCTGAGAACCGCCAAGCGTCATCCGGACCAGGCTGGGCTCGTCATGGTCGATGTGCTGCTCGTGGCGCGCTGGTACCCGGTCACTCGTGTGAAGGTCGTCTACGACTGCCAGAATGCCCAGAGGGCAGATTTGGTCGACGCCGAAGTAGCGATCGCGGATGACGGCAGCCTGGTGGGTGCCGAATGGGTGAAGCTCGATGCGGAGGACGCGGCTCTGAAGATCGCGTGCACCACGGGGTGAGACGAACATGTTGATGAAGATCGGCCTGAGGGCGCGCATCCTTCTGTTCTTCGTGGCGCTGGCCATCGGTACCGTTGCCGCGCTGGCGGTCGGGCTGTGGTTCGGCTACCACCGCGAAGGCAGCCCGGATATGCTGAACGCCTTCATGCAGAGCGCGATCGCGGCCGGGTTTCTGATCCTCGCCCTGGTGGCCTGGGTCTGGTTTCTCTTCGATACGCATCTCGCGCGTCCGATCGACAAGGTTGCCTCTGCGATGCGTGCGCGTGCGCATGCAGACGTCGCACATGATTTCAAGACGGAAGATGCCCGATATCTGGGAGATCTCGCTGACGCTGCCTCGGCAACCGCAACCACCCTGACCAAAACACGGGGCGCTCTTGCGGAGCAGGTTCAACGAGAGACTGCTCGCCTTTCTTCCGACAAGAACAAGCTCGAGCAGTTGCTCGCGGACGTTCCCCCGGCAGTCTTGCTCTGTACCGGTCGGCACCATCTGGTCTTCTACAACGGCGTGGCAAAGCGCTTCCTTGCCGGATCACAGCGTCCCGTCTGTCTTGACCGCAACATCTTCGACTATCTGAGCGAAGGACCAATCAGGGATGCACATCACAGGCTCGTTGAGAGTGCTGATCCCGATGCGGTGGTCGAGTTCATCTGTCTTAGCCCCTGCGGCCAGCGCCGTCTTGCTGGTCGCATGCGGCTTGCCGGCGATAACGGTGGCGATGACGGGGCTTACGTCATGACGCTGCGCGACGTGACCACAGAGGTTGCCGCCTATGGCAGACGCGATGTACTTCTGGGTGATGTCTTCCAACAGCTCCGCCCGGCCGTTTCACAGTTGCGGCGTCTTGCTGCAGGACAGACAGGTCACCTGATCGACAACGAGACTGTACAACAGCAGATCGAGACGCTCGACACGATGTTGGATCGGCTGGAAGACCGCTTCGACAGCTGTCGGTCGGACGGGTGGCCCATGGCGCCCACGGATGCGCGAGAACTCAGCAGTCAGCTGCGGCGGGAGCTGCATGGATCAGGCCTGTCGCTTGAGGTCGAGGCGGCGGAGGTTGCCGTGCGCTGCAATGCGTTCGACATTGTCAGTCTCCTGGGGCACATCGCAACGCGGGTGAACGGCGTGACTTCTGCAGAGCAATTCCAGCTGACAATTTCTGATGTCGGCGATGCAGCCGAACTGGCCGTGTCGTGGTCAGGTGCTGCGGTTACGCAGGATGCATTGCAAGGCTGGTTGAGCGAGCCAGTACACGAGGGGGGTGTCACCTGCGACACAATCCTTCGAGCGCACGGCAATACGCTCTCCGTCGGATCTGTCAGCGGTCGTCCGGCAATTTTGACGCAGTTGCGGCCCATCGAGCGGCTGCAGCCAACCGGAACGGACCTGTCGCGGCATGTGGTTTACGACTTCGACCTTCTCTCTCGCATCCATTATGGCAAAATCTCCGATGCCCGTCTCGATGCCCTGACCTATGTCGTCTTCGATACCGAGACCACCGGACTTCTGCCCGACCAGGGTGACGAGATCGTGCAGATCGCTGCCGTGCGCATCGTCAACGGCAAACGGGTCAAGAGCGAGGTTTTCGACCTGCTGGTCAATCCGGGGCGTCCGATCCCAGCCTCCGCGACAGCGATCCATGGCGTCAGCAATGCGATGGTTGCCGACGCCGTCAGCGTGCAGGATGCCGTGCGGCAGTTCCATCGTTTTGCTGAGGGGGCCGTGCTCGTGGCGCACAACGCGCCCTTCGATATGGAATTCCTCTACCGGCGGGAAAAGGAAGTTGGCGTCCGGTTTCTGCATCCCATTCTCGATACGGTACTGGTTTCTGCCACGGCTTTCGGTCGGGCCGAAACGCATACACTCGACGCGCTTGCTGCGCGACTGGGCGTGCATATCGAGGAGGCGGATCGCCACACGGCGTTGGGTGACGCCATCGCCACGGCTGATGTCTTTATCAAGCTCAAGGACATGCTGGCCGGCCAGGGCCTTGTGCGGTTCGGCGATGTGCTGACCAGCGTGCGGAGCCACCAGCAGCTTGTGCGTGACCTTAACGATCAACTGCACGCTTCGTGATCGGCTTCGGAAGCGGATGTAATCCCTCGATTTGCAAATTCTCCGCTTGGTAAGAGCGTTATTTCCTCCGGGATTGCCGGCGAGGAACGAAGGCCTGCAAAGGCTCAAATACTCACCTCGGAGAGACGAGGTCATGCGGGTTGTGTAGGCAGGCTGATCGCAATACGGGAGCTATTTGTTCAATCGTTCCATGTCAGCCGTCAGAGAGATGTAAACGCCGCTAGACTGCCATTCAAAGTCGATGGTGCCACCGAGTTGATGGGTAGCGCTGGTGCGGGCGAGTTTGCTGCCGAAGCCCTCTTGCTTTGGTGCTGTAATCTCTGATTGAGCAACGGTTTCTCGCCATTTGAGGGTCAGCGTGGCCCCGTCCGTCTGCCAGCTCACATCGAGGCGGCCATCGTTGTTGCCGAACGAACCATATTTGGCTGCATTGGTGGCAAGTTCGTGGAATATCAGCGCGAAACTCGTGGATGCGTTCGGTCCCAGCCTGAGCTCAGGACCGGTCATAGACACCTGCCTCTGCCGATCCGTGAGATGCGGCGACAGGATCTCTTCAAGCAGCGTATGAAATGAGACGCTTTCAAACCCATGCAACCCGGCGGTGATCGCCGGCTGGATCAGATGGTGCGCCTTCGCCAGCGCCTGCAGGCGACCATGAAGGGATTGCGCCATCGCGCTGACCGACGTCGACGAGCGGGCTGTCATGTTGATCATGCCGGCTGTAATCGCAAAGAGATTTTTGACGCGGTGGTTGAGCTCGCGCAAAAGAAGCTGCCGGGCCTCCTCAGCCATCTTCAGGTCGTGGATGTCCGTGCAAGTGCCATACCAACGGATAATCTCGCCCTCTGGGTTGCGGACGCATTGAGCGCGACCGATGACCCAGCGAAACTGACCGGAGCGATGCCGCAGCCTATACTCCACGTGATAAGGCTGGCCGGACGAAAGACTTGCCTCCCAACGGGCCCAGGCTTCGGCCCTGTCATCCGGGTGAAACACGCTCTCCCAGTCCGCACCGTCAGTCAGCCCCTCCTGAACGCCGGTATACTCGTACCAACGGTGGTTAAAGTAATCGTGGTAGCCGTCCGGACGTGTTGACCAGATCATCTGATCGATGGAATTGACGATGGCCTCGAAACGCTGCTCGCTCTCGCGCAGCGCTGCCATGGCCGTCGTTGCCTCGGTCACATCAGAGGCCTGGACGAAGATGCCGGCCGGTTGTCCGGCTGTATCGGTAATGGGCTGGAACACAAAATCCACGTAGCGCCATTGCCGTTCTCCATCCGGCAACACGAACTCGATGGCAACAGCGGTACCCTTGAAGGGTTCATTTGTGGCATAGACGGTATCCAGAAGGCTGATGAAGCCTTGGTCCTTAATCTCCGGTAAGGCTTCTGCAACGGTTCTGCCGAGCAGATCTGTCCGCTGGACCAAAGCTTCATAGGCAGGATTGACCAGCTTGAAGGTGTGCGAAGGGCCTTCGATGATGGCAATCGCTGCTGGCGCGAGGGCGAACAGGCGACCCAGGCGGACGATCTCCTCCTGCGCCTGGCGACGCGCGACAACGGATGTCGTCGTCTCGTTTCCCTGGTTGAATACACCGCAGATGTTGCCGAACTCGTCCCGAATCGCCGTGAAGCTGTAGTTCCAGTAGCTCTCCGTCTGCACGCCGTTACGTATGATGGGCAGCAGCTGGTCATAAGTCGACAGGCCCTCTCCCGTTTCCATGACACGGTCGAACTGGGGCCCGACCACTTCCCAGATGTCGGCCCACACCTCCGAGGCTGGTCGGCCCAGGGCCCAAGGGTGCCGCTCACCCGGAATATGGGACCAGCTGTCATTGTAAAGGAGACGAAGCTCGGGCCCCCAGTAGATTGCGGTGGGGAAACTGGAATTCAGACATATGGACAGAGCGGAGCGGAGAGCTGCCGGCCATTCTTCAATGGGGCCCAGTCCATCAGACCAGTCGCGATTGAGGATGAGGTCGGCCATCTGGCCGCCATTCTTGAGGAAGCCGGGTACGGCATTCTGTGGCACGTCGATCGACATCAATCCTGCTGCCTTGAGCTGCGCATGGTCGGCTTTCTTATGTCAGATAGGCCAAACCTGCATGCATGTCTATCGGGCCGCCCTAGCCGTCGTTCGGGGAGGAGCATCTTGTAATGCTCTTGGCGTGGAAAAAAATTACCCATGCGCTCGGAACCTTTTCCGGAGTCCGACATTTGGTTGAGCAGCCTGCTTCAGGACAATGGTGTGAATGTCTGATCAAAATTCCTCGCGGCGCGACGCACGAGACGCGGGCGATCGTCTCCTTGCTTCCCATCCCTCGGAAGATCCGTTTGCAGCGGCCTTCAAGGCAACGCGCATGCCTATGTTGATCACGGATCCGCGGCAGTCGGACAATCCGATCATCTATTGCAATGACGCTTTTGCCAAGCTCACCGGCTATAGCATCGACGAGCTTGTCGGGCGCAATTGCCGTCTTCTCCAGGGGCCGGATACCGACCGAGCCGCTGTAAATCGCCTGCGTGAGGCCATCGCCGCTGAGCGGGATATCGCGCTCGATATCCTCAACTATCGCAAGGACGGCAGCTCATTCTGGAATGCGCTTTTCGTCAGTCCCGTGCGAGACGCCGCTGGCGAGGTGATCTACTTCTTCGCTTCGCAACTGGATTTTACCACGATCAAAAGCAAGGAGCAGGAACTGGCGGAGGCGCGGAAGTCCGCCGAGCTGGAAGTGGAAAGACGGACGCGCGATTTGTCCGAAGCGCTGAAGGCACAGACGCTGCTTGTCCACGAGGTCGATCACCGGGTGAAGAACAATCTTCTGACGATTGCCTCGATCGTGAAACTCCAGGCACGCATGTCCGAGACGGATCTCGTGAAGCGAACGCTGTTTTCCGTCCTCAATCGGGTTGAGGCGCTGAGCACAGTTCAGCGCAAGCTCTTCACCAGTGCGGATCTGGGGCGTTTCGATGTCTCTGATTTTGCGAAGGATCTCATCGAAGATCTCGTAGGGGCGCTGAGGCGTGACGATATTCGCGTTATCACGGAGCTCTCACCCGTGCTCGTGCCGGCCGTTAAGGCATCACCGCTCGCGTTGATCATTAATGAGTTGGTCCTCGATGCGGTTCGCAGAGGGCTGAGCGATGGAGGTGGCGACATTCACCTTCAGGTCAGACGCACCAATGGACATTTCTTGATCAGGGTGACGGACACCACGACGCCCGTTTCAGTCAATTCGGAAGAAGAGGCGTTCGGCAAGCTGATGCTCGAAACCTGTGCCAAGCAATTGGGCGCGGAAATCCAGCGGCAAGTGGACGGTCACCGAACCGATGTGCTCGTTACGATGCTTGTTGAAGAGATAAAGGATACGGAAGCTTGAAGATCATGATCGTCGAGGACGAAGCGTTGCTTGCCCTCGAGCTTGAACTCGAGGTCGAGGCCGCAGGGCATGTCGTTGTGGGGACCGCGCCTTCCCGAAAGGCGGCATTTGACATTATTGAGCAGAGTCAGCCGGACTTTGCATTCGTGGATGTGCATCTGAGTGACGGGCCGACCGGCATCGATATCGGCCGGCGGCTTGCCGAGCTGAAAGTCCCCTTCGTCTTCGTTACAGGCAATATCAAGCGTATCCCTGACGATTTCGTAGGGGCGATCGGGGCAATCGAAAAGCCCTACACCATGAATGGTCTGCAAAATGCACTGACTTACATTTCTGCCGCCATCGCTGGAAGAGACGGCGTGCCTCCTCCGCCAGGTCTTATTCTGTCAGCCAACTGCTCCCGTTATAGCGACGTCAGCTGACACTGCTGGCGCGGTCCGCCGCCATAAGGCTGATAGCTGTTGTCGGACGGGCGGTATGAGCGGTAACGGGCCATGCAGGCTGATGTGTTGGCATCCTCGAATCTGCGATCTGTGGAGTTTGTTTTTCCATCGTTCACCGCCATCAGCTCTGCGTCTTCGGCGATTTCGGCATTTTCGGTGAGATAGGGCGATGTGCAGTCGCGAAGTGTGCCGCTGAAGCTGCGATAGGTATTGTTCGCGGGATCGTAGGACCGGTAGCGCTTGCCACACCAAGCGAGGTGCTGGGCAGGCAGAGCTGCTTCCAGAGCATCTGATCCCTCATCAGTTATCGACCCCGTCGAGATAATATCGATCCCCGCAACACGAGATCCCAAATCTGCCACTTCCGCTTCCAAAGCCACTTCGTTGGTCGCGGATTGTGCCGGCGCCATCACGACATTGGTGGCATATCGGGGTGGCAGCCGCTCCAGGTTTTGCGCGGCGCGGTCGACTCTCACAGGCTTCGAGGTCCATAGGTCCCTGATGTCCAAGCCTGTGAACTGGTGTTGCTCTTCTTCTGGCGAAAGCGCAGCCGAGACCATGACAACACCACCAAGCACCATTCCCGTCGCGAGGGCAGATGCTGTGAGCAGTTGCAAAACGGGTTTCATCGGGATCTCCATTCTTGTCTGGTGACAGGAGAATGATATTCGCTGGAGACAGTTCCCGATGAAGGTGTTTTAAGCCCTGTTTTTATAGTGGTTTTGCCGTCGCGGCGTTCTTCGCATTGCGCACTTCTCAGTGGTTGTGCCGTGGGGGCGTCTTCGAAATCTGACGGAATTCCTCCGCATCGCGAATCGTTGCGCCATCGGCGAGTTGCGTCACGGTCTGGCGATACAGCCGCTGCCAGGGCGTCGCATCTTTCGGGACTGGAGGTATGCCTTCCTCCCGTCGTCTCGCGATCTCATCGTCATCGACCAGCATATCGCAGCGACCCTCATTGAGGTCGATCCTGATCTTGTCGCCGGTTCGCACCCAAGCCAGGCCTCCGCCAGCCGCGCTTTCCGGCGAAGCGTTGAGGATGGACGGGCTATCGGCCGTGCCGGATTGACGACCATCTCCGATTGTTGGGAGGCTCAGAATGCCGCGTTTGATCAGATGATCCGGTGGCTGCATGTTGACGACTTCCGCTGAGCCCGGCCAGCCCAGTGGGCCGGCACCGCGGATCACCAGGATGCAGTCCTCGTCAATCTCAAGCGATGGATCGTTGATGCGCTTGTGGTAGTCTTCAGACCCGTCAAACACGACGGCTTTCCCTTCGAAGATGCCTTCGCGACCGGCTTCCTGAAGGTAGCGCAGACGGAAGCCCTCGGAGATGACACTCGTTTTCATGATGGCGAAGTCGAAGAGGTTACCTTTCAAGACGATGAAGCCGGCCCGCTCGCGCATGGGCTCGCCATAAGGCTTGATCACCTCTCTGTCCGTCGCTTCCCGACCTTCCAGGTTTTCAGCCATCGTCCTGCCTGTGACTGTGCGACAGGCCCCGTCCAGCTTTCCGGCCTGCATCAGCTCCCACATAATCGCTGGCACGCCACCGGCTCTATGAAACCGTTCTCCCAGATAGGCGCCGGCGGGCTGGACATTGGCGAGCAGAGGAATGTCATAGCCATGAATCTGCCAGTCGTCCGGCTGAAGTTCGACGCCGGCATGTTTGGCCATGGCCATCAGATGCGGTTGGGCGTTGGTTGAGCCGCCGATTGCGGAGTTGACACGGATCGCGTTCAAGAATGCGTCTCGCGTCAGAATATCGGAGGGACGAATGTCCTCCAGAACGAGTTCGACGGCCCGCTTACCGGTGCGATAGGCCATTTGGCCGCGTTCGCGATAAGCGGCAGGGATGGCTGCGCAACCTGTCAGGGACATGCCGAGGGCCTCGGCGATGGCGTTCATGGTCGAGGCCGTGCCCATGGTATTGCAATGTCCCGGGGAGGGCGCAGAATCGAGCGCGCGTTCAAGGAATTCCTCTCGGCTGATCTCTCCGGCCGCGTATTTGCGCCTTGACCGCCAGATGACGGTTCCGGATCCGACCAGTTCGCCGTCATGCCAGCCGTCGAGCATGGGGCCGCCGGAAAGTACGATTGCCGGAATGTCCACTGTCGAGGCGGCCATAAGGGCAGACGGTGTGGTCTTGTCGCAGCCAGTCGTCAGAACCACGCCGTCAAAGGGATAGCCATAGAGCAATTCGACAAGGCCAAGATAGGCAAGGTTCCGGTCGAGAGCAGCCGTGGGGCGCTTGCAGTTCTCGAATAGCGGATGCGATGGAAATTCGATCGGGATGCCGCCGGCATCGCGGATGCCGTCGCGTACGCGCTTGGCAAGGTCGAGGTGGTGCCGATTGCAGGGATTTATATCCGAGCCCGACTGGGCAATGCCGATGATCGGCTTGCCTGAACGAAGTTCCTCGGGCGTGGTGCCATAGTTCATGAACCGCTCCAGATAGAGCGCGGTCATGTCCAGATGGTCAGGATTGTCGAACCAGTCCTGCGAGCGCAGGCGGCGTTTTGGCTTTTCAGACTCGGTCATCGGCGGCACCTTTGCGGTGGTTGATCTTTTCCAGATGAAGCAGAAGGGCACTGTGGTCGAGTTCGCCGTTGCCTCCTGCGACGAAGGCTTCGAAAGCCTGGCGAACGTCCGAGGTCAGTGGAAGCTCAAGGCCGAAGGTCTCGGCCATGGCGGCGACCGCATTCAGGTCCTTCAACTGCAGGCGCGATGGGCCGCCCGGCTCGAACCGCCGCTCGACCATGCGCTGTCCGTGCAGTTCCAGGATGCGGCTTTCGGCAAAACCGCCGCGGATTGCTTCGCGGAATTTTGCCCGGGAAGCACCACCGGCTTCCACCAGCATCATGGCCTCCGCCACGGCGCCAATGGTAATTGCGACAATCTGCTGATTGGCGAGCTTGCAGATCTGCCCGGCACCAGAGGGGCCGACATGCGTGACGCGGCCCAGCGGGGCGAAGACATCCGCAAGGCTTTCGATGACGTCGGCATTGCCGCCTGCCATGATCGCCAGCGTGCCGGCTTCTGCCCCGACAACGCCACCCGAGACGGGGGCATCAACATGCGCGATACCAAGCTCGGCGAGCCGGGTTGCGTGATCTTTCGCGATGGGTGGCGCGATGGAGGAGGTATCGACAACGATGGCAGCTTCCTTCAGTGCCTCGGCGGCGCCCTTCACGAATAGCACATCCTCGACCGCAGTGCCGTCCGACAGCATCGTAAAGACCACGTCGGCACCATTGACGGCTTCAGCCGGGCTATCTGCGATATGGGCGCCGCTTCCTGCCAGAGGTGCCGCCTTGCCGCTGTCCCGGTTCCAGACCGTTACTGGAAAGCCTGCGGCGAGCAGTCGTTTCGCCATCGGTGCGCCCATCAGGCCTGTCCCGAGGAAGGCTATCTGTCTTGTGGTGTCGGCAGTCACAGCTTTCCTCCCAGTTCGTCCTCGATATGAACGCGGATGATTTCATCGAAAGAGCTTTCTGCGGTGAAACCAAGTTCGCGGGCACGGGTTGCCTCAAAGCCAGGCGCCCAGCCAGCGCAGATGCGCATGATCATTTCATCCGGCTCATGGCGAATGAGCTTCACCGCCTTTTCACCGGCCACACGTCGCAGGGCCTCAATCTGTTCACCAACAGTCGCGCTGAGGCCGGGCATCGACAGATTGCGTCGCGGGCCGACCTTTTCCAGATCTATGGTCGCTCCGTGAATGAGGAAGCCGACGGCCGACCGGGGCGAAGCGTGCCAGTGACGAACGTCCTCCTTTACGGGCAGAACGGCTTCCTGGCCGACCAGGGGTTCTCGCAGAATGTTGGAGAAGAAACCCGATGCGGCCTTGTTGGGCTTTCCCGGTCGAATGCAGATGGTCGGCAGACGGATGCCGATGCCGTCGAAAAATCCCTTGCGAGAATAGTCGGACAACAGGAGTTCGCAGATTGCCTTTTGCGTTCCGTAGCTGGTCAGTGGCGTCGTGTGGAAGTCGTCGGGGATTGGGAAGGGCAGCGGGGCGCCGACGACGGCGATCGATGAGGTGAAGACGACACGTGGCCGGTAGCCGTCGGCCATGTGGGCAAGGCGGATCGCCTCGAAAAGATAGCGTGTGCCGTCCAGATTGATCTGGTAGCCCTTCTCGAAATCCAGTTCCGCTTCGCCGGAGACGATGGCTGCAAGATGAAAAATGACGTCGGGCCGGGAAGCAATCAGGCGCTCTGCTGCAGCCGGCTCCGATAGGTCGACGGTGTCAATGGAAACCTTGCCCGCGAAGCCGCGCGGCGCCTCTGCGGGAACAACATCCGCAAGGGTCATCGCCGTGATCTGCTTGCCCTGTAGGTCTCCGTCCTGGGTCAGCCGTTGCGCGAGCTTTCGGCCGACCATGCCGGCGGCACCAATTATCAGAATATGCATGAAACCGTTCCTCCCTCGTCATTCTTCTGGCCTGCGCCTGTCGACACAAGGGGCCATCTGCAAAAACAATTTGTAAGGTTGTCTGATAACCTTATATCATCCGGATGAAAACCGAATTCTTGGCTCGCGACACGTGAGCCTGCTGGGGACTGCAGATGACCGCAGAAAGCTTGAACAAGGAAAGCGACATCAGACCTGACACAGAGGATGCCGCAGAGGCGCTGGTCCGAATTCTCGGAGCAGACCTTGTTCTGCGAGGTCCGGAGGTCGAGCGCTACTGCCGTGATTGGCATGGTGACGTAACAACGGGTGCGGTCGCGGTCGTTAGGCCGCGAAGCACCTCGGAGGTCTCGTCGGCCGTTCGAGCGATACGCTCACTCGGGCTGGCCGTGGTTCCGCAAGGCGGCAACACGGGCCTGGTGCTTGGAGCAACGCCAGACCAGCCAGCCAATCAGGTGGTCGTCAGCCTTGAGCGGATGACGGCAATCCGGCGGATGGATGCGGATGATTTCTCCGCCGTCGTCGAGGCGGGCGTGATTCTCGCCGAGTTCAAGGATAAGGTTGAAGAAGCCGGCCTCTATTTTCCACTTGCACTCGGCGCGCAGGGCTCCTGCCGGATTGGCGGCAACGTGTCCACCAATGCAGGCGGTATCAACGTCCTGCGCTATGGCATGACCCGCGAGCTCGTACTCGGCATCGAAGTTGTGCTTCCCGATGGCTCAGTCTTTGACGGGCTGTCGACGCTGCGGAAGGACAACCGCGGAATTGATCTGAAGCAGTTGTTTATTGGTGCGGAGGGCACGCTTGGGATCATCACGGCTGTCGCAGTCAAGCTGATGCCGCCAGCCGAAAAGGTCGCGACCGCCTTGCTCGGGGTGGGGGCGCTGTCGGATGTGATCGCGCTTTATCGCCGCGCGAGACGCGATTGCTGCGATCTCATGTCGGCCCTGGAGTTCATGCCGCCAGTTGCCTTCACTCTGGCGCAGGAGGCGATGCCGGATCTCATCATGCCGATGGGCGCTGATTATCCCGCTTACGCGCTGCTCGAGATCTCGGGGTCCGGCTTGGTGGACATCGACGATCTGATGCACCGTTTTCTTGAGGGTGTCATGCAGGATGGCCTTGTGATTGATGGTGTCGTTGCCACATCTCGCACCCAAGCCAAGAACCTCTGGATGTTCCGCGAGGGCATGAACGAGGGGCAAGCCAAGCGCGGTACGCATCTGCGCACCGATGTATCTGTTCCGCTGTCGCGTCTCCCTGCCTTCGTCGAAGAGGCGGAGGCTGCCATTGCGGCTCAGTTGCCCGATTGCCTTTGCGTTTCCTACGGCCATGTGGGCGACGGGAATGTCCACCTTAACGTGTTGCCGCCCGGTGGCCTTTCGCGAGATGAGGTCGAGGAGAGGATCTATCGCGCGAAAAGCATCATCAACGATGTGCTCGACGCTTTCGGCGGGTCGATCAGCGCTGAGCATGGGATCGGTCGCCTGAAGAAGCGGGACTTCCTGTCGCGCGTATCGTCCACGCAGTTGCAATTGCTGACTGCCATCAAGCAGGCCATTGATCCTGAGCGGGTCATGAACCCCGGTTGCCAATTGAATTCCGGTGGGGATTCGTGAAATACCGGAGTTGTGACAAGGAGACCAGCAGGCATGTCGTTCGACCTCGGGCAGATCAGCTTCGGACAAATCAGGCGCAGTGAGCACCTGCCCGCCCGCATCGCCATGCAATTGGCGGAGGAGATCAGTCAGGGGCGGCTGAAACCCGGTGAGCGGTTGCCGACCGAGCATGTGCTTGCCAAGACTCTGGGTGTAAGCCGGTCGGTCGTGCGTGAAGCGATCGCGCAGTTGCGTAATGAAGGCCTAGTGGAAACAAGGCAGGGCGTTGGCGCCTTCGTCAGCGAACCATCTGCTCGCCCCCTTCGCATCAAGGATGGCGAATTGTCCGAGCCTCAGAGCTTCCGGGCTCTGTTCCAGTTGCGCGTTCCGCTTGAGATCGAGGCGGCAGGTCTTGCTGCGGTCCATCATACTGCGGCTGACCTTGGCAAGATTGACGAGGCCTTGTCGCGGATGACGGGCGCGGAAAAATGGACAGAGCAGGGGATCGTCGCTGACCTCGCCTTCCACCGTGCGGTGGCGGAAGCGACGCATAACGAGTACTTCGCGCTCTTCATCGGCTTTATCGCCGAGCGTATCAGCCTTGCGATTGATGCAGCACGCTCGCGCGCCGTTCTCGAGGAGATCGTCGAGGTGACCATCGCCGAGCACGTGCGCCTGAGGGATGCGATCGCCAAACGCGATCCGGTTGCTGCCCGTGAGGCGATGCGGGCTCACCTGCATGGGGCTGCAAGCCGTATCGATCTCAGTCTCGAGCAGTTCTGACACGCCCACACTTTCTGTGGTTGTCCACAACTCTGCCTTTCGCACTAGACAGCTGGAAATTCAGATCCTATGAATGCAGCTCAAGAGTTGTCAGACATCCTGACAATATGGCAGGCGTCAGGAGCGCCGATGCCGGAGGACAAGGAGGAGGTCCATCTTGCTGCACCGAGAAAACTTGGAGTCCGCCTATATTCTGCCGTCGGACGCCTCCGACGCCGTTTTGGTAGGGCGGGTCTGGTCCGATGCTGCGGGCGGACCGTGCCCTGTCCTCATTCGCAACGGGCAGGTGCTGGATCTCTCGTCCATTGCGGCAACAGTCTCGGGTCTCTTCGAAATTGAAGGCCTTGCAGAAATTCTGATGACACATGAAGGGCTCGCCGATCTCGGCAGCCTGGATGAGTTTCTGTCCGGTAAAGCCGGTCGCCTTCTCGCGCCTGTCGACCTGCAAGCGGTCAAGGCCGCCGGTGTCACCTTTGCGGACAGCATGCTTGAGCGGGTCATCGAGGAGCAGGCGAAAGGCGATGCTGGTCGTGCGCAATCGATAAGAGAGAAGCTTGCACCGGTGCTTGGCGACAGTCTTCGTGGACTGGTCGCGGGTTCGGAACAGGCGGCGAAGGTAAAGACGCTGCTGCAGGACATGGGGCTGTGGTCCCAGTATCTCGAAGTCGGCATCGGCCCTGACGCTGAAATCTTCACCAAAGCGCAGCCGATGTCCTCGGTGACCTGTGGCGACACCGTCGGCATTCATCCCATTTCCCAGTGGAACAATCCGGAGCCTGAAATCGTTCTTGCAGTTCGTTCCGACGGCAAGATCATCGGCGCCACGCTTGGCAACGACGTCAATCTGCGAGACGTCGAGGGGCGATCGGCGCTGCTTCTCGGCAAGGCAAAGGACAACAATGCGTCCTGCTCGATTGGACCCTTCATCCGGCTTTTCCACGGCAGCTTCACGATGGATGTGCTGCGGACCGTCCGTGTCTCGCTGTTGGTGCGCGGCGAGGACGGCTTCGAGATGACGGGGGAAAGTCCGATGGAAGCGATCAGCCGCGCCCCGGAAAACCTCGTGGCGCAATTGCGCAACCGTAATCATCAGTATCCCGACGGTGCCGTGCTGTTCCTCGGCACCATGTTCGCGCCGGTCAAGGATCGCCGGGGGGCTGGCCTCGGCTTTACGCATGAGGTCGGGGACTGTGTCGAGATCTCGACGCCTATGCTCGGTCGCCTGGTCAACTGGGTTGATCGCACGGATGCTTGCCCGGAATGGACATTCGGAACCCGTGCTCTTTTCCGCAACTTGGCCCGGCGCGGCCTGCTCGACAAGGCGTGAGGGCCCATGACCAGAGTTGTCGATCTCTTCTACAAGCTCCTCGAACTGCTTCTGATCCTGCTCTTGTCGGGCATGGCGATCATGGTGTTCGTCAACGTCATCCTGCGCTACGGCTTCAACTCTGGCCTCACGGTCTCGGATGAAATGGCTCGCTATTTCTTCGTGTGGTTGACCTTTGTCGGCGCGGTTGTTGGCTTTCGCGAGTATGGGCACATGGGAGTGGAGAGTCTGGTCGCTCTCTTCGGTCGGCGCGGTCGGGTCCTCTGCATGATCCTGTCGAATCTCCTCATTCTCGGCGTTTCTGCCATCTTCTTCTGGGGAACCTGGAAGCAGTTGCCGATCAATGCCAGCATGAGCGCTCCCGTTACCGGGCTCTCCATGGGTTGGGTCTATGGGATCGGGTTCTTCACGGGTGCCGGCTGTAGCCTGATCGCGCTCGAACGCCTCTTCCGCTTGGTCACAGGGCGTGTCACCGAAGATGAAATCGCGGCCTTTGCAGGCGAACACCAAGGCGTCGAGAAGCTGGTGGAGCGCGCCTGATGACTCTCGTCGTCTTCATCACCTCGCTCCTCGGCGCTATGGCCATCGGCGTCCCCGTCGCCTTTGCGCTGATGTTCTGCGGCGTCACGCTCATGTGGTACATGGGCATGTTCAACAGCCAGATCATTGCGCAGAACATGATCGCGGGCGCCGATACGTTCACGCTTCTGGCCATTCCGTTCTTCGTCCTTGCCGGAGAGCTGATGAATTCCGGTGGCCTGTCGCGGCGCATTATCGAATTTGCCATTGCCTGTGTCGGACACATCCGCGGAGGCCTTGGCATCGTCGCCATCATGGCGGCCGTGATCATGGCCAGCATCTCCGGCTCGGCCGCTGCCGATACGGCAGCTCTCGCAGCAATCCTCATTCCGATGATGGCCAAGGCCGGATACAACGTGCCGCGCTCCGCCGGTCTCATTGCATCCGGGGGCATTATCGCACCCGTCATTCCGCCGTCGATGGCATTCATTGTCTTCGGTGTTGCAGCGAATGTGTCGATCACACAGCTCTTCATGGCGGGGATTGTGCCCGGCATGTTGATGGGCATCGCGCTTGTCATTGCCTGGCAGATCGTGGTTCGCAAGGACAACGTGAAGCCCTTGCCGAAAGCGCCTGGGAAAGATCGGTTGCGGGCCACAGGCAGAGCCGCCTGGGCGCTTGGCATGCCGGTGATCATCCTCGGAGGCATCAAGGCTGGCGTTGTCACGCCGACGGAAGCGGCCGTGATTGCTGCTGCCTATGCGATGTTCGTTGGCATGGTGATCTACCGTGAGCTCAAGCCAAGGGATCTGCCGCGCGTCATCCTGCAGGCGGCCAAGACCACCTCGATCATCATGTTCCTGGTTTGCGCGGCTCTGGTATCCGCCTGGTTGATCACTGCGGCCAATATTCCTGGCGAGATCACGCGCTACATCGAGCCTCTGATCGATCGGCCCATGCTGCTGATGTTCGTCATCATGGCGCTGGTTCTGGTGGTCGGAACGGCACTGGACCTGACGCCGACCATCCTGATCCTGACACCCGTGCTGATGCCGATCATCAAGCAGGCGGGCATCGATCCGGTCTATTTCGGTGTGATGTTCATCATGAACTGCTGCATCGGCTTGATCACACCGCCCGTCGGCGTGGTGCTCAATGTCGTGAGCGGAGTCGGTCGGGTGCCCCTCGGCAAAGTCGTAACGGGCATTGTTCCGTTCCTGCTCGCGCAGGTGCTGGTTCTCGTACTGCTCGTCATATTTCCCGACATCGTCATCGTGCCGGCGCAATGGCTACGGTGAGGAAGCACGTTCAACCAACTCATTTCAATCCAAGGGAGGATATACTATGAGGAAAATACTACTCGCAACGACAGCACTGGCATTCGCCGTTTCCGGAGCCGTTCCGGCTTTTGCCGAATTCAATGACCGTACCATCCGTGTATCGAACGGTATCAATGCCGATCACCCCGTCGGTAACGGCATCGATGCGATGCAGAAGTGCCTGGACGAGAAGTCCGGCGGCAAGCTGAAGCTCCAGGCATTCTGGGGTGGCGCGCTGGGCGGTGACCTGCAGGCCACGCAGGCGCTTCGTTCCGGTGTGCAGGAAGCCGTCGTCACGTCGTCTTCCCCGCTTGTCGGGATCGAGCCGGCGCTCGGCGTTTTCGATCTGCCCTTCCTGTTCGCCTCGGCTGACGAAGCTTACAAGGTTCTCGACGGAAAGTTCGGCGAGATGATGAACGAGAAGCTCGAGGCTGTCGGGCTTGTCAATCTCGGCTACTGGGAAAACGGTTTCCGCAACCTGTCCAACTCGGTACGTCCCGTCACGAAGTGGGAAGACTTTGAAGGGATGAAGGTTCGCGTCATGCAGAACAACATCTTCCTCGATACCTTCCAGAACCTTGGTGCCAATGCGACGCCGATGGCTTTCGGTGAAGTCTTCTCGGCTCTGGAAACGAAGACGATCGACGCGCAGGAAAACCCCTATGTGACGATCGATACATCGAAGTTCTTCGAGGTGCAGAAGTTCGTCACCGAGACCAACCACGCCTATACGCCGTTCCTTTTCCTGTTCTCCAAGGCAATCTTCGACACTTATACGCCAGAAGAACAGGCAGCCCTGCGCGAATGCGCGACCGTTGGTCGTGACGTCGAACGTTCGGTTATTGCCGATCTCAACAAGCAGTCGCTGGAGAAGATCAAGGCGGCCGGCCTCGAGGTGAACGTACTTTCGCCGGAAGAGCAGCAGCGCATCCGTGAGAAGTCCATGGTTGTCTACGAGAAGCACAAGGACACCATCGGCGCCGACGTCGTAGACGGAATTCTGGCCGAGCTCGCCGAAATCCGGAAGTGACCTCCCTGGTCGTAGCCCTTCGGGGCTGCGCCAGAAGAAGCCCGCAGCGGGAGACCGCTGCGGGCTTCTGCATTCTACACTCGGTATTACTCCGGCACAGATGGCAGGACCTTGTCTTGTTTCTTCAGCTGTTGCTCGCGGAAGAAGATGAACAGGCCCGAACCAACGATCAGTGTGGCGCCAATCACCATGGTCAGGCGGGGGACCTCATCGAAGAAGAAAAAGCCGAAGACGACCGCCCATAGCAGAAGTGTATATTGCAGGGGCGCCACCGTGGCGGCGTCTGAGATCTTCAGAGCGCGGTTGACCAGCATATGTGCGCTCATCGCGACAATGCCGAGTAGCCCGAGGAGCAGCACCTCATTCACAGAGGTCAATGGTGTCCAGCCGAAGGGAGCGGCAACCAGGCCGACCACGGCAGCACCTGCCGTCTGGAAGAGCACAAGCGTTTTGTCGGGCGTGCCTCGGAGGCTTCGGCCAGATAGCATCATGAAGGCAAAGGCAGCGGTGCCGAGGATCGATATGAGGGCCGGTGCCGTGAACATTGCGCTTGATGGCTCCAGCGTGATGATGACGCCCACGAAGCCGACGGCAATTGCCGTCCAGCGCCTCCAGCCGACCTTCTCACCGAGGAGGAACGGTGCTGCCGCCGCAACATAGATTGGCGCTGCCAGCCAATAGGTCATGACATCGGCCAGGGGCAGATACATTACGGCATAGTAGAAGCAAAAGAGCTCGAGCGTAGACAGGACCACACGGGTGAACTGCAGCCAAGGTCGTTCCGCCTCGACAATCGGCTTCCGGCCCGCAGCCCACAAGAAGGGAGCAAGGATCAGCAGCGCCGCGATGCTGCGAATGAGGATGACCTGCCCCAGGCCATAGCTCGCAACCAGCCACTTGCCCATTGCGTCATTCATGGCGAAGAGAAGCATTCCGAGGAGCATGACGGCGGGGCCAGCAAATCCGGAGAATCCGGTCATGGCTCGGCCGAGGCGGTGAATGGCAGATGTTGGCATGGATCCTCCACTGGAGCCGGTATTTCGGCATTCTTTGTCATGTTGTCTGACAATTTCCAATTGTTTAGTCCGTTCACCTATCCCCGCGCAAGCACGAAGGGAATGATGGCGGCCTCGGAAACAGATCAGTGGGTATGGGCTACGAGACGAATTTCAGGGGTCCGCGATAGGTAAGGACTGAACCACCTGTGGATGATGCCATGTGAAGGAGCGGCTGGTTGGAGTGAGCCGTTTTTCGAAGCTGTCGATCTTTAGAATACCAATCTAGTCGTGATTATTGACCTGAGGCGAAATATGACGAGAATGTGTCAATATCAGCCGGGCCCAATGATTGGTCCCGTTTCGTAGGAGACGGCCATGTCACATGCGATCGCGAAGCTTTTCGGAGAACCCAGGTCCTGGCGTTCTGTGGAAGCCTGCCAACAATGGGTTGCCATGGCTGTAGCGACCGTGTCCATCGCTTTTCTGGCTGTTCTGATCGTCACGCTTTAGGAGCGTATGTCTCCGCGAGAGCTGCGAGAGGCGCGCGCCCTTGGCGATGGGAGATCTTGGGTCAGCTTGAACTCAGGTCTTGCCTGACTTCTCACGCCATTCCAGCGCGTAGTCTGTCAATCCATCCAGCGTGCCGGTGATGGTATGCATGGGGACATCAATCCTGATGCCGGTCAACAGAGCCGCGCCAAGAGCCGTCCCCGTCGATGCCTCGGATGCGTAGACGGCACGTCCCGTCAATGTGTGCAGTGCCTCAAGATAGATCCTGTTCGCGGCAAAGGGACCTTCCACGACAATGGGACCCTCAGCCTGTATGAGCTCAAGACAGACCTGTGTCATCAGGGCTTCGTATAGGCTGGCTGCAGCCTTCCGTTCAGATGCGAGCCGGGGTTCAGTTTGCCAGCGGGACACCGATGCGGGGAATGGGCCGGTGCCGTTGACCACACTTGGCAAGATCATGGAGCGTGCTGCGATCACAGTCGACACCGCATCGCGCTCCTCCCCTGCCGTTACCAATGGAAGGTCGCGGGTGAGTTGATCCCATTCTCTCCCACCCATGAAGCGAGCCGACGGTACTGCACCGCCATTGGCGTCAACGTTCACCAGTGTGTCGCGGGCTGGATCAAGGCCCTTTGGTCTTGCGCCGACACCGAAGCTGATCACCCAGGTGCCCGTCGAGACAACCGTGCAGGGGCTGCCGAAGCCGACAAGGTGCGGAAGCAGCGAGGCGTTTGAGTCGTGAATGCCGCAGAAGACGGGAACTGGCTTCTTGAGGCCGAGCGAGCATGTGATTTCGGGTAGCAGGTGACCGAGAGGGTCGAAGGCAGAGCGCAAAGGCGCCATGCGCTCTCTGATGCCCAGACTGTCAACAAGGCCGGAATACTCGCCCTCAAAGGGAAGCCAGAGGTCGGTGTGGCAACCAAGTGATGTTCGCTCGTTTGCCGCTACGCCTGTCAGGCGATAGGCCCAGTACTGCGGATAGGTGAGGACCGTTTCCACTCTGTCGAACAGGGCGGGGAAAGTCGTCTTCTGGAAATGCAGTTGGGCTCCAAGGTTGAGCCCCCCCGTGAGGCAGGGAGAGAAGGTCTTGGAAAAGTCCGGTCTCAGGTTCCGGTATGCTTCGATGATCGTCTCGGGATAGATGTGCTCATAATCGAGCAGCGGCATGGCGAGCTTGCCGGTCTCATCCAGAAGAGCTGCCGACGCGCCGTGGGTGGTAATCGAAACGGCATCGAAGCCGGGATGCGTCGCAAATTCCGTGAGGGTTTCCAGAATAAAGCGCCAGAGTTTCTCGGCATCGAAATGCGGATAAGGCGGAGCCTTGAGCACGGTGTTCGAGGTCTTGCGGACCGCAAGCTCTGCGCCCGTTGCCGCATCGACGACGACCAGTTTTGCATTGGTCTTGCCGATGTCGATCACGGCGATGCGATCGAAGGACTGTGTCATGGCATGTGAAACACTGGCTTCAGGTCAACTGCCCAAGGAGAGTTGTCAGGATTGGTCGCCATGATGTCGGCCATGTGGGACCACCACCGCATCATCACCGGATGGGATGGCAGTTCCGCCATGCCATGGGTCTTGGTTCGCGTGAGTACGCCGATCAGGAGATTGGTCTCCTCATCGAGATGGATGGTGTAGTCGCTGATGCCGGCTTGGTGCAGTAGCTCAACCAGTTCCGGCCAGATTTCATCGTGACGCTTGCGGTATTCCGCTTCCATGCCCGGATTGAGCTTCATCTTGAAGACGTGGCGTTCGGTCTCGCTCATGACGCGTTCCTCGCATGCTTGATCCGGCGGGCCACGATCGGCAGGGCGATGGTGATGATCAAGAGCAGGCCGATGAAGATCGACATGACGATGCCCGGCACGTTGAGCAGGCCAAGACCGAAAGTCACGAGACCCATGACGAAGGCGGCGATGACGACGCCGACGATGGTGCCCGAACCGCCGAGGATGGAGACGCCGCCGAGCACGACCATGGTGACGACTTCAAGCTCCCAGCCTTGCGCGATCGAGGGGCGGGTCGATCCGAGCCGCGAGGTGAGGCAGACTGCAGCGATGCCGCTTATCAGGCCGGTCAGAAGGAAGAGGATGAACTTCACCCGCTCGACCGGAATTCCTGAGAAACGTGCGGCATGCGGATTGTTGCCGATGACATAGACATGGCGGCCAAAACTCGTCCGGTGCAGGAGGATGGCGAAGATGACAGCCATCACCAGGAACAGGACGAATTCGAAGGAGATGACCCAGAAGACATAGCCCTGGCCGAAGAAAGCGAATTCCGGCGGATATTTGCCGAAGGCCTGGTCGCCGAGAACCAGATAGGAAATGCCGCGGAACAGGCTCATCGTACCGATCGTCACGACGATCGAGGGAAGTTTCAGGCCGGCGACCAGCAGACCGTTGAAGGCGCCGCAGGCAAGGCCGGTGGTGATCCCGATCGCGACCAGGCCCGGTGCGCCAACGCCGAGCTGTGCGGCATAACCCATGGCCGTCGAGGCGAGCGCAATGATCGCGGCAACCGAGAGGTCGATCTCTCCGGCGATGATCAGAAGCGCCATGGCAAAGGCAATCAGCGCCTTTTCCGTGAAGTTGAAGGTGGCGTCGGACAGGTTCCAGGCGTTCAGGAAGTAGGGCGAGGCCAGCGAATTGGCGATGAAGATCAGCACTGCCACGCAGAAGAGCAGGACTTCCCAGCTGCCGAGCAGTCGGCGCAAAGGCGTTTCGAGCCGGTCGGGAATGACGCGTTTCATCTGTTCTGGTGCTGTGCTCATGCGGTCACCTCCTTTCCGGCTGCGCGATCGCGCAGGATGATGCGGCCCTTCTTGCGTTCGGCGCGGGCGTTGAAGACGACGGCCAGCACGATGACGATGCCCGAGATCGCCATCTGGGCGAAGGGCGAGATGCCGATGACGGGGAGCGCATTCTTGATGACCCCGAGGAAGAGGGCGCCCAAGACCGTGCCGATCACGGTGCCGATGCCACCCGCGATGGAGATACCGCCGATGACGCAGGCCGCGACACTGTCGAGCTCGAAACCGGCGGCGATGTCGACATAGGCGACCGCATAACGCGAGACCCAGAGATAACCGGAAAGGCCGGCGAGCGCGCCGGAGAGCACGAAGGCCAGGAAGCGGGCGCGACCGACATCAATGCCGGCATAGATGGCCGCAACCGGATTGCCGCCAGCGGCATAGGTCGAGCGACCGAAGGCGGTGCGGGAGAGGATGAAGCCGGTCAGCAGGATGACCGCGATCGCGACCCAGGAGAGGATCGGCAGCCCCAGCACCGGCAAGCGCGGCACGCCGAGAAAGTCCGGCTGCATCTGGTGTGCATTCACCCAGGCGCCGCCCGACAGCACGAAGCTCATGCCGCGATAGATGGTCAGCGTGCCGAGTGTGACGACGATCGGCGGGATCTGCAGTGCCCACACAAGGAAGCCGTTGATGGCGCCGAGGGTAGCACCAATGCCGATCGCAAGAAGAACAAGGAGTGCCAATGGTAAGCCGGGATATGTGCTGTCCAACATGGCAACGGCCATGCCCGTGAAAGCGAGATTGGCGGCAACTGAGAGGTCGATCGACTTGGTCAGGATCACGACCATCTGGCCAAGCGCCAGGATGATCAGGATCGAGGTGTCGTTGAAGATTGTGGCCAGATTGTCGGGGTTGGCGAAATTGGGCGCGCGGGTGGTGAAACCGAGGATCATGCCGATGATGATCAGACCCAGCAGCATTTCCCGGTTTTTCAGCAGCTTCTGCATTGTCATTCCTCACGCATTACCGGTTGCGGCGCGCACGAGCGTCTCGGCAGACAGGTTCTCGCGCTCGAAAATGCCCGCCTGCAAGCCTTCCCGCATCACCATGACCCGGTCCGACATTCCGAGGATTTCGGGCAGTTCGGACGAGATCATGATGATGGAAAGGCCCTCGCTGGCGAGTTCCGAAATGAAGCCGTGCACGGCAGCCTTGGACCCGATGTCGATGCCCTTGGTCGGTTCGTCGAGGATGATGACCTTGGGCGAGGTGGCGAGCCACTTGCCGATCACGACCTTCTGCTGATTGCCGCCCGAGAGCGTCCCGACGGGCACGGAGAGAGCGGCTGCGCGCAGATCGAGCCGCTCGGCAAAACGACGGGCGAGTTTCAGTTCGTTGGTCGCCTTGAGAAAGCCTGCAACCGAAGTGCGGATCAGCGAGGGCAGCGACATGTTCTGGTAGATCGGCAGCTCGAGCGCCAGACCATGGCGACCCCGTTCCTCGGGCACATAGACGATGCCGGCCGAGATTGCGTCCGAGGTCTTGCGAATAGTGATCTCGCGACCTTCGAGTTCCAGCTTGCCCGCTTTCGGTCTGTTGATCCCGAAGATCGACTGGCAAAGCTCGGAGCGGCCGGCACCGATCAGGCCGTAGACGCCGAGGATCTCGCCTTTGCGCAAGTCGAAACTGATGTCGCGGAATTCGGTTTCGTGGCTGTAGCCCACGACACTGAGGACCGGTGCGCCGATCACGGCCTCCGTTTTCGGGAAGACCTCGTGCACGTCGCGGCCGACCATCATCCGGACGATCTCGTCCTGGGGCGTGTCCTTGAGCACGCCTGAGCCGACCATGCGGCCATCGCGGAAGACGGCATAGTTGTCGGCGATCTCGTAAAGTTCGTCGAACTTGTGGCTGATGAAGAGGATGGCTTTGCCCTGCCGCTTCAGGCCCTCGACGATGCGGAATAGATCGTCGATCTCCTTGCGCGACAAGGCGGCCGTCGGTTCGTCCATGATGACGATGCGGGCATCGACCGAAAGGGCGCGGGCGATCGCGACCAGATGGCGCTGGGCGATCGAGAAGTCCTTGAGCTTGGTGGTCGGATCGATGTCGCTTTCCAGCGCCTTCATCAGCTGCCGGGACCGCTCGTTGATGCTGCGCCAGTCGATCAGGCCGAAGCGCGTGCGCGGCGCGTGGCCGAGGAATATGTTCTCGCCGACGGTGAGTTCGTCGAACAGCACGGTCTCCTGGTGGATGGCGGTGACGCCTGCATCAATGGCTTCCTGGGCGTTGGCGAAGCTGGTGGGCTTGCCGTCGATCAGGATCTCGCCCTCGTTCGGGCGATAGATGCCGGTCAGGATCTTGACGAGCGTCGACTTGCCGGCGCCGTTCTCGCCGATCAGCGCGGTCACTTTGCCCGGATAAAGAGCAATGTTCACCTGATCCAGAGCTTTCACGCCCGGGAAGATCTGGGAAATGCCCCGCATTTCGAGAATGGGCTCGCCAGCCGGGATCGCGCCCGCCGCGAGCTTGGCAGATTGAACGGTCATCATTTTACTTACCGACTAAAGGAGAATCCCGGCGGCTTTGGCCGCCGGGTCTGGCCCGCCTAGATCAGAAGATCTTGGAGAATTCCTCGATGTTCGAGGCGTCGTAGACGAAGGGATCGGCCATGGCAGCTTCGCCACCGTCGCCAACCTTGATCTTGCCCATGCGGCCGGCTTCGATTTCCGAACCCGGAGCCGCATCCGTTTCGCCCTTGGCAAGACGATAGGCGATCTGGGTGGCGGAATAGCCGAGGTCGATCGGGTTCCAGATGGCGAATTCCTTCGTGGCGCCCGACTGGATGGCGCCCGCCATTTCGGACGGCAGACCGAGGCCAGTCACGTAGACGTCGCCGATCTTGCCGGCATCCTTGACAGCCTGGGAGGCTGCGAGAACGCCAACGGTCGTCGGGGCAACGATGACCTTGACGTTCGGCTGCGAGGTCAAAAGACCATTGGCTTCGCGGTAGCTCTTGTCGGCCAGGTCGTCACCATAAACGGTGGTTACGAGGTTCAGGCCGGGGAAGTCCTTCAGCTGTGCCTTCATTTCCTCGATCCAGATGTTCTGGTTGGTCGAGGTGGTGGTGGCCGACAGGATGGCGAAGTCGCCCTTCCCGTCGGGTAGGTGGTTGGCGGCGAGTTGCAGGCACATCTTGCCGATCAGCGCGTTGGACGACGGGTTGAGGTGCATGATGCGGCCTTCGGGCGCGACGCCCGAATCCCAGGAGATGACCTTGATGCCGCGATCCATGGCCTTCTTGAGAGCCGGGACAACTGCATCCGGATCGTTTGCCGAAATCGCGATGGCGTCGACGCCTTGGGCGATCAGCGAGTTGATGACTTCGATCTGGCCTTCCGCCGTGGTCGAGGTCGGGCCGGTGTAGATCACTTCGACGCCGCCGAGTTCCTTGGCTGCTTCCTGCGCGCCCTTGTTGGCAGCTTCAAAGAAGCCGATGCCGAGCGACTTGACCACGAGCGCGATCTTCATGTCGGCGGCCTGTGCGGCAGAGCCCATGGTGGCGAGTGCAATGGCTGCACCGGCCAGCAAGATTTTCGTCAGTTTCATGTTTTCCTCCCAGGTTGATGAACTGTTTTACTCTCCCCTCCCGGCGCCTCCTTTAGGCGACCGACGAGGTATCCTCCCTTGCCGCAGAAGCCATCGGCTTTACGGTTATGAGCTTCACACCGGCGTCGGTGACCATGGCGGCCGCCTCGTCGGTAATTCCGTCATCGGTGATGATCGTCGACACCTTGTCGAGCGAACACAGGATCAGGCTCGAACGCTTTGCGAACTTGCTGGAGTCGACCATGACGATCAGCTCTTCGGCCTGGCGCACCAGCTTCTGTTCGCTCTGGATGACGAGCGCGTCGGATTCCATCACGCCAAGTGCATTGATGCCCTGCGCGCCGATGAAGATGCGGCGGGCGTAGAAATTGCGGATCGCGTCATTGTCGAAAGGTGACAGGATCAGGCTCTGGTCGCGATAGATCGCGCCGCCGGGAACCGAAACCGTGCATTTCGAATGCTTCACTAGGTGTTCGGCGATGGCGAAGGAGTTGGTCATCACCTGCAGGCGGCGAGCCGACATGAAATGCACCATCTGGAAGGTGGTGGTGCCGCCATTGATGATGATCGAATCGCCTTCTTCGCAGAGATCGACCGCTGCGCGCGCAATTGCGCGTTTCTTATCGATGTTGACTGATTCGGAGACGCGGAAGGGACGGGCGGCAAGATTGCCGAGCTGTGGCGGATGAACGGCTTCCGCTCCGCCGCGGACGCGTCTCAGTTTTCCCTGCACGTGAAGAGACGCGATATCCCGGCGGATCGTGGCTTCTGAAGCCTCGGTCAGCTCGGCGATATCCTGCACCGTGATCACAGGCTTTTCCTGGATCGCGCTCAGAATGATGCGATGGCGTTCGCGTTCGTGCATGGGGTCCTCCTGACGGTGATTTATTCGCAATGTTTTTACGCTGTCAATCAGAAACGATCAAAAATAATTATATTGCATCGCACAATGAAAAGAAATGATCGAAACTGATTGACAATGCCGGGGTGGCTGCGCGATACCTGCGAACAAGAAGGAGATGAGCCGTCGCTGACCGCTCATGAAAAGTTATTGCAGGGAGGATGTCATGACGGGCCAAACCCGCCTTCTCGAAAACCGTTGGGATGATGCCCACGCGGCAAAGCTGGATGAGCCCGGCAAGCTTCTTTACCGTTCCAATCTCTTGGGCGCCGACAAGCGCATCACCAATTATGGGGGCGGCAACACCTCTGCCAAAGTGATGGAAACGGATCCGTTGACGGGCCAGCAGACCAAGGTGCTCTGGGTCAAGGGCTCGGGCGGTGACGTAGGAACGATCAAGCTCGATGGCTTTGCGACGCTCTATCAGGACAAGCTCGAAGCGTTGAAGGGCATCTATCAGGGCGTCCACGACGAAGATCGGATGGTCGGTTTCCTGCCGCATTGCACCTTCAACCTCAATCCACGCGCGGCCTCGATCGATACGCCGCTGCATGGTTTCGTGCCCTTCAAGCATGTCGATCACATGCATCCGGACGCGATCATCGCGATTGCGGCCTCGAAGAATTCGAAGGAATTGACTGAGAAGATCTTCGGCTCGGAGATCGGCTGGCTGCCCTGGCGCCGTCCCGGTTTCCAGCTCGGCCTCGACCTCGAAGCCTTCGTAAAGGCCAATCCGGCCGCCAAGGGCGTCGTGCTCGAAAGCCATGGTCTGTTCACCTGGGCAAACGACGCCAAGGACTGCTACCTGCTGACGCTCGAGATCATCAACAAGGCGATCGCGTGGTTTGCCAAGGAGACCGAGGGCAAGACGATCTTCGGCGGTGCTGTCGCAAAGAGCCTGCCGGCAGAGGAGCGCCGTGCGATTGCCGCGCGCCTGATGCCCGAGATCCGGGGGCGCATCGGCAAGGCGGAGCGCAAGCTTGGCCATTTCGACGACCAGGAGGCCGTGCTCGAATTCGTCAATTCGAAGAACCTGCAGCCGCTGGGCAGCCTCGGAACGTCTTGCCCGGACCATTTCCTGCGCACCAAGATCCGGCCGCTGATCGTCGATTTCGATCCGGCAAAGCCGGATGTCGATGCGGTTCTTGCCGGTCTGGACACGGCGCTCGAAGCCTATCGCGCCGACTACACCCTTTACTACGAGGCCTGCAAACACGACAATTCGCCTGCGATCCGCGATCCGAACCCGGTGATCTTCCTGGTTCCGGGTGTGGGCATGCTGTCCTTTGCCAAGGACAAGGCGACGGCCCGCATTGCCGCTGAGTTCTATGTGAACGCGATCAACGTGATGCGCGGGGCCTCGACGGTTTCCGAATATCAGGGGCTGCCGGAGCAGGAAGCTTTCGACATCGAATACTGGCTGCTCGAAGAGGCAAAGCTGCAGCGCATGCCGAAGCCGAAGAGCCTCGCCGGCCGCGTTGCCTTTGTCACCGGTGGCGCCGGCGGCATTGGCCGGGCGACCGCCGACCGGCTGATGGCGGAAGGTGCCTGCGTGGTTTTGGCCGATATTGATGCTGCGGCACTGGAGCAGACGGTCGCCGACTTCTCGAAGAGACATGGCGCTGACGTTGTCCGCTCCGTTCAGCTCGACGTGACGCGTGAGGATGCGGTTATCCGCTCCTTCGCCGAAGCCTGCGTGGAATTCGGTGGCGTCGATATCCTCGTCTCGAATGCCGGGATTGCCTCGTCTGCACCGGTCGAAGACACGACGCTTGCGATGTGGGACAAGAACATCAGCATCCTGGCAACCGGCTATTTCCTGGTGTCCCGTGAGGCTTTCCGCTTGTTCCGGCGCCAGAAGCTCGGCGGCAACGTCGTTTTCGTGGCCTCGAAGAACGGGCTTGCCTCTTCGCCCAACGCGTCTGCCTATTGCACGGCGAAGGCGGCCGAGATCCATCTCGCCCGCTGCCTCGCGCTCGAAGGCGCAGATGCCGGCATCCGGGTGAACACGGTCAATCCGGATGCGGTGCTGCGTGGCTCGAAGATCTGGAACGGCGAGTGGCGTGAACAGCGCGCCGCCTCCTCCAAGATCGAAGTCACCGACCTTGAGGAGCATTACCGCAATCGCTCGATGCTGAAGCTGAATGTCTTCCCGGAAGACATTGCCGAAGCGATCTACTTCCTGGCGTCCGATCTCTCAGCGAAGTCGACCGGCAATATCATCAATGTCGATGCCGGCAACGCACAGAGCTTCCCGCGCTGATCTTCCAATGCGCTCGCGGCGCGAATGCCGTGAGACCGCTTATTTGCGGATGATCACCCAGATGGCGTGAATGATGCCGGGGATATAGCCGAAAAGCGTGAGCAGGATATTCAGCCAGAAATGCAGGCCGATGCCGACCTGGAGGAAGACGCCCAGTGGGGGCAGGAGAATGGCAAGCAGAATGCGAAGAACGTCCATGATCGCTCCGATTTTCGTGGGTTTTGCAGATAACGCGCCTTGAACATAATCGTTCGCGCGAGGTGGAGGAAAACATGAGCGAGATCAGGATTGCAGCCGACGTCGTTGCGGCCGAAAACAACAGACGGGCGACGGCCTTCGCTGCCGATTATGCGGCCCTTGGCGAGAAGCTCGCTCGCGATGGCATCGACATTGGCGAGATCGTCACCAAGGTTGCCGAATTCTCTGTCGCCGTCCCTTCCTGGGGCGTCGGGACCGGTGGTACCCGCTTTGCCCGCTTTCCGGGGCAGGGAGAGCCGCGCCACATCTTCGACAAGCTCGACGATTGCGGCGTCATTCAGCAGTTGACGCGGGCGACGCCGACGGTTTCGCTGCATATCCCTTGGGATAAGGCCGACCCGAAAGAGCTCAAGGCCAAGGCGGATGCTCTCGGCCTAGGCTTCGACGCGATGAACTCCAACACCTTCTCCGACAGCCCTGAACAACCGCATTCCTATAAGTATGGTTCGCTCAGCCACGTCGATGCGGGCACACGCCGTCAGGCCGTCGAGCACAACATCGAATGTATCGAACTCGGCGCTGCACTTGGCTCCAAAGCGCTGACAGTCTGGATCGGCGACGGTTCGAACTTCCCGGGGCAGAGCAATTTCACCCGCCAGTTCGAGCGTTATCTTGATGCGATGCGGGATATCTACAAGGCGCTGCCGGATGATTGGCGGCTGTTCTCCGAGCACAAGATGTACGAGCCTGCCTTCTATTCCACGGTCGTGCAGGACTGGGGAACGAACTATCTGATCGCGCAGACGCTGGGTGAAAAGGCACATTGCCTGGTCGATCTCGGGCATCATGCGCCGAATACAAATATCGAAATGATCGTTGCCCGCCTCATCCAGTTCGGCAAGCTCGGCGGCTTCCATTTCAATGACTCGAAGTATGGGGATGACGACCTAGATGCCGGCTCGGTCGAGCCCTATCGGCTCTTCCTCGTGTTCAACGAACTTGTCGATGCAGAGCATCGCGGCGTGAAGGGCTTCCATCCCGCCCATATGATTGACCAGAGCCACAACGTCACCGACCCGATCGAGAGCCTGATGTCCAGCGCCAACGAGATCCGCCGGGCCTATGCACAGGCGCTTCTGGTGGATCGTTCAGCACTCGAAGGCTATCAGTCCGAGAATGACGCGCTGATGGCATCCGAAACTCTGAAGCGGGCTTACCGTACGGACGTCGAGCCGATCCTCGCCGAAGCGCGGCGGCGGGCCGGAGGAGCAATCGATCCGGTCGCCACCTATCGCGCGAGTGGCTACAGGGCGCGCGTTGCGGCCGAACGCCCGGCTGTTAAGGGTGGTTCCGGCGGTATCGTCTGAGCCAGTACCCACCTGTTTTATCTCGTGAAAACGCCCGGGCCAAAACCCGGGCGTTTTCTCTTCAAAGCGTTCTCCCGACGCGTTTTATCTTATTCTTCGCGCTGGCCGGTGAGGCTCAGCAGCAGCTGGAACAGGTTGACGAAGTTCAGGTAGAGCGACAGAGCGCCGAAGACGGCGAGCTTCTGCTGGCTCTCCTGATCGAAGTTTTCCGCATACTGCTCCTTGATGTTCTGCGTATCCCAGGCGGTCAGGCCGACGAAGACGACGACGCCGATGACCGAGATGGCGAACTGCAGGGCGCTCGAACCCAAGAAGATGTTGACGATCGAGGCGATAATCACGCCGATCAGACCCATCATCAGGAACGAGCCGAACTGCGACAGATCACGCTTGGTCGTGTAGCCGTAGAGGCTCATCGCGCCGAACATGGTGGCGGTGATGAAGAAGGTGCGTGCGATCGAGGTTCCGGTAAAGACCAGGAACACTGATGACAGCGACAGACCCATGACAGCGGCGAAAGCCCAGAACGTCAGCTGCGCAGTGGCGGCCGACATCGCGTGGATGCGGAACGAGAAGAAGAAAACGAAGGCGAGCGGCGCCAGCATGACGACCCACTTCAGCGGGGTCGAGAAGATCGGCACGTAGAGCGCCGGCGTCTGGCTGACCAAGAACGCCACGATGCCGGTGATAACCAGCCCGAGGCCCATGTAGTTGTAGACACGCAGCATATGCTTGCGCAGGCCTTCGTCGAAGAGAGCCGCGGACTGGGCCTGGGCACCATAGCCGAAGCGGTTCTGGATAGGATCCATAGTCAGTTACCTCCTATGATGGATCAGTAAAGAGTGCGGGCAAGCTTACGAGCTTCCTCGGCAAGCTTGTCTGCGGTTTCAGTTTCGGAGATCAGCGCGTAGGCAACCTCGCCGATCTGCCAATAGGCTGCGTTGGTCTGGCCTTCCTGTTTCAGCAGCACCTGCTGAACAGCAAAATTGCCAGGCCGCACGGCGAAAAGGGACAGCCTCTCGCCGGATTGGGGTTCGACCTCAAGTTCGACGCTCGGACCATAGGCAGAGGGGAAGATCTGGGCGTCGCGCACGGTCCAATCGTCCGGCATGGCAGGAAGCACGATGGCTGTCGCAGAGCGGATTTCTGCCGGGTCGAAACGGGTGATGACGGGCTGTGAGGTCATCTTTTCCCGCAGTTCCGCCGTCTGATGGGCGCGCATAGCTTCCTCGACGAACTGGGGTGGTGGAACGGAGGCGACCACTTCGCCGACGCTGCCGGGCGCGATCCAGGCGTGGGCGACCCAGCCGGCGCCGATCAGCAATGCAACGGAAGCCGCACGCCGCATAACATCGAAGGTCCGGGGACGGTTCAAGGTGTTTTCGAGTACTCTCGCAGCCTCCCGGGTTTCCTGGCGCATTGTTGTCGGCATACCGGCCAATGCCAGTCGCAACTCGTCGCGCACGCGCAGATCTGCCATGACCTTGGCGGCGATCGACGGGTTCTCGGAAAGATAGGCTTCCACCTCTATGCGGCGGCCGACATCCAGCTGGTCATCGACATAGGCATGCAGGTCGGTCTCGATCACAGGATCATTGCTGGTCATCGGGATTTCCTCCAACGATTCTGAGGTGCGGCACGGCACTGGTCTCCCCGTCGCCTTCCATGGCCCGCAGTCGGGCGCGGGCGCGGGAGACACGGGACATCAGTGTGCCAACGGGAATGTTCAGCACATCAGCGGCTTCCTGGTAGGAAAGCTCCTCGATGGCGACGAGATGAAGGGCTTCGCGCTGCTCTTGCGGAAGTGACAGGAAAGCGTCGCGCACCTGCGCGAGGCGTACGGAATGCTCCTGTCCGGCGGGCGCGACGACATCGGCCAGATCCAAAGCGGCGTCTTCGCGGCGGTTGGCTGCGTGGTCCCGACGCAGGCGATCGATATGGGTGTTGTGCAGGATCGCCATCAGCCAGTTACGGATGCTGCCGCCGTTTCTGAAAGTTGACTTGCGCTCCAGAGCGCGCACGAGCGCGTCATGAACGAGGTCTTCGGCCTCATCTGCATTTCTGACGAGCGAACGGGCGTAGCGTCGCAGGGCTGCGAGCTGACCAATCACATTGAAAGGGTTCGAATTCGTCGTCATGCCCCAATATACGGAGCCAATCGCAAACCTATTCCCTCAGGTGCCAGATTTATTTTTAAACCTGCCTTACGAACCGATTGCCCAGCCTAGACCGCGGGCGGCTGCGTAGATCAGGCCGCCCGATGCGCCAAGCGCGATGACGCCCATACCGACCCCGAGAATTGTTACCAGGCCATCTCGTTCCATGAGGCCAAGGGCAATCATGACCAGAGCGGCGACGGGAAGGAAATTGCCAAATGGGATGGGGAGAGCAACCGCAATCGCGAGCAGCAGGACCGGCACGCCCATGAAGACCTGAGCCCGGGGACCGGCAAGGTGGCGCATGCGGTTCTTCCGAAGCAGCGTCTCCACACGTGCGACCAGCGGAGCAGTGTAACGCACCATGACGTCAATGACGCGGCTGGATATCCGGCGCTGACCGAGAAATTTCGGCAACCAGATACGGCGGAAGCCGGCGATGATCTGGATCGAAACGATAGCGAGGCAGCTGCCGAACACCATGCCGAAGGGGCCAGGGATCGGAGTGAGGGCCGGCAGGGAAAGGATGAGGATCGCAAAGGCTATGCTGCTGCGCCCCATCGCAGATACCAGCTCGTCCAGACTGACCGACCCGGCTTCTGTCGCATGAGTTCTCAGCCGGGCGAGTCTCCTGGACGCCACGCCGGCGTCGACTCCGATCTCATCATTGGGCTGTGAATTGTTCATGCGGCCCTCTCCTGTCAGAGCCAAGATGTAGGAGAGTGTTTTGACCGCACAAGGGATCGTTCTTCCGGCCTCACTGTCCAGTTGCGATGCGTCGGGCCAGCATTCGGAAGGTCTCGACGTCGCCATCCGCCTTGTCGAGCAGCTCTATGGGAAACAGCACCGCCTTGCGGTTGGCTTCGGAAAGTGAGGAGGTCTGCATGTCCTCTTCTGCGACCTTTCGCGCCTCCGCCATGGCTCGATGAAGATCTTCGGCTTCGAGCAAGCCCTTGTCGATCATGCACCGAACCAAGGCGGAAATGGCGAGATAAAGACCTTCCAGCTGGGGATTGGCCGTGTTCATGGCGTCACTTCCGATCGGCATCGTGGGTGTGATGCGTATCGCGTTCGCTGCCGCCGCCGGACACGTCGCTATGATCCTTGTGATCGGATTTCGGGCTCGGCTTCTTCACCTGTAGAGGTTCCTTTGCGTTTTCATGCGAGGCTCCAGGGCCACCCTGGCGGATGGTTGACGGACTTTTGGTTGAGGTCGACATGGCGTGCTCCTATCGGTCCTGCTGATATCCCTGATTGGTGGTGTTGACCTTGCTGTTGCCCTGCTGGCCCAGCTTGTCCGGGTTCTTCTCCGGAGAGAAGTGCGGATCCTCGCCCTTTTTCGATGCACCGGTATCGTTTGGGCCCTTTGGGCTCAGGTTCTCGCTCGGGACGGGTGGTCGCTTGCTATTCATCGTGGCACTCCTCAATCGATCCGACGTTTCGGATCCAGCTCGACACCCTGCTCGGTGGGTTCCTCTTCCTCCGCAACATCCTGATGGGCGAGTTCACGTTCGATGGTCTCACGATCCCCTTCAGGTGGATCCTGCTGGAGATGGTGCGGTTCGGCTGTCTTGTCAGTGGTCATAACGGCCTCCTTCCTCGTTCATGCTAATCGAACGCCCTGACCTTTCACCGGTTCCCTAAAACTCGGGGGCAGCACCGGAACTTCGAGGGCTGCCCATCGGTTTCCGTATTCCAGAAACGGAGTTACCCATGACTGAACAAAGCGAAGAAGTCCGCAAGCAGCAGACGGAAGACGAAAAGTCCCGGGCGAAGGACATGCCCGCGGCTGGTCCCCATGATCAGGAAGAGTTGCAGGACCCGATGAAGACGCCGGGAACCGGGTCGCTTCCCGAGGTCGGCTCTCGCGGCACGGATGTTGGTCCGGATTGATTGTCTGGGATCAGAACCGATGAAGGCCGGCGCAAGCGCCGGCCTTCGAGTTGTTGCGGGTGTCGTCGATCAGATGTTTTCTGCGACGCTTGTCCCGGCAATCTGTGCCTCTTCTTCCCGCTCTTGCCGGTTGTAGCGGATGGAGGACCAGAGGGAGATACCTATCAACGCTGCGCCACCGAGGCCGGTGATGACTTCCGGGATATGCACCAGCGTCTGGACATACATGATCACCGACAGGATCAGGATCGCGTAGAAGGCGCCGTGTTCCAGATAGCGGTATTCCGCCAGCGTGCCCTTTTCCACCAGCATGATGGTCATCGAGCGCACATACATGGCGCCGATGCCAAGGCCGATGGCGATGATGAACAGGTTCTGCGTCAGGGCGAAGGCGCCGATGACGCCGTCGAAGGAAAAGCTGGCGTCGAGCACTTCAAGATAGATGAAGGCGCCAAGACCACCCTTCGCCGCCTCGCTCATGGCCTTCTGGGATGCGTCGAGCAGCCCGCCCAGCACTTCGACGGCGAGAAACGTCACAAGGCCATAGATCGCCGAATAGACGAAGGTGGTGGCTTCCTCGCCCTCAAGAAGGTTGGAGAACAGCAGGATGAGCAGCAGCACAACGGCGATCTCGATGCCCTTGATGGAGGCCGAGCGGGCCATGTGCTTTTCGAGCCACTCGATCCAGTGGACGTCCTTCTCCTGATTGAAGAAGTAGGTGAGGCCGACCATCATCAGGAAGGTGCCGCCGAAGGCCGCGATCGGGAGATGGGCCTCGTTCATGATGCGGGCATATTCCGCCGGTTCGCGGGCGGCGAGGATGACCGCTTCGATCGGACCGATCTGTGCCGCGATCACAACAATCAGCAGCGGAAAGATGATGCGCATGCCGAAGACGGCGATGATGATGCCCCAGGTGAGGAAGCGCCGCTGCCAGACCGGCGTCATGTCCTTCAGCTTGTTGGCATTGACGATCGCGTTGTCGAAGGAAAGCGAGATTTCGAGGACCGCCAGGACCGAGCAGATGAAGAAGATGGTCGCCATGCCGGCGAGGGTGCCGCTCATCTGCCATCCGAGCGCCGCCCCCAGGATGAGGCCGATCGCGGTGACGATGAAGGCCCAGCGGAAATAGCCGAGGGTGGACGTGGCGCCTGTTGCTGCCGAGGTGCTCATGTGCGGTCCTCCAGGCTCGAGGACACAGAAATGGTGGAGATGCGAAGCGCCCTGCACGCCTTCGCACGAAGCATGATCCAAGTGTTCATTGTTCTAGAATCCGCCGGCTCAAATTGCTGGCGGTACCGACATCACGAGAGCGCCGTAAAACTCTCGCCAGAGGGGCCCGGCACCAGGTTCGGGCGCGGTGATGCTGAAATCACGGCGCCTCACGTTCTTGTTAACGAACATTGGTCCGACGTCAAGATTTAAGGCGTGCGGGGGCCAACAGTTGATCGTATCGGTCGAACGCGATGGGCAGGTTGGCTTATGGCGCCACCATCCCAAAGGAGGAGCAGCAATGGACGACAAGCATTCTAGTACTGGCCTTGACCGCTTTGTCGATGCGCAGAAGGACCTTTACCCTCAAGCGCTGCGCGAACTTCAGGCCGGGCAGAAACGCAGTCACTGGATGTGGTTCATATTTCCGCAACTCGAAGGGCTCGGACGTTCGTCAACGGCCCAGTATTTCGCCCTGAAGTCGCTCGACGAGGCGCGAGACTATCTTGCTCATCCCATGCTTGGGGAACGCCTGCGCGCGGTCACCGGCGCCGTGCTGGCGCATTCAAACCGCAGCTTGGGAGAGATCTTCGGACAGCCTGACGACATGAAGTTTCGGTCGTCCATGACGCTCTTTGCCGAGGCAGCCGAGCCGGGTGCAGGCGCTCTCTTCCGGACTGCCCTAGAGCGGTTCTGCAATGGCGAACCGGACCGGGAAACCTTGCGGCTTCTCGAGGATCAGGCCGGGCCGAGCAACAGGCGAGGGTGAACTGCAAGGCTGTTGCTAACCGTGCAGGTCTCTTCGGCGCGGCGGGCAATCATCCACTGCTGTTCGGATGGCATCTCGCCTCGGAAGGTCATTCGCACGGTGAAGCTAACAAAGTGGGAGGGCTCGTCCGTGGATTTTTCGCCGCTGACGTCAACCTCCAGACCAACGAAGGCGTCCGAGAAGCCTAGCTCCCGGGCTGCGATCCGCGCACTCATGCTCACGCAGGCGGCAAGTGACGCCAGCAGCAGATCCAGCGGGTTGAAACCGGCTTGCGCCGGGCCAGTCACGATCTGAAGTTCACCGCCTGTTGCCGAGCGGATCGACGGATAACCCGTCCGGCCCAGGCTGGCCTTCGCGCCGATCGACCGGCTTCTCCGATCTGCCATTTGTGTCCTCATCCTGATTGCGGATCAGAATAGGAGGACGACACTTCAGCGACAAGGCGCGTCAGATGCTGCTGCCGATGCGGGCTGTGCCGGTTTGGCCGTTGTCGCGGATCCATTTCAGGCGCTTGTCGCCGGTGCGGATGAGCTCGAAGCACATCGGAGCGCCCTTGTACCAGCTGGTGAACTGCTGACAGAGGCGGTCGCCATTGATCCACCACTTGCCCTTGTCGTTCGGCTTGGCGAAGCGGCCAAGGCCAAGGGCTTCACCTGATCCGTCTACCTGCCCATTGGGTCGGTAGTTCAGCGGAAATTCGCCGCCGAAGGGTACGGCGAGATAAATCCGCTTCCCGATGATTTCTTCCTTGATGTCAGAGGCTGTGAAGCGCTCGTTAGCCGAGGCGCCGCTGGCGGCAAAGGCGAGCGTCAGGAGCGTAATCAGTCCGGCGCGAAAGCTGCTGGTCATAATGAAGATCTCCCGTTCAATGGGGTTAACGGGGTTCTTTACGCTCCGCATCAACAGCCGGATCACGCGCGGCGGTCACAGATGCTTCAATTGCGGACAAACACATTGACCGAGGCGGCCCTTCCCTCGGCATCGATGACGGTCAAGGTGGATTGGCCGGTGCCTTCCGGATGCCATTCCCCGGTTCTGCGTCGCGTGGATTCGCTCATCGGCTTGCCGTTGACCAGCCAGCGGAAAGGCGCGCGGCCGGCCTGCATCTTCATGACAACAGGCAGGGCTTTGCCATCTGCACTCTTTCCAAGCTCCAGAACGGATCCCTCCAGCGGGTAGACGATCTGCGGCGGGCGCTCGCGCGCCGAGACGGAGACGAGACCGTTTGAGTCCACCGAAAAGCGCCGCAGGGACTGCGGCAGCTCGGAGGCTGCAATGCGATTGGCGCCTGCCGGTGCGCGCGGCAGGGCGGTTCCGGCGAGACCGGATTTGGTGAAAGCTTCGAAGAGGATCGGGGCTGCGGTCTGATAGCCCGAAATCCCGGGGACGGCGGCATTGTCCGGCCGGCCGATCCAGACGCCCAGGACATAGCGACCATCATAACCCACCGACCAAGCGTCGCGATAGCCGTAACTGGTGCCGGTCTTGTAGGCGATGCCGGCGGGCGGGCTGCCGGTCGGAGGCAGGACGTCGCCGAGCACGTCTGCCACCGTCCAGGCGGCTGTGGATTCGAAAAGCGGCTCCTCGTCAAAAAGTTCGGCCTTGTCGCGGATGCCGTCACCGAGCCGGACGGGCTGTTCGCGATTGGCGAGCCCTGCATAAAGCTGCACCAGGTCCTTCAGCGTAATGCCGGCACCGCCAAGCGCTATTGCGAGACCCGGGGCTTCGTTCGGTGGCAGTTTCAGCGTCACCCCGGCGCGGCGCAAGCGCACCATCAGGCGGGAGGGGCCGATGGCATCGAGCAGGCGCACGGCGGGCACGTTGAGCGACAGCTGCAGCGCCTGACGGATGCTGACATCGCCCTGATAGTGCATGTCGAAGTTCTTCGGGCGATAGCCGAAGAAGTCGGCGGGGCGATCCTCGACGATGGTTTCCTGGGCGACCAGACCCTGCTCGAAAGCCAGCCCATAGATGAAGGGTTTCAGCGCCGAGCCGGGCGAGCGCTCAGCCCGCGTCATGTCGATCCACCCGGAGCGGGAGGCATCGAAATAGTCAGCAGCGCCGACTTCGGCCACGATTTCCCCGGTTCTAGCATCGGCCATCAGAAGGGCTAGCGAGACCTTGGGGTCGAGCTTGCGGCCTGCCTCAAGCGCCACTTTTTCAAGGGTTTCCTGTACCGGTCGTAGGATGGTGGTCTGGTGGGTGCTGGCCCCCGGTGCCTTTCGCCGTGCGGCTTCGGCGAGATGGGGCGCCAGCGCCGGCAATTGACGCCGCACCGTCGGGAGCGAGGCGTTGAGCGCCACTTCAACCTCGGTCTTGTCGACGACGGCAGCCTCGCGTGCGCGTTCGAGAACCCGTTTGCGAGCTTCGAGCGCATTGTCGCGGTAGCGGTCCGGGCGGCGCTTTTCGGGCAGCTGGGGCAGGGCGACCAGGAGGGCAGCCTCCGCTGTCGACAGGCGTTTGGGTTCCTTGCCGAACCAGGCGAGACTTGCCGCGCGCACGCCTCCCAGATTGCCGCCATAGGGCGCGTGGGTGAGATAGAGGTTGAGGATCTCCGTCTTCGACAGGCGCCGCTCGATCTGGATCGCGCGGGCAATCTGGATGAGCTTGGCTGTCAGAGACCGCTCCCGGCGCGGTTCGATCAGGCGGGCAACCTGCATGGAGAGCGTCGAGGCGCCTGAGACGATGCGGCCGTTCGCGGCAAGCTGCCAGGCCGCGCGACCGAGCGCCAGAAGATCGACGCCGGAATGGCTTTCGTAACGCCGGTCTTCATAGGCGACGAGCATTCGTAGCAGGGCGGGATCAACATCGTCGACCGTCGTGTCGAGCCGCCAGAGGCCCTCCCGGGTCGCAAAAGCGCGCAGGAGCTGGCCGTCACGATCGAGGATTTCGGTCGAGACCTCCCGCGCCGCCTCCAACGGGGGCGGATAGTTTCTGTCTGCCCAGTCGAGCCCAGCGAGCGAGGCGGCGGTCGCAATGGCGACCGCCCCGATGCTGATCCCGATGCGGCTCACCCGACCCATCAGGGTGCGGTCGAGACCGTCATCGCACCGGCCGCCGTGCGTGCCGAGAGCTGCGGGCGATACATGTCCTCGACACTGGCTGCCGGCAGGTCGTAGGTGCCCGGCGTGACGGCGCGGACGACATAGGCCAGCGTGATCGTGCCGTTTTCGCCTTCGCCACGATTGATGGCCGCCATGAAGCGGTCGCTGCGGAATTCGAGGTGGGCCGTTTCCGTTTCGCCGATCCAGTCAAAGTTGGCGAGGGCGGCGCTGTCGACCAGGCTTGGATTGTCGATCTCGAAGCCGGCCGGAAGCAGATCGGTCACCAGCAGCTGGGCCGGCCATTCGTCTTCTTCCGTCACCTCGAGCACCACGACGTAACGCTCGTTCTGGATCGCTTCCGTGACATTCGCTTCTTCACCGTCGAGGCCGTAATAGGTCTTGGTGATCTCGAAGCCTTCACCACCCGCTGCCGGCGGTTCAACCGGGGCTGCGACCGTTGTGATTGCCGCGCTGACTGGATCCAGACCCTTGTTGGTCAGTGTCACCGGCGCCTGGAGCAGGGCATCGCCCGGTATCGTCGCGGCATAGGCACCGATTTTTCCGGCACCGTTGACATCAAGCTTGAGATCCTTGTCGTCCTGCTGGAGCGCGCGGGCGGCGAGCAGCATCCAGGTCTGTTCCTGTGTGCTCAGCGTCTGCTTTGCCTTCCACTCGTCCGCCACCACCTTTGTCAGGATCGGCACGACAGGCGGAACCGGTCGGCTCTCGGCGGCAAGGGCCAGGACACCGGCAGCATCGCGAAGGGCAGATCCATAGTCGGAGCGCGAGAAGCTGACCGGCGTAAGTCGTGCCTGTTCGCTCATGCCGGCAGCATCGAGGAAGACGGCATTGGCCCGCTCGCTGTCACCGTAGAGCGACAAGGCTGCTGCCAGATGCGCTTTCGAGAGCGGGGTGGGGAAATCATCCAGCATCGTGTCGGCGTAGTAGCGCAGATCGCTCAGCGAGGCCTTGCGGCTGCGGGCGAGCACGTAGAGCGCATAGGCGATCTCGTTGCCGCGCGTGCGGATGTCGTTGTCATAGGCGATGCGGTTCTGCAGGTTCTGCAGCGCCTGGACGAGGGCTTCTTCCGGCACGTCGAACTTCTGCTCGCGGGCGCGGGTCAGGAAGTCGGTGACATAGGCGTCGAGCCAGAGGCTTTCGGAACCGGGTGCCCAGAGACCGAAAGAGCCGCTCGACGACTGATAGGCCAGAACACGCAGGATGCCGTCCTGAACGCGCTTGTTGATCGCCTCGTCTTCCGGCAGGCCGGAGAGCTTGGCCAGTTCATCGAAGTAGAGAAGCGGCAGCGCACGGCTGGTCGTCTGCTCGGCGCAGCCATAGGGGTAACGGTCGAGCGCCATCAGCAGCCCGGGAATGTCGAGTCCATCGGCGCGGGCGACGTTGAGGCTGACCGAGGCACCCTGCAGCAGGCTGTCGGCGAGCAGGTCGCCATCGACGGTCAGGCTCTTGCCCGGTGCCAGCGCAATGACCTGCCGCTCGGTGATCGGCAGCGTTGCCGGGCGCACGGGAAGATCGAGGGACTGGCTGACGGCAATGCCGTCGGCGGCGGAGAGAGCAATGTCGATGACGCCGTCGCCGGGTGCATGGGCGGTGAGCGGCAGCGTGACGGTTGTCGTCTGACCGGCGGTCAGCGCGACCTCCTGGGTTTCCGCGCCGCCGACGCTGACCGGGCCGTTGCCGGTAACGGCGAGCGTGTAGGTGCCGGATGGCGCGTCTGTCGCCGCGATCTCCAGGCGCAGGCTGCTTTGGTCCTCAGGCGCGAGGAACTTCGGCAGGCTTGCGGTGACGACGACCGGATCGCGGATGATCACGTCCGTCTCGCTGTGGCCGACGCCAGTTTTCGACCAGGCCCAGGCCATGACACGCGCCGTGCCGTTGAACTGCGGAATGTCAAAGGAGACGGTCGCCTTGCCATCTGCATCGAGCTTCACCGGACCCGAAAAGAAGGCGACGAGCTTTTCGCGCGGCGGGTTGCCCTGCAGGGCAACCTGGCCGCCGTCACCACCGGTGCGCAGACGTCCGGTTGCCCCCAGCGAGCCATCGATCAGGCGGCCATACAGGTCGCGCAGTTCAAGGCCGAGGCGGCGCTGGCCGAAGTAATAGCTTTCCGGATCGGGCGTCTCGTAGCGGGTGAGGTTGAGGATGCCGACATCGACAGCGGCGACCATGACATAGGCTTCCTCGCCGATGCCGGCGCCAGTCACCTCTATCGGGATTTCAAGCGGCTGGCGGGGCAGGGTTTTTTCCGGCGGCGAAAGCTTGATCGCGAGTTTGTCGGCGCCCGGATCGACTGCGAGCCAGGCGATGCCGATCGCGCGCGCCGGCATGCGGCTCTCCTCTGCATCACCCGGACGGAAGAGGGTTGCCGTGACATAGGCCCCGGCGCCGAAATCTGAGGTGACGGGGATTTCGATTTCCGTACCAGTGGCCGGGACTTCGGCAACCTGAGTGGAGATCAAGGCATCCGTGCCGGAGGTGACGATGACCTGGCCGGCGAAGCGCGGCGAGATCTTCAGCTTTGCGGTGTCGCCAATCTGGTAGGACGGCTTGTCGAGGCCGATTTCGAGTGCGTCTGGCGTTTCGGTAGACGTCGCGGTGACGAACCAGCCGGCGTCGAAGTCGACGCTGGTGACGGCGCCGCCTTGTTCGACCTCCAGACGGTGGCTGCCCCAAGTCACGGGCGCAGAAAGCTGCGTGCCTTCAGCCGCGATATCGATGGTGCCGTCGGCAACCAGCTTTGTCGTGGTGATCGGTTCATAACGCCAGGACGAACCGTCGCGGTACCACTGGTAGTTCCGCTCCAGCTTGATCAGCTTCCAGCGTGCAGCCGGCAGTGCCTGGCGCTGACCATCGGGGCCAAGGGCGATCAGGTTGAAGGCGGCATTGCTATTCTCGGCGAGATCGTCCTCGAATTCCGGCTTGATGCCGATCATTGGGCCTTCCGGCGTGACCGGCAGGCTCAGCTTGCGCTCGACGGCACGACCACCGCCTTCGCGCAGGCGCAGGACCACGTCGGCATTCAGGAGCCGCGTCGTGGAAGGCAGGTCGGTGAGGGATACGTCGATGCTGGTGAGACCTTCGTCATCGAGGGCGTCAAGGCCCTCGAGCGGCAGGCGCATGTCCTCGATGCCTTCTTCGTCGGCGAGGCCGAAGCTGTAGCGGTCAAAGTCCGGATGGCTCGTCGTCGGGCGGATGACGACTTCGCCTTCGAGCGTGAGACCCGCTGCCGGCGCGCCATAGAGGTAGCGGCCATCAGCCGAGACGGTTACGGGCTCCTCGGTCGAGATTGCCGTGGCTTCGCTGGACAGTTTGAGGTCGAGCCGATCCGGCACGAAGTCGTCGACGAGGAAGGTCGATTGGGCGATGGCCGGCTTCTTGGGATCGGTATGGATGGCGACTGTCCAGGTGCCGCGCATGGCGTTTCCCAGGATCGGCAGATCGACGGCATAACCACCCAGCGTCTCGCTGGTGACTGCCATGCGGCGGAACTCGACACCATCCGGTCGCGAGAAGAGGAAGGTCAGCGGCAGGCCGGAAATGGCATCGGCATTGGTGTCGCGGGCCAGCGCTGCCGCATGCACGGTTTCGCCGGGGCGATAGATACCGCGCTCGGTCCAGGCGAGGATGTCGACTGGGCCCGGCGCCGGGCGACCGGTGACGCCACGGTCTGAGAGATCGAAACCGGCGCGGGTCATGTCGAGGAAGACGTTGTCGTCGGCGTCGCTGCGGGCCGCAATGACGGCCGGTGCCATGGCTGCGCCGCCACGCACGAGACCGGCATCAAAGCGGGCGCGGCCCTCGGCATCGGTCTTGGCGGTTGCCAGGATCTCGTTGTTCTTGGCGATCAGCTGCAGCTCGATATCGGCAAGCGGGCTCGCAGATGCGAGCGAGCGGGCAAAGACATGCAGGCCATCGGTGCCGGCAAAGGTCGAGAGGCCGATATCGGAGACGACGAACCATTGCGTTGCGCGGCTATCCCAATTCTCGGTGACGCCGGTCGGGGAGACCGCGGTCATCACATAGATGCCGGGCTTGCGGGTCGGCAGCGCTTCCTGCAGCGGAATGCTGGTGACGACTTCCTTGTTCTGTTCGTTTGCGATTTCGACCGAGCCCTGCCAAACGAGTTCGCCCAGTTCATCCTTCACGCGACCGGCGGTATAGCCGTCCATCTGGGTGAGGAATTGTGACGATGCCAGAAGCGGGGCGATGTTGCGGTCGCCAATACGGTAAAGTTCGAGATTGGCGCTTTCGCTGTTGATCGAGACCAGCGGAATGCCCTGACGTGCGGAGGAGGGGAGAACAAAGGCGTCGCCGGTGAAGCGCACTGTGGCGCTGCGATCGCGGACATAGACCTCGAGTTCGACCGGGGCTTCCAGGTTTTCGTCGACCGAGGAGGGCAGGCCGGCGCGAAGCGCGAGGCGATAACGGCCTCCATGCTCCAGGCCTTCAACGCAGATCTGGTTGTTCTTGGCTTCGAGCGCCTTCGGCGTCTTGCCGTCGAGGGTGACGAAGGAGGCGTAGTCGACGCCGCGCTTGACCAGCGATTCGGAGAATTCAACGCAGGCGCGTGGTGAAGCGCTGTCGGAATCGACCGTGTTATTGACGACTCTGAAGCCCTGGCGGGAGCGCAGGTCCTCAAAGGCGGCGCGCACTTGCGCATTCGATGCAAGTTCAAGGCTTGCCTTGTAGGCGCTCAGCGCTGGGCGCCAGTTCTCGCTGTTTTCGAGGGACTTTGCGAGCGTTGCCAGCGCATCTGCGCGGGTCGCGGCACCCCGGGTCAGCAGATAGCCGTTGATCGAGGCCATCGCGCCTTCGTTGGCCATCGAATAGTTGCCAGTCACGGTGTTCGCCATCCGGGCCAGTTCCAGCCACAAGGCCTGATCATCGGGGTCGATAGACAGTGCACCTTTCATGGACACGATGGCGTAGTCGATATTGCCGCCGGTAAAGGTGGCGCGCGCTGTTTCGATCAGGGTATCGCGGCCCAGTCCCTGCTGTTCCGGCGCAATAGAAAGATTGGCGCGCTGGTTGCGCGCTTCAGATTTCAGATAGTCGGAAACGAAGGTCAGCATCGGTGGAGCACCGATGTCTTCTTCCGCCGTCTGAACGACAATGCGCCCAGCGATCGCACCCGGGAAGCTGTTCAGCTGATCGTAATCGGACTTGAGAAAGCACCAGCTGACCTTTGGATTGTATGTGAAGGCCCGGCAGGCGGAGTCGCCGATGCAGCTCGCTTCGCATTCGTCGATAGAGACGTTCTTCTCTGTCCTCAGATCAAAGCCGAAATAGTCGGCATTATCGATCCGCTCAATGGTGCGGACATCTTGAGCGGAAGCGGGCAGGAGGGGCAGCGGCACGAGGGCCAGTGCGAGCGTGAAAATTGCCGAAAAACGCTGCTTCAACATGGTCCCCTCCGAGCCTGATCACGGCTTTGAGAGGTTACTCTTTGCTCATGACGGTGGCTTGTCAATCGGCACAGGACACAGGCTGGGAGTCATTTCTGGGTAGACTGCAGGTGCCTCACGGTCGTGGTTCGCTGAAGCTTCTTGCCTGCTCCAGAATCCATGCCGCGAAGGTGCTGGCAGGTCCATAGGCCATCTTCGAGAGGGGCCGCACCAGATAGTAAGCGCTCGCGCTCTTGACCTCATGATCCCAGGCGCGGACCAGCTGCCCGCTCGAAAGCTCCGGCTCGATCAGGAATGTCGGCACGAGCGCGATCCCCAGGCCAGCATGGCAGGCCTGGACGACGTTGGAGAATTGCTCGAAGCGCATGCCGCCGCCCCGGCCTTCGCTGATGCCGAGGCTCGAAAACCAGTGCTCCCAGGCGCGCGGTCGCGACGCCATGTCGAAGAGTGGCTTCGAAAGCAGGTCCTCCGGACGCTTCACTGGGTTGGCGGCGAGGAAGGCGGGGCTGCAGACCGGCACCACCATTTCATGCATGAGGAACTGGCAGTCCGTGCCGGGCCAGTTCGGTTCGCCGATATGGATCGCGGCATCAAGCCCTGATCCCTCGAAGTCGAACTGGCCGATGCGAGTTGCAAAGTCCATGATTATGGCAGGGTTCTTTGCGAGAAAGTCCGGCATGCGCGGCATCAGCCAACGGGTGCCGAAGGTCGGCAGGATGGCGAGGCGCAAATGCGTGTCGTCGCGGGTCGCCATGGCTTCGAGCGAGAGCGTCCGGATGGTAGCCAGAGCGTCGCCGATACCCTTGGCATAGGTGCGGCCGATGGTGGTCAATTCGACACCGCGGTTGGTGCGCTCGAAGAGCCTGACGCCGAGCTGGTCTTCGAGGAGCCCTATCTGGCGGCTGATCGCGCCCTGTGTCAGGGCGAGTTCGTTGGCGGCAGCCGAAAAGCTGCCGAGCTTGGCGACGGAATCGAAGGCGGCGAGCGCGCTGGTGGAAGGCAGGAAGCGGCGTTGATGTGTGAGCATGGGATATGAATAGACCTAATAGCAACATGAGTAAACATGGCTTGAATTGTCATCAGACATGAGCAATCTGGCATAACGAAACCAATGGATGAGACCGATGAGCGAGATGCGACCCTTTTCCTGGAGTGATCCTTTCCTGATGTCCGAGGTCCTGAGCGAGGACGAGCGGATGATCCAGGATGCGGCGGCGGCCTTTGCCGAAGCCGAGCTTGCTCCCCGTGTGGCGGACGCCTATCTCGGTGAAACGGTCGAGCCGGAACTGTTCCGGCTGATGGGCAAGGCCGGTCTCCTCGGTGTGACGCTGCCGGAAAAGTATGGCGCCGCCGATGCCAACTACGTGTCCTACGGCCTTGTGGCACGTGAGATCGAGCGCATCGACTCCGGCTATCGCTCGATGATGAGCGTGCAGTCGTCGCTCGTCATCTATCCGATCTATGCCTATGGCTCGGAAGAGCAGAGGGACAAGTATCTGCCGGGTCTGGTTTCCGGCGAGCTCATCGGCTGCTTCGGCCTGACCGAGCCGGATGCCGGCTCCGATCCGGGTGGCATGAAGACCCGAGCCGAGAAGATCGAGGGTGGCTATCGTCTGCGTGGCTCCAAGATGTGGATCTCCAACGCGCCGATCGCCGATGTCTTCGTTGTGTGGGCAAAGTCGGAAGCGCATGGCGGCGAGATCCGCGGCTTCATTCTCGAAAAAGGCATGAAGGGGCTCTCTGCCCCGAAGATCGGCGGCAAGCTTTCGCTGCGGGCTTCGGTCACCGGCGAAATCGTCATGGATGGCGTCGAAGTGGGCGAAGATGCACTGATGCCGAACGTGTCAGGTCTCAAGGGTCCCTTCGGCTGCCTCAACCGCGCTCGCTACGGCATTTCCTGGGGTGTGATGGGCGCTGCTGAAGACTGCTGGCATCGGGCTCGCCAATATGGTCTCGACCGCAAGCAGTTCGGCAAGCCGCTCGCCGGCACGCAGCTCTTCCAGAAGAAGCTCGCCGACATGCAGACGGAGATTGCGCTCGGCCTGCTTGGTTCGCTGCGCGTCGGTCGCCTGATGGACGAACACCAGTTCGCGCCGGAGATGATCTCGATCGTCAAGCGCAACAATTGCGGCAAGGCGCTCGATATCGCCCGCATGGCCCGCGACATGCACGGCGGCAACGGCATCCAGATCGAATATCATGTCATGCGCCACGCGCAGAACCTGGAAACCGTGAACACTTACGAAGGCACGCATGACGTGCATGCCCTGATCCTCGGGCGTGCACAAACTGGCATCCAGGCCTTCTTCTGATCGCTCCTCCGAGCCTTACCAGTCCGGCGTCCCTGACTATTTATGGGTTTGGGTGCCGGACTGTCGCATTCTTGCGTCATTGCCGAAACTCCAAGATTTCAGCTTAAACATTCATATACTTGTCCGGCCATAGAAACACGTTCAGAAGCCGGTAAGATTGCTTTATGCTGATAGGCGGCGATTCCTGCTTGAGGAAGCAGGAGGCGGGTGCTTTGCACCACGGCCGGTTGTGGAGGAGGCGCCATGTATGCTCTGACAGTGCTCGATCATTCCGCGCTCGAAACGTTTCGTAGCGAGCATCCTTGGCTGGATTTTTCCGAAGGCATCACGGAAGTTTGCGTCTACTTCGACGACAATGGCGGGCCTACGCGGCTGACCGCGCTTGAAACCACACTGGAAGGCCAGACGGTTCCGGCGGATGTCGACAGCTTCGGAGTTGAGACCATTCTTGCTCTCGTGCGGTATGCGCCTCAGGGACTGGCAAAACACGAAGAATGTCCCGAGGAGCGCAAGATCTGGGCGCTGCTGGAAGAGTTGCCGGTGGCAGACGGTTCACGTCCTGTTGAGCAGGTCGAGGCTGAGCGCGCTGCCAAGCTGCAAGAAGCCTATGCGATCTTGCATAATATAGCGCTGGGTAAACTGAAAAGCATGTTGACCGACGCCCGTCATGCGCGGGAGACGCAGCGTCTATCTGATGCGATAGATAGGTTGCCGGGGCGGCTTGATCTTGTGGACGAGACTCACAAGCCACACTTCCTGGAGATCGATCTCTGGCGGTTCGTCGCCGTTCTGCGTGATGAACTGGCCATGCCGGCTGACTACGAGATTGCAGCCAGCGGCGAAGAGATGCTTCTCTCCCGTGAGATCGTCGAGCAGGCAGAGGCGACGGCTCTTTCCGGCCCCGTCATCCAGGCCCTCTTTGAACTCTCGCCCGTCGCCTTCTCGATCTCCAGCATAGGTCAGAAGAATTCCCGATATGTCAGGGTGAACCAGGCCTATCTGGACTTGGTCGGCAAGAGTTGGGACGAAATCCGTGGCAGCGAAATGGTCGCTTCTGGCGTCGTTTCAGGTAATGAGGCCCGCGCAGAGCGGCTGATGCTTCTCGACCGTGACGGCGGGTATGATAGTATGGGCGGCGAGATCCGCGACGCCTCAGGAACGCTTGTCCCCGTCGTCATCTCTGCCCGGCGCATATCGGTTGCCGGGCAGCTTTACGATTTCGAGGTGCTTCAGCGCGCCTCCCACGATTGACGGTAAAGGTCAGGCGCGCCTCAGCAGAGCGAGCGATCTCGCCTCAAGACGAAAAGCCTTTCCTTCTTCGGCCACGTCGCCATGCCGTGCGACGTCGTAGGTCGTCAGTTCCAGCTGCCAGTTCCCGCCGCCGGTTTCGGGCAGGACGAAATCTATGTCCTCGGCTACGGGATTGAATAGCAGCAGGACTTCGGGCCATGTGCCGTCTGCGCCTTCGAGATCAGGGCGTAACAGCTTCAGGGCTAGAGGATTGCCGTCAAGCCAGTGCTCCGGCTCCTGATGGCCGCCCTCTACATGATACCAGTCGATGATCATGCCGTCGCGCCAGCTCTCACGACGCAACAGGGGCTGGGCCTTGCGCAAGGCGATCAGCCGTCGGCTGAAATCTCTCAGCTCCTCGCAGGCTGGCGGCAGGTCTTCCCAATGCAGCCAACTGATCTCGCTGTCCTGGCAATAGCCGTTGTTGTTGCCCATCTGTGAGCGACCGAATTCATCGCCGGCCAGCAGCATCGGCGTGCCATGTGAAAAGAACAAGGTGGCCAGGAAGTTACGCTTCTGCCGGTCACGGATCGCATTGATCTCGGCATCGTCCGTCGGACCCTCATGACCATAATTGTGGCTGCGATTGTGGTCGTGGCCGTCGTTGTTGTCTTCACCATTCGCTTCGTTGTGCTTCTGGTCGTAGGAGACGAGGTCATTCAATGTGAAACCGTCATGGGCGGTGATGAAGTTGACGCTGGCCCAGGGGCGACGACCGCGAAGGTCGTAGATGTCGCCTGAGCCGAGCAGGCGGGCAGCAAAATCCTGGGAGGTGTTGTCGGCGTTCAACCAATATTCGCGGGTGGAGTCGCGATACTTGTCGTTCCACTCCGCCCAGCCCGGCGGGAAGCCGCCGACCTGGTAGCCGCCGGGGCCGATGTCCCAGGGTTCGCCGATCAGCTTGACCTTTGACAGAACGGGATCTTGTGTCACGGCGTCGAAGAAGCCGCCGCGCTGGTCGAAGCCCTCCGGTTCGCGACCGAGGATCGTTCCGAGGTCGAAGCGGAAGCCATCGACATGCATCTCCTCCGCCCAATAGCGCAGGCTGTCCATCACCATCTGCAAGACCCGCGGATGGGACGTGTTGACCGTGTTCCCGGTGCCGGTGTCGTTGATGTAGTAGCGATGGTTATCGGGCAGGGTGCGGTAGTAGGAAAAATTGTCGATCCCCTTCAGGGAGAGGGTCGGGCCCAGTTCGTTGCCCTCGGCAGTGTGGTTGTAGACGACGTCGAGGATGACCTCGATGCCGGCATCATGGAAGGCGCGGACCATGTCGCGGAAGCCGACAAGCCCCTTCGGCCCATAGTAGCGGCTGGCCGGGGAAAAGAAGCCGATCGTGTTGTAGCCCCAGAAATTGTGCAGCCCCTTGTCCATGAGGTGGCTATCATCGGGAAAAGCGTGCACGGGGAGGAGTTCGATCGAGGTTATCCCGAGGCTTTTCACGTAATCAACGGCCGCCTTGTGCCCAAGGCCCTCAAACGTCCCCCGAAGCTCCTCGGGGATCGCCGGGTGAAGCTTGGTGAAGCCCTTCACATGGGTTTCGTAGACGATGGTTTCTGCCCAGGGGATCTGGTTGAAGCCATTGGTGATGCGACTCTCTGACGGATCGATCACGCGACATTTCGGCGAACATGGTGCGCTGTCGAGCGTGTTGAAGGAGAGATCCTTATCTTCGGCATCGAGATCGTAGCCGAAATGTGCCTGCGACCAGGCGAAATCGCCAACGATCTCGCGGGCATAGGGGTCGAGCAGCAACTTGTTCGGGTTGAAGCGATGGCCGTTCTCCGGCTCGTAGGGTCCGTGAACACGGTAACCGTAGAGTTGCCCCGGTTTCACGCCCGGCAGATAGCCGTGCCAGACCTCGTTGGTATATTCGGGAAGTTCGACACGCGCGATCTCAACGTTGCCGGTTTCATCGAACAGGCACAGTTCGACGCGTTCCGCGTGTGCCGAAAAAAGTGCGAAGTTTGTGCCCTCCCCATCAAAGCACGCGCCCAGTTGGTGCCACTGGCCCGGCGTGACATGAAAATGCGTGCTCTTGGCGTCCATCTGATCCTCTGATGTCTGGAGTTGCGCAGCTTAATTCCCAAGCTGCTGCCTTTGTTCCGGCGCTTCAGAACCAGGAACTTTCGCCCCCTTCACCGGTTTCCTTGCCACATCCAGGGTTCTCTGCCTGACGAAAGGAAACAATCATGCCAGCGAAATCGAAAGCGCAGCAGAAGGCTGCGGGTGCGGCTCTTGCTGCAAAGCGAGGTGACGCAAAGCCGTCTGACTTGAAGGGGGCGTCTCGCAGCATGGAAAAAAGCATGAGCGAACAGCAACTTGAAGACCTGGCTTCCACTTCCCGCAAGCGCAAGCCCGAGCATGTGGAAGATCGCTCATGAAGGACGCCGAATTCGAACGGGAGACCGCGCTGGTCACAGGCGCGGGGTCGGGTATCGGCAAAGGCGCCGCGCTGAGGCTGGCAGAGGCGGGCGCCTTTGTTGGTCTTCTGGGGCGGACCGAGGAGGAACTCGAAGAAACACTTGCGGAGATCCGAGCTGGAGGTGGCGATGGAATGGTGCTCGTTGCAGATGTGAGCAAGGACGATGAAATGGCGCAGGCGGTCGAACGTCTGATCCGTTCACGAAGAGGGCTCCATGTTGTCGTGGCGAATGCCGGGATCAACGGGACTTGGGCGCCCATCGATGATCTGAGGCCAGACGAATTCGACAAAACCATCGCCGTCAACCTGCGCGGAACCTATCTGACGCTGCATCACACCGTCGGCCATATGAAAAAAACGGGCGGGTCGATCATTGTCATATCCTCGATCAATGGGACGCGCACGTTCACGACGCCGGGCGCCACAGCCTATTCGGCAACCAAGGCTGCCCAGCTCGCTATGGTGCAACAACTCGCCCTGGAATTGGGGCGGCACGGCATTCGCATCAATGCCATTTGTCCCGGGGCCATCGAAACAGATATCGATGACAATACCAAGGTTCGCAAGAAACGGCAGGCGGAGGTTCCGGTCGAATTTCCGGAGGGTGATATACCGCTCACCGGAGGAGAATCCGGAACCGCGGAAGACGTCGCAGACGTCATCGCCTTTCTCGCCTCCGATGCCTCACGCCATGTTACGGGTACGCCCATTTGGGTGGATGGCGGACAAAGCCTCTTGCGCTGACTTTCTCAATCCCGATCTTTTGGGGGCAGGGGGAACCAGTTTTCGATGACGCGGAGCAACCAGAGAACCGCCAGCGCAAAACCAACGGCAATGAGGCCGATCTGCCAAAAGCCCAGGCCACAGGAGAGGCCGATGGAGCCTGCAAACCAAAGTCCGGCACCCGTTGTCAGCCCGTGGACCTCGCCCTTGGCATAAACGATCATGCCGGCGGCGAGGAATGCCACGCCAGCCGTTACCGCTTCGATCAGGCGGATCGGATCCAGTCGCACCTCTTGCCGGTCAAAGGCCCCGTGATGGGCGATTTCGATCGTCAGTATCGCGACGATGGCGGCGGACAGGCAGACGAGAACATGGGTCCTCAAGCCGGCGGCGTGGCTGCGCCATTCTCGTTCGATGCCAATCGCCGCGCCACAGGCCATGGCGATCAGCAGTCGAACGATAATCGCTGACAGTTCGAGCGTGGTTGCGGTGCCAAAGCTGGCGAGTTCGGCGGGCATGCTGTCTTACCTGACGCTTGGCGGCCTTTACGGCTTCTGATCGCCGGATAGAGTCGATGTGTAGGTCGCCGAGACCGGGTCGCTGGCCGGATAAGTGTCTTCAAGTCCTTCCTGAAGGGCAGAGCCACCACGCTGCTGGTTCTGCTTTTCCTGCTGCTCCTGGCGCAGGCTTTCTACCGCCTCGCTTGGTTCCGCCATGTCTGATGACGTATTGTCATCACCTTCTTCGGACATCCCGAACCGGCTTGCCTGGAGTAGAACCACCTGAGCCTTGGCCAGAGCATTTTCGCGGCTCAGGCTGCCATTCTCTGACTGCGCCAGGCGAACCGAGACTCGCTCGCCGCCATCCCCGAGAAACTCCACAACGAAGCCCTCGTTTGCGCCGTGAGCTTCGGTGACTTCCGTGCCAATGATCTGCATCACATTTCTCCCGATATATGTTGGCGGAGTAACGTCGGGCTATTCCGGATGTTCCATCGGAGCTGCGTGGCGAGGCTGCCGGATGATTGCCAACTCTTCGAGTGCGTTCCTTGGTTAGGGAACCGATTGTTCCACTTAACACCTTGTTTACCATATCGTTTAGCAATTTATGAAAATGTGAACAAAGCGCGATAAGCGGCGTTGTGGTCGCAAAAGGAGAACGAAGATGAGACCAGGACAGGCTCTAGCGATCGACACGATCCTCATCGTTGAGGACGATGTCTTCATTTCCATGGACGCGGCAGATGCGGTTGCCCGCGCAGGAGTAAACGTCATTACGACGGAGACCGTGCGCGACGCATTGGAGATTCTGGAAACGGAACATATCTCCGGAGCGATCCTGGATTTCAAAGTTCGGGACGGTGCAGTGACCCCTATCGTGCAGCGGTTGCGGCGTAGCGGCATCCCCTTCCGTATCGTTTCCGGATCCGCAATCAAGGAGATTGAGGAAAACGGCATCCCGCAGGATCTTTGCGCCCCCAAACCTGCAGATTACCGGCAAGTGTTGGTCTCCTTGATGAAGGAGGTCCCGCCGCTCGGCACGCACAGCCGTCACTGAAAGAGAGGCTGGATCAGGCCTTTTTCGACATCAGCCGTTCCAGCGTGCGCTCCACGACATCCACCATTACCATGGTTTGATGATCGACCTCGATATTCAGAGCGTCGCCTTTCTTGTAGCGCGGGAAAGTGGTCTGCCGCAGGGTCTCCGGGATCAAGTTGATGGTGAAGGTGTCTCCATCGGCCTCTGCAACGGTCAGACTTGCACCGTTTACCGACAGATATCCTCGCTTGAACACGTATTTCGCCCATTCTTCCGGCACCCGAAAACGAATGAATGCACCCGGCATCTCCATCTTGGCGTCAACGAGTTCCGCAGTGGTCGCGATGTGGCCCGCGATATTATGACCGCCATTTTCGTCGGTAGGCTTGGCTGAGCGTTCGATGTTTACGTGGCCGCCGGTTTGAAGCGTGCCAAGATTGGTGCGCTCGAGAGTAGCATCCATGGCGTCGAACGAGATGAGATTGCCGTTCATCGACGTGACTGAGAGGCATACGCCCTCGACCGACACACTCGCTCCCAGCTGCAGATCCACCATTAGCCGGTCCGGCAGTTCAATGAAGAAGGTGGTATAGCCGTCATGGCGCACAACTGATTTGATCGGGGCGACGGTCTGCACAATGCCGGTGTACATGAGTATTGTCTTCTTTCGGTTTGAACGCGGAGCGAAGGTAGTACGTCGGCGGCCAAAGACAATCCCTTCGGGGCGATCTCTGTGTTCACCCTTTTGCGTGCTGGCGGGAACGCTGGGCGGCGGCCATTGTTGAGAGGGTGCGTCTTTCGACCGGGTTGCGGTCAGGTGTCGACGCGTCCTAGATCTGTCGTAACTATTTGCTCTACCTGTGTTCACATTCTCAGCATTGGTCCAAGTGATGACAAAAATTCTCTGCCTCGCACTCAACCCCGCCATCGACATTTCCAGCGATGCAGATGTCGTGCGCCATACCCACAAGACGCGGACACACAACCAGCAGCAGTTTCCGGGCGGCGGGGGCATCAATGTGGCCCGCGTGATCGCGACCCTTGGCGGAACCTGCGAACTTATGTTCCTGTCGGGAGGGGCAACGGGTGAATTGCTGGAAGCAATGCTGAAACCCCTGCCGATCGTGGAGCGGACCTTCAAGATCCACGATCCGGTGCGCGTGGCATTCGCCGTCCACGAGACCTCCACCAATCTGGAGTATCGTTTTGTTCCTGAGGGCCCGCTGGTAACAGAGGCGGAGCTTGCTCCCGTTCTGGAAGCGATCGCCGCGAGCGATGCTGATTATGTTGTGGCCAGCGGCAGCCTGCCGAGAGGTGCGCCCGATGATACCTATGTGCGACTGGCCGATACCGTGGCGGCTAGGGGAGGGCGCTTCATACTGGATACATCGGGGAAGCCGCTCTCCGAGGCTTTGTCCCGGTCACGCATGTTCCTCGTCAAGCCGAGCCTCGGTGAATTCGAGTCATTCCTCGGTCACAAGCTGACGCATGACGAAGTGGGTGCCGCGGCTCAGGCTCATGTCCGGACGGGCGCTGCGGAGTACATCGCAGTAACCCTTGGCGGTGATGGAGCCGTGCTTGCCTCAGCCGATCGGGTAGTCCGACTGCCGGCCATCGATGTGCCCGTCAATTCCGCTACCGGCGCAGGAGACAGCTTTGTGGCCGGCATGGTCTGGTCTCTTGCTGAGGGATACGAGCTAGAGGAGGCATTCCGCTTCGGTCAGGCCGCCGGCGCTGCTGCCGTCATGACGGCCGGCACGGAGCTGTGCCGTCGGCAGGATGTCGTCGATCTCTATGAGCGAGAGAAGCAGCGGGGCTGAACCCGATGTGATTGATCACGGCGCAGGAAAACCGCGCGCTGGTTGTTTTATTACTTGTCACGATTAATCAAGTTTTATATGGGAAGCATCGTGACGGCGCGGCTCAAAGCGTCTGGTTTTCATCATCTGTTTTTAAGGAGCTCCCAATGCTGCTCACTCATTCGGGACCTTCGCTCAAGCGATTTGGCTTTCTCCTTTCCCTGTTGCTGGGGGCTTGCGTTGTGCACGCGCAGGAAACTGTGCCGGCTGCGCCAGAAGCTCAGGTTTTGCTTCCACAGGGGCGTTCAGCCGGCTCTCCCTCGGAAGGTGTGACGCCCGTACAGGCAGACGTTGGTGCACAGCCTGGTGGCGCCGCGACGCCAGCCCCAGCCTCGCCGGCATCGTCCGCTGTCAGCCCCGAGCCGGCTGCTCCGGGTGCAATGGCGCCGGCGACTGCAGATAATCAGGCCGCACCGGCTACGGCACAGGCCGTTCCGTCCCCTGTGACACCGACCGATGCTCCTGCTGTCGCTCCGGGTGCCGATGAGGCCACCGCCGCTGAAGCTGGCCTCGAGCCTTCCGCGTTCGAGGCAGCACCAGCTGTCGCGCAGGAGGGCGGTGAGGCCGCCGAAAAGCTGATGCCGCATGATCTCTCACCCGAAGGCATGTTCATGGCTGCCGACTGGGTGGTCAAATCCGTGATGATCGCGCTGGCTTTCGCCTCGGTTCTGACCTGGACCGTCTGGCTCGCCAAGTCATTGCAGCTCTTCGGAGCGCGGGCGCGCGCCAAGCGTGGTCTGAAGGCCGTGGTGCAGGCGCGCCAGCTGCATGACGCCCTGAATTCTTTGGAAAATCGCGGCGGTGTCGTGGCATCCATGGTTCGGGCCGCCCAGCATGAGATGACACTGTCGGATGCGGCGATCGATCAGGTAGGTGGCGATGGCGTGAAGGAGCGCGTCGCATCAGCCTTGTCCCGCATAGAGGCCCACGCAGGTCGCCAGATGTCGAAAGGCACTGGTGTACTCGCGAGCATCGGCTCGACTGCGCCCTTCGTCGGCCTGTTCGGGACGGTCTGGGGTATCATGAACTCCTTCATCGGGATTGCCGAGACACAGACCACCAACCTGGCTGTCGTTGCACCGGGCATCGCAGAAGCTCTGTTGGCAACGGCCGTGGGTCTCGTGGCCGCCATCCCCGCAGTTATCATCTACAATGTCTTCGCCCGCTCGGTGACGGGCTATCGCCAGCTTCTGGCCGATGCCGGCGCCGGTATCGAGCGCCTGGTGAGCCGCGATCTCGACTTCCGCAAGAGTGCCCGGATCGCCCAGGCGAGCAAGGCCATGGCAATGGCGGCGGAGTGAAGTCATGGCCGGCGGTATCAGAGAAAACAGTTCGGGCGACGATCTCGCAGAGAACCACGAGATCAATGTCACGCCATTCATCGACGTCATGCTGGTGCTGCTCATCATCTTCATGGTCGCAGCTCCACTCTCGACGGTAGATGTGAATGTCGATTTGCCCGCCTCGACCGCAAAGCCTGCGGAGCGTCCGGATGAACCTGTTTATGTGACCCTGAAGGAAGACATGAGCCTGTCGCTCGGCAACGACACCGTTGCACGAAACCTGCTCGGCACATCGCTCGACCGGATGACAGAAGGCAACAAGGACGCGCGGATCTTCCTGCGCGCGGACAAGACTGTCGACTATGGTCAGTTCATGGAGGTCATGAACCTGCTGCGGGATGCCGGTTATCTGAAGATTGCGCTGGTCGGCCTGGAATCTGTTCCGACACCGGCCGAGCCGAAGGCAGATCCGGCGGCACCATCTGCGGGGACTGCGCCATGATCGAGCCGCGCTCCACGAGACGCGCCGTCGGTGAGGGGCTGTTGTGGACCACGGCTGGCTTGTTGATTGCCACCGCGCATGCGGGAGCCGTGGCGGTTCTCTTGCGCGAGCCAGCGATGGTCATTGCCGACAGCGGACCGCCGCCTGCGATCATGATCGAACTCGCGCCTGAGCCCGAAGCTGTCATTACTGAAGAGAACGAGATTTCCAGCGAGCAGGTCGATGCCGAGGAGGTAAAGACCGCAACCAGCGATCCGTTGCCGGAGCCGATCCTCGAACCTGTGCAACAGCCCCTTCCGGAGCCTCCCACCCCTGAGCCTGAACCCGAATCGGAGGTGGCTGAAGCACTGCCGGAGATGCCGCCGTTGATTGAGCCGGAGCCGCTGCCCGAACCTCTGCCGGAGATCGATCCGATCGAGCAGATGGTGATGGCGGAACTCGAGAATGTCGAGGTTCCGATCCCGATGATACGACCGCCGGTGCCGAAGCCGGAGGTCGAGAAGAAGAAAGAACCGGCACCCAAGAAGGTTGTGAAGAAGCAGGTCCAGCCACCGGCCAGCCAGGCTGCGCGCACAGCCAAGGCCGAGGTGGCCCAGTCGACACGCAATGCTGCCGCTGCAACAGCGAATGGTGCCGGGCGAAGTGTCTCGCCGGCAAAATGGCAGTCCAGGCTGATGTCGCATCTGGAACGCCGCAAACGCTATCCGAGTGCGGCGCGCAGCAATCGGGAGGAGGGCACAGTCTATGTGCGCTTCCGCATCGATGATTCCGGCAATGTGCTATCGGTTTCCTTGTCGCGGTCGTCCGGCTATCCGACACTCGATACTGCCGTGCTCGACATGGTGCGAGCAGCATCTCCGGTTCCGGCACCGCCAGCCGGTGTCAACAAGACAATCACCGCTCCGGTGCGCTTCAACCTTCGCTGAGCGACTTGCCTGAGAACAACGATAGAACTTCTCCTGCGATGAATGCGGTTGGCCGAGCCGCATCTATTCGCGTCCAACTGATCTCGCCCGTGTCCCGGGCAAGTTGCTGTTCGAGAACGGCCACCGTGGCGTCGGAATCAGTCACGGGACGATCCTTAATCCGGGAGCGCAGGATGGTGGGATCGGCGTCCAGCCAAAGGCCGACGAAGCGTATGCCCTGACTTTGCGCCGCCCGCTCGATGGCCTTCCTTTCTTCGGGGTGCGCGAAAACTGCATTTGCCACGACCGATCCACCCGCCTGCAGGACCCGCTCCGCTCTTTCAGCCAGATTAGCGTAAACCTTGGCCGAGACTTCCGGCTGATAGGCAGCAGGCGGCATTGGTTCGCCTCTGGCATGGCCGAGCATCGCGCGGCGCAGCCGGTCGCTTTCGAGGAGGCGCGCGCCGGGTGCCAAGCCGATCCGAGGTGCGATCGCTTCGGCAAGCGTCGACTTTCCAGATCCGCTCCGGCCCCCGATCGCAACCAACACCGGTTCCTTCCTCTCCAACAAGGAGAGCGCCAGGTCTCGATAGGCTCTTGCCTCCTCGGCCCCATGGCCCGTCTTGTCCCCTAGGTCCCGCACTTGCGTGGCGCCGACATGCGCGCGGATTGCGGCCCGCAAGGCGAGGAAGAATGGCATGAGCCCGAAGCCGGTATCGTCGCCCGTCCGGTCGAGATATCTGTTGACCACCACGTTGGCGAAGTCCGGCAGGTCCCTGTGCCAGAGATCCATCAGCAGGAAGGCGAGATCGTAAAGGATATCGGACGTCGCCAGGTGATCGTTGAAATCGATGCAGTCGAACATCCGTGGTCCCTCTGAACCGAGGAAGATGTTGTGCAGGTGGAGATCGCCATGGCAGTGGCGGATCATCCCTGCGTGCTCCCGCTCGTCCAGGCGCGCAGAGTGGCGATCCAGTTCCTGGCGGAACAGACCTGTCAGCGCCTCGGTTTCTCCTTTGCTGAAGAGAGTCACGGCGCAAAAGGCGGCGTGATTGATGTCGACAATCGCCGATAGATTATCCCTTCCACTGCCGGTATGATGGATTTGCGCATCCTTATGGAAGTCGGCGACGCGTTCGGCGGTTTCCTCGATCAGCTGCTTCGAGAGCTGACCGCGCTCGGCCATGTGATCGAACAGCCTGTCCTGGGCGAAGCGATGCATCTCCACGACATAGTCCAGGACTGTGCCATCGCCATCGAGAGAAATGTCGCCGGACACATCCCGGGCAATTCTACGGACGCCGTAGTAGATTTCGGGTGCCGTTCGCCTGTTCAGCGTCACTTCCGCCTCGCAGTAGCGGCGCCGCAGGTCGACGGTGGAGAAGTCGGCATAGGGCAGCTTGACTGCGCGCTTCAGCTTGTAGGCTTTCTCGCCTGCCAGAAAAATCAGAGAGATATGTGTTTCGATCACCTCAACCGGCGACGAGATCCCATGGGTTGCCGGGTCCCGGAGATAGGCGATCGTGGCGGATTGATCCTCGACTAACATGCAGCCCTCACGCATGACGGTTGCTGCAGTCTCGACCATCCGGTGGACGAAGGCCAGCGCCTTGCGCATCGACCTTTGTCGCAGGGCGAAAGGGCCGGCGGGGGCGCCGGCCCTTTGGTTTTTACTCGATGTCGAACTTGACGCCCTGAGCGAGCGGCAGGCTGCGGCCGTAGTTCACGGTATTGGTCTGGCGGCGCATATAGGCCTTCCAGCTGTCGGAGCCGGACTCACGACCGCCGCCGGTTTCCTTCTCACCACCAAAGGCCCCACCGATTTCGGCGCCCGAGGGGCCGATATTGACGTTTGCAATGCCGCAATCGGAGCCGCGGTCGGAGACGAAGGCTTCTGCCTCGCGGATGTCGTTGGTGAAGATCGACGAGGAGAGGCCCTGCGGCACGTCGTTGTTCAGCGCCAGAGCGTCGTCGAAGTTGGCATACTTGATGACGTAGAGGATCGGCGCGAAGGTTTCCTCGACGACAGGGCCGCATTGCTCCGGCATCTCGACGAGGGCCGGGCGCACGTAGAAGGCTTCGGCAGCCTCATCGGCGCGAACGCGATCGCCGCCGTGCACTTTGCCGCCATTCGACCTCGCGGACTCAAGTGCGTGCTGCATGCGGTCGAAGGAGCCCTTGTCGATCAGAGGTCCGATCAGGTTGCCGGACTCCAGCGGATTGCCGATGGTGACCGAGCCATAGGCCTTGATCAGGCGTGGGACGAGCGTGTCGTAGACGCTTTCATGCACGAAGAGACGACGCAGCGTGGTGCAGCGCTGGCCGGCGGTGCCCATGGCGGCAAAGGCGACGCCGCGCAGCGTCAGGTCGAGATCGGCGGTCGGGCCGACGATGGCGGCATTGTTGCCGCCGAGTTCGAGGATCGAGCGGCCGAAGCGGGCAGCGACACGCGGACCGACGGCGCGGCCCATGGCGGTCGAACCCGTCGCCGAGATCAGCGGGACCTTCGGGTGGTCGACGAGAATTTCGCCGATGTCACGGCCACCAATCAGCAGCGTCGAAAGATTGGCCGGAGCCTTGCCCCCTTGCGCGTTGTAGCGCTTCACGGCCTTTTCGAAGATGGCCTGGGTGGCGATAGCGGTGAGCGGGGTCTTCTCCGACGGCTTCCAGATCGTGGAGTTGCCGCAGACGAGCGCAAGTGCCGCGTTCCAGGACCAGACGGCGACAGGGAAGTTGAAGGCCGAGATGATGCCGGTGACGCCGAGCGGGTGCCAGGTTTCCATCATGCGGTGTTCGGCGCGTTCGGTCGCGATCGTCAGACCGTAGAGCTGGCGGGACAGGCCCACTGCAAAATCGCAGATGTCGATCATCTCCTGGACTTCGCCGAGGCCTTCGGAGGTGATCTTGCCGACTTCGATGGAGACGAGGCGGCCGAGTTCGGTCTTGGCTGCGCGCAGTTCTTCGCCGAGTAGGCGGATCAGTTCGCCGCGCTGCGGGGCGGGCACGAGGCGCCATTCGAGGAAGGCCTTGTGGGCAGCGTCGATCGCCTTGCGGGTTTCGTCGGCAGAGATTTCGGCCACAGCTGCGATGGTCTCGCCGTTGATCGGCGAGCGAACGGAGAGCGTGCCGCCGGTCAGAGCCGTGGCGTCGACGCCGAAGCTTGCCATCAGCGATGCCGTTTCGGCGGAAAACTTGAGAGTGGCGAGGGTCATGGTGGTCCTTCCGTCAGGTCTACCTGGTTCTTGTTCGTTTAAAATCGTGCGCCGGCCAGATGCGCCACCTGGGCGCCGGCCTCGTACCACGCTTCCTTGATGGTGCGGAAGGCTGGCGCTTGTGGATCGGTCAGCGGCAGGGGCAGTTCTTCCTCGGAGATTTGGCCCAGGATGTGGCTTGCGATCGTCCTGCCGAAGACCGTGCCCGGGGAGATGCCGCGGCCGTTATAGCCTGAAAAGCCGATGACGCCCGGAGCAAACTTGTGGAAGCGCGGCAGGGCGTTGGTGGTCATGCCGATCTGGCCATACCATTCGCTTTCGAATTCGATGTCGCCGATCTGTGGGAAGATCGCCTTCAGTGCGCGACGAGCCCAGGACCGATGGATAGAAAGCCCGGTGCCTCGCAGGGCGCCGACGCTGCCGAAAACCATGCGGCCGGCCTTGTCCATGCGGAATGAGGAAAGCACCTCCTTCGTATCCCAGCAACCCTGGCGTTCCGTCAGTATCGACTTACGCAGATTGTCGCTGAGCGGGACGGTGGCGAAATTAAAATAGGGGAGATGAACCTGCTCCTCGCGGACGGCGGCGAAGGGGCCGTTGCTATAGGCATCGGTGGCAACGACGATCCATTGGGCATCGACTGTGCCTTGCGCGGTGACGACGCGCCAGCCGTCCGTCGTCTTGTCGTAGCTGTCCACCGGACTTGACGTGTGCAGTATCGCGCCGGCCTTCACGGCCGCATGGGCAAGGCCACGCGCGTAGGCGAGCGGCTGGAGCGTGCCGGCACGGCGATCGAGAAGGGAGCCCTGATAGGCTCGGGTGCCAATTTTGCGCTCTGTTTCTGCCTCGTCGAGCATTTCCACAGGCGCGCCGCGCCGCTGCCATTGCTCGGCGCGGGCTTCAATCTCCTTGCGGCCGGCTGTGCCTACGGCGCAATGCAGCGTCCCGGACCGTTCCAGTTCGCACTCAATCCCGTGACGATCGATCAGATCCATAACCGCACGTGGTCCATTGCCAAGCAGGTCGAGCAGCCGCTCTCCGTAGATTGGGCCCAGTTCGCTGGGCAGGTCGTCGGGCATGACCCACATGCCAGCATTGATCAGTCCAACATTGCGACCGGCGCCACCGAACCCAATTTCCTTGGCTTCAAGGAGAATGACGCTCGTGCCGGCTTCAGCGAGGTGCAGGGCTGCGGAGAGACCCGTATAGCCGCCGCCGACGATCACGACGTCTGACTTTGCTGCGCCCTGCAGGGCCGTCGTTTGCGGTGCGGCGGGAGCCGTCTTTTCCCAAAGTCCGTGGGTGCGAGGATCGTTCAGCATGATGGGCCCCAGGATATCTATGGTGACGGGCGGGGAAGCGGGACACACCTGGGTGTCCGATATCATTCCGCCTCGTACAGTCTTGTGATTTCTAGAAGAGCGTTCTACGCCATTCCAGCGATAAATTCTCAAGAGATCATTCCAAAAAGGCATGACCATGCTGCCTGCTCGCCGCTTTCTGCCTTCTCTGTCGCTGCTTACCGCGTTCGAGGCTGCGGCCCGGACAGGTAGCATCACGGCTGCTGCACGGGAGCTGGATCTGACGCAAAGCGCGGTCAGTCGGCAGATCAAGGCATTGGAGAGCCAGCTCGGTGTCGAGCTGTTTCTGCGCGAGCGTCAGACGATCCGGTTGACGGTCGCCGGCGACAGCTATGCCCGCGAGATCCGGGAAGCACTTCGCCGCATATCGAGCGCTTCGCTCAACCTGCGGGCCAACCCACATGGCGGGACACTCAATCTTGCCATTCTGCCCACCTTTGGCGCGCGCTGGCTCGCGCCGCGGCTCGGGCAGTTTCTCGCCAGCAATCCGGGTATAACGATCAATCTGGTGACGCGGCTGTCTCCCTTCGACTTCCGATTGGATTCGATCGATGCGGCGGTCCATTTTGGCGATGCCGTCTGGCCGGGCGCGGAACTGACACTGCTCATGCCGGAAGAAACGATTCCGGCCTGTAGCCTGGACTTCAAACAATCCCATGGGATCGAAGCACCATCCGATCTTCTGCGCGTGCCACTGCTGCATCTCACGACACGGCCCGATGCCTGGGAGCGCTGGTTCACAGAGACCGGAGTCGCGTTTGAAAGCGTGCACGGCATGCTTTTCGATCAGTTTGCCACGGCTTCCCAAGCGGCGATTGGAGGCCTTGGTGTGGCGCTTCTGCCGACGTTTCTCATCCAGGAGGAACTCAAGCGCGGCGAACTCGTGCCGGCCGTCGACCGGCCGATGCAGAGTGCGCAGCGCTATTACCTCGCCTTTCCTCGGGAACGGGCGGCCTATCCGCCGCTCGTGGCCTTCCGGGAGTGGATCGTCAGAGAGTTGTCGCGGGATTGAACGCTGTCACGCGGCGCTGGCCGCCGCCGCGATGAAGACCGCGAAGGCAAGGTGGGTCAGATGATGCAGGGTCTGATCGACGCCGAACAGCCACCAGTAGGCCGCCTGACCAACCTGGAGATGATGGCGTTGCTGGATCAGTGTCTTGCACCTGTCGATTGCCCCGTGCACCGCGAGATCGACCAGGGCAAGCCAAGCGAGTTGCGGTGCCATCAGCAGTGAGATCAGCAGGGTTCCCCCCGCATGTACTGCGATATGGGCTCCCAGTGGCGCGGCCCAACCACGAGCGCGTTCCTTGCCCTTTGCCATCCAGCTCGTTTGCAGAACGAAGTCCGCCAGCAGGTGCTTGACGATGAACAGAGCGACTGCCCAAATCACAAGATGACTGGCGATTTGCTCCGGGATGATGGGCATCGGTATTCCTTCGGCTTACTTTTCTGTCCGAAGATAGACCACTCTCCAAAACGCTGTGAAGCGGCTATTTAGTCTACCCAGATTTGGGCTTTGCGCTTCCTTTACGTAGTAATTGCGTTTTGGACGACTGGCATTAGGGCGATGGTAGTGTATGGCGCCGCCTTCACCAGCCGTCGGAAAGCACCTTTTCCAGCATTTCGACGAAGAAATCGGCGCTCTCGCGGGTGAGACAAAGCGGCGGTTTTATTTTCAAAACGTTAAGATGGTCGCCCGTCGGCTGCATGATGACCCCGAGATCAAGCAGGCGGTCGCAAATGGCATTCGTCTCCTCTGTTGCCGGTTCCAATGTCCCCCGGTCGCGGATGAATTCCAGCCCGAGATAGAGCCCCATGCCATGGACCGCACCGACGATCGGGAAGCGCTGGCCGAGCGCTTCAAGGCGGGCTTTGAGATAATCTCCAGTCTCGCGGGCGTTTTCCTGCAGCTTTTCGTCCCGCATGATATCGAGAACTGTCATGCCGACCACACAGCTTACGGGGCTGCCGCCGGAGGAGGAAAAGAAGTAGCCCTCCTTTTCCAGGCTATCGGCGATCTCGCGGCGCGTGATCACGGCACCGAGCGGCTGACCATTGCCCATGCCCTTGGCGACGGTGATGATGTCTGGCACCACGCCCTGCTGTTCGAAGCCCCAGAAATGGTGCCCAAGGCGGCCATAGCCAACCTGCACTTCGTCAGCGATGCAGAGCCCGCCGTGTTCGCGTACAAGTGCGTAGACCGCTTCGAGGTAGCCTGGTGGCAAGGGAATGCCGCCGGCATTGCCGTAAACGCTCTCGGCGATGAAGCCTCCTACCTTCGCGCCGCGTTCCTCGATCTCGGCGATTTTGTCGGTGACAGCCTGCACGTAGCCCTCTGTCGAGCCTTCACCGCGATATTTGCCACGATAGGTGTTGGGGGACAGCACGGGATGCACCCAGTCGGGGCGGGTTTCCAGCGCGCGCGGGTTGTCGGCGATCGAGGTGGAGACGGCATCGCTGGCAACGGTCCAACCGTGATAGGCTTCCAGCAGGCTCAGGATGTTGCGTTGACCACTATGGGCCCAGGCAAGGCGCAGCGCCAGATCCACGGCTTCAGAGCCTGAATTGACGAGGAAGACGGTGTCCAGACCTTCCGGGGCGAGCGAGGCGAGGCGATCCGAAAACTCAGCCACTGCCGCATAGTGAAAGCGGGAGTTCGTGTTGAGCATGGCCCATTGGCGACCGACGGCTTCGGCCAGACGCGGATGGCCGTGGCCGAGGATCGTGACATTGTTGACCATGTCGAGATAGGCGCGGCCGTTTACGTCGAAGAGATGCTCTCGCCAACCCCGTTCGATCTGTGGCGGCTCTTCATAGTAGTTCTTTTGCGGCTTGGCGAAGCTCTTCCTGCGTCGCTCAAGGAGCTCATGGCTCCGAGGGGCTGGTGCGTCGACGCCGACACCAAGAAGGCGCGACGGGGAAGGGCAGATCCGCCGCCAGATGCCGCTCTGTTGGGGGCGGGAAAAGAGCGGGGGAACGAGGTCTGGGTCGCGGCACAGCTGAATGCGCAAACCGCCCACCCCGCCTGCGGCTCCAGCTACTGCGCCGATTACCTCTCCGGCCTTGATGCTTGCGCCGTCCTCAAGCACGCAGTCGATGCCATCAAGATGCAGCGAGAGATCTGGCGATGACAGTATCAGGTGGTGACCGTCAAGGACGATCGTTGCGTCGAACGGGGCGACAGCCTCCGTCCCTCCTGGCAGGCAGATATCGACGTGCAGAGCAAAGGTGGCCGGTGGAACGGCAGAGAGTAGCTTGGTGTAGGACAGGCGGAATTCGCCGTAGCGTGTGGAGGCAACACCTGTCTCCATGGCGGCCCGAGCGAGAAGCTTCCAATCAATTTCCGGATCGGCCCAGCTGTCGCGGAGCAGGTCGCTGCTTGTGACGGTCAGGTCGGTTAGCCGGAAAACGTCGGGTGTCAGTGCGGGGAGCAGAGGATGGGAAACCGAAAGCTCCACTTCGTTTGGGAGCAGACCTACAGCGTCGAGAATGGCCGCTTCCATCAGCGGGTAAGGCACTGATGTTGCAACGTCAAAGATTGTCCGCTCATGTTCGATGTTGCCGAGCACGTAGTCATTCTCTGGGTCGATCGAAAGCTGCTGTTCGCTGCTTGCCACCAGAACGCCTGCCCGGGCGACGATCAGTGGCCACAATGCCTTGAGCTCCGCCTCGTTCAACGGATAAAGCTGATGAAAGGCCTTCACTGCCGGCAGGATGAAAAATGGGTCGCCGTCGGCATGGTGCAGCAGGGCTGCACAGGTTACCGCGAGGTCGGCCACCAGCCAACCATAGAGCACGTCGCCAAAGTCGATCACTCCATCCGGCATCAGACGTCCTGACGCGTTCGGAGTAGCGACCACGTTGTCGTCGGTTATGTCGTGATGGATCGTTTGGATGCGAAGTTCTGATGCCAGGGGCTGCAGGCGCTTGACCGCCAGGATCATTGCCTTGGCAATCCGGTCGCGCTGCTTCTGGTCAGTCACCGATTTGAGGAGATGCAGAGCCACCGGGCCGGCGCGGCGCAGATCCCACTGCAGTTCCCTGTCCAGTCCTTCGTGGCGGAAGTCCTTAAGGCCGCTAGCGACTCGTGCCACCACTTCGCCGAATGCGGCGACGACTTCTGGTGAGAGGTATTTCTGACGGGTCAGTGGCTGTCCATCCAGGTAAGACAGCAGCCTCGCCCAATAGTATTCTCCACCCAATTCGATCTGCGGGATGAATTCTCCGGTCAGAGCCGCGATTGGTTCCGGGATGCGCAAGCCGATATCGAGGCTGCGCAGATGGTCCATGGCCCTGTTCTGGGCATCCAGTTCATGCTGCGGGTACTCGGCGCGGCTGATCTTCAGGACCAGACGCTCGTTGCCAGTGTCGATGAGGAAATTGCGGTCCTGCTGGCTGCCGAGTTCACGGATTTCTCCACTGAAGCCGTAGAAATCGTTGAAGATGATCTTGGCATCGGCCAGCGAGACGTTTGGGCGCGGAAGTTCGGTGCGCTGGAGCAGAACCGAGTCGGCCATACTTTTCCTCCCAGGGAATCATGAGGGGAGATTAGCAGAGCCTTGCTTGACGTCTATCCCGCAGAAACCGTGGTAGCAAAAGAGGAAAGGCGCCGTTTCCGGCGCCCCTGCGATCCTCAGCCCATGCGCTCTGAGGCATAGGAGCCCGGGCTTGCCGGGAAGACGACGGTTCGGTTGCCGTTGATGAAGGTGCGGTGATGGATATGGGCGTGGATTGCACGCGCCAACACCTGGCTTTCCACATCGCGACCGATCGAGACGTAGTCTTCTGCCGACTGCGCATGGGTGATGCGGGCAACGTCCTGCTCGATGATAGGACCTTCGTCGAGATCGGCGGTGACGTAGTGGGCGGTTGCGCCGATCAGCTTAACCCCGCGTTCGAAGGCCTGCTTGTAGGGGTTCGCGCCCTTGAAGCTCGGCAGGAAGGAGTGGTGGATGTTGATGATCTTGCCGGACATCTTCTTGCACATGTCGTCGGACAGGACCTGCATGTAGCGGGCGAGAACGATGAGCTCGGTTCCGGTCTGCTCGACCAGATCCATGATCCGAGCTTCGGCTTCCGGCTTGTTCTCCTTGGTCACCTTGATGTGGTGGAAGGGGATGTCGTGGTTCACGACGACCTTCTGATAGTCGAAGTGGTTCGAGACCACGCCGACGATGTCGATCGGCAGCGCGCCGATCTTCCAGCGATAGAGCAGGTCGTTCAAGCAGTGGCCGAAGCGCGACACCATCAGGAGCACCTTCATCCGCTGGGCAGCGTCATAGAGGTTCCAGTTCATGCCAAATTTCTCGGCGACGGGCCCGAAACCCTTGTCGAGTTTGGCTTGCGTGACCCCTTCCTCCGAGATGAAGGAGACGCGCATGAAGAACTGGCCGGTATGGAGGTCGTCGAACTGGGAGCTGTCGACGATATTGCAGCCCTGTTCCGCGAGATAACCCGAAATGGCGGCTACGATGCCGCGGGTCGACTGGCAGGATACGGTCAATACATAGCTCGTCATCGGTTCTCTCATCTCCTCGGCGTGGCGCAGGCGCCGTCTCTCTATCGCATGTCTGACGCGATCGAAAGCGTCCAGCATGGCTGATTGTTATCGTCCTCCAAAGGTGGTTCGGCAGTTATCCATTCGAGCCCCATTCCTTTGCGATGGGCAGAGATTAGGGGACGAAATGCAAAACCTCGTTCCCATTGCGCCTTTCCAAGGCGCATCTTCGCCGTCCCCGTGTTCATGGCGCATAAATCAGCGGACCCAACCTTTCTTTGATCATCCAGCCTCGCCGATCTGGCAAAGACCTGGACTGTGGCCGCCACAGGGGACGAGGCTTCTGCCGCCACAGCGAAAACGTGACCTTAACGGTTTTCCTTTAGGCAGATCGCATGAAACCGACTGGAAACACCCAACATGAAGGTGCGGCATGGAGAGCATGACTTCCTCCCGGCGGAGCGTCGTGTCCGGCTTTGACAGAGGCATGCGGGTCGTCCAGATCGTCCGTCAGTATACGCCGAGCCGGGGTGGCCTCGAGGATGTCGTCTCCAATTTGAGCCGCTCGCTTGTCGACAGGGGTGTGGCCGTGCGGGTGGTGACGCTTGATCGGCTTTTCAGAGACCCACACACGGTGCTGCCTCCCAGGGAAATCGTGGACGGCGTGGAGGTGGTGCGCATACCGTGGCGGGGTAGCAGCCGCTATCCTCTGGCGCCTCAGGTCTTCCGGCATATCTCTGACGCCGACATCGTCCATGTGCACGGCATCGATTTTTTCTACGATGCCTTGGCCTGGACGCGTCCCTTTCATCGCAAGAAGCTGATCGCCACCACCCATGGCGGCTTCTTTCACACGAAGAACCATGCAACGCTGAAGAAGCTTTGGTTCAGAACCGCGACACGTGCTTCAGCCCTGGGGTACGACGCCGTCATTTGCTGCAGTCAATCTGACCTCAGGATGTTTGAGCCCATTGCTGGTGCAAGGGCCCGCCTGATTGAGAACGGCGTGGATATCGCCAAGTTCGCCGGTCTCGGAAGTCAAGTTCCTGTCCGACGTATGGTGACGATTGGTCGATTCTCGGTCAACAAGCGGCTCGATCGCCTGATCGATGTCATGGCCGCGCTAAAGGTCCGCTCACCCGGCTGGCAGCTGGACATCATCGGTTCGCCTTCCGATCAGACGGAAGCGGACCTTCGGTCTGCAATCGCTGCACGCGGCCTCGCGGATGACGTTCACCTGCATGTCGGCGTCAGCAATGATGCCGTGCGGGAGCTCCTTACTCGATCGTCACTCTTCGTTTCGGCATCGGAATATGAGGGGTTCGGACTTGTTGCGGTAGAGGCCATGAGCGCAGGACTGGTGCCTGTGCTTCATAGCAACGAGGCCTATCGGGCCCTTGCCCTTCGCCATCCGGGCGTGGCCCTGGCCGACTTCTCAAGCTCAGAGCCGGCCGCCGCGGTGATCGAAGCCACGTTCCAGTCTCTGATGTCTTCCCCATCACTTCGATCCCAGATGATGTCGAGTGCATCCCAGCATGGGTGGGAAGGCGTTGGCGATCAGCATGTTTCACTCTATCGCGAAGTGCTCGGCTTTGACCTGCAGGAGGCGCTTGCCTGATGAAATCCATGTCGAAGCGTATCCTGGTCGTCTCGGGCCATCATTTTGCCGATGCCCCGCGTCGGGTCGATCTGCATTTCATGTCGGACCAGTTGCGCTCGGAAGGTGCCGCCGTTGATTTCCTGATCTGCCGTCTCAGCCCGATCAGTCGCTTCATCGGGGACGGACGCTACGAGCATACCAAGACCCGCCCGATCAACCAGTGGTTCCGTCTGGACGAGGGGCTGGAGGAATTCGTCTGGTTTGCGCCTTTCCACCCGGTCAATCTGCGTTTCGGCTGGCTTAACGCCGCGATTGCGCCGCTTTACCGTCGTTACGGGCAGTTTCTGCCGAAGGCGGTCATCGATCGCCTGCCCAGCTATTCCCACATCGTCATTGAAAGCGGCCCATCGCCGTTGCTCACCCGCTACCTGCGAATGCATGCGCCCAGAGCGAATTTCATTTATCACGCTGCCGATCGGCTCGAGACCATCCGGGTCCATCCTTGCGTGATCGAAGAACTCAATCGGAGCCTACCACTCTATGATCAGGTCCGGATCATGGCCGAGGCCATGCGTGCCGACTTCGCGTCCCAGGATCGGGTTGTTTTCGTGCCGCACGGTATCAGCAAGACCCTGTTCGATGAGGCGTCTGTCAGCCCTTACCAAGGAGAGCGACACGCGATCAGCGTCGGCGACATGATGTTCGACGCCGGACTTATCGAGACGCTGGCGGTGGCCAACCCGGACTGGACTTTCCATCTCTTCGGCAAGAAGGCGCAGCCATCGCAGCCGAGAGGCAATATCATCGTGCATGGGGAGGTGTCGTTCGCGGCGATCGTACCCTTCATCAAGTTCGCCGATATCGGGATTGCGCCCTACCGGGCGGGCGCGGGGGCCGACTACCTCAGTCAGTCGAGCCTGAAGATGATCCAGTACAGCTACTGCCATCTGCCGATTGTTGCGCCACAGTTTGCGGCCGCTGGACGCGACAATGTGTGCGCCTATGATCCGGATGATCCGGCGTCGATGCGGGCGGCGTTCGAACGCGCGAAGGTGATGGATCATCTATCCATCGATACCTCCGACATCTTGACCTGGGAAGAAGTGGTCGAGCGGCTTTTTCACACCCCGGAGGCGTGATGTGTTGCAGGACCCGAGCGGCCATCAGGACAAGGTCTGGATTCTGCGAGCGCCAAGATGGCGCAGCGTCCCCTGCGGCTTCTCAGCCTGCAGCGCGCTGTCGCGCGGATAGAGCCTGATCCGCTTCATACGGCCGGGTGCCAGGTGAAACCAGTCGTCCTCGGGACGAAAGTGCTCGAAATCGAGGTGGACCGACTGGGCGAATTGATCGGTCGTCAGTCCAATCCACCAGCCTCCGTCGATCCTGTGAAAAGCATGCTCAATGCTGGCAGGATGTCGAGCATGCTTGCGCCCCAGCGGAAAGTGGAAGGCTTCCGAGAGAACCGTTCCCTCACCGTCGACCAATCTTGCGACGGTCACATCATGTGATGGGGGGCCGAAGCGATAGGCATAATTGGTGTCGAAGAACGCTCCAAACAAATCCGTGGCCGGAATGAGATGAATGGACCGCTCATCCAGTGACAGGGCCCGACTGGCCGACACGACCGGCTGAGCGCCGTCCCGCAGGCAAGCTATCTCAAGGGTCACGCTCCGGCTTGTCTCGGTTTCATTGATCAGGTGGATATTGAGCCCGTTGGTACCCTCATCGATTAGCAGCACCTGGATGGGCCGAAATGCACGCTTCAGTGCGTACCAAACGGATTTGGGTTCGCCCGTCGCGTCGATCATGCCCCACCCGGCACCCACAGTGAGGTCCTGGAAGGTCCATGTGAGTGCGCCGCGACAGGAGGAGCCGCTGTGTCGCCATTCAGCGAAGGTTTCCGTCACCACCTCAGCCGTCGTTGAACGTGCCAGATCGAGGTAGGCTGAGGGATCCTCCCGGCGCAGCCGCGCGGGATCGGCCATGTAGAGGTCCGCCAGATAGTGGTCTCTCACGTCCTCAAAATCCCATGAAGCACCTCGATCACGGGGAACATGTGCCTTCCACCGGGGATCGTGGACAGGGGATACCGGCAGATGGTCGTCGAGGGTTCGCTGCTGCGGCACATGAGCAAAGGCGAGGCATTCGGCGGCAAAGCGTATATTGGCCCGTCGAGCGTCCTCAAGGGGGCGTTGATAGGCTCCGACCCCGTAGTAATGCGTCACGCCTTCGTTGGGCGAAAACGGCATGCTCCCGCCATAGGGCGAGTTCGGGATGTAAGCGATGTCCGGGCGCAGATCCTTGACCGCGTGTGCGAGTATCCGGGTAAAGAATTCGCCGTTCCAGACGCGTTCCGGGAGGCCGAGCATGGCGCCTTGCTGAAAGACTTCGCTGCCACCGGCGACGACGGCGAGAGAGGGGTGGCCCTGAAGGCCGCCGAGAAAAGTCTCGACCTCGACCGTTGCCCGTGTGGCAAATTCGTCGCTTGAGACGGGATAGTCGAAGTTTGCGAACATCAGGTCCTGCCAGACCATGATGCCCAACTGGTCACAGAGGCGGAAAAAGTCCGCGCTCTCATAGGTCATGGTTCCGCCGATGCGGATCATGTTCATGTTCGCTTCGGCGGCTTTGGCAAGCCAGGGCGCATAGGCCTCTGCCGAGCCCGGAAGCCCTACTATATCGGCGCTGGTCCAGACGGCACCTCGGCAGAAGACCGGCACACCGTTGACCTTCAAGCCGAAGCCCTTGCCGTCCTCTCCTTGGTCCACCTCAATCCGGCGGAAGCCCACAAGGCCGAGCGGGTGGATGCGCCCATCGATCGCGAGGGTCACGCTGTGCAGGTTTGGTTCGCCATGTGTCCTTGGCCACCAGGCTGCCACGGCTGGCAATTCGAGACGGGCCGACATCCGGCCATCTGCTTTGCTTTCCAGCTGGGCCGTGCGGCCGCAGCACAGGATGGCCATCTCGGCGCCCGTCTGTTCCTGCAACTCGACGGTCAAGTGCCCGGTCCCGAATTCATCGAGCTGCGCATTGATGCGCAGGCCAGAGATAGCGTCGAGCGAGGGGCGAATGAGGGAAATCGGCCGGTATGGGCCAACAGGCTGGATCTCAGGGCACCAGCCCGGCATGTGCCCTAGCAGCGTCGTGCGGACGAGCCGGAGCCCCTGCTGATCCATCATTTGTGGGCGCCAGCGGGCTCTCGGCCCCTTCTTCTCGAAATGCGCCTGGAGGGCGCGAAAGCAGACTGCCAGTTCGTCATCGCCGGAAAGGTCGAGGGCAATGTCGACCGGCACGAACATGCTTTCACTGGTGTGCTGCAAGACACCGTTCAGGTAGATTTCGGCGATGGTCGCGAGGCCCTCGAACCGCAGAACGGCTGTGCCGGGCGTTTCGCCTGCGAGTGATCGCAGGTACCAAACGTCCTTGTCATGCAAGGGGGAGGGATTGCCGGGATCGTAGAGCCCGGCAACTGTCAGAGCTGCCGCGACCGTTCCGGGTACGAAGGCCGGAATGTGAAAGGCAGTCCGGGGCAGGTCGGCGGGTACTTGGTAGCGGTCCGCTTCCGAGACCAAGAGGGTCCAGCCCTGCTCCAGGGGACGCGTGTCTGCCCCCAGATAGATCGTCCCCGTCATCGGTCTTTCCTCACGTCAGCCTTTGGCCAAGATCATCCATCAGTCGTTGCCAAGCCGCAATGGCCGGATCGAGCGCGGTTGCCAAGGGGTCGAATTTCTTGCGGGTCACGGCGCGGGCGAGCTGGAATTGGACAGTTTTGGCGCATTCGCCGATCTTTGACGCTTCCGCGATGGCAGATGCGTGGGCGGCCTCATCCAGCCAAGCGAGGTGGCTCGCCAAGAGCTCGAAATTGGCACCAAACTGGCGCAGTGTGTTGAAGGCATATTTATGAAAATAGCCGAAGGGGCGTTCAGCGATCGCCTCCACCTGCTTGGGGAACACTGCTGCGAATGCCGCAATCGGATTGGTCTCGGGGCGGCGTGAAAAGTGTTGCCGGAGAAGGGCCAATGCTGTCTGGCGCTGGTGTGCTGCCGAAGTTGGCGCTTTCGGGAATTTGGCGAATTCGGTGTAGGGCAGGAAGGGGAGGGTTCCCTCGGGCAGATCTCGCTGAAAAACACCGTCGAAGTCCTCGCCGGTCAGGCGGAAGAAGCCGCCATTGTGGAAATAGTCCATGACCCGGTTTGTTACGTCGAGCCGGTTGATACCGACCGTCGTCTTGCCGTGTTCCTGGCGGTAGCCGACGCCCTGGGTGTCGGGCATGAAGAAGCTGTCCATCTCCACAAGGCACAGGCGTCCGCGTGCGATCTGCTCGGATACATGGCCCTCGACGGAATCGAAAATCGCCAGCTCGGTGACCCTGATGTCATAGAGCTGCTCAAGGTCTTCGAGTGGTACCTTGAAGAAGGTGAACTGGTCGCCCTCGAAGTCCTGGGTCAGTGTGAAACCGAGCATGGCTTCCGGCAGGAAGCCGGCTGCGGACAGCACCTCGATCCAGAGATCGACATAGCAATTGGTTTCCGGCCACATGCGCTCCTGGGCGTGAAGTGCATGGGGAAGATAGTTTTCCGGATCCAAACCGGGGAAAACGGCTGTCATTTCGGGTTCAACCCCAAAGTGTCTTGCGGACAGCTTCGGGCCAAGTTGCCACGTCGAGACCGTGCTGGGCGAAAAGCGCAAGCGCGATCCGTTCCAGCCCAAAGCCGACACAAGCCGTGTGAGCCACAGAGCCGTCCTGAAGTGACAGGCCCCATTTCTGGCCGAAGGCGTCGTGATGGTAGTTGAAGCTCATGCAGGCGGTCTTGTTGGCCTGCGAGGTGACGGGGATCAGCAGCTCGAACTTCAGGTTCTGGTCGCGCTGGTTGTTGGCAAGCAGCCTGCCGGCACGGCCGAAGAAGGGGTCATTAGCGACATCGATCTCAACGTCGAGGCCGATCGATTTCATCATCTCAACGCCGCGGTCCATCCAGGTCTGGCGGAACGTCGTCACGTGAGCTTCGGTGCCCATGCAGACATATTCGCGCATGCGGAAGAGCTGCTGGCGCGCCGGATCCTTGGACGGCTCATGGCGGAAGCAATAGGACTGGAGGTCGAAGAGGCCGCCTTCCATGGAGATCGGGCCGCGCTTGGCGACTGTCGGATAGAGCGGGTAGCAGGCGGCCGGGGTCAGCGCGATGTCGGTTGCCTTCTGTTCCTTCGTCCAGTCCTTGCCCTCTTCCATGCACTGGAGGAGGCTCATGTGGTCGTGGTCGTTGCCGCAGAAGGAATGCACGGTGCCCGCAAGCTGCGGGAAGCTCTTCATGTAGCCGCTCTTTTCGAAATAGGCGCGGTTCATGCCGGGCGGAAAGCGGATCGCTTCTGCACCATCGGCCCCGCCGACCTTGTCGATCAGACGCTCGAAAGCGGCGATCACGTCTTCGAACTGGCCGCTTCGGCCATAAAGACCATCGACGCCCGTATCGATGAGAAGGCCGCTTTCGAAGAGGCGGTCCAGAAAGCTCACCTGCATATCCATTTGGTTACCCCAACAATCCGGTTTCTTGCTTGTGCACGAGCAGCATGGTCGACGTGTTGCCGAGGATGCGGTCGTTGGAAATCATCAGCTCGGCGGAATGCGCGTCCCGCAGGTGACGGCCAAGGCTGAAGGGCGTGCCATTCTTGTAGCCCATGATGCCGCAGATCCTCAGCGCCTGATGGATCACCGGCAGGATCATCTCCGACGAGGCGATCTTGACGTTGTTCATCGATACGGCAAAGCCCATGGAGGAGAGACGATCCGGATCCTTAGCGGCCTGTTCATGGGCAGTAAGACCGGCCTGGATGTTCGACCGGATCACCTGCAACTGGCTCGACATCTCGGCGAGCTGCACCAGACCGGGTGGCTGTGTACCGGGAGCCTTGCGGGCGGCAGAACGGATGAAGCTCTGTGCCTTGGCAAAGGCATCGACGGCGATGCCATACCAAAGCGCGCTCCAGAGCAGGTGCGAACTTGCCAGCATCGACTGGGCGGCGATCTCTGCGAAGGGCTTGGGCAGTATCTGTTCGGCAGGCGCCTGGCCCTTGAACAGGAACCCGTCGGAGCAGGTGCCGCGCATGCCAAGCGTGTCCCAGACATGGGTCTGTTCAAGCGTGTATTGGCCCTTAAGGAAGACCGTCATCACCTGATCGGTGGGCGGTGCGTCCTTGTGGGCGCGGGAGGTGATGAGGATCGCGTCGGCCTGCTTGCCGTAGGATATGACGGTGGCGTCCTTTTCCAGACGGCAACTTTCACCTTCGACTTCGATTGCGCAGATCGAATTGCGCAGGTTCCCGCCGATGCCGCCTTCTGTCGTGGCAGAGCCGAGCAGGAGTTGCTGGTCGCAGATTTTGCGCATGAAGCCGCGATGCCACTCGGCGTCCGTGCCGTGTGAAACGAGGCTTGAGACCTTGATCTGGTGCATGGCGAAGATCATTGCGCTCGCGGCGCAGCCTTGGGCCATGATCGTGCAAAGCTCGGCAATCTCGGAGGTCGATCGACCTTCGCCGCCGCATTCGGCGGGGATCTGGATGCCCATCAGTCGCTCGGCCTTCATGGCGTCCACGGCTTCTGTCGGGAAACGACCGGCCCTGTCGACCTCATCGGCATGCATGGCGGCAATGGCCGCGACACGCGTGGCGCGGGCTTTCAGACTCTTTTCTGTCGATGTTGAGGAGAGGTCCATCACGCGACCTTTCTATCCCCGACAATGGTTGCGACCGTCGCCTCGATGGCAGCGATGCTGGCAAAGGATTTGCGGTTCAAGAGGTTATCTGGAAATTCCATGTCGAAGGCTTCTTCGAGTCCCAGCATCAGCTGCACGGAGGCGAAGGATGACAGGCCGGCGGCATACAGGTCCGCGTCGTTGGTCAGTGTGTCGACAGCGACGGGAAGACCGCCGAGCTTGGCCAGCAGCGCGCGAATGGTTTCGTTCATCGTTTTTCCTCCGGTCGGACGCTCGAATTCTATTGAGCGATTTCTTACAGAAGAAAGACGAAGTTTCCGCTAAGGCTTTCGGTAAAATCCGAATGAATATTGCGCCTGATGACCCGAGATGCTTGCCTCGTTCATGTTTTTATTCGCAAACAAGGGGAAACTCACCCCTCGTAGAGCTGTTCCTGGCCAAGACGGTCGAGCACGATGTATCGATTTGGTTCAATCTGTCGCAGGGCACCCGTTCCAATCTCAACCTTGCCATGCCCGCCCGGCAGGTCGAGGATGTAATGGGGGAGGCAGAGACCGGAAAGTCTGTTGCGCAGGTCCTGCATGATCGCCTGGCCTTCGGAGATGGTCAGGCGGAAGTGGCTCGTGCCGGGAGCCATGTCTGGATGGTGGAGATAGTAGGGCTTTACGCCGATTTCCACGAAGCTCCGCATCAGGTCTGCCAGTGTGTCGGCGTTGTCGTTGACGCCTTTCAACAATACGCTTTGGCTAACGAGATTGACGCCCGATGCGGTCAGGCGTGCGCAGGCGGCGCGAACTTCCGATGTGAGTTCACGCGCATGGTTCACGTGCAGGGCGAGATAAAGCGTCTTGCCGCCGGATCTCAGCGCCTCCAGCAAGTCGTCGGAAATCCGTTGCGGGTCGACGGCGGGCACGCGGGTGTGGATGCGAACAATTCTGACATGGTCGATCGTCGCCAGTTCCCGCATGACCTCCCGTAGTCGCCGGGGCGAGAGGATCAGGGGGTCCCCGCCCGTCAGGATCACTTCCCAGATCCGCACGTCGGCGCGGATGTAGTCGAGCGCCTTCTTCAATGCCTCAGGGCCGAGATTGCCGTCGCCCTGCGGGCCAACCATTTCGCGGCGGAAGCAGAAGCGGCAATAGACCGGACAAACATGCACAAGCTTCAATAGCACCCGGTCAGGATAGCGGTGAACGATCCCTTCCAGGGGTGAATGGGGATGGTCACCGATGGGGTCGGCCCGCTCTGCAGGATGTTCGATAAGCTCCGCAGCAGACGGCAGGTATTGCGCAGCGATCGGATCATGAGGATCGCTCGCATTGATCAGGGCGTGTACGGTCGGCGTGATGGCTATGGCGTATCGCTCTGCGACAGCCTCAAGGCCAGCTGCGCTTTCCGGCTGGATGAGGTCTTCCGCCATCAAGTCACTGACGGTGCGCAGGGTTCCTTCAGCCAAGATGGGTCTCCGCCACCGGCGCCCAGATCACTTGGTCGATCCTGAGCGCTCCGGTTGCCAGCATGACGAGGCGGTCGAAGCCAAGTGCGATGCCTGAGGCTTCTGGCATATGCTGCAAGGCTTCGAGAAAATCCTCATCCAGCGGATAGGTCTCGCCATAAACGCGCATCTTCTCCACCATCTCGGCTTCGAAGCGAAGGCGCTGCTCGACCGGGTCGGTCAATTCGCCGAAGGCGTTGGCAAGTTCGATGCCGCAGGCATAGACCTCGAAGCGCTCGGCGACCCGCGGATCATCGGCGCAGGGGCGGGCAAGAGCTGCCTCGGCGACAGGATAACGGTCGAGTATCGTGACGCGCCCGTTGCCGAGGTTCGGCTCGATTTTTTCGACGATGACCCGGCTGAAGAGATCGGCCCAGGTGTCGTCGGGTGCAACGCGGATGCCTGCAGTTTCAAGCTGTCGTAGCAGCCCGTCCCGGTCAGTACTGCCGTTTTCCGCGATCGTCGACAGGAGGTCGATGCCGGCATGGCGGCTGAAGGCGTCTGCGACGGAGATGCGCTCAGGTTCTGCAAAGGGATCGACGGTCTTGCCGCCATAGGCAAATTGTTGCGTACCCACCGTTCGGGCGGCCAGCGCAACGAATTCGCTGCAATCCCGCATCAGTTGTTCGTAGCTCTCGCCGACGCGGTACCATTCCAGCATGGTGAATTCGGGATGATGCAGCGGACCGCGTTCGCGGTTGCGATAGACATGGGCGAAGCAGGCGATTTTTGTCTCGCCGGCCGCGAGCAGTTTCTTGCAGGCGAATTCCGGCGAGGTGTGGAGGTAGAGTGGGACGGGCGATCCATCATGGCCGATCGCTTCGGTTCGAAAGGCATGCAAATGGGCTTCGTTACCGGGCGAGACCTGCAGGGTCGCGGTGTCTACCTCCACGAAGTCCTGTTCTGCGAAACGGGCACGGAAAGCGGCCTGGATCCTGTTGCGTCCGATCAGGAAAGGCCGTCGGTCGGCGTGGGCCGATGGGGTCCACCACGCTGGGGCTGAACGGCTCAGATCAGACATTCCGGATTCTCGATCCTTCTCTCAACACGGGCTGGCTATTTTGCCAAATTTGGGTTAGTCCCGCCCGAGAAATTCAAAGACGTCAGCAGGGACGGCCGTCCTTTACGACGGGTCTCACGCAGATACAAGGAATTCCAATGGTCAAGGTTATCGCCTCTTCGGTCCGCAAGGGCAATGTTATCGATGTCGACGGCAAGCTCTATGTCGTGCTCACCGCCGAAAACTTTCACCCCGGCAAGGGTACGCCGGTGACGCAGGTGAACATGCGCCGTATCGTTGATGGCGTGAAGGTATCCGAACGTTGGCGCACCACCGAGCAGGTTGAGCGCGCCTTTGTCGAGGACGTCAACCACCAGTTCCTTTACGAAGATGGCGAAGGCTTCCACTTCATGAACCCGGAAAGCTATGACCAGGTCGTGGTCGACGCTGAAACCATGGGCGACCAGAAAGCCTATCTGCAGGAAGGCATGGTCTGCATCCTTTCCATGCATGAAGGTGTTGCGCTGGCCATCCAGCTGCCTCGTCATGTCACGCTGGAAATCGTTGAGACGGAGCCGGTGGTCAAGGGGCAGACGGCTTCTTCGTCCTACAAGCCGGCTATGCTGTCGAACGGAATCCGCACCATGGTGCCGCCGCATATTGACGCTGGAACGCGTGTGGTCATCGCCACGGAAGACAATTCCTACGTTGAACGCGCGAAGAACTGAGCCTGCCGCTCTATCAAGACAAAAGCCCGGCGCACACCACGCCGGGCTTTTTCATTTGGGCAATCAGAAGCCTCCAATGCCGGCGGGGCGCAGGGAGCCCCGCCGGCCGTTCTCGCCGGTCACGCCTGCGCCATCACGGAGCGCATTCGTGATCAGCGTCCGGCGAGAATTGGATTGCCGAAGTTTGATGCCCTGGGGCGGGCGACGGCTGCCTTCACGGCATCACCCCGTTCCAGCAACGTGATCTGCTCCTTCAAGTGCAGCTTGATCTTCTTCAAGGCGCGGACCCGAACTCCGTCCGGTTGCGGACGGCGCTGCTCCTCATCGATCTTGGCGGCGACGATCGAATGGCGGGCTCTCAGGGCTTTCAGCAGTTGCTTCATGGCGATCTCCTTTCGTGCCATTCGAATATGATGGATTCTGATTGATTGCTCCAATTCATTGATTGTATAAATCTCATAGTTTTTATCTATGAGGTGAGCTATGCCGTTTCGCCCGAGCCATCGTCAGCTGGAGTATCTTGTCACGCTCGGCGAAACTGGGCATTTCGGCGAGGCAGCCAGACGCTGTCATGTCTCTCAGCCGACGCTGTCCGTACAAGTGGCGCTGCTCGAAAAACAGCTTGGGGTCACGCTCATCGATCGAATGACGGGACAGGTGGTGCCCACACCGGTTGGTGTTGAGATCATTGCGGCGGCGAAGGTCATCCTGAGCGGGCTGGATGAGATTCGTGCCCTTGCCACTGGGTCGAAGTCCAATCTCGGAGGAGCTATCCGGCTTGGGGTAGCGCCATCTTTCGGGCCGTACTTCCTGCCCTATCTTCTTCCATCCCTTCACAAGCAATACCCTGAGCTGAAGATCTATATCCGCGAGGATCGCCCGCGCCAGTTGGAGAAGGCGGTGCTGCAGGGGGAGACGGATTGCGGTCTGGGACCGATACCGTCCGCGAACGACGGTTTCACCTCGCTGCAGATATGTCGGGAGCGCATCCTCCTTGGTGTCCCCAAGGCCCACCGGCTCGCTGCCTTCGACACAATTGCGGCGGAAGAACTCCGAGGTGAGCGACTTCTGACGCTGGGGCCGGGGCACCGTCTCATGGATGAGGTGCGGCGTCTGGCGGATATGTCCGGTGCGGTCCTTGCGGAGGAATACGAGGGCTCAAGCCTTGATGCGATCCGCCAGATGGTGTCGATCGAGATGGGGTTATCCCTTTTTCCGGAGCTCTACGTAAGGTCGGAATTTGCAAAGGAAGACGGGATCAAGCTGCTGACGATCGAGGGCTGGCCGGGTATTCGCGATATCGGCTTTTTCTGGCGGCAATCTTCGGCGCGGGGAAGCCATTTCGAAGCGCTGGCCGGGCTTGGGCGCTCTGTCGCTGCCCGGATATTTTCATCCGGCGAGTCCAAGTGAAAATCCCCGGCAGGACCGGGGATTTCTCAGGTGTCAGGCGATGCCGCCGAGGCAGATATACTTGATTTCGGTATAGTCATCGATGCCGTATTTCGAGCCTTCCCGGCCGAGACCCGACTGCTTGATGCCGCCAAAGGGCGCAACTTCTGTCGAGATGAGGCCGGTGTTGACGCCGACCATGCCATATTCGAGGGCTTCAGCCACACGAAATACCTTCGCCAGATCCTTCGAGTAGAAGTAGGAGGCGAGGCCGAACTCGGTGGCGTTGGCGAGTTCAATCACTTCCTCTTCCGTCTCGAACTTGAAGAGCGGAGCCACCGGGCCAAAGGTCTCTTCCGTCGCGACCTTCATGTCCGTGGTAACACCCGTCAGGATCGTCGGCTGGAAGAACAGTTCACCTGCATCCGCGCCGCTACCGCCAAGCGCGACCTTGGCGCCCTTGGACACGGCGTCGGCGACGTGTTCCCTGACCTTCTCGACGGCCTTGGCGTCGATCAGGGGCCCGGTAGTGACACCTTCTGCGAAGCCGTCGCCGACCTTCAACTGTGAGGCCTTTTCAGCGAGCTTCTTGGCGAAGGCATCGTAGATGCCCGACTGGACGTAGAGACGGTTGGCGCAGACGCAGGTCTGGCCGGCATTGCGGTACTTGGAGATCATCGCCCCTTCGACGGCGGCGTCGAGATCGGCATCGTCAAAGACTATGAAGGGCGCATTGCCGCCGAGCTCGAGGCCGAGCTTCATGATCTGGTCGGCACCCTGGCGCATCAGGATGCGGCCGACATTGGTGGAGCCGGTGAAGGTGAGCTTGCGGACTTTATCATTGGCGCAGAGTTCCTGGCCAACCATGGCAGCGTCCGTCGAGGTCAGCACCGAGAACAGGCCAGCGGGAAGCCCGGCACGCTCGGCGAGAACGGCGAGTGCCAGGGCCGAGAGCGGGGTCTGGGCCGCCGGCTTCGATACCATGGCACAACCGACGGCGAGCGCCGGGGCCACCTTGCGCGCGAGCATGGCGTTCGGGAAATTCCACGGCGTAATTGCGCCGACGACGCCGACCGGCTGCTTGATGACCATGATCCGCTTGTCGGGCTGATGGCCTGGAATCGTGTCGCCATAGACGCGCTTGGCTTCCTCGGCAAACCACTCGACATAGGACGCACCGTAGAGGATCTCGCCGCGGGCTTCGGGCCAGGGCTTGCCCATTTCCATGGTCAGGATGGTCGCAAGATCGTCAGCATTGGCGACCATCAGGTCGTTCAGCTTGCGCAGAACTGCGGCGCGCTCTTTACCCGTCTTCTTTGCCCAGGCCCTCTGGGCGGAATGTGCTGCATCAATGGCCAGGGCGACTTCTGCCTTGTTCAAGTCAGGCAGAACGGCGATGACTTCGCCATTTGCCGGGTTTATGACCTCGAACGTCTTGCCGGACTGGCTCGCGGCAAGCCAGTCGTTGCCGACCAGCGACTTGTCGGTCGCCAGTGTCGGATCCTTGAGCTTGTCGGTGAGAACTTTCGAAATGGTCATGCCTCAGGCTCCTGCTGCAACTTCACGGATCGAGGCTTCGATCAAATCGAGTGCCTCGTTGAAGACCTCATCCTGAATGGTGATCGGGGCGAGGAAGCGGATGACGTTGCTGTAGACGCCGCAGGTCAGAAGGATCAGGCCCTTCTCCAGCGCCTTCACACGCACCGCATTAGTGAAATCCGCATTCGGCTTCTCTGTTCCCGGGACCTTGAATTCGACGGCATTCATGAAGCCGAGGCCGCGGATGTCCATGATGTGGGGCACGTCGGCGCGGATCGCTTCAAGGCGCTGCTTCAGGCGGTTTCCGAGCTGGTTGGCGCGGTCGCAGAGCTGCTCTTCCTCGATGACATCGAGGACAGCATGGGCAGCCGCAATCGCCAACGGGTTGCCGGCATAGGTGCCGCCGAGACCGCCGGGGCCGGGGGCATCCATCAGTTCGGCGCGGCCTGTAACGGCTGAAAGCGGGAACCCGCCCGCGAGGCTCTTAGCCATCGTCGTCAGGTCCGGAACCACGTCGTAGTGCTCCATGGCGAAGAGCTTACCTGTACGGGCAAAGCCGGTCTGTACTTCATCGGCGACAAGCAGGATGCCATGTTCATCGCAGATCTCGCGCAGGGCCTTCATCAGGGCGCGCGGCACGTCATAGAAGCCGCCTTCGCCCTGGACCGGCTCGACGATGATGGCTGCAACGCGCTTCGGGTCAACATCGGCCTTGAACAGCTTGTCGAGCACGTCGAGCGAGGTCTCGACATCGATGCCGTGCATCTCGAGCGGGAAGGGCACGTGGAAGACGTCGCCCATCATGGGGCCGAAGCCGACCTTGTAGGGAACGACCTTGCCCGTCAGCGCCATGCCTAGGAATGTGCGTCCATGGAAGCCGCCGGTGAAGGCGATCACGGCAGAGCGGCCTGTGGCACAGCGGGCGATCTTGATGGCATTCTCGACAGCTTCAGCACCTGTTGTCGCGAAGATCGTCTTCTTCTCGAAATTGCCTGGCACCATCTTGTTCAGGCGTTCGGCGAGCGCGACATAGTTCTCGTAGGGCACGACCTGATGGCAGGTGTGGGTAAAGCGGTCGAGCTGCTTCTTCACGGCTTCGACGACCTTCGGGTGGCGATGACCGGTGTTGAGAACCGCGATGCCGCCGGCGAAGTCGATGTAGCGTCTGCCTTCGACGTCCCAGATCTCCGAATTCTCAGCCTTGTCGGCATAGATCTGCGTGGTCATGCCGACGCCGCGGGAAATGGCGTCATTCTTGCGAGCTGAGATTTCGGCGTTCTTCATCGTTTTCGTCCTGTGCGAAGGGTTGCCAGCGGCGTCGCGGATGGTTGCGATCGTGCGGTAACATATTTCCTACATTTTTTCTGTAGACTTGCAATATGCTTTATCGGCATTATCACGCATGACAGCGACATTTCGTTGAGGGCAGCGTGGACGACATCCGATTCAAGATTGCGGAGGCTGCAAGGATGGCGGGAGTTTCGCCGTCCACACTTCGACTTTGGGAGACGCAGGATCTCATCCAGCCGATCCGCACGGCGACGGGGCAGAGGCTTTATGATCGTGCGCTGGTCGATCGTCTGAAGCACATCGCCTGGCTCAGGAGTGAGAGAGGGCTGAATCCCGCAGCTATCCGGGAGACCTTGGGGGCGCCCCCTCTGGAGGTCGACGAAGATGGGCCCGAGAGCGAAGACGACGCCTCGGACATTCGGCCGGGTACGCGTATCCGACGCCTTCGGCGGGAAGCCGGTAAAACCCTGGAGACGGTTGCGCAGGCGACAGGCGTTTCGGTCTCGCAGCTCTCCACCTTCGAGCGAACCTCGCAAGGACTGTCCTTCACGGCTCTGCACGAAGTTGCGCGTCATCTGGGCACGACACTCGCGTCTCTCAGTGGCCAGGAAGAGGGGCGGGGCGGAGAATCCCTGATCCGCGATGGCAAGTGGGCGTCATGGCCGACCACGTCGTCCGGTGTTGCCGTACAGGTGCTGGCTGAGGGGCGGAACATGATGGAGTGCAACCGCTTCCAGCTGTCGCCTGGGGCGTCGAGCGAAGGTGCCTATCAACACGAGGGCGAGGAGTTCATCCACATGCTCCAGGGGAGCCTGGAGATCATTCTCGACGGTGACCAGTTCTTCGAACTCAATGCCGGTGACAGCTTCTACTTCGAGAGCCGCAGGCCGCATTCCTGGCGCAACATTTCAAGCGGCGAGACGATCCTGATCTGGATAAACACACCCGCCAGCTTCTGACACCACAGAAAAACAAAACCCGGCGACCATCGCTGGTGCCGGGTTTTAGGTGTTCTCTTTACAAGCTTACTTGCTTGCGACTACGGCCTTCGCGCCATCCCAAGCGTAACCGCCGCCGATGGCGACATTGAGAGACACGTAACCATTTGCCAATTGCTGAACGGCCTGGGCCAAGTTCGCTCTGGCGCTCGCAACGTTGCGCTGTGCATCGAGAACGTCGAGCAGTGAGGAGGCGCCGTCACGGTAGCTCGCGGTGGCAAGCGAGAGGGCCTCTTCATAGGAGCGAACGGTTGCGGTCAGAGCCGAAACGGTCTGGCGGGTGCGGTTCACGGCAACCAGCGCGTTTTCAACTTCGGAGACCGCGCTGAGAACGGTCTGCTTCCAGGCGAGATAGGCTTCGCGGGCTGCGGCTTCGCGAGCCTTGATGTTGGCACGGCGTGCACCGGCATCGAATATCGGCAGGTTCAGGCTCGGACCAAAGCCCCAGGACGTGACACCACCGTTGGCGCCCGAGGTGACGATGTAGCTGGGTGAGATAGAACCGCTGAGCGTGATCGAAGGGTAAAGGGCAGCTTCTGCGACACCGATTTCAGCGGTCGCAGCCGCAAGCTGCCGCTCGCGAGCACGGATGTCTGGGCGATTGCGGATAAGGTCTGCAGGCACACCCGCATTGACGTTTCCACGGGCATAAGGCTGGGCTGCGCCCTTCTGAAGGTCGGCAAGCAGGCTCGTGGCGGGAAGGCCGAGCAGCAGCGAGATGCGGTGAACCGATTGACGGAACGAGATCTCAAGCGACGGGATTTCGGCGAGTGTCGAATTGACCAGACCTTCTGACTGGACAACATCGAGCCGCGATGCTGCGCCTGCTTCAAGCTGAAGACGGGTCAGTTCCAGTGTCTCGCGGCGAGATCCCAGATTCTTACGAGCGATCGCGATGCGTTCCTGATAATAGCGCGCATCCACATAGGCAGACACAACGCTTGACAGGAAGGTTAGGCGTGCAACGTCGGCGCTGGCATATGCGGCGTCGAGAGTGGCTTTCGCACTCTCCTTCGATCGACGGTACTGACCGAACAGATCGATCAGCCATGAGACGCTGACCGAGCCGGTGGTGGCGTTGCGCGTGGGGCTATCCTGACCGCGGCCCGATGTGCCATCAAAATCACCTGTCCCGCTGCTACCCGAGACCTGATGCTGGCCCGATACCGATAGCTGCGGGAATGCGCCGGCATCGGCAGCCTCGAAATTCGCCTCTGCCGAGGTGATGCGCTCGATCGCCTGCAAGACATCAAGGTTTTGGGAAAGCCCGGTTTCGACCAAGCCGTTTAGTCGGCGGTCATTGAAAGCGGTCCACCAGGGAGCCAGGGTCACGTCGGCGGCAGCACGCGTGCTGCCTTCAGAAAACTTGACCGGAAGCGCTGTTTGGGGAGCCTCGTGGTCGGGTCCGACGACACAACCGGAAAGGAGAAGCATGGCGAGAGGTGCGACGGCGCGAATTTTCAGCATCACGTGTTCCTGTATTGGTCCCCCGGTCTTGCCGCGGAAGGTATCTTCGAAACCTTCGCCGGCGACCGCTTTACTCACGCAGGCTACCGCAGCAGCCTACGCAATAATTCCTTAACGTAGTTTGTCAATCATCCTGACGACAGCTCTTCTTTCCGTTTTGCACCGCCGAAAAGCTGGCGGATGATGACGAAGAACGACGGGACGAAGAAGATTCCCAGCGCTGTAGCGGTAAACATGCCGCCCAGAACGCCAATACCGATCGAATTTTGCGCTGCCGAGCCCGCTCCAGTGGCAATTGCCAGCGGAACGACACCCAGGATGAACGCCAAAGAGGTCATGATAATTGGACGCAATCGTAGCTTTGCAGCTTCGAGTGTTGCTTCAATGACACTCGTACCGGCAGCCTGACGATCCTTGGCGAACTCCACGATGAGAATCGCGTTCTTCGCGGCAAGGCCAATCGTCGTCAGCAGACCGACCTTGAAATAGACGTCGTTCGACTGGCCGAAGAAGGATGCCGCCGCCACTGCACCGAGTACGCCCACCGGAACGACCATGATGACCGAGAAGGGGATCGACCAGCTTTCGTAGAGTGCTGCCAGGCAGAGGAAGACAATCAGGACCGAGAGCGCGTAGAGCATGGGGGCCTGCGAACCGGACAGGCGCTCCTGATAGGAGATACCCTGCCAGGCCACCGTGTAGCCACCGCCGAGATTGGACGTCAATTGCTCCATCGTATCCATGGCAGTGCCCGAGCTCACACCTGCGCCAGCTGCACCTTCCATGGAAATCGCACCGACGCCGTTGAAGCGGCTGAGGGTCGGTGCGCCGCTGATCCACTGCGTCTTGATGAAGGACGAGAAGGGGACCATCTCGCCGTTGGCGTTGCGGGCATGCCAGTCGTTGATCGCGGTTTCCTGCATGCGGTACGGTGCGTCGCCCTGGACATAGACCGGCTTCAACTCGCCGTTCAGGGTGAAGTCGTTGACGTCACGGCCCGCAAAGATGGTCGAGAGCATGCTGTTGACGGTTGCGATGTCGAGACCCATGGCGCCCATCTTTTCCTGGTCGAGCAGAAGCTTCAACTGGGTTTCAGCCGGCGGGTTGTTGGAGCGCAGCGAGCTCACATTCGGATTGGAACTGCCGGCCTGCATCAGCTGCTGCGATGCGGCAGTCAGTGCCTCGGTACCTCTCTTGCCGCTGTCGACCAGATACATGGAGAAGCCGCTTGAAGTGCCGAGACCCGGGATCGCGGGCGGCGCCAGGGGGAAGACCATCGCATCACGCAGCGTGAAGAAATAGCCCATGGCGCGCTGGACGACGGCAGGCGCTGCAAGTTGAGCGTCCGTGCGCAGTTCGAAGTCCTTCAGCTTGGCAAAGACCAGCGCGTAGTTCTGGCCGGCGCCGACAAACGAGAAGCCGGACACGGAGAAGACGTCCTGGATCGCGTCCTTTTCCTGGTCGAGATAGTAGTCCTCGATCTTCTTGATGATCTCTTCAGTGCGCGTGACCGTAGCGCCGTTCGGCAGCTGGACGATCGTCATCAGCACGCCCTGGTCTTCTTCCGGAAGGAACGAAGAGGGCAGGCGCATGAAGAACCAGCTCATGCCAGCGATCACGATCGCAAACATCAGAATGACGCGAAGGGGCCGCTTGAGAAGATAGCCGATCGACGAGACATAACCGCCGGTCGCACGTTCGAAGTTACGGTTGAACCAGCCACCGGGGCCGCCCTTCGCCTTGTTGTGGTCGACGGGCTTCAGCATCGTCGCGCAAAGCGCCGGCGTGAGAACAAGTGCGACAACAGCAGAAAGGAGCATCGCCGAGACGATGGTCACGGAGAACTGGCGGTAGATGATGCCGGTCGAGCCGCCGAAGAAGGCCATCGGGATGAAGACCGCCGTCAGGACGAGGGCGATGCCGACAATGGCGCCGGTGATTTCGCCCATCGACTTCTGGGTGGCCTCGAGCGGAGAGAGGCCTTCCTCAGACATTATGCGTTCGACGTTCTCGACGACGACGATCGCATCATCGACGAGTAGACCGATCGCCAGAACCATGGCGAACATGGTCAGCGTGTTGATCGAGTAGCCGGTGAGCGCGAGGATGCCAAAGGTCCCGAGAAGTACGACGGGAACCGCAATCATCGGGATAATGGTGGCACGCAGGTTCTGAAGGAACACGAGCAGGACCACAAAGACCAGCACGATGGCTTCGAGCAGGGTGTGCACGACCTTTTCGATCGACAGCTGCACGAAGGGCGTGGTGTCGTAGGGATAGGTGATAACCACGTTTTCCGGCAGCGAGGGGGCGATCGTCGCCAACTGCGACTTCACGCGCTCTGCCGTATCCAAGGCATTCGCGCCGGTTGCCAGGTTGACGGCGAAGCCGGTGGCCGGATTGCGGTTGGAGCGGGTCTTGGTGGCGTAACTTTCCTGCCCGATCTCGATACGTGCCACATCGCTCAGTCGTACCGTGGCGCCGTCGGTCTCGGTCTTCAGGATGATGGATTCGAAGTCGGATACGGACTGCAACTGGCTCTGGGCTGTCACTGTAACGGTAAGCTGCTGCCCCGCTGGTGCAGGCTGGCTGCCGAGGGCGCCAACGGAAACCTGCGTGTTCTGCGCCTGGATGGCGGAGGTCACGTCCGTCGGCGTCAGCTGGAACTTGTTGAGCTTGAACGGGTCGAGCCATACGCGCATGGCATAGCCGGTGCCAAACACTTCAAGGCTGCCCACGCCTTCCAGGCGCTTGATCTGATCCTCGATCTGCGAGGAGAAAATGTCACCGAGTTCGACGTTGCTGCGCTTGCCGTCGGTCGAGACCAGTGCGCCGACGAGCAGGATGCTCGAGGTCGAGCGCGTTACCGAGATGCCGGCCGACTGGACGATATCCGGCAGCTGCGACTGGACGAGCTGCAGCTTGTTTTGCACCTGGACCTGGGCGATTTCGGGATCGATCGAGTTGCCGAAGGTCAGCGAGACGGAGGCGGAGCCGGTGCTCGACGACGACGTCATGTAGGTCAGGTCATCGAGACCAGTCATGCCGTCTTCGATGATCGATGTGACGGACTTCTCGACCGTTTCCGCACTTGCGCCGTTGTAGCTTGCCGAGATCTGCACGGTTGTCGGTGCGATTTCCGGGTACTGCGAAATCGACAGTGTCGAAATCGCGAGAGCGCCGCCGAGCATGATGATGATGGCGATCACCCATGCAAAGATCGGGCGTCGAATGAAATACTGGGCCATGGATTATCCTCTACGCCTCGGTTGCCGTGTCTGTCGCACAATCAGGGTTGTGCGGCAGGGGCGGCATCCGGCGCCGCAGTTTCCTGGACGATCCCGTTCTCATCAATCTGTGCTTCGATCGGCTGGACGGGGGCACCGTCGCCAATCCACTGGAAGCCGTCGACGATGAGCTTGTCGCCATCATTGATGCCACTGGCCACAAGCCAGTTGGCGCCCGAAACCTGTGCTTCGTCAAAGATGCGGGTCTCGACCTTGTTGTCCGCCGTGACGAACTTCGCCGAAAGCTGGCCATTGGCGCTGCGGGTGGCTGCCCGCTGCGGAATTAGGAAGCCGCTTTCCGTGCCAACCGTCACTTTCGCGCGGACATACATGCCAGGCAGGATCAGGCCATCAGGATTGTCGAATACGGCACGGATGGAATAGGTGCCGGTCGTCTGACTGACCGCCATTTCTGACATGTCGAGCTTGCCAACGACTGGGTATTCGTGGCCATCTTCGAGTGTCAGCCGGATATCGGCCGCACCGTTCTCGTTGCGGTTGATGCGGCCGGAGTTGATGGCCTCGCGCAGCCGGAGAAGATTGACGCTGGATTCCGTCAGTTCGATATAGATGGGATCCAGCCGACGAAGAGTCATTAGGCTATCGGTTTGGTTTGCCGTCACTACGTTGCCGACCGAATAGCGCGAAGCAGCCGTCACGCCCTCGAAGGGAGCACGGATTTCGGTCAGGGCCAGTTCAATATCGGCTGAGCGCAGGGCGGCTCGTGCCTGGGCGACGTCGGCTTCCGCCTGGAGGAGAGTTACCCGGGCATTTTCCAGTTCCACCTGTGTGGCGCCGCTGCCGACGAGGCGCTCCTGGCGCGCGAGATTAGATTGGGCAGTCGGCACGCCGGCCTCGGCTTTCTGCAGGCTCGCCTGGGCCTGGGCTTGGGCTGCGCGATACGTGTCATCCTCGATCTTGAAGAGAAGATCGCCTTCCTTCACATCACTGCCTTCCTTGAAGGCGATTTCCTTGATCACACCGCTGACGCGCGGACGGATTTCTGCCGTCTGAAAAGCGGTGGCGCGTCCGGGAAGTGTCGTCGTGAGGGTCTGCGGCGCCTTCTTCATCACCACAACGCTGACTGCTGCCGGCGGTCGCTCGCCGCCAGGGGCGTCGCCGGACTGCTCCGTCCCGGAATCACTGCAACTGGCTAGAGAAACGGTCAGGACGAGAAGGGCGGATGTTACGCGAAGGCGAGGAGTCATGAATAATCCCACTAGAATACAAGGTCCCGCTCCTGCAAAAGCTGAAGACGTGGCGATGAAGGCCAGCGTTACCGCATTCCACAATCGAAGGATTTCACCGAGGTGAACGAAATAGGCTGAAGTGACGTAATTTGTCGTTCGTCACTTTGCAAGCGAAGAGCGCAGAGCCGAGTCGATCAGGCTAACGACTTCGTCGCAACGTGTTGCCAATATGTCAGCTTTTTCCAACCCGATCATGACAGGATGGATGACACAGGTCAGTGCATGGAAGGCAGCATTTGCCGTGCGCCGGGCGTCGGCGACATGATAGACGCCTTCACGAACGCCGGCATTGATGATCTCGACAATCATTTCGACCACCATTTCCCGGAAACGCTCGCCGCAGTCCAGTTCTTCGCGGATGGTCACCAGGATCATCTCGAAAACGAAAGGTGCATCGACTTGGCCGGAAAGATGCTCGTGCATCAGATGTTGAGCAAGCGCTCTCAGGCGTTCAGGTGCGGAATGGTCGCGTGCTAGCGTGCTGAGCGCCTGCATCTTCTGCTCAATGGCTCGTGTCGCGATGGCATCCACAAGACTCGTCTTCGTTCTGAAATGTTTGAAGACGTTTGCCGGCGACATCGAGAGCTCATTGGCGATATCGGCGATCGTCACGCTGGCGTAGCCATGGGTGCGAAACAGGTTTTCGGCAATGTTGAGGATTTCCTCACGGGTCTCCTCGGCCGGTCGGCGCGCACGACGCTGGCTGCCGCCGCCGCTCATCGGCGGGCTGCAAACCATCTTTCCTGCGCGGCGATCATGATCCATCGAAAAGGAGTGTCTTTCAGAAGTAAGCAGCAAGGTTGGAACGGACGCGAGCCAGAGGGCTTTCGCCCGCGTCATCAGGCCGGAACGGTAGCCCCGTTATCGCCTCGAACGCACTAATATAGACCTTCGATGTCTCCTCGACCAGTGATGCCGGGATTTCCGGGATGGGATCGACATACGGATCACAGCGTTCGGCGACCCAGGCACGCACGAAATCCTTGTCAAAACTCTGCGGTCGCTCCCCTTTTTCGAAGCTTGCCGCGTAGCTGTCGGCAATCCAGTAGCGGCTGCTGTCAGGGGTGTGGATTTCGTCGGCGAGGATGATCGTGCCGTTCTCGTCCGTGCCGAATTCATATTTGGTATCGACGAGGATCAGGCCGCGCTGAGCAGCCAGTTCCTGGCCGCGAGCAAAGAGCGCGAGCGCATAACGAGAGAGCGTCTCCCACTGCTCGGCTGTAAGCAGCTTCTTTTCAACGATTTCGGCTGGTGTCAGCGGCTCGTCATGCCCGCCGTCGAACTCCTTGCTCGTCGGGGTGATGATCGGCGCCGGGAGCTTCTGATTGTCGCGCATGCCATCGGGAAGGGTGATTCCGTACATCTGACGCTCACCCTTCTTATAAAGTGTGAGGATCGAGGTGCCGGTGGTACCGGCGAGATAGCCGCGAACGACGATCTCGACAGGCAGGATGTTCAGACGCTTCCCGACCACGACATTGGAATCCGGATAGGCAATGACGTGGTTGGGGCAGATGTCGCTGGTCTTTTCGAACCAGTAACGGGCGGTTTGGGTCAGCACCTGACCTTTATAAGGAATGCAGGTGAGAATGCGGTCGAAGGCACTGAGGCGATCGGTCGAGATGATAATGCGGCTGCCGTCCGGCAAGTCGTAGTTCTCGCGCACCTTGCCACGATAGTAGTTGGGCAATTCCGGAAAATGGGCTTCGGACAGGATGCGCATTGTTATCCTCGATGTTTCGGCGGTCGGTGCACGTTTGACGGTGCAGTTTCTGCCTCGCGGTACCCGAAACCGGGGGCCGTTTCAAAGAAAAAGCGCATGGTGATGACCATGCGCTCGTTCCAATCGCGTGCGTTCAGCGAGTTGCGTGGTGCAGGCGGTCGTTAAAAAGACCGTTGTCAGTGGCCTTGCGCAACGACTTGGCCGCGGCCAGGACCGCGAGATCGACAAGCGGCTCGACGAGGATGACAGTCATGTAGGCGGCACCGAAGGTTGCTATGCTGGTCAGGTTCTCGACGTTGAAGCCGTGCCCGTAGACAGCCCAGAATGCGACCCAGGCGACAATCCCGCCCTGATACGCTGTCGAGAGGGCGAGCGCGTCTCGATATCCGACGTCGACATAGGCCTTTCTCTCCGGAATGATACGACGGGCGAGTTCGCTGATCGCGAAGAGCGGTATGATCAGTGTCGTGACATTCATACCGTATTGCGGAAGATCGAAGGGCGCGAAGAAGAGCCCCTGCAAGAGAAGACCGAGCGCCAGGCCGATCGATGCGGCGCCGGCGCCGAAGATCAGAAAGAGTGTCGAGCCGAGGATCAGGTGAACCTCCGATACGCCGACCGGATGGTGCGGCAGAACCTCGAAGAAGGAGAAGACAAGCGCCGTCGTGAGAAGCGTCCGGCCGGCAAGGCCTGATAGTGATGCCTTGTTCTTCAGGTCTTCCTTCGCCATTTTGGCAATCAAGCCGAAAGAGAGGGCTGCTGTTGCGTAGCTGAGTGCAAGCTTGGCGCCGTCGACGACGCCGGGTTCGATATGCATGGTCCAAGTCCTTTCGTCCGCGCCCACCGCGCGGGAAGAGTGAATGCCGCGTTCACGGCGCCAAGTGATGGCAGGTCTCCTGGCTCACGGGTCAGGGCTTCAGTCCGCCTTATCAGCACGAGGCCAATGGCATGTCGGACGTTGCTCGCCGTTCACAGTTGCGGGGGCAGCCACGGTTTCGGCCCCTGATGGGTAGTCCTCACCGTATTCCCTCTTCGTCCACCCGTCGGGTCTTGTCCGGGTGAAACCATCACGGCTCAAGACTAGGCTTCTTGAGAGATCATTGTCCAGCTGATTGCGACACCCCTGATTGCGTTTGCCGCCTGCTGCTTGGCAAATGGCAATTTGCCACATTGTGCGGCTCCGCGATGCTTCCCTAGATATTCAGGTGAGTTCAGGAAGAAAGCGGGTAGAGAGATGGGCGACATAATTTTCCGAGTGCCACTGTTCGGGTGGATGCTGAAGGAGGCGGCGCATGGGCCAATTGCGGCCAAGGTGCTCTTCATCATCAATCTGCTCTTGCTCTGGCTTCTCGCAATCCTGGCATTTGGCTACCCGGCGATCATCATACCCGCCCTGACGGCCGTGCCCGTGATGTTCGTGGTCCTGATCCTGATCACCAAAGGGTAAACGGAAACGAGGGCCCTTTAAACAGGACGCTGCATTCCTATATGGGGGATATGCAGATAACGCTGGTTCCGACCGGCAGTTGCGATGCAAATTGGTTCGCGGGGCGAGTCCGTTAGAATTTTCTTCGCGAAATCAATAGCTTGAAAAAAACGACAGTTTTTTGACAAATGGCTGTTGACGGTTTGAGGGGTTGGCCGTATAAGCCGCTTCACCGAACGAGAGGGCGGCGCCGGAAGGCCTGCTGGACTGGTTCAGACAAGATCTCGAAATTGGCTGGATTGCTGATTTGTTACCTGGCTTACGGGTTGGGTTTAGGGATTTTTGACGGGTATTTGGTCCGTCTGTTTTTTGACAATTGAAGATAGAAGAAAGAGAAACGTGGGCGG
>JBKBON010000009.1:0-122138 GCA_046294755.1 Allorhizobium sp. | reverse complement strand
CCTGTACGCGCGCCATCAAGCCGGGCGAGCCGGAACGCGCCGGTCGCTGGTGGTGGGAGAATGACGAGAAGCGCGAATGCGGCCTGCATGTTCCGGAAGCAGCAGCCTCCGCGATCCCGACTCCGGCCTGACACTTCATCTGCGGATCATATGCAGAGCGACAAAGAGATTTCGGGCGAAAAGCCCAGCGAAAGAAAAGAAGACCATGCACGTACACACATCAGAATTCGATCCGCATTCCAAGGATCCCGTCACCAAGCCGCCGCTTGATCCGCATTTGAAGGCGCTGGAAAACGAAGCCATCTACATCTTCCGCGAAGTGGCGGCGGAGTTTGAAAAACCGGTGATGCTCTATTCCATCGGCAAGGATTCCTCCGTGCTCCTGCATCTGGCGCGCAAGGCCTTCTTCCCCGGCCGCGTGCCCTTCCCGCTTCTGCATATCGATACCGGCTGGAAGTTCCCCGAAATGATCGCGTTTCGCGACGCGACGGCGGAGAAGTACGATCTCGACCTGATCGTGCACACCAATCCGCGCGGCAGGCAAGAAGGTATCGGCCCCTTCACCCATGGCTCGGCCTATCATACCGATGTGATGAAGACGGAAGCGCTGCGCCAGGCGCTCGATGCCGGCAAGTATGACGCAGCCTTCGGCGGCGCCCGCCGTGACGAGGAAGCCTCCCGCGCCAAGGAGCGCATCTATTCCTTCCGTACGCCCGACCACAAATGGGACCCGCGCAACCAGCGGCCGGAGCTCTGGAACATCTATAACGGCATGATCCGCCGCGGCGAGAGCGTGCGCGCCTTCCCGCTGTCGAACTGGACCGAAGTCGACATCTGGCGTTACATCCAGGCGGAAAACATCGAACTGCCACCGCTCTACTATGCCAAGAAGCAGAAGTATGTGGAGCGCGACGGCATGCTGATGTGGGCAGAAGACCCACGCTTCGAGCCGCTTCCGGGCGAGCAGATCCAGGAAGGCATGCTGCGCTTCCGCACGCTCGGCTGCTGGCCGCTCACCGGCGGCATCCGCTCCAATGCGACCACGCTCGATGAGGTGATCGCCGAACTCGAAATCGCCACCGTCTCCGAACGCCAGGGCCGCGCCATCGACCGCGACCAAGCCGGATCGATGGAAAAGAAGAAGCGCGAAGGATATTTCTGAGATGACCGCAGCTGCCAATACCGCCCTCGCCTCCGAGGCTCCGTTCGCCGATGCCGCACCCGTCATCCGTGACTCACGCCCGCTGCGTCTCATCACCTGCGGCTCCGTCGACGACGGCAAGTCGACGCTGATTGGCCGCCTGCTCTGGGACACCAAGGCCGTCAAGGAAGACCAGGCGGCGACGCTGCGCCGGGATTCCGGGAGCCAGAACGATCTCGGTCTGCCCGATTTCGCCCTGCTGCTCGACGGATTGCAGGCCGAGCGCGAACAGGGCATCACCATCGATGTCGCCTATCGCTATTTCGCCACCGACCGCCGCTCCTTCATCGTGGCCGACACACCCGGGCACGAGCAGTATACCCGCAACATGGCGACCGGTGCCTCGACGGCGGATCTCGCGATCCTGCTCGTCGACGCTCGGGCCGGCCTGCTGGAACAGACCCGCCGCCACGCAACCATCGCCTCGCTGATGGGCATCAAGCAGTTCGTGCTTGCGGTCAACAAGTTCGACCTCGTGGCTTACGACAAGGCGGTGTTCGACCAGATCAGCACGGAGTTCAAGGCGCTGGCGCTATCGCTCGGTGTGCGTCAGGTGACGGCAATCCCGATGTCGGCGCTGAAGGGCGAAAACGTCGTCTATTCCGGCAAGTCCGTCATCCCATGGTATGAAGGTCCGACGCTGGTCGAGGCGCTGGAGCTTGCCACGCTGCGTTCAGGCCAGTCGACCGGCTTTCGTCTTCCCGTGCAGCGCGTTTCGCGTCCTGGCGAAAGTTTCCGCGGCTATCAGGGAACCGTCGCCGGCGGCGCGGTGAAGCCCGGCGACAGTGTGGCGATCCTGCCATCCGGTCAGGTGGCCAATGTCAAGCAGATCGTCACATTCGACCTCGTGCGCAACGCCGCCGTGGCCGGTGACGCGATCACGCTGGTGCTCGACCGTCAGGTGGACGTCGCACGCGGCGACATGATCGTTTCGCTCGATGCCCAGCCGCAGACCGGGCTCGCCTTCGACGCACAGCTCGTGGCGTTGCAGCCGGATGGCATCGTGCCCGGCAAGCGTTACTGGCTGAAGGCCGGTTCACGCCGCCAGCGCGTGCAGGTGCAGCCGGTGCAGCAGCTCGACCTCAAGTCCGGAAAATGGCAGCCGGCCGAGATGCTGCAGATGAATGCGATCGGCAAAGTGCATCTCGCCTTCGACGAAACGGCAATCTTCGATCCTTACGAGTTGAACCGCGGCACCGGCGCCTTCATCCTGATCGACCCCGACACCAACAATACGGTGGCCGGCGGCATGATAACGGCCAAACGCACGGAACTTGGCGGGCTTAACGCTCATGACGGCCGTGTGATCCTGTCGCTACCTTCCGATCTGGCCGAGCAGTTGCTGGCGACCGAGCTGCTCGCCAGCCGCCGCGACGAGGTGGAGACCCGCCGGCTGACCACCGCAGAAGCGCGTCAGCTGCTCGACGACATCGACGGCTGAACTCTGATAACCTTGGACGCTTCCACGGCCCGCCCCGCGCGGGCCGTGGCGCTTTCCGTTTCTGCTGCAAGACGGCTTCCCTTTCCATGACCATGCGCTAATATCCCCTCAATACGTCGGGGATTGCATGCGCCGAGACAAAGCGGAAAAACAGGTCGAATTCATCGGGCTGGCCGAGACACTCAGCCGGAGCGGCGTTTCAAAGGTCCTGCTGCATGCCTGGGAACGCAGATACGGGATGGCGCCTGCCGAACGCAGCCCGACAGGCCGGCGTTTCTATACCCGTGATCAGGTAGAACGGTTGAGGCTGCTGAAATCCCTCAGTGACAACGGCCACCGCATCGGTTCGCTCGTGGCACTCTCGACCGATTCGCTCACGTGGATGGAGCAGGCGCTGCATGCCCGGGACGCATTGAAGGAAATCGTCGAGGCCATCAAGGCGATGGATAGCGACCGCCTGCAGGCGCTTTTGCAGGCGCGGGCGAAACTTGAGACGCCGGAACACTTCATCCGCGCCACGGTGCTGCCGCTAATGCGGGAGCTTGGGTCACTATGGACCGCTGGCGAAATCACCATCGCCGCCGAACACATGACGACGGCGAAGATCAAGCGCATTCTGGGCAGGCTTTTCGATCAGTGCCCCACACCGTCCGAGAATGCTCCACGTCTGATCGCCACGACGCCTGAGCGGGAGGAGCATGATGTCGGGGCGCTCGTCGTCACCCTGCTTGCTCGATCCAGGGGCTGGAGCGCGCTGTTTCTCGGAGCCAGCCTGCCCGCCGCGGAGATCGTGGAGGCCGCCCATCGCCGAAACGTCGTTTGCGTCTGCCTCAGCGCACTGACAGGACGCAAGGCCGCACTGGAGCGCCATCTACGGGACCTAAGGTCGGCTCTCTCGCCAGACATCGAGATCTGGACCGGCGGCGCAGGCTATGGACCACTTTCGGCTTTGCCGGGCATCACATTCATGCCCAGTCTCGATGCTTTCCTTGAATCCCTCGACCGATGGGCTCAGGCCTGAGCACGCCCGGCTGAACATCGCCCCCCCTATCTTCTTGTTTTGTTTGCATCGCGCAGCTTTTCGCGCGTGGACTGAAGCCTAGGGGACTTCCAGGTTCGCTTCCCCATCAAGCACTTCAAAATTTCGCCCGAAAGGTAGACACACGGCCAGTATTTTAGCTTTTCATTTATTTTTTGTATGCATTTTTTCTTATGCTAATATTTCACGACCAGCGCAGGGCTGCTGGACAACTGGAGGACATGATGGGACTGCCGGGATTTGCGAATGCCAAGACCGTTGCCAAGACACTGGCGCTGGATGCGCTACAGGCCAACGTCATGGTTGCTGATGCCAAACTGAACATCACCTATATGAATCCGGCAGTCATTGAACTGCTGAAAGAGGCTGAGTCGGATCTGAAGAAGGAACTGCCCAAGTTCAGCGTGGCCTCCCTGATCGGCAGCAATATTGACGTCTTCCACAAGAATCCGTCGCACCAGCGCAATATGCTGGCGGCATTGAAGAACCGCCATAGCGCGACGATAAGCGTTGGAACCCGGGTCTTTGACCTACTGGTAACGCCGTTGAAGCAAGGGACGAAAACCGTTGGCTTCGTCGTCGAATGGGCCGACGCCAAGGCGCGCCTGCTTAACGTCGATTACGCCGCCCAGATCGCTGCGATCTCGCGTTCCCAGGCGATCATCGAATTCACCGTCGATGGCAAAATCATCAGCGCCAACCAGAACTTCGTCAACCTGATGGGCTACTCGCCGACGGAGATTATCGGACAGCATCACAGCATGTTCGTCGACAAGGCTTTCGCCAGTTCCGAGGAATACAAGAAGTTCTGGCAAACCCTACGCGACGGCCAATACGTGGCTGCCGAATTCCCGCGTACGACAAAGTCGGGCAAGGAAGTGATCATTTCCGCGTCCTACAACCCAATCCTCGATATCCATGGCAAGGTCGTAAAGGTCGTCAAGTTCGCGACCGACGTCACCGCCCGCGTGCGCACCGTGAATTCGCTTGGCGATGCCTTGAAGCGTCTCTGCTCCGGCGATTTCGGCTTCCAGTTGACTGAACCTTTCTCTGCCGAGTTCGAATTCCTGCGCCATGACCTCAATCGGTCCGTGTCCCAGCTTTGCGACACCTTCCGGGAGATCTCCGCGAGCGTCGAACTGATCAGCCAGGGGACGCGGGAGATCACCCAGGGCGTCGGCGACCTTTCACGGCGCACAGAGAGCCAGGCTGCCAATCTTGAGGAAACGGCCGCGGCACTCGAAGAGATTACCGCCAATGTCGGCGCCTCCGCACAGCGTGCCCAAGAGGCTCGCACAGTGGCTGGCTCCGCCAAGTCCAGCGCCGAAAAATCCGGCGATGTTGTCGCCCATGCCGTGGATGCGATGAGCCGCATCGAGGATTCTTCGTTGAAGATCTCCAACATCATCGGTGTGATCGACGAAATCGCTTTCCAGACCAATCTCTTGGCTCTGAATGCGGGGGTTGAAGCCGCCCGTGCAGGCGAGGCAGGACGCGGCTTTGCCGTTGTTGCCCAGGAAGTGCGTGAACTCGCTCAGCGATCTGCCAAGGCGGCCAAGGAAATCAAGGATCTGATCCAGAATTCCGCAACTGAAGTTGCGTCCGGCGTGAAGCTGGTCAGCGATACCGGTGGGGCTCTGAAATCGATCAGCCAGTTGATTGTCGAGATAAACGATCACGTGGTGGCCATTTCGACGGCCGCTCGCGAGCAATCCTCGGGCCTCGTCGAGGTGAACAGCGCGGTTAACGGGATGGACCAGATGACGCAGCAGAACGCGGCGATGGTCGAGCAGAGCAGTGCCGCAGCCTCGACCCTGTCGAACGAAACCGAGAAGCTGCGTGGGATGATCAGCCAGTTCAACCTCGGCTCACAAGGCGGGGAAGCACAGCATCGCCAAGCCCGCGCCGCCTGACTCTGCGTGACGGACTCACAGGGGGGTCTGGACCTGGTCACCCCTGCCGTGCCGTCGATCCGCGCTGGACGAGCTGAAAGCCTAGGTCGACCAGCTTGGCAGGATAGGCTCCGGAGCCGGCGGCCCGGATGATCATGTCCACGGCGCGATAGCCGATCTCATAGCGGGGAACGCGCACCGAGGTGATTGTGGGGAATGCGAAGCCCGCATAGTCGAGATCGTTGAAGCCGCAAATGCCGAAATCCTCCGGCACCGCATATTGCCGCCGTTGGCATTCGAAGAGGACGCCCAGGGCAATGTCGTCATTGTGGCAAAAGGCGGCATCGGCGTCCGGGGCCTCGTTTTTGAGCCGCTCGAGCAGATGGCAGCCGAGCCCGACGCTGGTATTGCCGTCGATGGACAAGACGAGAGCGGGATCGAAGAGGCCAGCCTCCTGCAGCACCGCCTGATAGCCCTCGAGGCGGCGGCGGGCACGGAAATCCCAGGCGCCACCGAGCATGGCGATGCGCCGATAGCCTTTGTCGAGAAGATGGCGGGTCGCCGTTTCGGCCGCCAGACGGTGGTCGATGCCGACCGCCATGTCCGTCGGTTGCCGGCTGACATCCATGATTTCGACCACGGGACAGGGTGCGCGCCGCAAGAGATCATCGATCGCAGCATCGCCGATCTGGCCCACATGGATCAGGCCAGCCGGATTTTGAGAAAGAAAGAAGCGGAGCTGACGAAGCTGGTCTTCGGTGGCGTTATCGGAACTCGCATACTGGATGCGCAGATCGGACGCGCGGACGCGGTCCTCTATGCCCCTGATGGCTGCGAGGAAGGCGTGACTGGTCAAGCCGGGAGACATAACTCCGACGAGACCGCTGTTCTTGCTGGCAAGCGCCCTGGCCGCGAGATCCGGCACATAACCCATCTCCTCGACCACCTTCAGGATGGTGTCGCGCAGCTGCGGCGAGACCTTCTCCGGATCGCGCAGAGCGCGCGATACGGTAATGGCGCTGACGCCTGCCTGATTGGCAACATCCGACAGGGTCACCTTGTCCTGGCGCTGGCGACGTTTTCTTGTCCCTGAGGTCATGTTCACCAAACCGGCTTGCTGCAACCACTGATAGCGTATGCAATTTTCCCGCGTCACCGCCCAGACGGAGAATGCACATAAAGCTAGCCTAATCTACATGCCTCAGCAATGGTTTGCACGGGTTTCCCCCAACAGGTGAGTTGAGCAGAAATAGGTGTTCACCACCATTGTTTGTGTGAAATACAACTTTCAGGACGCAAGATCGGTATGCGGCAAGACCAGGAACGCGGCTTGCGATCGCTGTTGCGGCAGTTCTGTCGATGATGGAATTGTTCGGGAAATCAGCTGGTCGGAGTGGCAAGATTCGAACTTGCGACCCCCACGTCCCGAACAACATGAACGCGACCGAAAAGCCCGGAATTCAGGACTTTCGCGTTCATACTTGCGGCAATGAATTGCGCTCGAATACGTCCATTCATTGCCAATCATTGCCGTGACGCAGTCGGCAAGGATCACAACTCCATCCGAATATCAAGAGCTTTAGCACGGAAACTACGAGAGGAGAAGCCATGCAGATTTTCAAGATACATACGCGCGGTGCGGCATGAGTCTAGCCGCCGCCTTTTACACGGCTAGCCCGTTAAACCATGCGAACGACAACAAGCGTCATCGCGGCACCAACGAGGAGATGGAGACACGCGCCCGCTTCCTTATTAACTATGCTGAGAAGCATGCACCTGTGACAGTTCGCCAGCTGTTCTATGCGGCGACCGTGGCCGGCATTCCCGGCATTCAGAAGGACGACAACGGCTACAACGCGATTCAGCAACAGGTCTTGAAGCTGCGAAGGACGGGCCGGATGCCGTACCACCACATCGCAGACCTAACGCGTTTCATGCGCAAGCCACGGACGCATGGTGGAGTTGCGGAAGCGCTGGAGGAAACAGCCGCACTTTACCGCAGGGCAATGTGGCGAGACCTGCCGTGGAACGTCGAGGTATGGGTGGAGAAGGATGCACTGGCCGGTTGCCTGAGCCCGATTACGTCTATGTTTGACGTTCCGTTAATGGTGTGCCGCGGGTTCACTTCTGAGACATTCGCACATCAGGCGGTCGAGGTGTGGGCTAGAATCGGCAAGACAGTGCACGTGTACCACTTTGGCGACTTCGATCGCTCAGGACAGGATGCTGCGTCCGACTTGGAGAGGAAGCTCATTGGGTTCGCGAATGAGCGTGGATTGCGCGTCACCTTCGAACGGCTAGGCGTCACACTAGAGCAGATTCAGACCATGCACCTGCCAACGCGCGAGCCGAAGCGGAAGACAACGGCCGACATGAGGTGGCCCTACCCCTTCGCATGCGAGCTTGACGCTATCCCGCCGCATGAGTTGCGTTCGATCCTGTGGCGTCGATTAGACGCATACATCCCTGAGCGCGATTTGAAGGTGCTCCAGGCCGCGGAAGAGTCGGAGCGCGACTTGCTTCGAGCCTTCGCCAGACACGCGCAGACAATTTAATCGGCTAGCCGGTTAAAACGACCACCCACACACCACCCACCATCACCAACAGTCTGCCGGCAAGCGTCGGCGGGAGGATACATGAGCACGACGAAACCGGACAACGACCGACCCTTGCGCGGTAGGCGCATGAGTTGGGCGGAGTTCTATCAGCTACGCCCCGACCGCCGACCTGCAAACGATAACCATCCGGTCGAACAGGCCGCTTAAGCACCACACCGTCAGCACACACCTAATCCCGTCGGAGGCGCCGACGGGAACGGCAAAACGCGAGGTTTTCCCAATTGGCACCACTTCCTAAACTGCAGACACGCAATGATGTCCTTGAGAAGCGACTCGAGCTTCTCGACAAGGGCTATCTGCCTATCCCGTGCAAGGGCAAGAGGCCGCACAACTTCACCGGCTGGACTTCCGCCAACCCGACACGCGAGCATGTCGACACGTGGGAGATCAGTCATCCAGACAATCGCAACACCGGAATCCTGACCGGCGAAGTCGTGGCTATCGATGTCGACATCACTCGTCCGGATCTAGCCGAGGCGATTGCCGCAATGGTCCGCGAACTGCCAGGCGGAGCGAATGCACCGATGCGCGTGGGCAAGGCACCCAAGGCGCTCTTTCTCTTTCGGACAGCCGAGCCTCGCGAGAAGATCGTTACCGCATGGTTCAATATTGACGGCGCGGACCAGCGCATCGAGGTCATGGGCACCGGCCAGCAGGTGATTGTTGACGGCATCCATCCCGACACAGGGAAGCCCTATGAATGGACACCCGCCGAGCTTCGGCCTGCCTCGGAGTTGCCGCTGATTGACTGGGCTTCGCTTGAACGGTTTATGCACGATGTCGAAGCTCTGCTGGAACCCCACGGCAAGAAGAAGCCGGCGCCGGTCAAGCGCCAGGCGGCGAATGACAATACCGGCGATACGTTCTTCCGGCGCGTCAATCAGGCGGCGCTTGATGACCTGGCGTCATGGGTTCCTGCGCTCGGACTGCCCAAGACCGCCCGTGCTGGCGAAGGCTATCGGGCCGTGGCCGAGTGGCGTGGCGTCCGGAATGCGAACCTATCGCTCCATCCAGAAGGCATCACCGATTGGGGAAGCGGCGAAGTCCACACCGCTATCGACGTGGTGCACAAATGCGGCCACGCCGATGGTGTCACCAGTGCTGCCGAATGGCTTTGCACCCGGCTGGGAAAGAACAAGGAGGATCTCGGCTGGGTGGATAAAGGGGCTGCGCTGTTGCCAACCCCGGCAGCTATCCAAGCGCTAGTGTCGAAGCGCGAGTCGTGCGAGCCGATCAATCCTTTTGACCCGAAACATGCCGGCGGTCTTATCGGTGACATCGCGGAGTGGATCCTCGACACCAGCCGGCGTCGCACGCCTGAGTTTGCGGTAATGGCGGCACTGGCTTTCCTGTCGGCGTTCTACGGCCGGCGCGTGATTGGCCCGACGAGCTTGGGCGTGAACCTCTACCTCGCTGGCATTGCGGGCCCTGGCTTCGGCAAGGAAGCGCCGCAAGCTCGCATCCTGCAACTGTTTGAGGATGCCAAACTCCCGTTCCTGATCGGCCCTGGCGAGGTCACCAGCGCAAGCGCGATCGAGAAGGAACTGCGAAAGAAACCGACGATGCTGATGCTATGGGACGAGTTCGGTGAGGTCATGCAGTCGGTGAATGCCGGCGGGAGCGGCAACTGGACGGCGACCATCCGTAAGCTGATGCTCGAGGTGTTTTCCAAGGCGACGAGCGTCTGGCGCGGCAAGGAGCATGCATCCAAAGAGACGACCGCGGAGCCTGTCTATGCGCCTTCCTTGTCCATCATGGGCATGTCGACGCCGACCACGTTCTACGGCGGATTAAGCGAGGCCAATCTAACTGACGGCTTCATTGCGCGACTGATTTTCGTGTCGCCGAAGGACAGGCCGAAGCGGAGCAACCCCGCAGACGATGGCCTAAGCACTCCCGCCTCTTTGCTGAAAGCTGTTGCCGATGCCGAGGAGCAGTTCAGGTGGCCGGCGGGGTTCAATGCGAAAGGTGCTTGGCGCACCGCGGGCGCACGTCCTCAGTTCGCGCGCGTCGGCTGGGCGAATGCAGAAGCGGAAGCCGCCTGGCTTGCTGTTGAAGATTGGCAAGACGCTGAGATCGAACGCGACGAGAGCCGTGATGGCATCGTCGGGCGAACGGCCGAGCACGTCGTCAAGCTTGCGACGTTGCGAGCCTTGAGCCGCAACCCGGAGACTCCTGCCGTGTCGGTTGAGGATGTCGCGTGGGCACGGGCGCTGGCTATGGCCTCAATCGACGCCGTCGATTCCGGCATCCTTCAGCATATGTCCGGCAGCCAGTTCGAAGCGGTTTGCAAGGCCATCATCACCGCGTTGCGCGACAATGGCGGGGAGATGTTCCGAGCCGCCCTCCTCCGTCGCCGGGGCGTGTCCAAAGCGGACGAGCGAACATTCGACGGGGCAATACGTCGCCTGCAAGAAAGCGGACACATCGAAAAAACGGACGGACGCAAGATGACTTTGACCGCCGCAGGATGGGGCAAATAACGGGCCGGGGCATTTGCAAAATCACTTGCATTTGCAAACAGGGTGCACGGTTTTCGAGCCGTTGTTTGTGCACCCGTTTTGCAAATAGCAATTATTTGTACAAGTGTTTTCGCCCAGCACCGCAAGGCTAAATCATTGGTATATATATAGTTTTTATATATACCAAATCACTAAAAACACCATTTGCGAGATTTGCAGACCTCCTCCGATTCTGCCGGATTATGGAACTCAAACCATAAAAAAGGAGGACCCTTGCAAATCCGCAAATCTGCAAATGAGGAGTTCCTAATGATAGACCCTGACACGATCGAAGACATCGACGACTGCGACGGCGAATCCGTCTTGGCCTATGGCTATAATCCCATCAGCAAGGAATGGGCTTGGGAGTGGGTGCCCATGGAAGAGCTCGCCGAAGCCGGCCGGACAGACATAATCGCGCGGGTGATTGGATGACCCGGCGAGATGCCCTGGCCGACATCGCGGAACGGCTGGCGCGCTTAGCGCCATGCCACCGGAACCCCGAACGCTTTCACGAGGAGAAGTCGGAACTCGTCGCGGAACTGCGAGCGCTTGCGGCGAACGACAATGGACCACACGTCGGCAGGTCCGGTTGGCGCTGATCAATATGTTCAAGGTTTGATGGAGACGATTTGCTATCTACCGCGGTATAACTGTTAAGAGCGCTTGAGGCTGCTGTAGTGCGAGTGGTACATCCCCCGAGTTGTATCAATTGTCGGCCAGCAAATGATTCGGTTCCCTTGGGAAGGCGACTTCCCAGAAGTCTTTGTAAGTGCACCATGGAAGTCGCTAGACCGAGCGAGGTTCGGTTTGGGCGATCATCCATTGTATGATGCCGCAAAGGGCTCGCGGGATGTTGGGGCTGCGCTTGAGATAATGGACGATTTGGTTACCGCTGATACGTTCAATAAATTGAAGCAGCTTGAGCACCAATACGGCATGCGGCCGAAGCTGATTGCACCCTCCGCTCAGATTGGTGAATCGAACAATGCCCTGGCAATCTCCTATGCTCAGTGGCTCGGCCATGAGCTTGGATGGGGCGTTGAGGAAGGCATCTTCCAGACTAAGGACTTCTCCAAAGATAAGTCCACCGCCTGGGTCAGAATAGCGCACCGTTCAGGCTTTTATGGCGAAATTGACAAGACCACCCCATATGTCATAGTGGATGACGTAGTTACCTTGGGTGGAACCCTAGCTGACCTTCGGTCATTCATCCTCGGGAAAGGTGGGCGTGTTATTGGTATGAGCACGCTAGCCTCGAAGGATGGTAACGATGTTCAGATACGGCTTAACTCATCCGAGCAAACAGAGCTGGAGAAATTCTATGGCAGCGATCTTGCAAAATTTTGCAACGAGCTTCTCGGCTTTGATCACAGGGGGTTCACGAGTCCCGAAGCAGCCCGAGTACTCAGTTGTTCGGGTTATGTCGATCTCAGAAAGAAAATCAGCCGAGGCCGCGACGAGGGCAATTCATCGCGAAGCAAAAAACAAGTTGCGCGATAGACCGAAGAAATTCGGCTGATTAACTAGAACGGCCAGCGGCGGCCTTCAACAAACAACAGCAGAGACCTGGTTACGTCGACTGTTTCACGCCTGACCAAATCGCCGCTCACTTGGCCTACCTCATCTGAATAGGGCCAGTCACGCGCTACTCTCTCTCCTCGTCACGCCACGGCTTCGAACTCAACCGAGCTTCGCCAGCCAGAACAAGTTCGACTAGCTCATCAGCGTCAGTCACGCCTGCGTCGTACAGCACGCCGACCAAGCCATCGGCGCCTTCAGCGTGACGCCTCACCTCTGTCACGACCTCGGCAACAGTCTTCTCTCGATCGTCGGTCATGTAAGCCTCCTCGATTGTTGGACCTTCTCAGGCGGAATTCAGCAATACCAGAAGAATGTGTGCAGAATGCATCCCACCCCTTCATTGGGTCCTTCTGGCCTTTTGCAGCCTGAGCGGGTCCGCAGCCGCCCTGCCTCGCTCTATGACAGAATTTCGGGAGACGATTTCCTTCCTTTTTGGAAAGTCGCGGAGAAGGCGGACATTCTGAAATGCATGGCTTCTCATGTAGATGCCGCGATCAGCAAAAAGGAAACTGGTGCCCATTAATGGTCAGCAAGTTTATGTCCCGATAGTTGACAGGTAGCCTGCACCGCAACCAAACTTATTCGCTGGTGGGTGACGCGGATTAGCGCCGGGGGGGGGGCATGGCTGACTGGTATTATGACAACAATGGATCGCGCACCGGTCCGGTCGCACTGGATAAGGCAGTGTCCCTGCTCAAGTCAGGATCGCTGTCTCCTGACACGCTCGTTTGGACAGAGGCATTCGGCTCCGGCTGGCGGAAGATCGCCGATGTTCCTGAATTCAATGAGGGGGGCCAGCCGCCTCCTCTTCCAGTCAGTCAGTTGAACGACACGTGGATCTGGTGCCTGGCGGCAGTTCCGCTCGCAGGCTACTTCATTGAAACATCCATGGCCGAGGGCGGAATAATCGTGCCCCAAGAGGTCGCTTTCGTTGGATACATCATTGCTAATGTTTTTCTCGCCTATCGAGACGAGGCCGCAATCAAGGCGAGCGGCAGAACTCCGACATCTGCATTCCTTGCTGCCGTCATAGTCCCTGCGTACCTGTACATGAGGAACCGTCGCGTCGGCCGGAACCAGATTCCGCTCTTGGCTTGGTTCGCTTCGTTCGCCTTTTCGCTATATGCTGCCGCCGGGTTTACCATGCCCTATCTTGGACTTGGCGCCCCCACATGCACGTCACCTACTTCGATTGCGCAGGTTAAAGATCTCTTCCCGCAGCTTCCTATTAATGTCCTTAACATGGCCGCCCAAGACGTCATTAACATAGGAGATGACGGCGTCTCTGGTATCAAGAGAAGCTGCACCGCAGAGGTGGTGACATCAGCTGGCGCTACGATCCCGGTGCAATTCACAATCGAAGACCGAAGCGATGGCTATTATTACTACCTGACTCTGCGATAGCCGTTCTCGCGGGAGGGCGCGCCCTTACACTATCACAGGCCAGAATGCAAGCTCTATCTTGACATATTTGTAGAATGGCCCTATAAGTGATCATCGGCTGATTGCCGACTGCAGCCCGCCGCATCGACGGCACGCGCTAAGAGCCATCGAATGGCCGCGCACCCATGGGAAATACCTCATGACTGTTGAAGAACCGCGCCAGCGGCCCGATCCGGCCGACCTGCCGAAAACATTGCGCACACCAGCGGCCCGCTATCGCCTTGAGGCAGCCGCAGACAAATACCTGGCAGCCAACGACAACACCCCACGCAAAGGCCGTGCGCCCGTCTTTCGAGGCGAGCGACCGGCGTTCAATTGGGCAGCTAAGCAGGACGACTACGGTGCCGCCTGCCTGTGGATGATAGCTCGCCAGCGACTGCCGATCGAGCATGAACCGGCGAACGACAACAAGCAGCAGGGTGGTCTCGACGTCCGTAAGAACGGTGTTGCCCGCGGCAAGTCGAAATTCAAAGCAAGCCTCGGGGAGCACCTGTCTATTCCCGGAGCTATCCCTCCTCTTGGTTCGGCCGAACCGCAGCCGGTCACCCCGGCCGGGCATTCGCGGGTCGAGACGAAGGATCAGGATCTTTCAGTACACAACAACGGCACGTTTATCGTGGACCGTAACCTAACTGCGGATTTCCGCAGTTTTGGATCTTGCGCGGACGCGCTGCCGACGCATGGGTGCGACTTTATCGGCGCGGAATCCGGACTAGGCACGCCCCGCCCTGGCAAGTCGAAAGGTTCGCCATTGAGGGCCGAGGATCCGGAGTTTGCCACACCGCCGCCTGAAATTGAGTACGTGCTCGAGCTCATCCTGGCCCGCGAGAACGTCGCCGGCATCGGCAAGGCATTCGGCGCGATGGGGCGGTATCAGGACAAAAAGGGCGCAAAACTCATTCGCGCAGCGATGGCGTGGGCGAAAGAGCAAATTGCCGAAACTAATTTTCGTCCCATTGTTACAAATCGCGTTGCGCAATTTAGCTATAGGCAAGTAGCGCACATTTGATTGCGCGCTCCAAGACATTGCCGCATCGCGCGGTTTTCACTCAGCCCGGCTCCAACCGGGCTTTTTCTATTCCAGTATTGGCTGCCGATTTTTTACCGAAAGGAAGATGCTCCCCATCGACCACGCGGCGGCAGCCAGTTCGGCCCGACTATCTCAACGAGGTAGTCGGGTTCTATTCCAGCATCGGCATCCGCCCAAACGGATGCTGGTCGCGCCGGTCGAGCGCTGTGGTCTCCGCGCTCCCGGCAACGTTTCGCGGGTTACCCCGCTACCTAGCCGCCCGTCGGGGCGGTTTTTCTTTACCCTCACAAGATCAACGAAAATTAGATAATGAAAGGAAAACCCATGCCGCAGGCTCCGCCTGGCTACGCCGACCAAGTCTACGAGTTCACTGACGTCTGTCGGTGGTTCGACGTCCACCCGACCACCCTCAATACATGGATTGGGTTTGCCAAGGTGCAGCGCACCTTCGGCACCAAACGCAAACATCGGCGCGTTTTCAGTGAGCACGAAGTTTTCGTAATCGCCATGATGGTGGCCCTTCACCGGGCAGACATGCCCGTCAGCCCCGAGACCGTCAGCCGCATCCTCGCTGCTACGTACGACGCCAGCGGACCGGTCATTCCCCACGCACAAGAGCAACTCGACATCGCCCGAACTGAGGCTGCTGGCGTGACGCTCTACGCCGGCCGGATCTGGCAACACAACCGTCAAATCATAAAGGAGACCACAAATGACTAACATTCTGTCCCGCTTCCTCAAAGGCGGCACCTCATCCGACATCAGCACCGCACTTGAGCAGGCCCGTGCCGATCTGGCTGCTGCTGAGAGGGCCGTCACTGTCGCAGAGAAAGCCTACACCGACGGCCTGCTGACCGAGCAGCCGGCCGCACTTCGGAAGCTTGCCGACGCCAAACAGGACGCCATGATCGACGTCGATCGCTACGGGGCGATTATCGGCAAGCTGGAAGCCCAGTTGGAACGTGCTGCGGCCTCCGAAGCGGAGAGCGCGCGCTTGGCCGATTACAAAAAGGCACAGGAACTCGCGGACAGCGCACGCAAGAAGATGAGCCGCGAATACCCGAAGGCGGCCGAAGCCATCCGCACAATCTTGCGCGAGCTTGCAGAGGCCGAGCTTGCGGTTCGTGCTGCAAACGAGAACCTGCCGGAAGGTGCGCTGCCGATCTTCGGGCCAGAGGCATCACGTGGGACGCCGACTTTGTACCGTGAAGAGCTTGGCGAGGAAGTCGTGGAGTTGTGGTGCGGCGTTGGAGATCGCAGCACGCCGATTGCGGACCACCTCCAGTCGCGTGTTCATCCGGAGCAAAGGGTTCGCCGGGGCGAGACAGAGCTTCGCGGATCACTCCCCACAGACAGCGGTGCGATGGAAGTCGTCAGGTCGCGGCTCATTCGCCGGAAGTTCCGATCTCAGCAAGGCGGCCGTTACGTCGCGCCACTCGCTTCTGAGATTGCGCTGCCGCCGCTGATGGCAGGCGCATCGGCGTTTTGGAAGCCCGAACCCGGCAGCCCGAACGACATCCTGCAGCAATTGAATAAGCCCTACATCGAACCACCCGCGCCGACCGAGCGCCCTATCGAAATCGAGTATTTCGCAGCACCCAAGGATGTGAAGCATGCCACTGAGTAACGAAACGCTTGCCCGTTTTGCCGCAATAGACAGAGCTCGCGCCAAGACGGCGCGGGCGGACGCAGCCAAGGCGAGTTGGGACAAGGTCCTCGCTCGCGTCAACGGCAAACCCCGAGCATCGGCGACAGAAACAAAAGCCGAGCCAAAGCCCGCAGGCGCGTGGGCAGGCGCCGTCGCGAAGAAGAATGACGAGCTGTCCGGCACATCGAGTTCCCGCGCCTCCGGCTGGTCAAAGGCGATCGACAAAGCCAACAGCCGGCTGAGCAGCTAGGGGCGAGCCAATGGCATTAGTTACGATGAAATGGGAGGGCAACGGGCTGCGTCTGCTCACCCAGGCAACGGAAGCCCTTGGAAACCCCGCAAAGGGCCGACGTGCTTATTCGATGGCCCTGAATAAAGTGGCGACGACGGTCAACTCCAGCGTCAAGAAGTCCGTGGCCCAACAGATGGGCACGAGCCAGCGCAACATCGTCAAGCACGGCGGAATGAAGATCTACAAAGCGTCGGCGGGCAACTTGATGGCCGTTATCGACGTGCGGGGTGGCTATCTACCATTGAAGGACTTCAGCCCGCGCCAGGGTAAGAAAGGCGTGTCCGCTGCAGAATGGGGCAATCGAAAGATGCACCCCGGCACTTGGATAAATCGCGCTCGGCTTGCGACAACTAAATTTGCTTCGACAGGTCGCGCAAAGGCAGGCGGCCACGTGTTCAAGAACACGGGCGGAGAGAACAAGGTGTCCGGCCGTAAGAATGCAATCGAGGTGCTGTGGGGGCCTGCTGTTCCGCGCGAGGTTGTGCGGGACGAGAGCCAACGGACGTTCTATCGCATTGCAGACACGCGCATGCCGATCGAAGTTCGCCGGGCAATCAAGGCTTTGACGAAGGGTGCGGTGTCGTAGCCCCCCCACCTTAGGGACCGTAAAACCACCCCCACCCGCTGCGACAACGCAGCCGCCGGCTCTTGGACGTGCCGCAGGTTGAAAAGGTGTCCGCGGACATCAATACACAGAAAACTATGCGGCAAAAAGCCAGAACAACGGGGCTTTTTGCTGCTTTACTGTGTCCGCACCGTGCACAGAAGCGCGGACACATAGGAGACCAATGATGTTCACGATTGAACACATGCGGACAGCCGATTTCGACGCTGGCAACCGGAAGGTGCTCGCCGAATTCACAGCCATTTGTGGCGACGTTCGGATTCCCGGCTGCACCCTGTTTCTGGACGAAGGCAAGTTCGGTGCATGGCCTCCGTCGAGCAAACGCGGCGGCTCGGCCGTCAAGCTCACAGGCGGCGCCCACCGGGCGTTCGTCGAGGCAGCCGTGGCTGCATACAAGAAACAGGAGACGAAATGATCTTTGAAAGATTCGACCTCATCAATCGCAGGTTTGGATTTGTCGCCGGCTTTGATTTCAAAATGGGTCAAATCGGATTTCGCGGATTTGGCTTGGTGCGGCCGGAGCAAAAGCCCGACAAACTATGGATGGTGGTGCCCAAGCTAGAGCGCCTGCCGGTGCCCTGCGTCATCATAGAGCCCGACCTCCGGAACGAAATCGGCCGCGCCGCGGCATCTCACTTCAACGAGTTGACGGGACTGAATTTGGAATTCGGGCCGCGGGCTGAAGACCTGCCGCAAGTTGCGGATCCGGCCCCTGACGCAGGCCTGCGGAAGATGCTCGGCGCCGCCGAATCTGAGTCCCTAGCTGAAGCCGGGCTGTAAACACCCACCCCTCCCCCAATGGCTCGCATCTCGCGGGCCTTTTTCTTTCAGGAGATCAACTTGACCACAATCACACTCACCCACCCCGTCGCTCACGGGCCGATGGTCATCAACGCACTGAACTTTCGCAAGCCTGGCTTTGGCGACATGGAGCTCATCCGGCGCGCGTCAACCGGCTATGACATGGACGCCCTCTGCGCCCTAGTCGCACGCCTAGCCAATATCCCGTTGGCTGCGGCAGAGGCAATCGACCTCAACGACATCACGACCATCACCGCGGCAGTCGCTGAACACCTTGAGAAGCATGTAGGGACGTACAATGGCCAATCTTCGCAGCCAGCTACAACTTGGGTTAACTGACCGTATCACAAGCCCGGTCCGCGGCATATCCGCCGCCTTGGCCGGGCTGCAGCGACAAGCGGCTGGATTCGGTGTGGGCGGTCTAATCGGCCGCATCGCCGCTTTTGGCGCTGGCTATGTCGGCCTGACCCAAGGCATTGGCGGCACGTTTGACGCAGCGCGGGGGCTGCAGGCACAGCTTACTGAGGTAGGCATAAAGACAGGCCTCTCAAACGACGCCCTGGCCGAAATGCAGCGCCGCTTGACCGCGCTTTCCGGCCCGACGAACCAGACAACTTCGGCTCTCGTGGAAGCCATCGACATTATGACGGGCATGGGCCTGTCGGCTGATGAGGCCGTTGGCTCCATTGGTGCAGTTGGCAAGGCTGCGACGGCAACCGGCGCGACGATCGCGGACCTGTCTAGCGCTACAGTGTCGGTAATGCAGAACCTCAAGGTTCCCGCAAACGAGATGACCGCCGCGCTCGACGCTATGGCCAGCGCCGGAAATAACGGAGCCTTTGAGCTCAAGGCCATGGCTCAGTACATCCCATCGCTAGGCGCGGCATATCAGGCATTCGGCCAGCAAGGAGTCGGTGCCGTCGCGGATCTCGCGTCTGCCCTGCAGATCGTCCGGACAGGTACCGGCGACGAGTCCACCGCAGCCAATGCCCTGGCGAACCTTCTGCAAAAAATGAACGCGCCGCAAACGCGTGCCGCGTTCAAGAAGATGGGCGTGGATCTCGGCAAGCAGATGGAGCAGGCCACGGCGAAGGGCATGACGCCGATCGAGAGCATCGCCGAGATCACGTCAGACACCCTCAAGGGCGACCTGTCAAAGATGGGCGACCTCTTCGCAGACTCCGAAGTCCAGCGCGCACTGCGACCGCTCCTCCAGAACATGGCGGAGTACCGACGGATCAGGGACGAGGCCAACCGAGCCGATGGCACTGTTGCTGACAGCTTCAACCGGCGAATGCAGGACGCCAACCAGAAGATCCGCGCCTTTCAGGTCAGGATGCAAAACGTCGGAGCGGCAATCGGTGGGAATCTACTTGAGCCGATCGGGCGGCTGGCCGACCATTTGTCTTTCGTTCTCGACACCGCCGACCAGCGAGCAGGCGTGTTCGACAAGCTCGGGACTGCATTCAAGTCCTTCATGGCGGGCTTGGGTGTGGGTGACGGCGGACTGAAGTCAATCACGGATCTCATCTTCGGCGTGGCAGGCCCCGACGGTGTAGTGGCCGGCGAAGAGCTCGGGCGGATTGCTTATAAGTTCAGGACATTCGGCGAGAGCGCCAGGGCGGCTTCGGATGCGGTGGCAAATAGCAAGGTCGGCAGCTTCCTAACCGAGCTCGGATTGGTGCTGGGCGGTCTGGTAATGTCGAAGTGGTTCAGGCTGTTTGCCATTGCGGCCGGCATCGCGGCAATCGCTAGTGCGGTGCAGGGTGCCAGCAGCCTCGGCGACTTCGTCGACAATATGTCCAAGCTCTCGACAATGGAATGGCTCGGCATAGGCGCCGGTTTGCTCTTCATCGGCATCAAGGCAGCCGGGGCGGCGAAGGCCATCCGCGATCTGGCATCGGCCAGTCGAAACATGCCGAAAGGAGCGACGGCACCGACCACGCCCAGCACCCCTGCCGCACCAGGCGGCAACGGCTTGGGGGGCATCCTGCGCGGCATCACGGCCGGAGCTCTAGCGCTTGGCGTTCTGTCCACTCTCGGCGGCAATGGCGAAGTTAGGCAGCTGACCGCGGAAGAACAGGCGTTGATGTTCAACCGCGGCGGCGAGAAGCCACGTGGGCCGGACTACGGCGGCTTGACGCGCGATCCTGGCGCGCACGGCGAGCGCTTAATGGGTGGCGTGGATCTCGGCACGCTCCGCGCCGCGATGGCACCACAAGGGGTGCAGGCCGTCAACGTGACCAACCCCCAGCCCGCGCCGCAGGTCAGTGTCGTCAACCACTTCACCATCTCGGGCGCCGGAGACGCGAATGCTGTGGCGAATGCGGTCGCCGCCAAGATCGGTGACGCGGCTAAGTCGGGCGTCGACAGCAGCCTGAAGGGCGGCCCCTACTGACAAGCCAGGGCGCGTGCACAGCGCGCCCTCCTCCCCTCCAAAAAGGATAGACCATGCGCCCACAAATCGAAGTCACGATCGACGGCAACCCGGTTGCCGGCGCCTTTTACGAGCGCCTTGTTTCCATCACCGTCACAGACAAAGACGAGGCCGACGCAGACACGGTCGACATTGAACTGCACGACGGCCCGCCAAGCTTCCTGGCTATTCCGCGCAAGGGCGCGATCATCGACGTGCGGCTAGGCTACGGCACATTGCGCAGCCTCGGCAAGTTCACGGTCGACAAGGTTTCGGTGAAGTGCCTGCCTTACTCCATGAGCATCAGCGGCAAGTCCGCGGACCTGCGCAAGGGCAAGCTCAAGGAGCGCCAGGAGCGGTCATGGGACAACAAGAAGCTGAAGGACATTGTTGGCGAGCTCGCGCAAGAGAACGGGCTGACGCCTGCAATCGACAGCGAGATTGGCGACTTTGAATATCCATGGCTCGCGCAGCAAGACGAGCAGGGCTTCCAATTTCTCTACCGCCTGGCCGAACGTCACAGCGCTCTTTTCAACATCAAGAATGGCCGGCTGATATTCGCGAAGCGAGGATCCGGCAACAGCGCGGCCGGCACGTTTGTCGGTTCCGTCGTCGTCACGCCGCCCGTCATTGTTGAGGGCTCGTGCAACTTCGAAGCCAACGACCGCACGAAATACAGCAAGGTCGTCGCCTATTATCAGGACAGCGACACGGCCAAACGCGTGGAGATCGAAGCTGAAGGCGACGAGGACGGCGACAGCGTGTTTCGCATTCCGGAGCCGTTCGCCAACGTCGAGGAAGCCGATAAGGCCGCGCAGGCTCGAGCCAAGGATCTAAAGCGCGGCGAGGGCGCGGCGTCTGTCACGGTCATCGGCGACACAGCAATTGCGGCCGGGGCTCCGCTGTTGTTCTCCGGCGTTCGGCCCGGCCTCGACGGGGCGCCGTACATCATCGACACGGCGACGCACACATTCAGCAAGGGCGAAGGCTACCGCACGCAGATCAGCGCCAAGCTATACGACGGCAAGTCGGGTGGATCGTCGAACGGTGCCGCGGGTAGCGGCGGCGAAACCTCGAACGACAACGACCCGACCAGCGGCTCCACGCCGGCCGCGAATGCGCCACCCGGCACGCCGGCAACGCCGAACCTCTGGAATCAGACAAGGCGCTACGGCTTGACGGACGCGAACTAGGGTCCGGCTACCTTCTCCACGCTTCCTCCATAGTGCCAATGGCTTCTAGCGCCCGTTGTTTCAGGGCGCTGTCGCCGTTGATCTTCGATGCGGTGATGCTCGCCAGATACGCGTCGATGGCTTCTTTTGCAGACAGCGCGGACGCGCGCATGTCGTCACTCAGTGAGTATGCATGCTCCATGTTGGCCAGATCGCTGTCGGTGTTGTCCAAGATCTGGCCGTGCGGATTAGTCACCAGGAATCTCCACGCTTTGGCGAACTCATTCTCTTCCATCTCTCACCTCAGGAATAGGTCCATGATACAGTCAAACCACTACTTCAATAACATCGAGAAGATCAGCATCAAACGGGTTATGCGCGAGGCAGATGCTGGCGAAAGCCTGGCGCTCTATGTCATGACAGGCAATGGAGCATTCACGCTCGCCCTGCACTTCTCCGCGCAGGCGGATGTTGATGTTGCAGACGATGATGATCTCAGAGCCTTAATCGTTGGCAAAACTGCCGGTGCAGTTGCTTAGCCTCAGCGTCACTTCCTATCTCTGCTGGCCACCCAAGCTTCAATCTCCAAATACTGCTTCCGGCCGATGCCATGAGCCCGCAACCACTCATCCTTACGGTCGGCGATCTCCTCCACTGTGTCCGCAGACGGCCAGATGCCAAACGCCCATTCGATCGCTTTTGCCGTCTTGAGTGATAGACCTTCGGGAACGGGCCGTTCTTTTGCGAGGGCGGCCATCTCTCTGCATATGATACCAGCCCTACCTGCAGACATCTCGAATGCAGCGCCGATATCACTCAGCTTCGCACCACTGAGGCGCATCTCGTAAATCTTCCGGTTTCTAGCTTGCAAATCCATGTGGTCTCCTGCGACGCATCCCTGAGATGCAACGACTACATGCAGGAGTTGTCAATATGCTAAACTGCGTCAATCCTTACGCTTCCGCTTGCTGTCTCTAGGGGCTCTTGTCGTCGCAGAAATTCCTCTAGCACCTTCCGCCCCCTTGGACCGTTCAAGGTGCCACGCTCCTTCGCAAGCTCAGTTTCCCTCTGTAACAATGCCTCAGGGGCGCAGTTCTCTAGAATAGTGAGGGTAATTGACCGGCCCGTGGCATGCCCCAACCAGAGTGCTCGATGCACCGCTCGAAAACTGTCAGGTTTGCGTGGTCGGTAGGGCCGTCCCTCAAGGATCTTGAGTACGTTTGCCTCATATTCCCTGAAGGGGCGTGACTTGCGTGTGTACTTGCCGATATAGGTGCCCACGCCGTCGATCTCCCACTGGTATATGCCGGGCAAGTCGGGGTCGACGCCATCCGGTACGATTAACGTGTACCATGGGGCGGACAGGGTACCTATTTGACCTTCTATCGCGTTCAACATTTTAGTTCCCACAAAATGCTAATTCAAAAGTTCCCACGCCGCTTCTTGGTCCACGGCGACTAGTAGCGAGAGATCGTTTTTCTCAGGTGGTCCGCAATCCTCCGGCGACAGACCGATCAAAAAAGGAGCCAACATCGCTGCGGCACTGGGGGTGAGGTAACATTGATAAAGCGTTTTGTCCGGCGACCGGTTTGCAAATATCGCCGCATCACGCGCGCCGCCCTTCGCCAAAAGGGTCTGCATGAATAGCTCCTGAAGCTGTTCCGATTTGCCAATATCCTCCGCCTGATAGCGGTAGGTGACAACCTTCCATTGATTCAATTTGTGCCCCTGCGTTTCATTTCAGATGAGCCGCCACCATCCCACCACACGCGAAGAAAATCTAGCGGCAGTTTTATTGATTTCATTTCGAAATCGACTTCCGTTCTACAAATTTGTTAAACTTTTTCAATGACTTAGGTTGACGACTCCGATTTTTGGCGCCATGTTCCTCTTCATCAACACGGGCCAAGGGGGCAACGGAAATGACTGCAGCAGTGATCGAATTGACGGCCGAAGAAGAGCAGATCGCACTTCGCACGGTGCTGAACTCGAGACGCTATCTCAACTCTGAGGAACATGTGCGCCGCCTGACTGGCCTTGTGCTTGGGTTGGAGCTCTTCATGCAGGAACTTGTCGAGACCGAAGACGAACTTTTCGTCGCCCTGGCCGATCTGATCGACGTAGCGGGCAGCCAAGCGCGGGCGCTGACGGCAGCGTTCAAGGGGTAAAAGTTTCACCCAAGTATCGCCACCGTCTTCTAAACGGTTCAGCGTAATAGGATCGATGCCGGTTCGGGCCCGGCCTTGGGTACCAGACAGCGACGGTTAGGCACCACCTCGGAGGCCACCAACCTCGACGACCCGTCGCGCCGCGCTCGGCCTTGGCTTTGAGCGCGGCATCACCTTTCGGCAACAAGCGTGCCGATATGCCCTAGCGACGACTGGCTAAACTTGCTGATGAATTCCAGATCGCCTGCCGAACGCGGCCTTTCTCGGCCAAATCTCGGCTCGTACTGGTACGTATGATCCTTGCCGTTCGTCCTGATATGAATCTTCGCCGAAGGATTGGGGCCATAGAGGAGGACATCGACAAAACCGTCTTCATCGCTGCCAGCTTTCCAAGCCTCAGGACTTGCCGCAAGCACTTCCATCAGTGCCGCTATGGCATCGCCGAACGACACACCTCTCTGCTCGTCGGTGAAGTCTATGGGGTAGTCAGCGGGCAGGTCTTTGTAGCTGGATACCACCTTTGCGCTATCTTTTACGTTCCGGCTCGCTGCAACCGCTATCAGCAAGTTCGCCGCATCTTCGAACGTTACCGCTGAAGTTCCCCTGCCCCGCACGCCAAGGCTACGCAAGCCGGCGACCATGAGATTGCGGTCATGGAGGATGACGGTCCCCTCCGGTACGCCCGTGATCTCTGCAATTTTTGAAACAAGCTGTTTTGGTGTGGCCATGGGCGCTCCCTTAAAGCTCACACCTACCAAAAATTTATTTTGCGCACCACACATTTTTATCCTTGCGCAATTTTCTTATTCTGCGCATATAACATTTATTGGAACGGCAGACGGGCCGGGCCGCAACAAGAGGAGACCAACATGCAATATTTTACCGTTGAGATTGAGGAGCAACCGATCGCTTGCTTTCGTTGCGAGGATCGCGACGGCGCCGAGGACATCCTCGGTCAGGGTTTTTTCCGTGAAGACCTGACTACGCTGGACGGCCCGAACGGCAAGCCGCTTTGGGATGGCGTTTCTCCCATCGCCCTCCGCAAGGCGACGAAGAAGGAAGCCGCCGAAGTGGAGCGCGTCTGGCTCGCCGATGATGACCATCTGGTCAGCAGCGAAGACGACTATGTCGCCTTCCTCGTAAACGTCACTGACGACACCGAAGACGCCTGAAACAAGAGGAGATATATCGTGAGCGAATTATCAGAGACAGAACTGGCCACCGCATTGATCCTTGGGCTCCAGCGGATGGACCACAACCCTCGTTGCCTACCTCGCACAGCAGAAGAGCGCGACGCCGCTCGACGTCTAGCACAACACATCATCTCGCTTGTGCCCGACATGACGAATCTCGCCTCAATCTGCATGAGCGTCTGGGCAAAGGAGTATCCGAATGACATGAAGGAAGTCCGAGGCTCATACGCCGGCCCGGATGTATTCCGCGATCTTGAGTTTTATCAATATCCCGATGACTCTGGCTGCGACGAAGACGATTGCAACCCGCCATCGTGGGCAGAGCGCGCAGGGCTCGAGGCCCTTTGCGATCAGTTCCACGACAAGGCGCTGCTCGAATGGCACAGCCTTCATGAGCGCTACAAGCGCGACAAGGCAATCGCTGCTCGCCAGAAGCGCCTCGCCAAGGCGAAAGAAAAGCGCGAGGAAGACGAGCGCAACGCACGCCGAGGTGAAATCATTCAGAGCATGATGGCCTCCACTACGGCACCCTCCTCTGGTTTACTGCACTAATGCTCTCCCCCGCAAACGACAACATCCAGCCGGACGCTCCCGTTCGGCTGGCGGCAATCTTGCCTGTCGCCTTCCCTCACGGCGGAATGACCATCAGCGGGCTCCGCAAGGAGGCTGCACGTGGTCGACTGACCATCATGCGAATAGCAGGCAAAGACTTTACCACGCTGCAGTCCATAGAGGAGATGAAATCAAAATGTCGCGTGCCCGCAAACCAGCCCGGCTCTGGCTGCGACCGGCCAGCAAAGACCGAGCCGCCGCATGGATCATCCTCGACGGCGGCAAACAGCACGGCACTGGCTGCAGCGCATCTGATCGTGAGGGAGCTGAAAGAGCGCTCTCAGACCACATCGCGCGACAGTTCATCGCCAGTCCAGCGAAGAAAGGGCGGGACGCGTCAGAAGTCAGCGTAGCTGAAGTTCTAGGGCATTACGTTGCCCTTAAGAGCGAGACGGCCACCAGACCGAAGGAGCTTGCCGCACGGGCAGAGAACCTGCTCGCCTATTGGGGCGACAAAACCCTCGACGACATAACCAGCGCGACGTGCGCCGACTATGCGAAGCGCAGAGGGACGCCAAACGGCGCTAGACGAGAACTTGAGGACTTGCGGGCCGCATGTCGCCAGGCAATCGCCGACAATGTCACGCGCCAGTCGGTAACGGTTACGCTACCCCCAAAGGCAAAGGGCCGCGTCAAGCATCTGGACAGGTCCACACTGGCCAAGTTGATCTGGGCAGCCTACCGCAAGCGGGGCAAATACCGAGGCGCGCCGAACAAGCGGAAGCCGACGATTCACATCGCTCGTTTCGCCTTGGCGGCAGTCTACACCGGTAGTCGATCGGCCCGTGTGTGGCAGGCGTCATTCGTCAAAGAGGAAGGCCGGCCATATGTCGACTTGGAAGCTGGCGTCTTCTATCGGGCATGGGATGGCGAACGCGTAGCAGCAAACAAGCGCGCTCCGCCAATCCGCCTGCCCGGCCGCCTTCTAGCTCATATGCGCCGTTGGCACCGGACGGGGGCCCGTTACGTCGTCGAGTACAACGGCCAGCCGGCGGATCCAAAGAGGGCATTCCGCAACCTTGTCGACGAGGTGTTAGGCGAAGATGCTGAGGGCATTGTCAGGCACACCCTGCGGCATACTGCGGCGACGTGGCTGATGCAGGCCGCAACCGACAAGTGGGAGGCTTCCGGATATCTCGGCATGACGCTCGAGACACTGGAAAAGACCTACGGCCATCATCACCCTGACCATCAGGCAAACGTTGGCGCCGCATTCACATCAGGCAGAGCGGGCCGCAAATGACCCATTCATTGCCGTATTCATTGCCGGAAGAAGGAGGAGAAATATTAGCAGAAAAAGAAAAAGCCCGCATTCGCGGGCCTTTCGACTGGTCGGAGTGGAGTGATTCGAACACTCGACCCCCACGTCCCGAACGTGGTGCGCTACCAGACTGCGCTACACTCCGTGACCAGCGGCGCCTCTATAGACCAGTGGATTTCTCTGCACAAGCGTCCAAACGCAAAAACGGACGAGAAAGTTGAACTATTCGTGACACACATAGGCATCCTGCTGATTTCAATAGATTATGAGGGACCGATCAGATGGCGATGGGGACTGCGTGGAAGCGTCTGAAACGCCGCTGCGGAGGCGTGTGCAAATGGCGCCGTTGCCGAGATGTCACCGGTCAAAAAATTGCGGAAAGAGACCCCTCTTTCCATTTCGCCTACGGGCGTTTCGCAGTAAAGCAGTGATGGACCGGTTGCGCTCGATAGTGCGTGGCAGACGACTGTCGAGGCCGGTTTTACAGGGGTTCCAGGGACAGTGACAATGAATTTGCTGAAGAGCACGACAACGGGATTGATCGCCGCACTCGCTCTTGCCGCCACGGGCTGCACGACGACGGGGACCCCGAAAAACGAGATCGAGACACGGTGGAACGGCCAGCAGGCCGGCGCTTTCTTCGCCAAGTTCGGACCGCCGGTTTCGGATGCCGCCGCCGGCACCTCGACGCTCTACACCTGGCGCGGTGGATTTAACACCCGCACTGTGCCTGCGACCTATGAAGATCTCGGCGATGGCAAGAAGGGCAAGCTGCTGACCCGCGCCCGCACCGAATATCTGCGGTGCGAAGTGCAGCTGACGGTCTCCTCGGACTATGTCATCCGCGGCGTGCGCACGGTTGTCGATCGCCCCGGCACGAACGGCGGCAAGAGCTATTGTGCGGAGTTCCTCACCGCGAACTGAGCGGCGCCGACACGGCTTTAAAAAAGCCTCCCGCCTTATGGCGTGGAGGCTTTTTCATGCGTTCGGAATAGAAAAAGGTCAGTCTTCCCGTCGGTCGGGGAACACGCTTCTCGCCCAAAGGGCCTCATGCCCAGGCCACGCCCGGTTTGTGCGGATGCGGGAGAGCGCCGTGGATGACGCCCTCCCCGATACGCAATACAGAAACCGAGCGCTTCGCGACGCATTACCTTGGTGGAAGCGAGTTCTATATAGAGAGATCAAGGTTAACAGTTGGCTTACAGCACCAAGGATTTATAGTTAATTTTCAGTGACCTAGCCGACTGCCCAGAAAGGCGCACGACGAAGCGGCGGCAAGCGCAAAAAGCCTTGAAAACCAGAGCCTGCAGCGTTTCGTGATCATTCAAGCACTTGACGATGTTCTTGTTTTGTTCAAGATCGTGGCCATGACACGGACGCTCGATACCCTGGGGAAAGCCATTCGCCATAACATGCTGGTGGTCGCCACCTGCCGTGACTGCCAGCGCCAGGGCCGTTTTCTGGCGACCGACCTTGCCACCTTCTATGGCCACGGCCGCGACCCCCACTCCCTCAAGTTCCGCTGCACCCATTGCAACACGCGCAACAGCAAGATCACGCTGATGGACAATCCCTATGATCGAACGCCGGAAACGATTGTCTGGCGACCGGTGAAGGTGAAGCTTTGAGGCAGGGTTGTGCGAGGGGAAGTTCGCAAGTCCCAAAGTCCGAACCGCCATCTTCGACTAAACCGGCGCACTGACATACAACCCTATGCGCCAGAAGGTTGAAGAAAAGAAAGCCCCAGCAAGAATGCGGACTTTCCTATGCGTGATCTGCGTCACTTTTTCTGGTCTTTTATCAGCAACTTCAATAATATTTAACCCGGGCATCCCACAACGGTCTTACACGCAACTAATGATATAGTGGGGCAACAGTGGGAGAAAGTTCGGTCATCGTCTATGTTCCTCCAGTTCTTTTCGGACTGGTTGCCGTGACCTTTCTCGTGCTCTGGCAACAGAAGATCGTCACCAACTGGCAATGGGGCGCGGGCTTCGGCCAGACGGCCCTTGGCTTCTCGCTTTCGACCTTTCCGATCGAGCCCGTCTTCGACGCCTTCGCTTCCGGCATGATCTTCATCGGTGCGGCCTATTGCTACAGCAGCGCCCTGTTCGAGCATTTCGAGGCACGATCATTCGACCGCGAACGGCGATGGTTCGTGGGCGCCTATACGCTCCTTCTGATCTACAGCATCTTCGTTCTGGACAGCCTGAGCTACCAGCTTTTCCTGACCGACATTGCCTTTGCCTGTCTCATTGGACTCGCATTTGTGCTGGCAATCCCAAAGTCGCGGCGCGGCGTTGACAAGATCCTTCTCGCCTCGTTGGGGCTGGTCGTGTTGGACACCGTCGCCCGGGCCATCTATTTCTTCTTCTTCTATGGCGATCTCAGCGACAACTTCGGCGATTTCGTCGACTCCGCCTATAATCTTGCGGTCCATATCACGACGATCACCATCTGTATGACATTCCCGTTCTCGGCGCTCGTGGCGAGTGGCATGTCTGCCATGGATCGGCAACGGCAGGCGGCGGAGCGGGATCCGCTGACCGGACTGCTCAACCGCCGCGGGTTCGAGATAGCTATGACAGGGCCAGGTGGCTCGGGATTGAGAGAGGGCACCGTTCTGGTGTGCGACATCGACCATTTCAAGCAGATCAACGATACGCTCGGCCATGCCACTGGTGATGCCGTGATTGCGGCCATTGCCGACCTGTTGCGGCAGGTGACCGATGGCGAGGCGGTGACTGCGCGCTTCGGCGGCGAGGAATTCGTCGTCTTCCTGAGGGCTGCCACGGCTTCTGAGGCGCGGGCAACGGGAGAACGGATCCGGCAAACAGTGGCCGAGAAGGACTGGCGCTTCTTCGGCATCACGCGGCCCGTGACGGTCAGCATCGGGATCGACCGGATCCGTCCCGGCGAGCAGGAACCCTATCCCGCCATCGCACGTGCCGACCGGGCGCTCTATGCGGCCAAGGCTGCCGGGCGAAACCGGGTGCTCGAGGCTGGCGATGACGCTGCTTGCAATGTTTCCGGGCGGATTTCTGCCTGAGCGGCCAGTTCAGGACAGGTCAGGATAACCGGCGGCAATGGCCGCCTGTTCATGCTCGAGCAGGATGTCGTAAGCGCCCTCCCCCAGCACCACGATGTCCTTGAGGCCGAGGATCTCTCGGGTTTCGGCGAGTTCCGGCGCGGTGATCGCCGCCTTGAGGGCTGAGCGCAGGGCTGCGACCTCCTCGTCAGATGCAGAAAGCCGGGTGATGAAAGGCAGGTTGGGGCCGGACGGGGTGTGTTCGAGGACCGCCAACCCGTCGACGCGCTGCGGCGCGTGGCGGCGCAGGAGGTCGAAGGTGATGCAGTCGATGGCGGCGAGATCGGCTTTGCCCTGTTGCACCGCCTCGATGCTCGCCAGATGGCCGCCGGTCTCGATGACGCCTTGGAAGAACGGTTTTCCGCCGGCATGGGGGGCGACGGCGGCGCGCAGGAGGTTGTAGCCGGAATTGCTGCCGGTCTCGTTGATCGCGGCCTTAAACCCGGCGCAGGCGGCGAGGCTTTCCGGCGCGCCCTCCTGCCGCACGACAACCACGCTCACCATGGTCGGCCCGACACAGCCGGGCGCCTCATAGACCGGGGTGGCAACGAGGCGCACCTGGCCCTTCAGATGCTTGACGAAGGGAAAGCCGCAGGTCTGGGCGAGCAGAAGACGCGGATCGAGCCAGGCATCGTGATGGGCGATGTCTGCGTCGGGCGCTTCAGGCAGACCGGCCAGCCCGCTCTCACGCAGATGATCCCGCAGGAAGGCCCAGAGGTGCTGCTGCGCCTCGACCACCACGGAAGGTGCGACATACATCGCAAGGCTCACCAGCCGCGTCTCTGCCGCGCCGCTCAGGAGTGCCTCGGATGGGTGGGGCGGTCATGCTTGCGGAACAGATAGCGGCGGGCGACATCGCTATAGCCGCGATAGACGAGGCCGCCGTTCAGCCGCACGAGGAAATCGCGGTGACGCTCGTAGAAGGCCGGCAGCATGTACCAGGGCAGCGCCGGCACGCGGTGATGCAGGACATGCAGGTTGTTGTAGAGGAAGAGCAGGCCGAAAAGGGGGCTGCGCTCGACGATGGCCGTGCGCTCCTCGTGATTGTCGGCAAAGCGATGCTCGGCATAGGAGCGCAGGCGCGACAGCGCCGTGCCGCAATAGACGAAACCGAAGAAAAACAGCAGGAAGGGCATGTCGCAGACAACGAGCACCCACCAGAGCACGGCGGCGACCCCGAGCAGATGCCAGGCCCAGAGGCGGCGGCGATCGCCCTCGCCGCGGATCACCATCAGCGCCTCGTGCCAAAGGAAAGAGCCGAGGATGATGGCAGGCCCGACCGTCAAGCGGCCGACCAGCGTCAGGTTGAATTCGCGCAGCGTGCGACCGAACCAGCCGAAGCGATCCCAGTCCCTGGCGGTGAAATAATAGGATTCCGGATCCTCGATCGGATCGGTCAGGAGTTCGTCGCGGTGATGGGCGAGATGGCTTTCCTTGTAGACATGATAGGGTAGCCAGAGCGAGATCGGCGGCACGCCGATCGCATCATTGATCCTGATATTGCGGGTCGGATGATTGTGGATCACCTCGTGCTGCAGCGAGCCATGCCAGGCAATCAGCCAGGCGCCCGCTGGAACCAGGATCCAAAGCGGGATGTCGCGCCAGAACCAGGTGAGGCCGATGAAGCCCCCGTATATCAAAACGGCCAATGCGACGGTCGGCCATTCGATGCGCGCAATGCGCGGAAGTGCGATCTCACCTTCGGCAAGATGTGCCATGCAGTCCCCACAGACTCAACCCCATGGTTCCCAAGGCTAGCCGGCTTTGGAACAAAAGGAAGAGAGGAAAGCGGCGTGATAAGGCGCGAATGGGAGATTTTTTTGGGGGGCTCCAAACGAAAGCGGAGGCTGCGTTTAACGCAACCTCCGCTCCAACAGCTTCACTCTTTAGAGAATGATAAGGTCAAGCCCAGTATTCGTAGTCCACCGCGATTGTCACACTGGAATCCTTTTGGGTTTGACTTGTAAAGTCTACCGCATAGTCAAAGGACTGGGGCGTTGTGTCCACTATCGCGATAGTGGCATCCAATGGTCCGATAACGATACTGACATCCTTTTCAGGGCCGGAGTTTTTCTCAGAGTTAGGTGCGCTGCCAGAGAAATCAAGCTTGGCATCGCCGGTGAGACTGAAACCCTCATTCTGTGCATCGTAGTCACCCGTCCCCGTGACGGTCACCTTAACAAGCTCAACGTTCTGCTGGATAAAAGGAATGGAATCAGAGTCGGAGACGCTATCGCCCTTGATCACGACAATCGGGGTAAGCGAAGCGTTATACCAATCGCCCGTACCGTTGATCGTGAAGGTGATGTCGACCACAGAGGAGCTAGCCTTCCCATCGCTGACTGACATCGTGAAAGTATCAATCTCTTCGGCTTCGGCCGGAAGGTCCAGTAACGGATCAAGCGTGTATGTTACAAGACCGGAGTTGGTGTCCAACGACGCGGTACCGTACTCTCCTGCCTTCGTGAAAGTTCCGTTTCCCGCATTATACCAACCGCTCGTGTTGTAGGTCAGCACGTCGCCCACATCTGGATCCGCAGCCGTGAGCTTGATCGTCGCCTCTAATACGGCCCCTACCGGCTGATGATCAAGGGTCTCTCCTGCCTCCCGTAGTTCATTACTTGCATCGCCTACCGTGAGTGTCGGAGGGCGATTCACTGGCTGCGGATCGAACCAATTCGGCACATAGTCGTCCGGCTCCGCCCCAACGTCATCGAACACCTCGCGCAGGTGGTAGTTCGTCTGCGTATTCTTGCCGGCTCCGGTCGTGTTGGCCCAGTAATACACCTTCGATTGCAGGATCGAGCTGATGTCGATGCCAGACTCCACGCCAGCAAAACTGAACATGGCCGTCGGATTATCGGCAATATCAGTGATTTTCTTAGCGTCATCAAAGCTTTTGGTCTGCGCAGCCACCTGCGTGGTGGAGACCGAGAACTCCCCCGCCATGACTGCCGACCTGGCAGCCAGAGCGGCATCCATATCACCATTTGTAGCCTTAAGCACCAAGAAGCCGATATAGTCCGCAGCGGCCTGATCTCCGATGAGATTGTCGTACAGCTTCCCGTCTGCTGTCTGCGACAGCGCTTGCTGACTGCTGATAAATTCTGCCATTTTCCCTGCCCCTTTTTAATACCGAGGACTCACGCGCCCTCAATTAAATCCTAGCCGGAAGCATGGATGCCGCTGACGCATGCATGCTCCGTTAGGGTTTAATTAAGTGTATCTTGATGTTCCCGTCAATTTTTAGGAGCGAAAAGTAACCCCTCAAAAATGACTATTTTTGGTGTGAAGTCGATCCTCGGCCATCGACTTGCCTAACCGCAGTTTGCGGTGCGGTATCGGGTGTGTTGCCCGCTCATCTCTCGCGGAACGAGCGGTCCAGATTGAACATCAGCGGGCCCAGCAGGTAATCGAGCGCGGAGCGCTCCTGCGTGGTGATCATCACGCTTGCCGGCATGCCGGGATAGAGCTGCAGCTGGGGGCTTGCGGCCATATCCTTAGGGTTCACCGTGACGGTGACCGTGTAATAGGGCATGCGGCTGGCCTGATCGACGAGCCGGTCGGCGGAGATGCTGGCGATCTCGCCGCGGATGATCGGCAGGCTTTTCTGAGAGTAGGAGGTGAAATGTACTTCGGTCGGCATGCCGGGTTTCACCTCGGAGATATCCTCGACCTTGATGCGGGCCTCGACATCCAGGGCTGAATTGTCGGGCACGATGTCGAAGAGCACCTCGCCCGGTCTGACCACCTGGCCTACGCTGAAGAATTTGAGATCGACCACCGTGCCGGTGACGGGCGACCTGACCTCGACATTGTTGAGGATCGTGCGGGCGGCTTCCAGACGCGGCGTGGTGTCGGCGAGGCGCGAGCGCACCTCTCTCAGTTCCCGCGCCACCTCGCGCTGCCGGTCGGTAATCAGCCCTTCCATCTGTGCCCTGACTTCGGCGATCGACTGGAGCGTGACATCGCCATTGGTCAGGAGGGCGTCGAGATCACCTCTGGCTTCCGCTTCCGCCCGCTTCAGCTCGTTGAGACGCGCCTTGATCGACAGCCCCTTGGCGACAAGACGCTCCTGCGTTTCGCGCTCCGAGGTCAGGTTGGCCAGACGCTCTTCCAACGCCCGCCGTTGCGCCTCGTTGCCGACGATCTGGGTTTCGTACTGGAGCACCCGTTTTTGAAGAACGTCGCGCTGGCCGGCAAGCGCCAGACGGCGGACGTTGAACTCGTCCACCTGTTCCTGAAGAATGTCGCTGACCTCGGAATCCCGCGGGCCTACCAGGCTTGCGGGAAACGACACTTCCGCGGCTTCCGTCGCCTCGGCCACAAGCCGCGCTTCGAGTGCCAGAAGCTGGAGCTGCTGCTTCTCGAGAATGGCTGCCTGTGCCTTCGCCTGGGTATCATCGAAGACAACGAGGACATCGCCCTCGGCGACATGGCTTCCATCCCGGACGGAAAGCTGCCGGATGGTGCCGCCTTCGAGATGCTGGATGCTCTTGCGATTGCCCTGGACCTTGACCACGCCCTCGCCGATCACGGCGGCATTGAGCGGCGCGAGCGCCGCCCATGTGCCGAACCCGCCGAAAAAGCCGATCAGGATCAGCCAGCCGACGCGGGCGACCTTCCGGTAGTCGTCATCCGGGCGGGCGACCTTCGGCTGGGCGCTGCCGCGCGGCGATGCCGTCGTGATTGCCGTTGTCATTCGCCCCCCTGTGAGGCCGTCAGTGCCGGTTTGTTGACATGGATGACCTTGATGCTCGGCTTCGGCGGCGGCTGGGAGACGAAGCGCTGCATCAGTTCGTCGCGGTCACCGAAGGCCTCGACGAGGCCGTCCTGCAGCACGAGGATCTTATCGACCGCCGCAATCGTCGCCGTCCGGTGGGAAATGATGACGACGGTGGAGCCGCTTTCCTTCAGGCGCGCGACACATTCGGCAAGCGCCATGTCGCCGAGTGCATCGAGATTGGAGCTCGGCTCGTCGAGCACCACAAAGCGAGGACTGCCATAGGCTGCCCGCGCAAGGCCGATGCGCTGGCGGATGCCACCGGACAAGGTCACGCCCGCCGGCCCGACCACGGTTTCATAGCCCTGCGGCAGGCGCAGGATCAGCTCATGAACACCGGCAAGTTTGGCAGCCTCGATGATCAGGTGGTCGGCAGAGGCTTCCAGACGCGATATGTTGGCCGCCACCGTGTCCGGGAACAGTTCGACATCCTGCGGCATGTAGCCAATATACTGGCCGAGCTGCGACTTGTTCCAACGCGCGACATTGGCACCATCGAGCCGCACGACACCGGCTGACGGATGGGCAACCCCGATCAGGAGCCGCGCCAGCGTCGACTTGCCGGCGCCCGAGGGGCCGATGACGCCCAGCGTCTCGCCCGGTTCCAGCTGGAATGTCACGCCCTTCAGCGTCGCCTTGCTGGACGCAGGATGGGCAAAGATGACGTTCTCGACGCTGAGCTTGCCCCTGGGCGGTGGCAGGGCGATGGCCGGGCGCTCCGCCGGCACCGTCTCCAGAAGCCTGACGATGCGCGCATAGGCATCGCGGGCAGAGACAAAGCTGCGCCAGTGTCCGACAATCTGCTCCACGGGTTGCAGCGCGCGGCCGAGCAGCATGGAGCCCGCGAACATGATGCCCGCCGTTGCTACACGCTCGATGACCAGAAATGCACCCAGCCCCAGAACGAGCGACTGCATCGCCATGCGGACGAACTTGATGATCCCGCTGATCAGGCCGCCGCGATCTGCCGCGCCAATCTGCTTTTCCAGCATCAGGTTGCGATCATCCGACCAGCGGGCGATCAGGTTGCCTGCCATGCCCATGGCCCGCACCGGTTCGGAATTGCGCAGTGCCGTATCGGTAAAGGCATAATTGCGGTTGGACGCATTGCCCGCTTCGCTGAGCACCTTGCGCGAAACCAGTTCGTTGACCAGGGCAAGGATGCCGATGAGGATTGCGCCACTGAGCGCAAAGGCGCCGAGGGCGGGGTGCAGCATAAAGAGAACCGCCAGATAGATCGGCACCCACGGCACATCGAACAGCGCCTGAATACCGCCACCGGTGGCGAACTGGCGGATCGTGTCGAGATCGCGCAAAGGCTGGCTGCGAACCTCCGGCTGCTCCAGAGAGGCAAGAAAAAGCCTCTGCGCGAGCAGGCTGTCCATACGCACGCCGGCGCGCTGCAGTATCCGTCCCCGCACCGTGTCGAGGCCGACCAGCGAAACATAGGCAAGCAGCAGGACAAGGCTCAGCATGATGAGCGTGGTTGCGCTGCCGCTGGACATGACACGGTCATAGACCTGCAACATGTAGATCGGTCCGGCGAGATACAGGAGATTGACGGCAAGGCTGAACAGGGCGGCGACCCAGTAGTAATAGCGCAGCTCGTAAGCCACCGCCCGTATTTCCGGATTCTTGAACATTGACGCCCACCGACACCGGACGCCGGAAAAGCCCGTCGCCCGAGCTTTTCATCGCCATCGGGCTTCCGGGACCAGACGGTCGCGCGAGTCCAGACTGCAAGGAAAAGCTCTTTTACCCTTCTCTAACCTAAAGTGCAGCAATGCACCCGTCAATTGTAGGAGGATATTCTGGTTAACCTCATCAGCCCCGTTTGCCTCGCGTTTTCATCTTCCGTCCAAAGAAAGTTCGGAGGGTGCGGGTGAAGAAAACACTGGGGCACTGGCGGCCATGTGGGCCGCGTAAGCGGTGGCTGGGGCGCCAGGACACCCAGAAAGGCTTTGACAACCCCCTGATATCGTTGATATTGCAGCACTATTCACCCTCAGAGGTGGGGGCAAGAAGGTGGGGGCAGAGGTATGGGCGGCATGATTTTAGGCGGATGGCCGGGCGATAAGCGTTACCTGACGCAGAAGGTCCAACACGGCGTCTGGTATGTGACTGTGGACGTTCCCCGCCCCTATCAAGCAGCGCTAGGCCGTAAGCGCGTGCTGCGCTCACTCAAGACCCGCGACCTGAAGACTGCCCAAAACCTACGATGGAGTGTGGTGGCTGCGATCAAGGAAGAGGTCCAAAGGAGTGTCGAAGCTGCGACCGGCCATCCTGACGCCAGTCTAACAGCTTGGGCGCTGGAGGTGCGGGAAGAGTTGCGGTCGGCCAAGGCCAAAGGACGCGACACACGCGAGATGGTCGAGGAAGCGCTTAGCGCCCGGTTAGAAGAGATCGCCACGCGCCACAGCCCGGACACCGCCGCAGAGGTCTATCAGATCGCGACCGGGAAAGCGGACCCCCTGACCCAGCACCTTGACCGCTATTTGGACAAGTCCGGTCTCACGGCTCGCACCAAGGCCGACGTTCGCACCGCTGTTGCAGAGTTCGAAGACTGGCTAACCGAGACCCACCGACCGCTCACGGTGCAGACCGTGGACAGCCGCACCGCTGGCGAGTTCCGCGATCTCTTCCTTATCCCGGTGAAGAAGCACACGCGCACCGTCAACAAGAAACTCAGCCTACTATCCGGCTACTGGAAATGGCTGATCAAGAACGGAATACTAGACCGAGATGCGGCCAGCCCTTGGGCCGGGAAGTCCCTGCCTAAGCCGAAGCACTGGCAACAGGCAGAGGACGAGAAGGACGGCCCCCGCCCCTTCACCGAAGACGAGATGAAAGCACTCCTTACCGGAAACGCCGACGCCGATCTTGCCGACCTGATGCGGATCGCGGCATTGTCGGGAATGCGGCTGGAGGAGATCGGACAGCTACGTGTGAAGGATTGCGTGGATGAGGTCTTCAACATCCGCCGATCCAAGACCCCCGCAGGTGTGCGCAAGGTCCCGATCCATCCGGCATTGAAAGCGATTGTCACACAGCGCACCAAGGACGCGGAGACCGGCGACGACAAGGACCCGGAGACCTTTATCTTCCCGGACTTCCCGGAAAGCGGCTGGGATAACTCCCGCACAATGGCGGTCTCCAAGCGGTTCGCTACCTATCGCCGGTCGGTCGGGGTCGATGATGTCACCCCCGGACAGCGCCGGTCAAAGGTTGACTTCCATTCGTTCCGCCGCTGGTTTGCTCACGAGTGCGAAGTTGCTGGCCAGTCTGAGACCGTCGTTGCCCGAGTGATGGGCCATGAGAAGGGCTTGGGACTGACCTACGTCACATATTCACAGGCCAAGCCGCTGGAGTTGATGAAGGCGTGTGTGGAATGTGTGAAGTTGCCTGTCCTATGACGCCTAGCCTTCCACGGTCGCCCGCACGCGATAAGCTTTCCACGCGAAGCAAGTGGCGGCAAGCACATCGATCGGTGCCCAGATCGATCTTGAAAGGTGCACTGGCAAAATAGGGTTGAAAAGCAGGGCCAATGCTCCCGCCAGAACAACCTGTCCAGTGAGGCCTTCTCGCTCATAGGCCGTCCATGCCCATATGCAAGCGGCGACAGTGACGGCAAGCCGCATGAACCCGTAGTATCCGTACGGCATCGGCAGGAGCGCGGCCAAAAGCAAAGCCGCAGCACCGCCAAAGACGATGAAAAGACCTTGCTTCACAGGCGTCTCCGCCGCATCGCCGAACCGAGACTGAAAACACCATCAAGCATTGTGAGAGCGACCGCGAAGATCACAGCCGGAAAGCATAATAGGGCGGCTTGCCACCATTCCCAATCCCATACGTTCATAGCTGCGAAAAAGCCGACGATCCCAAAAATCAAGCCGATAATCGGCCCTCCATAGACCAGCCCGATGAAGCCGATACCAAACGCTAGCCAACCCGGAATACCCCACCATTCATGAAGCCCAGCTTGGATGGCCATTAGCTGGACGATGTTCAAGCAAAACATACCGATGAACATAATGATCGCGACGACTGGCATTGTGCATCCCCCTTTGCAATCTGGCGCAAATCACATCTAGCAGATAATCGCGGTATTGGTGTAGCCCGCACCATGTCCAATTTTGGGAGGTACGCCGCGCCTTTGGTTGAGAGGCTTGCCCAAAGCCCATCCTTGCGCCATATCCAGCAGCGGCGGCAACCACTCGACTAACACCAGACCATATGCGGCGGTCTCACAGGGCCGACCATGTCGCAATATCGGGGTGCGCTCCTCTCCAGAGAACTGAAGGGCCGGACGGTCTACATCGTTTGTGATCGGTGCGAACTGCGCCGCCGCTATGACGGGTCCGCGATTGTCGCGAAGGTTGGGCCGGGGGTCTCTCTTCCAGACTTGCTTACCCGCTTTGCCGTGGGTCTTGGCTGCGACCTGAACATTGCACCGACCCCGAACGGAAGGCGTTGCGGGTTGCGTTACGATGGGCTGGAGGGGCTGCGGTAGGAAGGCCCCCGGATGTTTTTTGGGTCGGACATATTCGAGGGGATATCTCTGATCAGATGCGCGTGGCTCCCCCCGTGGCCCCGCCCGGCGATCCTCTCAGCCCATGCGGTCGAGGGGTCTGCGGCAAGGCGTGAGGCAGGGGCGGCACGCTGGCCAGACCAGACCAATGGCGTGGCGTCAGGGCGTGTCTCTGGAAAGCTGGCGTGGCAAGCGCTTGGCAGCCGGTAGACCGAGCTTGGCCCGCTCCTCGTTTATCTGCGGCAAGCACATCTGAATGATCTCATAGAAAAGAACCGGCGAAGGTCCGTATTGCCCATCAACCGGGAATTCCTTGTAATGGTTGTTGACCAAATCCAAAGCCCGCTCAGCGTTGAAGGCTTGCCGGTCGAAGCACTTCAAAATGCCTTCGCGCCGTGCGGTGTCATCCTTTGGCTCGCCTTCTATCGCGATTTGCAACAGGGTATCGACCGCCCCGGCAAGATAGGCCAATTGCCACTGAGGCGTCATTTCTTTCCATCTGGCATAGTTGTCGACAAAGCCAGCCATGGTTTGGGCCGGGATCGCTGCGGCCAAAGCGGCCAAGACCAGTCTATTCGCTCTCATGTCGGGAAGCTCTCCATTCAGACCAGCACCAATACCCGGATCATCAGGCGGCGGCTAGTCAGTCCCACAAGACCCTGCCCGTATGGCACTGTCTCAGGCCAGCCAAAAGCAGTGCCACAGAAATGGGTATTGACTTTTGAGACGGTCGGTATCATTAAATCTATGACTTCAATGGCACTGACCGGAGACCAGACCCATGACCGCCGCCCTCGTAGGATATGCCCGCACCTCGACCCTCGACCAGATTGCCGGGCTTGACGCTCAGCTGCGTGACCTGACCGAAGCCGGATGCGCCAAGGTCTTCCGAGAGCAAGTCTCCTCGGTCGATACCAAACGCACGGAACTGGAGCGCGTCCTTGAATACGTGCGGGAGGGGGACACCCTCGTCGTGACTAAGCTAGATCGTTTGGCCCGCTCCATGGCAAACCTGATGGATATCATGGGCAAGCTGAGCAAGAAGGGCGTGAGCCTGAAGGTCTTGGCCCTGAACCTCGACACCTCGACCCCGACCGGTAAGCTCATGTTGAACATGCTGGGGTCTATCGCAGAGTTCGAACGTGACCTGATGCTGGAACGTCAGCGGGAAGGCATCGCCAAGGCCAAGGCGGAAGGCAAGTATCAAGGCCGGGCACCGACAGCACGGCGCAAGGTTGACGATATCAAGCGCCTGAAGGCTGAGGGAAAGACCGCCGATGCGATTGCCGCAGAATTGGGGATCGGTCGCTCCAGCGTCTTCCGGGTCTTGCGGCAGGGCTGAGGCCCTTTCGTTACCGTTTTTCGGATTGTTCAATGTTGAACATTTGCAGGATCATTCACGCGGGCGCATCTGTTCTCTTTTCGACCGCAGCCCATCCGACCGCACCGCCTAACGCTCTTCCCCAAGCAACTCCCACGGCCTGATCGTGGGAGACCTACCCGTGTGTGCTTCAGGTCGGTCGGTGGATGCAGCTCCAGACGCCCAAATAGTGGGAAGACGCGAGCGCCGGGTCGTACCGCTTGCCGCCAGATAGCTCGACCAGTCCGGTAAGTTCAGCCGCATCTGTTATGCCGCTATCAATCAGCCGGGCGATCAGGTCGCGGGTATGTGGCGCATTGGCGATCCATTCGCCGTCCCGGTCTTTAATCACTTGTAGGACGCTGCCCACCAGCTCGGATGCTTGCCCATTGTTTGTGGCCACGTTGATTGGCTTTCGTCTAAGACCCCTATCGTGAAGCCGCAATGTAACGGGTGAAGACGATACATTTCAATGGTCCAAAGCCCCAGCTCAGGCCCGCCTCTCGGCAAATCATCGCGATGCTCTCAAATGCAGATGTGAAACAACTAGATATCGTATCGACACACGCGAAAAGCATTCATCAAGTTTGAGTGCCGGAATGCGGAATATCGACGCTTCATGATTGACCGGTTCGCCTCATCTATGTTTTGTCATTGCTATCGGCTCTGCATTGGGCGAGCCTTTGGAGACAAGATTAACATGACCATCCAGACCTCAGCCTTCGAAGTTGCAGCAAACCGCCGCTATCTCTTCATTGAGACCCGCGCCTTCGCTTTCTTCTGGGACTTCTCAGCCCGCCCGGTCGTCAACCGCAAGGCCCGTGCCTGACGCTGGCTATCTGCAATAGCCACCAGCAAGCCCAAGGAAGCGCGACAGCAGAGCGATAGGCAATCACCGCCGCCGTTCTCTGGTCGCGCTTCTCGCGTCTCTGAGGGCCGATTGCAGGGCTGTTGATCAATGCCCCCCATCTTCGAGACACTGAGGCAATTACCCCCTCCCTTCGACGGCATCCGGGCTAACGACTTACCTTCGACGTGCTGGCTTCATTTGCAACTCACCTTCGAGACGCTGACACCTAACGACGACCCGTAGAACCGCATCAGACCACGGCCCTCCCGGTCTCCTCTCTCGCCCCGGAACGCGCCGCAAGGCGCATCTGCATGTGAGACCTAACCCCCACCCTTTGGTCTTCATGCAAATCTCAAGGCTATTCCCGTGGCAATTCAATGTGTTGACCGCCGATACAGCGTCGCCTTCAGGGGCTTCGGTCGAGGTCGTCCGGTCCCTAGAAATTGGCTAGTGAATAATCGACGTAGACCGTGCCGATCTTCTTTCCAACCCTGTCAGTCACGTCGCTGAAGCCGTCTTCAAATTCGTCGCGTTCAAGACGGTCTGCAACTCGGCGCAAAGCATCCGCCGCCCATTTGTTGAGCGTTGCGTCGTTAGGTGCGGAAAACTCCAATTCCACGTCGCACTTCAGTCGCGGTCCAAGAATGTCATCGTCGTCGTGCATGTCTGCTCCTCAAGTTGGCAGTCGATCTTACAACGCAGAAGCTATTGCACAACCCAGAGAAGACGCGACGGCCAACTTTGGGAAATGGTCGAGGTGAAGCGGAAGGCGTGGCGATAGGTCCGATCAATTGCGACACATCTTCGAAGTGCTGGCAATCAATGCCACTCCACTGAGGAGCATCAGGACCATTTACGACACGCCTGAGGAGCATCGGAGATAAAAACCACATGCCTTTGGAGTGTTGGCAATCAAAACGACGCGCCTGAGGACGACAGGCCAATACCACGCCCCTTCAGAAAGCACGACCTAACCCCTTCCCTTTGGGCACCGGCCTAACGACACACCTGAGGATCATCACCGCGACAGCACCGGTCCCGGATCAATACCACTTCCCTTTGGACGACAGCCCGGAGATGCGGACCTAACCCCCACCCATGGAGTGCAGGACAATTACAACTCACCTTTGGTATTCGGGCAATTACCCTGCGCCATAGACCTGTCAGCCAATACGACTACCCATAGAAGCACAGGAAATACCCTACCCCTTGGGCGTCGCGCACGACCGCCGACCTAACCACTTCCCTTTGGTCTGCACACGCACGAATGCGCCCGGCACGACAGAACCCCACCACTTGGGTTCGCCGGTAATACCCCCCGCCTTCGAGGTGCCGGGCATTTACCCCCTATCTTAGGAGTGCATCAGGAGCGCCGACGGCCTGACCTAACCCCGCACCTGAGGACCGCAGCCAATACCCCCACCCTTGGAGCATTCGGCCAATGGTTCCTCACTTAGGTCCGCAGGGAATTACCCCGCATCTTTGGTCTGCAATCAATACGACGCACCTGAGAAGCATCAGGACCAATGCCCCCTCACTGAGGAGTGCTGGCAATCAATCCGACGCCCCTTTGACATGCACGCATCACGCGAAGACCCCGCGCCAATAAATACGACACGCCTTTGTACGACAGACAAGAGCCGACCACCGCGCCAAGCCAAGTCGCAAGCATGGCCGGAAGAAGAGCGGGCGGGCTGGGGTAGTTCTCTGGAGAAGAGGCTAGAACAACGTGTTTTGGCGGACGTCTAAATTCGTACAAGTCGCGGTCGGTCGTGGCGTGAGGCGGTGGCAGCAAGTCCACGTGGTCGGCAATACGTGATCTATTCGTCAGATCGTCCGGATTTATACGCCAAATTTCCCGCCGTCTAATACCCCTTCACGTGGGCGTCAGCCCAAGAAAGCGCCCGCCGCTCTTCTCTCCAGACTGCACTTATACTTGCTTGCCGCTTCATCGGTTTGACCGCCGCCCGGCGACCTATCCCCTCCACTTCGAGGACCGCGACCCGCTCCTCATCCTGCCCTGACAAGCCAAGCCCTTTCTTCCTCAATCGCCACCATCGCACCGCCTGACGCCTCCGCCTGTTCGTGGCTGGTCAGAGTGGATCATCGCGCCTTGCCGGTGCGCATTGGCCGCGATTGCCGGGAGAAGGGGCTTGGCATGTGAGCGCAGGACGCTCGCACACCCATAACCTACTGAAAGACACCAGCCACATGACAGAAATGAATAGCCCCGGCCACGCGGTCGAGGAATGGAGACCCGTGCCCACGCTTCCGCATATCGAAGCTTCGTCTCTTGGGCGCATCCGATACGTTGGCCCCCCACATCGGAAGACTGCGACAGGCCACGTGTTTCCGCAGCATTGCGGGATAAATGGCTACAAGCAGAGCGGCGTGCTCGTTACACACGGCGACGGGCGCATGGTTTACAAAACGATGCGAGTGCACCGGCTCATAGCTCTTGCCTTCCACGGCCTACCACCGCTTTCTAACCAACAGATTGTTGTTGGTCACCTTGATGACGACCCCGGCAATAATCGCCCCGACAATCTCCGCTGGATGACCCAATCGGAGAATTGCAACGCTCCCGGTTGGCTGGAAAAGCAACGTGCGCGTGAGGCGCGGCGCGGTGAGAACCATCCATTCTATGGACGCCAGCACTCACCGGAAACAAGAGCGAAGATGAGTGCGGGGCAGCGTGAGGCGGCTGCTCGACGGCGGCTGCAAGCTGGCCAGACCCCGGAAGCGGGAAGCGCCCGCCATGCGTGACTATGCCGAATGGATAGCGGCCCAGCGCCGAGATGCAATTGCCCGTGGCGGTAAGCCTCTCGCCAATCACTCCCTGCTTTCCGGTGCGGATGATCCTGAAGCCAAGCCGAAGGAAGGCCGACCGCAGCAGGATCAACGCAGCGCATGGAAGGAGCGGGTCGCGGGCCACTGCCTGACAATCTCAAGGCTGGCCAAGAAGCACGGTCTATCGGCTCAGAAGACCGCAAAGCTCTTGGCTGAACTGGATTGCGTCGTCCCGGTCTTGCGCGTGAAGTATGTCCCGATGGTCTGCGACCCGAAGCAGAACAAGCCGCAGTATTATCACTCGCCCGCGATCACACGCCTTGGCCGGGATGAAGGGCTGGCATTGCAGGTGCTGGTCAAGGGACCGCGCAAGCTCTTGCCGTGCATCCTGATTACGCCACGTGGTCAGGCGGCATTCTCGCAACTTCTGACGGACAAGGCGGCAACGCCAAAGCTTGGGAAGGTGGCGAAGAAGCGGGAGACGATCAGCCGTCTTCTGGCAGAGGGGCAGACCCAAGCCGCCATCGTGCGGGCAACGGGATTGCCTAAACAGACCGTGTCCCGGATCGTGAAGACCATCACCGACCAGAATGCTCTTGTCCCATTTTGATGGTTTTTCCCATATATAGGCCAAAAGCTACACTGACAGCGAAGCCGTAAGACCCGCTCACAGACCGAGAAGACGATGAAGGCCGATTAACTAGGTCCTGTCTCATCTTCTCTGTCTCACAGCACCGCCTAACGCCACAGCCTCAAGCACTGCCTGAAGCGTCTGCCCACAGACCGAGACGATGACGAGACCCGATTTTATAGGTTCCTTGTCTCATCTCCTCAGCTCACAGCACCGCCTTTCGCTCCTCCTGAAGCCAAGCCTAACGCTCCTGCTCACAGACAATGACGATGATGAGACCCCGATTGAATGGTCTTCTCTCATCTCATCGGTCTGTAGCAAAGCGATAGGTCATAGCCTCAAGAGGAGCATGAAGGGCTGGGGGAAGATCAGGCATTGATATCCGGGTCTCCTCATCTTCTCCGGTCTTCCAGCACCGCGATAAGCCCGGCCTTCAGCCCGGCCTGAGGCATTCCTTAACAGCCACACAGAAAGACACAGACCAGATGGACACACTCCCATCCATGCCGACAGCATGTCTCGATGCAATTCCCGCAGGGGCTTCGGTCGAAATCTACACAGACGGCGCTTGCCTTGGTAATCCGGGACCCGCCGCCACAGCCTTCGCCATCGTCTATGAAGGCAAGGTCATTCACAGCGCCGCCCGCTTCCTCGGTCATGCGACGAACAACATAGCCGAACTGACAGCGGCGCTTGACGGTCTCCGCTTCCTTGCCGACCGAAGCGCTGATCTTCACGTCACATTGCTAGCCGACAGCAATCAGGTAATCCAAGGCATGAGCGTATGGTTCGGCAATTGGAAGGCCAGAGGATGGCGTCGGGCAGATGGTAAGCCGGTGGCGAACCGACAGCACTACGAAGAGCTTGACGCCATTGCTTCGGCCTTCCCGTCGCTCCACTGGCAGCACGTCAAAGGCCACGCCGGAAACGAGTTCAACGAACTTGTGGATAAGCTGGCCAATGGCACGGCTGAGGCGGGGTCGGCAGTGGTCGCCTAGCGCCACCGAAGCAGCGACAGAGTTGAAGGGTGCGGGCACAAGTTCCGCATCCCTTGACCTGACGGGAAGTAGGGGCAGAAAGGTGGGGGCAGAGGTGGGGGCAGTTGACGAACCCAACACTCAAGAGACCCAACCAAGCACCTGAAAATATTGCCAATTCTCAAACATCAAAAATCGATAATAAGCGGTGGCTGGGGCGCCAGGATTCGAACCTGGGAATGTCGGTACCAAAAACCGATGCCTTACCGCTTGGCGACGCCCCAACAGGATTGCGAGGCCGCGGGCGGCGCTGCAAATCGGGGCCTGATTAGCAAAGCGCGGGCCGGGCGGCAACACCTTCGGATGGCGTGATCGAAGTTTTTCCCGGAACGATGCGGGGCTGAAGCCGTTTCCCTGTCATCCCCCAAGGCAAAAACCCAGAAACAAGGAGATCCCATGCCCTCCATCACTTCCGCCCGCATCCTTATTCTTGCCACCCATGGCTATGAACGTTCCGAATTGCGCGTGCCGCTCGACCAGCTCTCGGCAAAGGGCGCCACGGTCAAGATTGCCTCGCTCGAAAAGGCGCCGATCAAGAGCTGGGACAAGGAAGACTGGGGCGACACGGTTGATGTCGATCTGACGCTCGGCGACGTAAACATTGAGGACTTCGATGCGCTGGTCATTCCCGGCGGCCAGATCAATCCGGACCTCTTGCGCAAGGAAGAAAAGGCCGTCGATCTGGTCAAGAGCTTCCTCAAGTCCGGCAAGACGGTCGCCGCCGTCTGCCATGGCCCGTGGCTCCTGATCGAGGCCGGTGGGGTCAAGGGTCGCAAGGCGACGTCCTATTCCTCGATCAAGACCGACATGATCAATGCCGGTGCCGACTGGCGCGACGAGGCCGTGGTCACCGACCAAGGCATCATCACCTCGCGCAACCCTGATGACCTTGATGCCTTCGTGGCCAAGATCGTCGAGGAGATCGAGGAAGGCCGCCACGAGCGCCGCGCGGCCTGATCCGGCGGCTGCCTCCCCGGAAAGAGTACACACGACCCGGCAGGAGACTGCCGGGTCTTTTGCATGCGGTCTCGACACATGCCGCCTGATCGGGATTTAACCCGGCACCGATGGCACCTCGCGCCGCAGATCCGGTTCGTCGTGAATGAAGGTCAGCTGCAGGGTCGCCATCTGCTCGGCGTCAGGATCGCGGATCTCGAATAGTCGATCCGGAAGATCGACGGCGATGCCGCCTGCTTCAAGCGCTGCGGAGAGATCAGCAAAGGCACCGGCCGGGAGGGTCAAGCGGATCGTATTCATCAGGTTTGAATACATGCTGATATCATCGATCCAGCCGCCGAGACGGTTGACCGTGTCAAAGACGAGACCGGTGGCCGCCTTCCGCTCGACGCGCGTCACGGCCGTCAGCATGACGATGCTCATCAGGACATCCTTTCCTCTCACGCGAGAGTGCGGCAGGCTGCGGTGACAAATCAAGTGGGCTATGGGATAGGCTTTGACCAGACGCTTTGCCGCGCGAGGTCAGGTCACGGGCATGAAAAAACAAAAATCGCCACAAAGAAAGACAGGACGTGCAGCGAGGGGCACAGGCGCCGCTGGTGGGGGGCTCGCAGGCGCCGCGGCCACGCATGATGACGCGTTGAATGGTGACGTCGCTGACCAGGGTATGACTGCTGCCCAGCGCTTTCGCGCCGGGATCAGGACGCGCGCCTTCCAGCTTGCCTTTCTCGTCTTTCTCGCAGGCGTGCTGTTGGTTGTAGCGTCGCTTGCCATACCCCACGACTTCGCCTTCTTCGAGCTCGGCTATCTCTTCACGCTGTCGATCTATGACCTGGTGCTGGCCATGCTGGGCCTGTCGATGGCGATCGGCATGGCGGAGCGTCGCGGCGAAGTGCGTGCGATCGCGCTCGCCTTTATCGGCGTGATCCTGCCCATGCTCTTGTTCTTCGACCCGATCTTCCATGCGATCCTGCAGAGCCCGCTCGGTCACGAACTCTTCCTGATAGCCCCTATTGCGGTGATGCTCTCGGGGGTGGTGCTGTGGCTGCCGGGCAGCATCCGCCGGCTGGCCGCACCGGTCGCAGCCGGCGTCGTCGGGTTTTCGCTGTCGCTGTTCATCGGGCTCGATGATTTCGGCATCGGCATCAAGGAATTCGCCCTTTCCGCTGTGCTTGGCGCGCTTTGGATTCTCCTTGTGCCTGGCCTGATGCTGCGGCCCTTCCGGGGAAAATGGCTGACCATCCCCGCCCGCATCATCGGGTCCTGGCTGATGGTGATCGCGGTCATCGTCACCGTCTCGCTTTATGTGCCCTTCACTCCCGACGCTCCGCCGCTTGTCGACCCAAGCCAGCCCGATGGCGGCGTAACGCTTGATGCTCCGGCGCTGCCGCCCCTCGATCCCGCCATTGAGGAGGGATTGATGGACGCGCCAGATGGTTTTGCACGCGATGCGCCCGAGAGCGGTATTCCGACGCCTGAACTCGGGGATAATCCGCTTCTGGGTGGAGGACGGAACAAGCAGCCCTGAGCGCATTCCCGCTTTGCTTATCGACGCCTTGCCCGCGAGCCGTTACACCTTTGGCCAAACGCCTCCTGATTCCGGTAGATCCGCATGCAAATCCGCTATGACCGTCCGGTGTCCCGTTCCGCCTTTCTGGCGCGGCGGTTGGCCTTGTTTTCGCTCGGCTTGCTTGCCGTCGTGATGCTGGCGCATCGCTTCGGGCCGCTGAAGACGCCGGATTTCGTCCTGCTGGTGCTGGCCTGCGCCATACCGGCAGCGCTTTCGGTGCCGCTTGCGCTCATCGGCCTTGCCCGGCTCTGGCAAGTCGGGGCGCTGGGCGGCGTCGCCTCGGCCTGGGCGCTGGTGCTTGGCGCCCTGCCGCTCGGTCTGCCGGGTTATGGCTATTACCTCTATGCTACGAAGCCCCAGCTCACGGAGGTTGCGACCGATCTTGCAGACAGGCCGGCCTGGGTTTCCCCACCGGCGGCGGAGCAACATCTGTTGCCGCGCCCTGCCCTCCCGGATGATGCCGGCGCACGGCAACAGGCCGCCTATCCGGGCCTGAACGGTCGCCGATACGAAGGTGCAATCGACCGCGTCTATGAAGCGGTCCGCAAAGTGGCGGCGGAGAACCGGATGGTGCTGACGGCAAGCCGGGGCGAGGAATATGGCCTGCCAGCGCTCGAGCTGCGCCCGACGGCCGAGGAGGAGCCGGATGCGGCGATCGAGGGCGCGGCGCCAACGCCGTCAGAGGACACGCTGCCGGAAAGCGGCCCCCTTCCAACGGCCCGCCCGGAGCCGAGCCAGATGATGGTGGTAAACGACGGCGAGCCGGAGGGCACGGCGCGGCTGCAGTTTGCCACCCGCACGCTGGTGCTCGGACTGCCTTTCGATGCCATCGTGCGATTGCGGGAAGAGGCGGAAACGACGCTGGTCGATATCCGCGTCGCATCCCGCTACGGACCGCATGATCTCGGCATGAGCGAGCGGATCGCGCAAGGTTTCCTCCACGCGCTGGATGCCGAGCTTCTCGGGATTGCAGGGAACTGAGGGACGCGGCTTTTGCGCCTCAACCCGGCCAATACTCCCCCGACAGCTTCGGCGGCCCATCGGTTGTGACGAGGCCCTTTTCCACAAGATCCTCGATATGGGCGAGCACCGAAAGGGCTGCAGCTCCATGCAGGCGAGGATCGGTCGTGGCGTAGATCACCCTCACCATATCCGGGATCAGACGATCGCCGTTTCGGATGCGCTCCAGCACGGCGCGCTCCCGCATCAGGCGATGGGTGCGAAGCGCGCGCACGAAGGGCTGGGGTTCGCAGACCGGGCCACCATGGCCGGGGAGATAGAGGCGGTCGTCACGGGTGAGCAGTCGGTCGAGCGAAGCCATGTAGTCGCTCATCGCACCATCCGGAGGTGCGACGATCGAGGTGGCCCAGGCCATCACATGATCGGCGGAGAAGAGGATGCCGGTGTTATCAAGTGCAAAGGCTGCGTGATTTGCGGTATGGCCCGGTGTGTGGATAGCGGTGAGGCGCCAGCCGTCACCTTCGACCGTTTCGCCGTCGGCAAGCGCCAGGTCGGGGGTGAAATCGCTGTCCGAGCTTTCGGCGAAGGGGTTCACCTCGCCTTCAAAGAGCGGACGCGCCGGGCGATGCGGGCCTTCGGCGACGATGATGGCACCGGTCTTTTCCTTCAGGCGCCGGGCGAGCGGGGAATGGTCGCGGTGGGTGTGGCTGACGGCGATATGGGTGACTTCGCGGCCCGCCAGCGCCGCCATCAAGGCGGCGAAATGCGCGTCACTGTCGGGACCGGGATCGATAACGCAGACGGATTTCCGCCCGACGATATAGGTGTTGGTGCCGTGAAAGGTGAAGGGGCTCGGATTGGGCGCGGTCAGGCGCTCGACGCCGTCTGCCACCGGAACCGCCACCCCGTGATGCGGCTCGAAGGCGGTGACGAAATGGGGGGCGGCCGCGTCAGCGCTCATTTGTATTCGATCTCGATGAAGCTCATCGGCTCATCGCCGCCGTTGATGACATTGTGCTCGACACCCGCATCACGGCGATAGGCTTCGCCGGCCTTCGACGTCACGCGGCGCTCGCCCGAGGCATCCTCGATGAGGAAATGACAGTCGGTCAGCGGCACGACGACATAGCCGAGACCATGGGTGTGATGCCCGGTCGCGGCACCGGGTTCGAAATCCCAGCGGGTGATGCGGGTGACGGCATCGTCGAGGACCACAGTCGGAATGGCGGGCGGACGGGCGGAATAGCCGGGCATGGGTCGGGACTCCGGATCGGATGAGGGCGCAACCTAACCTGCGTTATCCGATGCGGCAATCATTCGATCTGGCGGCAGCTGGCCAAGCCAATGATTGCCGCCCTGCCGCCGCGTCAGGGACCAGTCTCGGTGGGCCTGTGGTGTGGTCAGTGTCCCCCCTCAGAGCCCGTAATAGAAATAGATCGCGGAGCAGGATGCCAGGCCGACGATGATGTTCATCGGCAGGCCGATCTTGACGAAGTCGCTGAAACGGTAATTGCCGGCGCCATAGACCAGCGTATTGGTCTGGTAGCCGATCGGCGTTGCGAAGCTGGCGCTGGCGCCGAACATGACGGTCACGACCAGGGCTCGCGGATCGACGCCGAGCTGCTGGCCAAGACCGATGACGATGGGCGTCAGGATGACCGCCACGGCATTGTTGGTCACACATTCGGTCAGCGTCGAGGCAAGAATGTAGACGAGGACCAGAACCACGAAAGGCGAGACCGCCGACATCAGCGGCAAGGCCGTTTCAACGACCAGCGTGACCGCGCCGGTCTCCTGCAATCCTTGCCCCACGATCAGCATGGCGAAGATCAATATCAGGATCCCGCCCTCGATCGATCCCCAGGCTTCATCGGCATCGATGCAGCGGAGAATGAGGATGACGGGCACCGCGATCATCGCGAGGATACCGATCTCCATGACGTTGAAGGCGGCCAGCACCACCACGAGCCCGAGCGCCAGAAGCGCCAGCGGGGCCTTTGTCGGGCGAAAGGCGCGCGCGGTGGAGCGGGTGACGGAGACGAGATCGTTCTGGTGCGACAGTTCGTCGAGCGCCTCAGGCGTGCCTTCGAGAAGCAGCTTGTCGGCAGGACGTAGTCTCACATTCGCCAGATCCGGGCCCGGTACATGGCGGTGCCTATGGGCGCCCATGATGCGCACGCCGAAGCGGGTGCCAACGGAGAGGCTGGAGAGAAGCGTGCCGTAGTTCATGCGGCCCGGCGCCACGACGGCCTCTACCACCACCTTCTCGCCGCTGCCGGTCGCACCGCGTCTTTGCCCGACGCGCAGCCCTTCCAGGTCGTTGAGTGTGAGAAGGATTGACGATTTGGCAAGGATGATCAGGCCGTCACCCTTTTTCAGCGACAGGGACTGAAGGTCCTTTCGCACCACGCCATCGTCCGAGCGCAGCCCGACGATCCGCAGCCCGGGCTGCTTGAACTCTGCGATCTCGCCAATCGGCTTGCCTGTATACTCGCCCTCCGCGAGCACCGTCAGCTCTGACAGATATTCGGCGTCATCCTCATTGGCGAGTTCGCTGCCCTCCTCGCGCCGGTCGGGCAGGAGAAACCTGCCGAGCACCAGCATGGTGAGGATGCCGGTCAAAGCGGCGACGAGACCGACGGGGGTGATCTCGAAAAGCGAGAAGGGCTCGAGCCCCTGGCCGCGCGCCACGCCGTCGACAAGCAGATTGGTGGAGGTGCCGATCAAGGTCAGCGTTCCCCCGAGGATCGCGGCATAAGAGACCGGGATCAGGAGCCGGGTTGCGGCGATATCGAGCGCGGCAGCCAGGCGGATGACGATCGGAATGAGGACCAGGACCACCGGGGTGTTGTTCATGAAGGCCGAGGCTGCAAGCGCCGTCAGCAAAAAGACGGCCAGCGCCATTTTCGGCCGCTTCTTGGAGCGGTCGAGGACGAGCCCCGCCACCCTTTCCAGAACCCCGGTGCGGACCAGCGCGCCTGTGAGGACAAACATGGCCGCAATCGTCAGGGGCGCGGAATTGGAGAAGACCCCCATCGCCTTGTCGGTGGGTACGAAACCGAGGGCGATGAAAACAGCAGCACCGGCAGAGGCCGTGACTTCGGCCGGGTATTTCTCCCAGACGAACATGGCAAAGATCAAGACCACTAGCCCGAGTGCAACCTGAGCCTCATAGCCTGCAAAGAACCCCAATGTCATTTTCTGTAACGCCCCCAAGTTTTCACGCTCTTAAACGCGCGACCTTCGTTCTGGCTCCATGGGTCAGAAAAGATCCCGAGGACGATAACCGCATTCAAGAAAATAGGGTTTCAAGAGATTGTGCGTAAGGCGTTAGGGCCAGGACGGAAAACGCACTGTTCCCAGAAACTGACAAGGCTGCCAGTTACTTCGTGAAGCGTTATGCGTCCGTTCCGTAGGCGAAAATTTGAAATTCCGGCAAAAGTCATCACCCCACAACATCCGCTGTCAGCGAAATCCCCAGGGCCTTCATCACCGCCAGTGTGGTCTTCAGCGTCGGATTGCCCTCCGCTGACAGTGTGCGATACAGCTGCTCACGCGAAAGCCCCGCTTCCCACGCGATGCCCGCCATGCCTTTTGCGCGGGCGACGACGCCCAACGCGTGGGCGATGTAAGCCGCGTCGTCGGTTTTCAGTGCCTCATTGACGAAAACGGAAATTGCCTCGGGGGTATCAAGGTCTTCGGCGGGATCGTAATTGGTCAGATTTCAGTCACCGGTTCAACCATTGCGGTTCTGCGCATCTGCGCAGACATCAGCCACGGATAAGCATTTCCCCTCATAAGGGTGCATATATCCAGAATACACGTTTTGAGGAATTACGATGCAGACTATTACCTCGACCAAAAGCACACCTGCGGCACCCTCCTATTCCGGCACCTCGAACATCAGATCATCCGACCTCGAAAACAACACGATCTTTCAAAACCTGCTGAACGACGCGTCAGTCAGCCAGTTTATCGAGCGGCAGGAAGACGGCTCCTATGACTGGACCTGGACGCCGTCGAATGGCCCGACGACAACACAGCAAAGCGTGGCGCGTTGGCTGATCGGCAGCGCCCAGGGAACCATCGACGGCGGTGCAGCGCGCGATGACAGCTATACGCAAAGCGACATCGACCTCTTCAAGACGCTGACGGGTTACAATCTTGTCCTTACACCCGCGGGCGCGTCGCTCGTCTGCGATGACTATGGCAAGGCTGTCTCCGCTGCGGACGAAGCCCTCGTCACCGAGGCAAGAACGCTGATCGATACCATCGCCTTTGCGCGGCGCGACGCCAATCTCGGCAGCGGGCCGCTCACCCTCAACGATCTGCCTGCGGTGCTGCAACGCTACGGTGGAAACGCGAATGGCGATTTCGATGCGGCGGAGACTATCCTGAAGAACTGGATGCGCAGCCTTGGCGCGGACGAGGCAACGGTGGCCAAGCTGCAACGACATGTCGGGCGTGATGCAGAGGGCAACACGTTTGCAACTTTCAGCTTTTCCGGAGACATCAATTTGACATCGAGGACGTTTTCGGAAACCGATAATTTGCTGGACCTGCTGTTCTGACACAGTCAGGAACGTAACCCCTCACGCCTTCGCCCTGATCGCCGCCTGGGCCGCCGACAGCCTCGCGATCGGCACGCGGAAAGGCGAGCAGGAGACATAATCCAACCCGACATCCTCGCAGAAGTGGATCGAGGTCGGGTCGCCGCCGTGTTCGCCGCAGATACCGAGTTTCATATCGGGGCGGGTTTTGCGGCCGCGTTCGGCGGCGATGCGGATGAGTTCGCCGACGCCGTCGAAATCGAGTGAGACGAAGGGGTCCTGCACGATGATTCCCTTCCTCTGATAGGTCGGAATGAAGCGGGCGACGTCGTCGCGGGACATGCCGAAGGTGGTCTGGGTCAGGTCGTTGGTGCCGAAGGAGAAGAATTCGGCGGCTTCGGCAATGATATGGGCGCGGATCGCGGCGCGGGGCAGCTCGATCATCGTGCCGACGAGATAGGAGATCTCAAGCTTCGCCTCGCCCATGACTTCCGTTGCGACGCGGTCAATCACGGCCTTCACGTAATCGAGCTCGGAGCGCAGGCCGACCAGGGGGACCATGATTTCCGGCACGACGGGGGCGCCCGTCTCGCGGGCGGCGCTTACTGCCGCCTCGAAGATGGCGCGGGCCTGCATTTCGGCGATCTCGGGATAGGAGATTGCGAGACGGCAGCCACGATGGCCGAGCATGGGGTTGAACTCGTGCAGGGCGTCGACGCGGCGGCGCATGAAGCCGGGTTCGAGGCCCATGGCGTTCGCCACCTCGTCGATCTCGTCGTCGCTCTTCGGCAGGAATTCATGCAGCGGCGGATCGAGCATGCGGATCGTCACCGGCAGGCCATGCATGATGGTGAAGAGCTCGGTGAAGTCAGAGCGCTGCATGGGCAGAAGCTTGTCGAGCGCGGCGCGGCGGCCGGCCTCGTCTTCGGCGAGGATCATCTCGCGCATCACATGGATGCGCTCGCCTTCGAAAAACATGTGTTCGGTGCGGCACAACCCGATGCCTTCGGCGCCGAAGGAGCGGGCGGCGCGGGCGTCTGCGGGCGTGTCGGCATTGGTGCGCACCGTCATGCGGCGGGTGCGGTCGGCCCATTGCATCAGCTGTGCGAAATCGCCCGAGAGTTCGGGCTGCAGCATGGGCACCTCGCCCTTCAGCACCTGGCCGGAGGAGCCGTCGATGGTGACGATGTCGCCCTTCCCCAGCGTGACCCCCATGCCGATGAGCTTTTCCTGGCGCAGATCGACGCGCATCGTGCCGGCACCGGAGACGCAAGGGATGCCCATGCCGCGGGCGACAACGGCGGCGTGGCTGGTCATGCCGCCCCGCGTCGTCAGGATACCCTGCGCGGCGTGCATGCCGTGGATGTCCTCGGGGCTGGTCTCGACGCGCACCAGGATCACCTTGCGGCCTTCGCTTTCCGCCTCGACCGCGTCTTCGGCGGTGAAGACGATAGCGCCGGTGGCAGCCCCCGGGGAGGCCGGCAGGCCGGAGCCGATGACGTGGCGCTCGACACGCGGGTCAATCGTCGGGTGCAGCAGCTGGTCGAGCGAGGACGGCTCGATGCGCAACACCGCCTCCTCCTCCGAAATCAGCCCTTCGGCCACCATGTCGACCGCGATCTTCATCGCCGCCTTGGTGGTACGCTTGCCGGAGCGGGCCTGCAGCATCCAGAGCTTGCCGCGCTCGATGGTGAATTCGAGGTCCTGCATGTCGCGGTAATGCGCTTCGAGCCTGTCGCAGATCGCCTGGAATTCGGCGAAGGCCTCCGGCATCAGCTTTTCGAGCGAAGGCTTTTCGGAGCCTGAATCGATGCGGGCGGCCTCGGTGATCGATTGGGGTGTGCGGATACCGGCAACCACGTCTTCGCCCTGGGCATTAACGAGGAATTCGCCGTAGAGCTCCTTCGCACCCGTCGAAGGATTGCGGGTGAAGGCGACGCCGGTGGCCGAGGTCGAGCCGAGATTGCCGAAGACCATGGTCTGGACGGTAACCGCCGTACCCCAGTCTCCGGGGATCTTGTGCAGCAGACGATAGGTCTGGGCGCGCGGATTCATCCAGCTGGAAAAGACAGCGCCGATCGCGCCCCAGAGCTGGACATGCGGATCCTGCGGGAAGGGCTCTCCCAGCTCCTGCTCGAGGATCTCCTTGTAGAGCTTGACCACATGCTGCCATTCGACAGCGGAGAGATCGGTGTCGAGCTCGTGGCCAAGCCGGCCCTTCTCGTCTTCCAGGATCTCCTCGAAGACTTCGTGGTCGAGGCCCATGACGACATCGCCATACATCTGGATGAAGCGGCGATAGCTGTCCCAGGCGAAACGCGCGTCGCCGGAATGGTGGCCAAGCGCTTCAACCGTGTGATCGTTAAGGCCAAGGTTCAGCACGGTATCCATCATGCCGGGCATCGAGGTGCGAGAGCCGGAGCGGACGGACAAAAGAAGCGGATGGCTGGTATCGCCAAAGGTACGGCCGGTAGCGGCTTCAATGCCTGATATGCCCTGGAGAACCTGAGCCTTCAGCTCCTCGCCCAACGTCTTGCCATTCGTGTAAAACAGCCCGCAGGCATCTGACACAATCGTGAGGCCGGGCGGCACGGGCAGGCCGAGGCTCGCCATTTCAGCGAGATTGGCGCCCTTGCCTCCCAGCTGATCGATCTCGGCCCTACTCCCCTCGGCCGCTCCTCCGCCGAAGGTGTAAACCCACTTGCGCATTGCCCTCTCCACCCAAACAGGCTTTATTTTCCACCGTTTATAGCAAATGTGACGGTTTGGAAACGTTCAGCAGCCAAGTTTATGCTGCAATGCATCATATTTGAGGCAGAGGGCTCGGAATGCGCTCACGGCGGTGTGAAATGTCGTGGAGAGGCAGTCTTCGCAAGTCGTCCCGACGGGGCGATTTATGGCAACCATCGGCGACCGCCTCGTCATGGCCAATTGTTACAGCTCATCACGCAATGCGATAAACGGTCACTTAAAATGACCAGAGAAATCGCTCCGGGATGATGCACTGCGGCTCACACTTTGCTAGTGGGCATGCACAGCAATCGTAATCCGGAATCAAACATGACCCTGACCAGCCCGGTTTCCCTGACTGAGATCCCGCAGAACAACCTCTACAAGAAGGGCGATGTCTTCGTTCTCTTCGGCGAATTGTTCGGCCGTGGCTATGTCACGGGCCTGCTCGACCAGGCCAAGAAGGCCGGCATGGAGATCATCGGGATCACCGTTGGCCGCCGCGACGAGAACAACAGACTGCGTCCGCTGACTGCTGAGGAACTCGCTCAGGCGGAGGCCAATCTCGGTGGCCGGATCATCAACATTCCCGCCATGGCCGGCTTCGACCTCGACGCGCCCGAAGGCGAGAAGACGCCGACCGATCTGCTCGCCTCGCTGACGCTGGAAAACTGGGAAACGGAAAAGCTCGACTGGGCGCATATCGAAAAGTGCCGCCAGGTTGGCGTGGCCCGCTTCCAGAAGGCCGTGGCCGACATCATGGCCGAACTCGAAGGCATGATTGCCGATGGCAAGAACGTGCATTTCGCCCACACCATGGCGGGCGGCATCCCGAAGGCGAAGGTCTTCCTCGTGATTGCCAACCGCATCTACAAGGGTCGTGGCGCACGCCACATGTCCTCGCAGGTGCTGCTCGACAGCGATCTCGGCAAACTGATCCTGCAGAACTTCGATGAAGTCTCGGCCAACACCTTCCGCCACTTGATCGAAGGCAGTGCCGCGATCCGCGCCCGCATCGAAAAGAGCGGCGGCCAGGTGCGTTACTCGGCCTATGGCTATCACGGCACCGGCATTCTGATCGGCGATGAATATCGCTGGCAGACCTATACGAACTACACTCAGGGCTATGCCAAGATGAAGCTCGAGGCGATCGCCGAAGAGGCCTACGCCTCCGGCATCAAGGCGACCGTCTTCAACTGCCCGGAAATCCGTACCAATTCGTCCGACGTCTTTGCCGGCATCGAGCTGCCGCTTCTGCCGCTTCTGAAGGCCTTGAAGAAGGAAAATGGCGGCGCGCGGGCCGAGAAGATCTGGGCCGATTGCCAGGCGCTGCTGGTCGGGGGCGCGACCGTTGACGACGTGCTCAAGAAGATCGCTGATTTCCAGGTGAGCGATGTGATGAAGCCGTTCTACGACTTCAACAATTGGCCGATGCCCAACAGCCAGGGCCAGTCCGACATCACCATCGGCACCTCCAACGAGATCGCCCAGATGCACAAGGACGGCAAGGCGCTGATTTCGGACTATCTGAGCACGCTGGTCGTTGAAGCAACCGGTGCTCTGATCTTCGGCGAGATGGCCAACCCGTCTGCGCCGGTGCTGTGGCTCAACCATGATGTGGTGGCCCGGCAGATCAACAAGGCTGGCTGAGCGCGCGTAGCGAATAGCGAATAGGCAGTAGCCAATAGAACGATGCCGGGAGCTTGCTTCCGGCATTTTCGTTTTGGCACGACGCCCCCTTGTTCGTCATCCTCGGGCTCGTCCCGAGGATCTACTGCCGCTGCCATTTGCCAGACGTTTATGGCCTCTCCTTAAGCCTCTCATCCATGGAAACCCTTGGTAGATCCTCGGGACAAGCCCGAGGATGACGGCGTGTGTGGCAGCGTGCATGCACCAGCCAGAGACCTGGCCTCGCCGGTGAGCTGTGGAGACGCAAGGCCTTTTCCAAGAGCGAACCGATCAGCGCCTTGCACGGCTGGACTTCCTCGTCCAGTGCTGGCACGCCGTTGACTGGTCATCAGACAAATCGAGTCTCCCAGATGCATTTTCAGCCGCAGTACCGGGTCTATATCGCCTTTTTCCTGTTTGCCATGTCGACGGGCTCGCTGTTTTCGCGCCTGCCGGACTTGCAGACACAGCTTTCCGTCAACAAGGCCGAACTCGGCATGACCCTGATCGGCATGGCCATCGGCTCGCTGATTTCGCTCACCCTGTCCTCGCCGCTGATCGTCCGGCTCGGCTCGCGCCTGACACTGGCGATTACCCTGCTCGGCGTGATGGCATTGCTTTGCCTCATCCCGCTCTTGCCGTCGGCGCCTTTCGTGTTCGTCACCTTGTTCGCAATCGGACTTCTTGCAGGCGCGCTGGAGATCTGCCTCAATGTCGAGATCGGGCGGATCGAGGCGCAGGCGGGCTTCGGCATCATGAACCGGGCGCATGGCTGCTGGAGCCTCGGTTTCTTTGTGACCGCAGTGACCGCGTCTTTGGTGCGGCAGGCTGGCATTCCGATGCAGATGCATATGCATGTGCTGCTCGGGCTGATGTTCATCATCGGCGCCATCACGATCGCGGGCATGAGAAATGCGCCGGCACTGACCACCGCAGGGGCCGAGGACAAGGCACCGCATTTCGCGCTGCCGACGCTTTCGCTGCTTCCGCTCTGCATAATCGGCACCTCGGCCTTCCTCATCGAAGGAGCGGGCATCGACTGGTCGACGATCTACATGGAAGAGGTCTTCGACGTGTCGCCCTTCATTTCCGGTTCGGGCCTGACGCTGTTTGCCTTCTTAATGGCGCTGGTTCGTCTGACGGTCGACCCTGTTGTCGATCGCCATGGCGCGCGGCTTGTCGGGCGGGTGCTGCTCTCGGTGGCAGCAGCCGGGATCGCGATGGCCTGGCTTGCGCCCCATCCTTACGTCGCGCTTCTCGGCTTTGCGCTGATGGGCGCCGGCTGCAGCGCGGTCTATCCGATGGCGGTTTCGGCAGCGGCTCAGCGCACCGATCGCCCCTCCGTGATCAATGTCGCGGCGATCGCGCAGATGGCCTTCGTCGTCTTCTTTCTCGGACCGCCGCTGCTCGGCTTCGTCGCCGAAGCTTTCGGCATCCGCAACGCCTATCTCGTCTGCCTGCCGCTGGTGCTGGGCTCGATCCTGGCGAGCCGCGCGCTGCCCGTCGGCCCGGCACGGCGCAAGAAGCTGGCGGCGTGACTAGGAACGGGTGAGGAAGGCCAGTTCCTCGGGCGTCGGATCGCCGAAGATCTTGATGCCGAGCTTGGCGTCGGAGACGTAGAGCAGCGCCCGTTTGCCATCTTCGGAATAAAGGACGCGGATAAAGCTCGCCTCGCAGGTCCGCGGCTCGCAGGCACGAAAGAGCTGCATTCGCTTTTCCTTCACGCTGACCTCCTCCGAGGCCAACGCGACATAACGCGGCTGGCGCACCAGGGCGCGCACCCAGAAGGGCAGCCCCGGCTGCCCCTTGATCATCTCCATCAGACTGTCGCGATGGGCCGGCGAGGTGGCGAGGACGCTCGGCAGGTAGTTGCCGGCGAGCGAGGGGGATGCCGTCTGGGCTTCGGCCGCTAATGCGCCAAGAGCCACCAGCAAGCCAGTTATGAACAGGTACCGTCTCACACCGCCTCCCTCTCGCGGAGCGCCTCCGCCGTCTGCAGATCGACGGATACGAGCTGGGAGACGCCCTGTTCGGCCATGGTGACGCCGAAGAGGCGGTTCATGCGGGCCATGGTGATGGGGTTGTGGGTGATGATGACGAAGCGGGTCTCGGTGGAGGCGGCCATTTCGTCCATCAGGTTGCAGTAGCGCTCGACATTGTGGTCGTCGAGCGGCGCGTCCACCTCGTCCAGCACGCAGATCGGCGCGGGATTGGTGAGGAAGACGGCGAAGATCAGGGCCATGGCGGTGAGCGCCTGCTCGCCGCCCGAGAGCAGCGTCATGGTCTGCGGCTTCTTGCCCGGAGGGCGGGCGAGGATTTCGAGGCCGGCTTCGAGCGGATCGTCGCTTTCGATCAACTGCAGTTCGGCGGTGCCACCGTTGAAGAGGTGGGTGAAAAGGCGCTGGAACTGGGCGTTGACCACATCGAAGGCGGCGATCAGGCGTTCGCGGCCTTCGCGGTTGAGGCTCTGGATCGCGCCACGCAGCTTGCGGATCGCATCGATCACGTCGTCGCGCTCCTTGATCAGGGCGGCGAGCTTTTCCGACAGTTCCTTCTGCTCTTCCTCGGCGCGCAGGTTGACGGCGCCCAAGCGCTCGCGCTCCATCTTCAGCCGGTCGAGATTGCGCTCGACCTCGCGCAGGTCGCCGATCTCGCTTACGTCCTTCAGGCCGGTCAGGCGGAAGGCCTCGTGCGGCCCGACATTCAGCGTGTCGCGGATGCGGGTCTCGGCCTCGATGCGCCATTCGCGGGCGGACACCAGGCGCTCTTCGGCGCGACCGCGCTTCTCTCTGGATTCAGCGAGTTCGGCCAAGGCGGCGGCCGCCTTCTGGTCGGCCTCGCGCTGGCGGGTCTCGGCTTCCACCAGGCGGTCGGCAGCCTCGCGGCGATCCTTCTCGGCCTTATCAAGCGCTGTCATCAGGTTGCGGCGCTTGTCCTCCAATTCGTCGGGCGCCATTTCGAGGTCGGTGATCTCCTCGCGGGCTTCCGCCTCGCGCTCACGCAGCGTCGCGATGTGTTCTTCGGCCGACTTGGCGCGGTTCTGCCAGTTCTGCTTTTCCTGGCGGATCGAGAGAATGCGGCGGCGGCGCATCTCGTCTTCGCGGGCAAGCCCTTCGAAACGGGCGCGGGCTTCGGCGAGCAGGCCACGGTCGCGTGCGACGAGTGCCTCGGCATCGCGCAGGCGGGCATCAAGGGCGGAAAGATCCGGCGTCTCCTCCATCTCAATGCGGGCGGTTTCTTCCTGCTCGACGATCTCCTCGATCTGGCCCTTCAAGCCGTTGACCGCCTCCTCGATCACCTCGCGGCGGCGGATGAGATCGCCCGAGGCGCGCTCGGCCTGGGCGAGCGCGTCGCGGGCTTCGGCAAGGCTTCGGACCGTGAGGCGACTGCGGTCGCGGGCGTCGGCGAGGCGCGCCTCTTCGGCGCGGATGGCGTCGGCGGCTTCCGCGAGACGATCCTCGGCCTCGACCATCTGGTCGCGGGCTTCCTCGGTCTCGCGCTCGATTTCCGCCAGACGGTTCTTCTGGGCGAGGCGCAGGGCGGCGGCACTCGGGGCGTCAGCCCCGGTGACATGGCCGTCCCAGCGATAGACCGCACCATCACGGGTGACGAGACGCTGGCCGGGCGCGAGGCTTGCCATCAGGCGGAGTGCATCGGCCTCGTCGACCACGCCGATCTGGCGGAGCGCCCGGGTCAGTGCAGCCGGCGCGCGGACATGGGCGAGCAGCGAGGGCACGCCCGACGGCAGGCCCGGGTCCCCTGCCCCGTCGCCATTGCCATGCCAATGGGCGGGGGCTTTCGGATCGAGCGCGCTGTCGAGATCGTCCCCGAGGGCCGCGCCCAGCGCGGTTTCGTAGCCGCGATCGACAGAGAGCTCGTCGGCAACGGGCGGGAAATCGCCTGTGGTCGTCGAGGCCAGGATGCGGGCGATGGTGCGGGCTTCGGTCTCCAGACCGTTGACGCGGGCACGGGCCGCTTCGAGCGGCTGGCGCAAGTGGCTTTCGGTGCGGCGGGCCTCGGCAAGGGCGGCCTCGGCCTCCATTGCAGCACTTTCTGCATCGGCGACCGCCTGTTCGGCGATCTCGACCATTTCGCGCTTTTCGTCCGGATCGGGGAGAGCGGCGATGCGGTCGGAGATCTCGGAGAGTTCGCGGGAGGCGTCGGAGACCTGCCGTTCCAGCCTTGCTCGGCGCTCGGTCAGATCGCGGATAGCGCGTTCCAGCTGGTTGCGGCCGGCAGCGGCTTCGGCGCGCTCGGCGGTCAACCGGGTGAAGTCCCGTTCGCTGTCGGCGAGTGTAGCGGCAGCGGCCTCGAAGGCTACCTTAGCCTCTTCACCGAAGCGGCCGGCATCGGCGAGGATTTCCTCAAGTTCGGCCTCTTCATCGGCCAGTCGCTGGATGACTTCGGCGTTTTCAGAGACGAGGCGTTCCTCGCGGCGGATGTCCTCGTCAAGTTGAGCGAGACGGCGAGTGAGTTCGTCGCGGCGGCGCAGAATTCGGCTGGCTTCCTCGTCGAGCTGCGAGCGCGCGATCTGCAGGCGCTGGAGGGCCGCGGCGGCCTTCGCCTCCTCCTCACGCAGCTCCGGCATCTTGAGGCTTGCGATCGCCTGGAGCTTTGCCGCTTCCATTTGGAAATTCGCCTTTTCGGCGACAATCGACATGGCCTGGTTAAGAGCGCTCTCCGCCTCGCCTTCCGCCTGCTTGGCCTGGGCCCAGCGGATATGCAGGAGCATGGCGTCGTGGGCGCGGATATCTGCGGAAAGCTGCTTGAAGCGGTTGGCCTGGCGGGCCTGGCGCTTGAGGCTCTCGATCTGGCTTTCAAGCTGGGCGGTGATGTCTTCGAGCCGCTCCAGATTGGTTTCGGCGGCGCGCAGCCTGAGTTCCGCCTCGTGGCGGCGGGAATGCAGGCCGGAGATGCCAGCCGCTTCTTCGAGCAACTGCCGGCGGGCCTGGGGCTTAGCCTGGATCAGCTCGCCGATGCGGCCCTGGCCGACCATGGAGGGCGAGCGGGCACCGGTCGAGGCATCGGCAAAGAGCAGTTGCACATCTTTGGCGCGGGCTTCCTTGCCGTTGATGCGATAGACCGAACCATTGCCGCGCTCGATGCGCCGCGTCACCTGGATCTCGTCGGCATCATTGAAGGCGGCCGGGGCCGTACGGTCGGAATTATCGAGATACAGGCCGACTTCGGCTGAGTTGCGGGCGGGGCGGTTGCCGGAGCCGGAGAAGATGACGTCGTCCATGCCCGACGCGCGCATGTTCTTGTAAGAGTTCTCGCCCATGACCCAGCGCAGGGCCTCGACAAGATTCGACTTGCCGCAGCCATTCGGCCCGACAATGCCGGTCAGGCCGCGCTCGATGAAGAATTCTGAGGGCTCGACGAAAGACTTGAAACCGACGAGGCGGAGGCGGTTGAATTTCATGCCGCTCTCCTGCACGTAGCCGCACGAAAAACGGGCGCACGGGTTTTCCCGGCGCCCGTAGTTAGAACGGAACGTCGATCAGAGCAGGCTGTCGATGAGGGCCGACATTGAGTCAACCGACATGTCCCCCGAATAGGCCTTGCCATTGATCAGGAAGGTCGGGGTCGACTGAACACCGAATTCCTGGGCGCCGCGGTCGCGGACTGCCGACACATCACCGGCAAGCTGCGCGTTCGTCAAGCAGGCGTCGAAGGTCTCCTGTGTAAAACCACCGAGCTTGGAGAGCTGCAGCATGGCACCACGCACATCGCCGTCCGCCGGCGCCGCCCAGGTACGCTGCTGCTTCAGGAACATCGAGACGAAGGGGAAGTACTTGTCTTCAGTGGTGCAACGCGCCAGCATGAAGGCCGCGAGCGATGCGGTATCCTGCGGGAACGGGAACTCGCGCAGCACGAAATAGACCTTGCCGGTATCGACATACTTGGTCTTGATCGCCTCGAAGGTGTTTTCGTGGAAATGCGCGCAGTGCGGGCAGGTCATCGACATATACTCGATGACCTTCACCGGCGCATTGGGATCGCCGAGCGCCATTTCCTTCAGCGGACCGGGCTTGAGGGCCGCTTCCATGTCGACATCACGGTCGGCTTTCGGGATTTCCGCCGAGGTGGTCGAGGCCGTGGTCTCGTTGCTGACAGCAGGCTGGGCTCCAGCGCTTGCGGCCTTGTCTTCGGCGTCGCTGCAGGCGGTAAGCGCCAAGGAGACTGCGGCAATTGCAATGCCGCCGAGGAGCCGGCGCTTGGTGATCGAGAGTTCGGAAGTCGACATGGGTCAGTTACCTGCGTTGCAAGGATCTATGATGGGTTCACCGTTATAACGGCAAAAGGCGCCAAACAAGGCAGCCCACCCCCTGAAAAATCAAAGTTCCGTGACCTTTTTTTCTTGCCCGCAGCAAAAACGTTCGCCCCGACAAGCCTGGCCCGCCGGGGCGCGAAATCGAAACCGCTGTTTCAGCGAACAGCAGGAGGGCTCAGCAGCGACTGTACCGTATAGACAAGGATCGCAATGCCGATGGCCCCCATGGCGGCCACGCCGAGCAGCACGATGACATCGACCGGGCCGCCGATATCGCCGAAGCCCGAGCGGGTGACGGTCTGGACGAACCAGACGGCTCCAATGGCGCCCAAGGGCATGGAAAGCTGCGCCAGCAGAAACTTCTTCCAGGAGACGCGCCGGTCGCGGATCAGCACATAGAGATAGGCAAGCGTGATGACGGCAGCGAGTGCGACCATGACCCAGAACAGGGTGTGGCCGAAGATCTCCTCGAGAACCGCGACGATCATTCCGACAGTCTTGTCCTTCATGACATCCTCCTTACGCGCGACCGCGCAGCATTGCGTTGTAGGTGGGTTTCAGGGCGATCTCCTTCATCAGCCAGGAGATCCAGAGTTCTTCCAGCGGTGCGATCAGGCCTGGGAAGGAGGGGACTAGGTTGTCCTTGTAGTCGAACTCCACCAGCATGGCCGACCCGACGCGGGTGATCAGCGGGCAGGACGTGTAGCCGTTGTAGCTTTCCTTGCTTTCGCGCCCTTCGATCTGGGCGACGAGCTGGTCGACGGCAACGGGCACCTGCCATTTGACGCTGGCGGCCGTCTTGCCCTTGGGCACACCGGCGATGTCGCCGACGGCGAAGACATCCGGGTAACGGGCGTGGCGCAGGGTGTGCTTGTCGACCTCGACCCAGCCCTGGCCAACCCATTTGTCGGCCCAGGGCAGCGGGCTGTTCAGGACCACATCGGGCGCCCGCATCGGGGGGATGACATTGGTGAAATCGTAGCCGAGTTCCTTGTCTCCCTCCGGTGTGGTGAAGGTGACGATCTTCCGTACGGGATCGATCTTCTTCATCACGTGTTCGTAGACGGTATCGATGCCGCGCTGTTCATAGAGCATGCGCACCTTTTCCGAGACGATCGGCACACCGAAAAGTGCTTTGTTATGGGCGGCGTAGACGATCTTGGAATTGCTGCGGGTACCCTTGCGGGTGAGGTAATCCTCGGTGAGGAAGGTGTATTTCAGCGGCGCGCCGGCGCATTTCATCTCGGTTGCCGGGCGCGAGAAGAGAGCCAAACCGCCCTTGTCGGTGAAGCGGTTCATCTCTGCCCAGGTCTTTTCGGCATAGTCGGGCCCGGCATAGACGGAACCGATGCCATCCTTGCCGATAAGGTCAAGGGACATGCCTTCGATCGCCGCGTAATCGAGCTTGAGACCGGTCGCCACGAAAAGGAAGTCGTATTCGATCGCCTTGCCGCTTTCCGTCACAACCTTCTTACCATCGGGATCGATCTCGGCAGCCCCTTCCTCAATCCACTCGACACCGGACGGCAGCCAGTCGGCCGTGCCTGAAACGGAATAGGAGGCGGGCTTCAGGCCTGCGGCGATCAGGGTGAAGCCCGGCTGGTACCAATGCTGCTTGCGCGGATCGAGAATGGTGATCTTTGCGCCATCGAGCCGGGCCGAGAGCTGGTTCGCCAAAGCCGTACCGGCGGCGCCCGCGCCGAGGATCAGGATGCGGGCGCTTGTCTTGACGGGCTCAGCCGCGGCACGGCCAAGGGGGGCTGCAGCAAGCACCGCACCGCCTGCCGCCAGACCGAAGAACTGTCGTCTGCTGGTTTTCATGTTTTCCTCCCATGGTGGCCCCTGCCACCTCGCTCCAGACGCTGCCCCTTGCGAGCGACCACAGCTGCAGAGACCCGCGATGGCAACAACATAGCTCCATATATATATGTTATTTCGTACCTACAATACAACGTAGTTATTGACATCTAGACTTTAGAAGCAGGATCGGCTGCGGCAGGCCTCTGATTGCAAAGTGGCGAGTGGGCGGCTAACACGCGATAGAAGCCTTGGAGGAGACTTCGGGGGAGCTCTTGGGGAAGGCCCCAAACTTGGCCGGCTTGGTCAATTTTAACATCTTCAAACCGCGCACCAAACTGTCATAAAGAATTTGCAACCTTTCATTGTTCGAGTTCATTGCCGATGTTGTTGCCTAAACGCCGGAATCTGGCGCCCCTTGCCGCTTGCAGCCTGAGCCTTACATTGCTGGCGACCTCCATGGTCATGCCGGTGACCACGGCTTCCGCACAGCAATCGCAGAACGTGGCTCCACGAGCGGGAAGCGCATCGCTTGAGCAGATCGAAGCCAAGCGCCGGCTGCTCTTCGCGCGGATGCTTCAGGCTCCTGACGATCTCGACACGGCTTTCGAATATGCCGCGCTGTCATCCCAAGCGGGTGATCTCGAGGGGGCCATTTCGACGCTGGAGCGGATGCTGATCTATGCGCCCGGCCTGCCCCGCCTGCAGCTCGAACTCGGCGTGCTCTACTATCGGCTCGGCGCATACGAAACGGCGCGGCAGTATTTTGACGGAGCCAAGTCCGTCGGCGACGTGCCGCCTGAGGTCGCAGCCAAGGTCGATCAGTATCTGGTGGCCATCGACAAGCAGGGTGCGACCTCGCAGTTTTCGGGCATGGTGCGGACGGGGCTGCGCTACCAGAGCAATGCCAATGCCGGCCCCGGCAATTCCACCGTCACGCTGAACGGCCTCTCCTATACGCTTGACGATCTGAGTGTCGGCAGCAAGGACTTCAACGCCTTCATCAACGGAGCCGTCCGCTACCGGCATGACACGGACATCCAAGGGCTTGCGCTGGAGGCCGGACTTTCCGGTTATGCGGCGGGATACCGGGATCGCGAGACGCTGAACACGGCGGCCGTGGAGGCCTATGCAGGGCCAGTCTTCGACCTCGGACGTTTCGGACTGGATGACAGGACCCTCTCGGTGCTGCTGTTGACCAGCGGGGTCCTCATCGAGGGTGACCGCTATCTCGCCTCTGCAGGGGTCTCGACCACGCTGGACTGGCAGATGACACCGGTCGACAGCCTTTCGGCGAGCCTGCAATACCGGTACGAGGACTATTCCAATACCAAGTCGCGCAAGACGGCAGAGCTTCAGACCGGCAACCGCTTCGATGCACAGCTTGCCTGGTCGCACAATGTGACCGCAGATTTCAGCCTGACCGGCCGGCTCCTCGCGACCCGCCGCGATGCGGAGGAAGGTTACCTCTCGTTCAACGAGATGGGCGGCGCAATCTCTGGCACCTATCGTCATGCGGCGCTGATCGGCGACGGACCGGCCTGGATCATCGGGCTGGAAGCGGCGGTTTCGGGGCGCGGCTATGACGACCCTGACAGCATGATCAATGCGGGCGAGAGGCAGCGTGATACCGAGTTCAGCCTGAACCTCAAACAGATCGCACCCTTTACCGAGCGCGTGGCCCTGGTGACCGAAGCCGGCTACCGCAAGGTCTGGTCGAACTACGACATCAAGGCTTTCGACAATATCTCGCTGTCGATCGGCATCCAGGCCGCTTTTTAGGAGCACAATGATGAAGACGAACAGCCGTCATGCCCTGCTCTGCGCTTCTGCCGCGCTGCTCATGCTTGCAGGCGCCCCAGCCAATGCCGAGACCGACGTGGCCGGGGTGACTGCCGCCGTCAATCCGAAGGCAACCGCGTTCGATGGCGCCGGCAAGCCGCGCCTGATTTCGCTCGGCGATCCCGTGATCCGCAACCACCGGATAGAAACGAGTGGCGAGGGTCTGGTGCAGATCCTGCTGGCCGACGGGACATCCTTCACAGTGGGTCCGAATTCCTCCGTGGTGATCGACAGTTTCGTCTACGACCCGGACAAGAACACGGCCTCGCTTGCCGCCACCATGACCAAGGGGGCGCTGCGCTTCATCGGCGGCAAGGCCTCGAAGGCTAGCGGCAATGTGAAGATCGACACACCGATCGGCACGGCCGGGATCCGCGGTGCCGTGGTCGACATCAATCTCAATGGCCAGACAAGCGACGGCCAACCGCTGCCGCCGCACATGACGCTGGTCTATGGCAAAGAAGTCGAGCTGACCGGAAACGGTTCGCCGCAGCGGCTGTTCAGACAGGGCTTCTCCATCGTTGCCGGCGACGGACAGCCGCGCGTCCAGCGCACCCCGCCGCAATGGGTGAGCGGGTTGCAGCAGGTGCTCGCCGGCCGTCCCGGAACTGGCGGCGGGGCGAGCAAGGTTCCGACCGATCAGACGGTGTCCAAAAGCCCGGTGAGCCAGACGAATTCCGCACAACTGCCCTCGGCGAACGCGATCCCGGTCCCGACACCCCGACCGATCCCGACCGCGCCGGTTGAGAATATTGCAGGCGACTCGCAACGCGATGTGGGAACGCGACCGGAGGTGCCCTGGGATGGGTCTGTCGGCGTCGTTTATGAGGAGCCGGGTTACAGATCGCTCTATGAAACCTTTGGACAGCTGACACAGCAGGCCGACGGCAGTTGGGAGGGCGTCGATGATGATGGCGAGACCCTTTCACTGGAGGGTATTGCCAAATCGAACACCCTGACCTCGGCCGATGTCACCGGATATAGTTCCATACTGGATAGCGCCCTCAACGGGACAGCCTATTCAGGCAGCGGTGACTTTATCGCCTATCTCATGCGCTCGAACGATAACACTCCATTCTACGTGGTTGGCGGCAAGGCCGCCAGCATGGCCTCGACATTCACGGGTACAAAGGTGCTGCATTATGTCGTGCAGCCGGATCCCGCGACCGGTGCCGTTTCGATCGGAGCCGTCAACCCGGACCTTGCGGCAGCGCTCGCGGGGACCGAAACGGTCAACAGTGATCTCCTCGTGGTGGCCGCATCGGGTCTAGACGGTGACGAAAAGGCGATCGTCGGCAAGGCGATCCAGGCCTCTCTGTCGATCAGCGGTGACGGAGTCAATCAGACGAGCGCAATAAACGTCACAGCGGGAACGTTTGCCCAGCTTAGCAGCGGTGGCAATGGCCTGAAGGCATTGAGTTCAGGCAGCTATCTGTCGAGTGCTTCTGCAGAGGTTGAGAACACCCAGTCGGCCGTGGAAACCATCGGGGGCAGCGAAGGCAAGGACGAACTGTTCGGCAAGAACGGCGAGTATATGGTGGTCGTCGCAAGCGCGGAAACCTATGTCCCCGATCCCAGCGAGGGCCCTGGCACCATCAACTTCGACGTTGGCGCCAATATCCTGAGCCGCAATGATAGCCTGACGCAGAGAAACGTCGCCAGCTCCTTTGCCAACCAGACCGTATCCGGCTTTGCCGCCGGTGCCGTGAAGACCTGGAGCGGCATCGACCTCGATACTGGAATGATCTCGCTCACGTTCAACGGAACGACCCACAGCTTCACGGGCGAAATCGATGTCAACACAACTGACGGGCGTGACGAGATTTATCTGACCTCCAGCAATTCCGAAACCGCCTATCTGACCGACAGACTTATCGCCGCCACGAGTGATGTCGACGGCTCCTACATCGTGTCCTCAGACGTGGTGCCGGTCGAGATTTTCGCCAACCGCACAAGTTCCTCCATCTGCAATGCCTGCAACTTCATGACCTGGGGCTGGTGGGGAAAGGCGGCTAACGGCGAAAGCTCCCAGTCTGTCCATCTCGGCAACTGGATCATCGGCAAGACGCCGGAGGTTGGCAGGCTACCGGCCTCTGGTTCGGCCATCTACAATGGAAACGCCGTAGGTACGGTGTTGAACGACGGTGACCAATACATTGCGACGGGCACGATGAGATCGACTATGAACTTTGGCACGCGCACGGGCGACGTCCAGATCACGAATTACGATGGGCGGGACTTCACCTCGAACGTCAATTTCGGCACCGGCGCCGCAACCTTCAGCGGCAGTGGCACGACCAATGGCGTGACCAGTTCGGTGACCGGCGCCTTTGCCTCCAATGGCACCGATCAGGTGAAGGGCATCATGGGCAGCTTCACTGCCGAGGACGGGACGTGGTCCTCCACCGGCATCTTCGCCGGCAGCCGGTAAGCCGGGTTGATGGCAGCACTCAATGGCCCACAGCGCCGTCTGTCGTCGTCCCAGCGTCGCAGGCTGGGCGTTCTGCTCATCGGGGCGGCGGCGCTCACTGCCGTGATCACCGCCCATGCGGCCCTCGCATCGCAGGCCTTCCGGCTGACGGCGCTGGTCTTCGACGCCTATCAGGTGATCAAGCCGCGGGAGGCCACCGATCCGCCGGTCGCCATCATCGACATTGACGAGGCCTCGATCGGCAAACAGGGGCAATGGCCCTGGTCGCGGCGGACGGTGGCGGAACTGGTGACGCGGGCCAGCGGGCTGGGTGCTGCGGCAATCGGATTCGACATCGTGTTCTCCGAGCCGGATCGCACCGCGCCGGCGCGTCTGGTTGACGAGATGCGGCGCCAGGGGATTGCGATCGACATCGGCGCCGACCTTCCGGACCCGGATGAACAGCTGGCCAAGGCCGTCGCTGAGAATGCCGTGGCGCTCGGCATTGCCTTGACCAACGAGACCTCCGTGCCGGCGCCCGAGCCGAAGGCTGGTTTCTCCTTCGTCGGCCCCGATCCGCGCGGACGGCTTGCCCCCTATTCCGGCTCGCTCTCGAACCTGCCCCTGCTGACCGAGCGCGCTACGGCGATGGGCTATTTCTCCTTTCCCCCGACGCCCGACAACATCATCCGGACCTTTCCGCTTGTCTCGAAAAGCGGCGACCGGCTCTATCCGGCACTCTCAATCGAGACGCTGCGGATCGCCCAGCAGGCCGGCTCCTTCATCCTGCGCTCGGCCGGAACAGAGGAAGGCTCAGCGATCACGGACTTGCGGGTGGGGGCGCTCGACGTGCCGCTGGGTTCGAATGGGGAGATGTGGATCTATTATTCCGGCCTGCCGGACATGCCGGTGATTTCGGCGGCAGACCTGCTGGAGCCCGCCCTAGCCGCCCGGCTGATGGCCAAGATTCAAGGCCGCATCCTTCTGGTCGGCACCAGTGCCGTCGGCTTGCGCGATATCGTGGCGACGCCGGTCGACCCTGCCATGGCGGGGGTAAAGGTGCATGCCGAGATCATCGACCAGATCGCCAGCGGCGTCTTCCTCAAGCGCCCGGACTGGATGATCGGAGCGGAACGGGCGGCAGCCGTTACGGCGGGGGGCGTCCTGCTTCTCGTCCTCGCCACCGCCACCCCTGCCCTTTCGGTTGCCACAGCCCTTCTGCTCGCGGGCCTCGTTGTGGGCGGGTCATGGCTCGCCTTTTCCCAGGCGCTGACGCTTTTCGACCCGCTCTTGCCACTGTTTGCACTGGGCGCCGTTCTGCTGACGGCGCTGCCGCTGCTTCTGATGCTGACCCACCGCGAGAAGCGCTTCGTGCGCGAGAGCTTCGGACGTTATCTCTCGCCGACGCTGGTCGAGCGGCTTTCGGAAAACCCGGAGGGGCTGGTTCTCGGCGGAGAAGACCGCGAGCTTACCATCCTCTTTTCCGACATCCGCGGCTTCACCACGCTGTCTGAAAAGCTGACGCCGACCGAATTGACGGGACTGCTCAACAACTTCCTCACACCGATGACCGACGTGCTTCTCAATCGCGAGGCGACGATCGACAAGTATATCGGCGACGCGGTCATGGCCTTCTGGAACGCCCCGCTCGACATTGCCGACCATCCGCAAAAAGCCTGCCTCGCGGCGCTCGACATGGTCGCCGCGCTCGACCGCCTGAACCGCGAGAGCGCCATGGCGCTGAAAATCGGCATCGGCCTGAATACCGGCATGGCCTGTGTCGGCAATCTCGGATCCGACCAGCGCTTCAGCTACTCCTGCCTCGGCGACAGCGTGAACCTTGCCTCCCGCGTCGAGGGCATGACCAAGCTCTACGACGTACCGATCCTGGTGACCGAGGAGGTGCGGGCGCGGACGACGGGGCTTATCTTTGCCGAGGTCGACCGGGTGCGGGTGATAGGCCGGCAGGCGCCGGTGACGTTGTTTGCGCTGGTCGGCGTTTCCGGCGGCGCAAGCTTAGAGCAGGCAGACCTGCTCGAGCGCCACGGCGCCTTTATCGCGGTCTGGCAGACGGGAGATCTCGCGGCGGCCCGCGTTCGACTGAAGGCTCTGCAGGCCCTGCCGCAGAATGTGCTTTCCGGCACCCACGCGCTTTACGAGACGCGCCTTGCAACCCTGCCCGAGGCCGCACCAGAAGGCTGGGACGGCGTATTCACCGCTAACAGTAAGTAGCATTCGAACTGCTACTCATGCAGCGACTGCACCACGCGGTTGGCAATGGTGAGCCGCTCGGCGAGCGTGGTGGCGCAGAGGCGGTGGACGAGGAGCGCGAGCTCGGGATCGGCCTGCTCGAGGTAACGCAGTTGGCGGCGGGCGAGGCGATAAACGGTCGAGGGGACTTCAGCGACAACATCGGCCGTGCGCGGGCCACCGCGATAGATGGCGATCTCGCCGAGCACGACGCCGGGTTTGACTGTTCGGAGACGCAACCGCTTGCCGTTGGCAAGCACGGCCTCGACCTTGGCGCGGCCGGTCCAGAGCAGGAAGAGATCCTCGCCCGGCTCACCGGCGCGGATGAAGCGATCGCCAGGCTGCAAGCGGATTTCCTCCATTGAGGCGACCAGGTCCTTCAGGCGGGCACTCGGACCGATGGTCTGGGCGAAGTAGTCCTCTATATCCTGCCAGGTTTCCTCGCGGCTGATGGCGGCGATCAGCCGCTCCTCGCAGCGCTCGAGCGCATGATCGAGGTCGCGCTCTTGTCCGACCGAAGGATCCGAGGCGAAGTCGATGCCGTTTCTGGCCAGGGCCTGCTCGATCTCGGGCGAGAGGCTGCTGAAGACGAGCTCAACCTCGCTGCCGGCCAGCAGGTTGCGGATCTTGACGAAGGTGGCGGCAGCGGCCGCATCCATGCCGCTGACGCGGCGGAAATCGATGACGACGAAGCGCAGCGACAGGCGGCTGCGATCCTGCTGTCGGCGGCGGATCGCGTCGATGATCTGTTCCGCCGTGCCGAAGAACAGGAATTCCTGCAGTTCCAGCACCTGGACCTGCTCGCCTTCCAGCTCAATCAGGCTGTTTTCCGCCGGCGGGCGGTCGATGCTGCTCTTGCGTTCGCGCAGCGAAGCGTTAACCCGGATGACCGAGAGACGGGCATAGTTGTAGACGAAGCTGGCGATGGAAAGTGCAAGTCCGAGCGCCATGCCGCCCATGAACCCAAAGGCGGCCATGCCCAGCGGGATGGCGAGAACGACCAGCCATTCAATGCGCGGCAGCTGTGTGCGTGTGCGCCACAGCCAGTCCTGGATCAGCTCGACGCCGAGTGCGATCATCAGACCGGCGGCCACGAAGTTCGGCATGGCGCCGGCCAGTTCGCCGGCAAAGGGCAGCATCAGCGCCAGCATAATCGCGGTTGCAATGCCGACGGAGCGTGCCTTGGCGCCCATGCGGTTGGCAAGCAGGGTCATCGACAGGCCGGTGAAGCCTGGAGCGCCGCCAAAGCCGCCGGCCATCAGGTTGGCGATACCGGTGGTGCGCAGTTCCGCATCGGCATCGATTTCCTGGCGGGTCGCCACTTCAAGGCCGCTGGTGTTGAGCAGCAGGCCAACCATGCCGAGAAGCGCCACGGAGATGATCGCAGGCAAGGCCTGCAGAACGACCGTCCAGTCCGCCGTCATGACCACGTGGGCCGGTTGCGGCAGGGCAAAACCGTTGCCGGGCGGAACGGCGGGCAGCCATTGCATGGCCCGTGCCTGATCGCTTTCGACGCCGATGACGCCCAGCATGACGTAGAAAAGGAGACCGCCCCCCAGAAGCACAAGCGGCATGGTGAGCGGGCTTGTCGAGCGCCGCAGGGCAAAGACCATCACCACTGCAAAAACGACGGATACATAGAGGTTGGCGAGCGCCTGCTGGCCATCCGGTCGGACCAGAAGGTCGACGATGGTGCGGTCGCCGACGACCATCATTATGGCACCCTGAATCAAGAGCCAGCCGGAGCCGGCGAGAAAACCGGCGACCACCGGATAGGGCATGAAACGCACGAGCCGGCCGAAGCGGCAGAGACCAAAGAGCCAGAAGACGAGGCCGGTGACCACGGCACTTGAGCCCAGGATGGCAAACGCCGTGGCGACCTTGACCTCTTGCGGGGCGAATTCCAGATGGGCAGCGCTCGCCGTGACAGCCGTGGCCAGGATGGCGATGCTCGCCTCCTGCACCTGACCTATGCTCGACGGATAGCGGCTGCGAAGCCCAATCCACAGAGCCATGACGATGCTGGACAGAAGGATGACACCCACGCCCAGGGAAAAGCCGGCTGCCAGCGGTCCGGCGAAGATCAGTGCAGCGAAGGCGATACTGGTGCCGAGGCCATCAATTCCTGCGATGATTGCAAACAGCACGGGAGCAAGGTAGCGCCTCGCCACACTCGGAGCCGGATAACGCCATGCCCGCTGTCGCGGGCCGGCACCGAGCGTGGCCTTGCGATCCGGGGCGGGCGCTGGGTTGTGGATGTTCACGGCTTTTCCTGCTCTTGAAAAGGCATTTGCCGCCAGGGACGTCATGTCGGCTCATCGACTGGTAGACGCGGCTGGCATGGTGAGCAACGCGACGATCCGGATCGACCCAAACTTGGCCGGACCGTCAGCTGGAAAGAGGTGTTTTAACGAGGAAAACCCATTGGTTTCAAAGGGCGGCGGCCAAACTCACAGACCAGCGGCTACTTGCGTTTTGCCTGCAAGACGGCCGTGCCCAGACGCTCGACGGCGCGGCGGAGGTTCTCGTCTTCGATGCCCTCCATCATCGCTTCCAGCCGCCTGGCCTTTTCGCCCTCGAGCTTGCGGATACGCGGCCTGACGCTTGCGACCGAGACCGGTTTCTGGACGATGCGGACCTGGCCGATCGCGGGATAGCCGAAGAAGCCGTTGATACGGGCGATCAGCTCACCCTGGGCATGGGAGAGAAAGAGCGCGCGGGCGCCTTCACAGGCAATCGTCAGCACGCCCGGTCGGTGGCCGCCCTCCTCGGGGAGATCGGAGCGGCGCGGCCAGGCGATCTTTTCCGGTCGGGTGCAATCGGCAAAGCCCTCGCCGACAATGTCTTCCCAGGAGCCGAGCAACGCCGTGTTGATGCCTGCACGCCTTGCCAGCACCGGGTCAACGATGCCGTTGGCGATCTCGGAGATCTGGTTTGCGCCCTTGAACGTGGCCATCGCCTCTGGGGATCCTTCACATCGGCCCTTGAACGGGCGACTGCTTTGGCCAGATATAGGCCATCCGCCCATCTTTCCGCAAATGACCGATTTGACACTCCCCAGCAAAGCCGTGACGAAACCCAAGGCCGCTCCGCTTCTCGCCTGGTATGATCGGCATCACCGGGAGCTGCCCTGGCGCATTTCACCCGCGGCGGCGAAGCGCGGAGCGAGACCTGATCCCTACTATATCTGGATGTCCGAGGTCATGCTGCAGCAGACGACGGTTGCGGCGGTGAAGGCCTATTTTGCCAAGTTCACCGGCCGGTGGCCGACGGTCAAGGATCTTGCGGAGGCGCCGAACGAGGATGTTATGGCGGCCTGGGCGGGGCTCGGCTATTATGCCCGGGCCCGCAATCTGAAGAAATGTGCGGAGGCCGTCGCTTTCGAGCATGGCGGCATCTTTCCCGATACCGAGGAGGGTTTGCGCGCGCTTCCGGGCATCGGCGACTATACGTCGGCCGCGGTGGCCGCGATCGCCTTCAACCGGCCGGCGGCTGTCATGGACGGCAATGTCGAGCGAGTAATCTCGCGGCTTTTTGCCATCGAGGCGCCGCTTCCCGGATCAAAACCACAGATGAAGGCGAAGGTGGCGGAGCTGACGCCGACCGACCGGCCCGGGGATTTTGCCCAGGCGATGATGGATCTCGGCGCTACGATCTGCACGCCCAAACGGCCGGCCTGTGCGCTCTGTCCGTTCAACGAAGCCTGTCTGGCGCTCGCCACCGACGAGCCGGAGCGTTTTCCGGTCAAGGCGGCGAAGAAGGCAAAGCCGGTGCGGCTGGGGGCCGCCTTCATCGCGGTCGATCGCGACGGGCAGCTTCTGCTGCGCAAGCGGGTGGAGAGCGGCCTGCTCGGCGGCATGACGGAGGTTCCGACGACCGACTGGACCTCTCGGCAGGACGGGGAAACGGGGATCGAGGCCGCCCCCTTCCCGGCCGACTGGCAGGCGGCGGGGGTCATCACCCATGTCTTCACGCATTTCGAGCTCCGGCTCTCGATTTTCCGTGTCGGCCCGATCGACAGGCCATCGGATCATCACGGTTTCTGGGTGCCCGTCACCGAACTTGATGGGGAAGCGCTGCCGACTGTCATGAAGAAGGCAATTGCAGCCGCTATTCCGACGGCCTTTCAACATCCAAAGGGTAAGACATGATCGAAATCCGCCATATCGTCTTCGACATCGGCAAGGTGCTGATCCATTACGATCCGAACCTGCCGTTTTCCCGGATCATCCCTGACGCCGACGAAAGAGCGGAGTTCTTCGCCAAGGTCTGCACGCACGACTGGAACCTGGAGCAGGATCGCGGTCGCAGCTGGCACGATGCCGAGGCGCTGCTGATCGAACAATTTCCGGAGAAGGAAGCCCATATCCGCGCCTTCCGGCAGCATTGGGCCGAGATGGTGCCCTACGCCTATGACGACAGCGTCGCCATCATGACCGGGCTCATCGATGCGGGACGCGACGTGACCATGCTCACCAACTTCGCCGCCGACACATTCTCGGAGGCCCGCAAGATGTATCCTTTTCTCAACCTGCCGCGCGGCGTGACGGTCTCGGGCGAGGTTGGGCTGATCAAGCCTGATGTGGCGATCTATGAGCGGCATGCTGTTGATTTCGAGCTCTCGCCCCCGCATACCCTCTTCATCGACGACAGCATGGCCAATGTCGAAGGAGCGCGCGCCGCAGGCTGGCAGGCGGTGCATTTTGCCGGAGCGGAGAAGCTGAAGGCCGATCTTGGCGCGCTGGGCGTGCAGGCCTGAGAATAAGATGCTGGCGCGGGTGGAGTTGGCGGACCCCTGCCCGCGCCAGATCGATCCCGAAAGATCGAATGCAGCTCGATTAAGGGCTTCGACTTGCTCGAAGCTGATCACAAGAATGTGAAGCTATTCTAATGTTGGTGAAATTCGGCTTCGGCACCTTAGGTGCGCCGGAGCCTTTTCGTTATTCGAGGCCGCCCATGCGGCCGCGGATAATCGAGCGCAGGTCATCAATCGGCTTCAAGGCGCCTTCTTCCTCTGTATGCCAGAAGGTCCAGCCGTTGCAGGCATCCAGCCCCTGAACGCGGGCACCGACGCGGTGGATGGAGCCTGCCTCGCCGTTTGCCGTCAGCGTGCCGTCGGCGCGGATGATGGCGGAGTGGCGGCGCTTGGCATCGGTCAGAACCTGGCCGGGCTTCACGAGGCCGGCTTCGAGCAGCACGTTGAAGGCGACGCGCGGTTCGGCTTTCTTGCCGGTCATGACGGTCAGTTCGACCTTGCCCAACGGCTCGACGGCGGCGATTCTGGCCGAGGCGGCATCGATGTAGTCCTGCTCGCGCTCGATGCCGACGAAATGGCGGCCGAGACGCTTGGCAACGGCCCCTGTCGTGCCGGAGCCGAAGAAGGGATCGAGCACGATGTCGCCCGGCTTGGTCGAGGCCATGATGACGCGGGCAAGCAGTGCTTCCGGCTTCTGGGTCGGATGGACCTTCTTGCCGTCGTCGCCCTTCAGCCGTTCGCCGCCCGAGCAGATCGGGAAGAGCCAGTCGGAGCGCATCTGCACGTCGTCGTTCGAGGCCTTCAGCGCATCGTAATTGAAGGTGTAACCCTTGGCCTTCGGATCGGGCGAGGCCCATATCATCGTCTCATGAGCGTTCTGGAAACGACGGCCCTTGAAGTTCGGCATTGGGTTGGTCTTGCGCCAGACGATATCGTTGAGGATCCAGAAATTCAGGTCCTGCAGCGTCGCGCCGACGCGGAAAATGTTGTGATAGGAGCCGATGACCCAGATCGTGCCGGTCGGCTTCAGCACGCGGCGGCAGGCCAAGAGCCAGGCGCGGGTGAAGGCGTCATAGGCTTCGAATGAGGCGAACTGGTCCCATTCGTCGTCGCAGGCATCGACGAGCGACTGGTCGGGACGGTGGAGTGCGCCGCCGAGCTGAAGATTGTATGGCGGGTCAGCGAAGATGACGTCGACAGATTTGTCGGGAAGGGCTTCGAGGGCGGAAACGCAATCGCCCTTGATGATGCTGTCGACCCAGGCAAGCGGGTCGGACGAACGGCGGAGTTCGGCAATCGGGAATACAGAAGCCATCGGTTACTCACTCTTACGCTGACGCAGCACGGGATGTGAGGCTTATGGTTACCGAACTTGGTTACTGAAGGGTGAAGAGGGCGTGAGATTTTGTGCGGGGGTGGGATGACAGATGGGATCATGCCGAAAAGTGGTGGCGCCACTTGCAGTCAACCAGTGCTTGAAGCACTATTCGTGAGGTCTCAGGAACCGCCGACAGGAGAACCGCTTGCCCCAAAGCTCTTCTCGACCACCCATGACTGAAGGCGCCGCGCAAGCGATCGCGCGGGATGCGGGATCGGCTCGGCCACAACACGCAAATCGAGCAGAAGTACCCTTGGCGTTCCAACAGCGCACAGAGCAAGTGATGTTGCGCGGATCCGGAGACATAGTGCGACGGAGCGCTAACAGCCGGCGCGGTTGGGCAGTGTGGCTGACGTTGTCGCTTGTGTTTGCCCTGCTCCTGCTCTGGCTGCTAGTTTCAGACGGGCACCAGACAACGCGGATATAGAGAACCCTCGCTAAGGCCGAACGGAACGAACTGGTGCGCATCCTGCCCAGGTTGGCTGATACCTGCAGACAGACAAGGACCAGAGCATGAGTTTCGGAAAAGAGCTGATCCAGAGCGCCAAAGAAGCGCTTGCTATTGCCGAGGGTTGTGCCGAGCCTGCCAAGGTGCAAGCGCTGCAGGATACCTTGATCGAGGGCGAGCAGTCCGGCGAGCCTCAGCCGTTTGATTTCGATGCCTTCAAGGCGTGCAAGCGAGCTGAGTTTAAAGGCAAAGATTGATACTGAGGCGCCACCGCGCGCTCCCTCTTCTCCCCAGCGGGGAGAAGTGCTGAGCGCATGCGAGGCGATGAGAGGGCTGCTCGGCACAGCTTTAGCGCTTCGCGCCCCCTCATCCCCGGTGCACAAGTTGCACCTGAGCGCTCATGGGCCACCTTCTCCCTGCCGGAGAGAAGAGGACCGCTACCGTCCCGCATCCCAGGCCTTCACCACCGCCTTCTTGGCCTGGGCCCGCCATACGCGGGTGAGGTTTTCTCGGGCCCATTCGATATCGAGGCGATCAGGATGGGCGAGCACCAGCCGATGGGGCCGGTGGTGGTCGGTGGTGAAGAAGGTGTCGGGGTCCATCTCGATCAGGTGGTCGCGTTCCTCGAAGGGCACCTTGAAGACCGGGCAGTCATGGGTTGGGTTCCAGAACAGCATGGCCTTGCCGTTGACCTTGAAAGAGGGATGCCCCCAGGAGGTGGTTTCCTCGGTGGTCGGCAGGGCAAGGATGATCTGGCGGAGCATGTCGAGGGTGATCATGACGCGGGCCTCCGGACGGGAAGTCTGCCAGAGGTTGCGGGAGGTGTCATCAGGTCCAGAGACGCCCCCTCATCCGCCCTTCGGGCACCTTCTCCACGCCAAGCGGGGAGAAGGACACTCCCAACATCCTCACCGCGCCACTCGCACACCCAGATAACCACCCTCTGCGACGCCGTCGCAGAGGCTCGCCCATTCGCAGCCGGAACAGGCTGTCCGGATCAGGCCGGTGGCGAAGGTTTTTCTGAGGCGCGTGAGTAAGGCTGCGCTCGGGACAATGCGAGCACCCGGCGCAAGCGGGCTGCCGATGAGGCGGGCGACGGCGTCTGCCGCTGCCCGGTCCCGCTCGATGACGCTTGCCCCATTGCAATGGGCCCCGGGGTCTGCGGTCAGCGGACCGCAGATATCGTCCGGCCCCGCCACCAGCTCGATCTCCTCGCCGGACGAGAGCCGTGCGGCAATGACCTCGTAATTCTCGACGAAGGCGGGCGAATAGCCCTTGCCGACATAGGTCAGCATGCAGAGCAGGTGATGGGCGCGGAGCCGGACAGTCATTCTTGCTTCAGCCGGTTGTCAGCCTCTCAGAGGTCGAGCTTGCTCGTCTGGCGGCGGGCCAGCGCCAGCAGCAGGGCGGCAGCGAGTGCGGATTTGAGGACGGCCCCCAGAATGAAGGGCGTGACGCCGAGGCTCAAGCCCTTTTCAGCACCGATCAGATAGCCAAGCCAGGCGCCGCCGATGGCGAGGCAAAGCATGTTGGCGGAGAGATGGGCGAGGAAGCTCTTGACGACGCGCTCACCCGTCCAGCCCTGTTCGGCGAGATAACCGGCAAGGGCTGCAATGATCGGGAAAGAGACGAGGTAGCCGGCGGTCGGGCCGACAAAGGGCGCAAGGCCACCGCTGCCGCCGGCCAGCACCGGCAGACCCATCATCGCCTCGCCCAGCCAGGCCAGCACAGTCAGCGCGCCGAGGCGCCAGCCATAGAGCACGCCGATCATGGTGATGGCGAAGGTCTGCATGGTGATCGGCACCGGCACCATGGGCACCGAGATCTGCGAGGCAAGCGCCAGCACGCCGGTACCGAAGAGGAGAAGGGCGGCCTGCACGGGAAGCGAACGGCCTGAAATGCCGAGAGGATCGAAACCGCGGACGGCGGGTGCGGGAATGGTCGTCATGGGCAATCTCCATTTTATAGATAATTTTAGGCAACGGAGAATCTTTTATCTATGGAATGGGCGGATGAAAAGATGGGCAATTCAGGAATCTAGAGCGCAACGCCAAAAGAAGAGGAAACATTCGGCCCAGTCGGGATACGATACATATTTTATCTATAATTTACATTGAGCACCACGACTCAACCCCTCACCCACCCTCTCCCCGCAAGCGGGGAGAGGGTGGCATGCGCGGTGGGCGCTTCGGTTTTCCCCGCGGGCGGACTTCAGCCTTCCCCGCGCGCGGGGCAAGGGTACCTTCCCATCGGCAGGATCAAGAGGCGCATGACGTGCTGCGTGCAAACCCTCACCCTGAGGTGCCTGCACCAGCAGACCTCGAAGGGCGAGGCCACGGATACATCAAAGCAGAGGGATGCTTCGAGGCCCGCGCTTCACGCGGGCACCTCAGCATGGGGGCCTCGCGACGCGAGCGCGGAGCCCATCTCCCCCTTGGTGGGGGAGGAAGGGATTTCGATGAATTAGGCGGGCGTATGCCGCCTAAACACAAGAAATCGCAACTGAGGGGGTCAGTTAAGTCGCGGCAACGGAACTGATCCCCTCACCAACAAAATCTGAGGTTTAGCCCTGATCGGGCTAAGCCCTCGATTTTGTAACCTCTCCCACAAGGGGAGAGGTGGGCACCGGGCTACCCGTCCTTCTCCCCGATCGGCAAGCCCGCTTCACCCCCACCCGACGCTTTGAGGCGACCTCCCCCTCCAAGGGGAGGTGGAGTGCGGCGACGCTTACCCGACGATGGCGAAGCCTTCGGTTTCGGCGCGTCCCGGCACCGGCAGAGGCGCGCGGCCGATCCACTGGACGTGGCGCTCGAGGATGCGGGCAGCTTCTGCCGCGTCACCGGATTTGAGCGCCTCCAGGATGGCGCGGTGGTCGTGGTCAGTCCGGGCTTCCCAGGTGGCGCGCCAGGCGACAAAGAGGAAGCGGGCGGAGACGGCGTGGAGATCGTCGATCACGGATAGAAGCCGCGGCATGCCGCAGGTCGAGACGATCAGCCGATGGAAGCGGCGGTTGGCCTCCTCCCAGGTGCGAACATCCTTGGCGTCATCGGCATCCGCGGCCGCGCGTTCGGCGGCGCCAAGCACCTCTGGCGTCAGATTGGGCGCGGCATGGCGGAGCGCCAGCACTTCCAGCGCCGCGCGCATTTCGGCGACTTCGCGCACCTGTTTCAGGTCGAAGCTTGCCACGCGGACGCCGCGACGGGGAATGCTGACGACGAGGCCCTGCGCCTCGAGCCGGCGAAAAGCCTCGCGCACGGGCACGTGGCTTGCGCCGAATTCCTCGGCGATATGATCCTGGGCGAGGCGCGAGCCGGGCACGAGTTCGCCATGAATGATGCGCTCCGCCAGCGCGCGGCTGATGCGGCTCGCTATCGTATCATCAGGAGAATCTTCGGGCTTTCTGGGCATGCGCTCATGCATAGTGAGCGGAGCATGGCTTGTCGAGGGAGAGGGGATTGCGACCTCACTCGAGGGCGCGCAGAATGGCCTGCCAGTCCTGCCGTCCGCCGAGAATGCGCAGGATGGTCACCTGCCCCTCCAGTCCAAGATAGACGATCAGATGGCTGCGATAGGGATAGATTCGGACTGGTGGCGTGAACTCGAGACGTTCGCGAAACAGCGTCGGAGACCGGGCAACCCGGTCAAAGGCCTGCACGAGTTCATCGACGTAACGATCGGCCTGATCGGGGGCCCATGTTTCAGCGTCATAGGCCCAGATGCTTTCGAGGTCACGCAGAGCTTCAGGCGCGATCGTATAAGCGCGGCTAGCGGGGGCCATGGCTCTCGCGCATCCGCCGCTTGAAAGCCTCGGGATCGAAGGGCTCCGGCGGACCGCTCTCGATCCCCTTGGTGATGGCGGCCTGAAGCTGGTCGAAGGCTGCGATACGCTCCTGGTCCTTGCGGATCAGGTCGCGGATATAGTCGCTGGCATTGCCGTAGCGACCGCTTTCGGCCTGACGCTCGACCCAGGCCTTCATCGGGTCGGGAAGGGATACGTTCATCGTTGCCATTGCCTGCCTCCAGTCATGCAGACAGAATGGCTGGGATGGCAAAGATTGTCAAAACCCTCCCCTCACCCATGCAGGGCGCGGCTGTCCTCCGGCGCCTCGGCGCGATCCTCAAGGCCGTAGTCGCGTAGGACTTCGGCGACGCGCAGGCGATAGGCGGCAAAGACGCCACCTCGACCGGCCCCTTGGGCGGCGCGGTGTTCTTCCGTTTCTCGCCAGCGGCGAACCGCCTCCTCGTCGAGCCAGAAGGAAAGCGAGAGGAGCTTACCGCGGGTCGTCAGGCTCTCGAAGCGCTCGACAGAGAGAAAGCCATCGACCTCCTCCAACCGGGCGCGCAACTCTCCTGCGAGATCGAGATAGCGGTGGCGCTCGCCGACAAAGGGGACCACCTCAAAGATCACGGCGATCATGGCTGGACCTTTCGGGAGGGCGGGTTGGAAACGTTCTTGAGGAAAAGGCGGTCCTCCTCAAGGATGAAGCGGGCGCCCCTGGCGAATTCGTAGTTGGCCTTGCCGAGCGGATCGGCGGCGAGCCTCAAGCGGTAGGCCTCATAGGCGGCGAGGTTTTCGATGTTGTAGATACCGTAGGCGGTGGTTGCCGAACCTTCGTGCGGGGCGAAATAGCCGACGAGATCGGCGCCGCAGCGCGGGATCGCCTCGCCCCAGTTGCGGGCGTAAGTTGCGAAGTCCTCGCGGCCGAAGGGATCGATGCGGTAGCGGATGATGCAGGTGATCATGGGAAACTCCTCGCTGGTTGCGAGGCGGGTTTGCCATGAAGGAAAGATGGGATGCTTCGTTCGGGATCGAAGTTTTACTCTCTCCCCTCACATTCGACAGTTCGACCGGGATCGAAGCATCGGCTACAGTGGTGAGGCAGACTGCGGTGGAAAATCCGGAGAGGATCACATGGCGGAAGGCCCAGACATTGCACGCATCGCCGCCCTGATCGGCGATCCGGCGCGCTCGAACATGCTCTTGGCGCTGATCGGCGGCAAGGCGCTGACGGCGACGGAGCTGGCGGGGGCTGCGGGTGTCACACTGCAGACCGCCAGTTCGCATCTCTCCAAGCTAGAAGTCGGCGGGCTGCTAACCCAGCGCAAGCAGGGGCGGCATCGTTATTATGCGTTGGCGGATCTTCAAGTCGGGGCGATGATCGAGAGCCTGATGAGCTTTTCAGCGACACGCGGGCACCTGCGCCACCGTATCGGGCCGAAGGAGCCGGATCTGCGCAAAGCGCGTATCTGCTACGATCATCTGGCGGGCGATTATGGTGTGCGGATGCTGGACAGCCTGGTGGAGCAAGGCGCGATCCGGGCAGAGGACGAAGCGCTGACATTGACGGCGGCAGGTGAGACAATGCTCGAAGCCCGGGGCCTCGACATCGCCAGCCTCAAGGCAAAGCGAAGGCCGCTCTGTCGCGCCTGCCTCGACTGGAGCGAGCGGCGGACGCATATGGCAGGCTCTCTCGGGGCGGCGCTTTTGACGCATTTTCTCGATCGCGGCCTTGCGCGACGGGTGGAGGAGAGCCGGATCATCCGCTTTTCGCCCGAAGGCGAGCGGCAGTTTCTCGCGTGGTTTCCGCTCGGAGCAAAGCCAGAACCGCATGTCGTGACGGCACCAGCATGAAGGGACTGATCGGGCGTCAATTTGACTTATCAGCAATGAGGTACAGAATTGATGGGTACTCCCAGCCTTCAAGAGATCCAGGATCTGGAGGAGGCCCTCCATCGGCCAGATGTGAGGCGCCGCCGAGAGACAATGGAAATGTTACTCGCAGAAGATTTTACCGAGATAGGAGCCTCGGGCAATCTATATGACCGGGCCGCCATCATCGAGCTTTTGGCCAAGGAGCCCGAAACCGATCACACCGGCCTGCGGGCGGCGAACTATGCCTTGAAGACTATCTGCAATGAGGCGGTGCTCCTGACCTATGAGACGGAGCGCACAACTCCTGACGGCTCCAAAAGGCGTGTGGCAAGAAGCTCCATCTGGACGCACAACGGGTTCAGGTGGCAGATGCTCTTTCATCAGGGGACTGTCAGGTCTTGAAGCCCGTCCTGTTGTGGCACCTCAAAGCCCAGCCGCCCTACGCGCATGCGGATCCACATATGCGAGCTTGAAAAGATACCAACCGTTCGGTATGTTTTTGCATCTCATTTCCGGAGCCCTCATGATGAACCCCACCGTCACTGCCTATGGCGCATTGGCCGCCGCGATCGTGCTCGAAGTCATCGGCACGACGCTGCTGCAGAAGTCGGCGCAGTTCACCAAGCTCCTGCCGACGGCGGGCATGGTGATGTTCTATGTCGCCTCCTTCTATCTGTTGTCCCAGGCGCTGAAGGGCATGCCGCTCGGCATCGCCTATGCAATGTGGGGCGGGCTCGGTATCGTGCTCACGGCGCTGATCAGCGTGTTCTATCTCAAGCAGAGCCTTGATTTCGCTGCCCTTGTCGGCATCGCATTGATCGTTGCCGGTGTGGTCGTGATGAACACGCTGTCGAGCACGGTCTCGCATTGATGACCGCCCTGCCCTCGCCTACCGAGCCAACGCTTTCGGCTCATCACCGCAAGAAGCAGCCGGAACAGGTGCGGCGCGCACTGCTCGACTGCGCCGCCCAGATTGCTGCCGAACAGGGGGCATCTGCCATCACAATCCAGGCGGTTGCCGAACGTGCCGGGGTGACCAAGGGTGGCCTGTTGCACCACTTCGACAGCAAGCAAGCACTGCTGGCGGCTGTTTTCTCCGATCTGCTCGAGCAGATGGACCGGGAGATCGACCGGACCATGGCCGGCGATCCCGTTCAGCGCGGACGATTCACGCGGGCCTATGTGCGGGCCTGCTTCTCAGACCGGTTGCTCGGCGAGCGCAGTCTCTGGGGCGCTTTGTCGGTTGCGATCGTCTCCGAGCCGGAGTTACGGGCGCTCTGGTCTTCCTGGCTCGACGGGCGCATGGCGCGGCATGCCGAGACGGACGGCGACCCGTCGCTGATTGCCGTCCGGCTTGCCGCCGACGGCGTGTGGCTCGCCGACATGATGGAAAGATCCGGCGGCCTCACGCGCTATCCGCAAAGCTTCGAGGCGGTGCTGCTGGAAATGGCCAAGGGCTAAGAGGGACGTGAAAAGCCCTCCGGCGATCAGCACGGCAGCCCTGCACTGGGCGTGATTGTCCTCGCCCTCCCGATCGTGTAGGAAGCCGCCTTCTTCTGGACGACACGACGGATATTCCCATGAGCGGTTTCGACCTCACCCTTTTCGACTGCGACGGCGTGCTCGTCGATTCCGAGATCATCGCGGCTAAGGTCGAATCGAAGCTGCTGACGGAGGCGGGCTATCCGATCTCGGTCGAGGAAATGGGCGAGCGCTTCGCCGGCATGACCTGGAAGAACATCCTGCTGTCCATCGAGAAGGAAATCGACATCCCGCTCTCGGCGAGCCTGATCGACAAGTCGGAACAGCTTCTTGACCAGCGCCTCGCACGCGAAGTGAAGGCCATTGACGGCGTTCAGTATGCGCTGGCGCGCCTCGCCGGCCCGCGCTGCATCTGCTCGAACTCGTCCTCGCACCGCCTCGACATGATGCTCTCCAAGGTCGGGCTGAAGGAGTTTTTCGCGCCGCACATCTATTCGGCCAAGGATCTCGGTGCTGACAGGGTCAAGCCGAAGCCGGACATCTTCCTGCATGCCGCCAGCCAGTTCGGCGTCAGCCCGGCGAAATGCATTGTGGTCGAGGACTCCGTGCATGGCGTGCATGCGGCGCGGGAAGCCGGTATGCGGGTGATCGGCTTCACCGGCGCGTCGCACACCTATCCCTCTCATGCCGACAAGCTGACGGATGCAGGCGCCGAAACGGTGATTTCCAGGATGAACGACTTGCCGGGCGTAATCGCCGCCATGGCGGAATGGGAAGGCGCGTTCTAAGGACGCCGGCCCTCGACGTCAGGTCCTGATCGTCAGCGCCCCGGGCAGGATCTCGGCCACAAAACCACCTCGGATGGGGTCCTCACCATCCACTTCGATCGGGAATCGCGCGGGATCTACGGGGCGGATCTCGACCTTCAGTCCCTTGTGGAAGCTCAAGAGGGGATGGCCGACATGACCGGCCTTGTGCAGGCGTCCCAGTAAATTCAGAAGGCCGAAGACCTTCTCCTCGCGCATCACCGCCACATCAAAACTGCCGTCTGCGACATCGGCCTGAGGGGTGATGTGCATGCCGCCGCCGAACCACGCGCCATTGGCAATCGCGACGAGCGCGAGCCGCCCCTGATGGACCCGCATCCCGTCGATTAAAACCTCGAAGTCGTAGGGGCGGTAGCGCAGGATGGCGAGGGCCGAGTGGACGAGAAAGCGCAGCGGGCCGTTCAAGATGCGGGCGCGACCGGGCGCGTTGACGGTATGGACGATTTCGCCGGAAATGCCGACGCTGGTGATGTTGGCGAAATGGCGACGCTGCTCGGCGCCAGCGGCATCACGCGAGATCAGGAGACCCGCATCGATCTTTCGCAAGGGCGCATTCGCAATGTGCTCGGCCACGGCTTGCGGATCGGTCGGGAGGTGGAAGTTGCGGACAAAATCACAGCCGGTACCGATCGGCAGGAAGGCAAGCGGCATGTGAGGGCGGGATGACGTCAGCACGCCGTCAACGACATCGCTGATTGTCCCGTCACCACCGGCGACGATCAACAGATCGTAGGGACCGGCTGCGAGCTCGCGGGCAAGCCGTCGGGCGTCGCCGCTGGAGCGGCTTTCGTGGATCTCCAGATCGGGAAAACGGGTGCGCAAGGCGGCGACCAACGGCGCCCATTGCTTCTGGCCCACACGACCGCCGGCAATGGGGTTTCTGACGACGGCAATCTTCACTCAGTCCTCCCCCAAGAGCCACCCGTGGCGGGTGCCTCCTACGCCCTTTCAATGCGGGCACGCGGATCCGCAGCCCCGCGCGCATCACTGCACTGTCGGGGCACAAGCTAGCATTCCGCGCTCGGAGAGAGCAAGGCGTGAGCCGAGCCGGTCAGCGGATGGCGCAGCCACCGAAACGGACAATTAGGGCTGGCGCTGTCGGTGCGCTGAGGCGAGGTGCCGGTCGCTCAGACGGGGTTGTCCGAAGAGCTTTTCGCGCAGCGGCCCCTCGCGGTATTCCGTCTTGTAGAGGCCACGCTCCTGCAATCGCGGGACGATGAGTTCGATGATATCGGCAAAGCACTCGGGAACCACGGTGCGCGAGAGGTTGAAGCCGTCGACGCCGGTCTGCTCCACCCAGTCCACGAGCCAGTCCACAACCTGATCGGCGGAGGCGACGAGCGGCGGCTGGCGGCTGCCGAGCACCATCTGCTCGATCAGCTTGCGCTTGGTCCACTGAGGACCCGCTGCACGGTCCATGGCCTTGATGTTGGAAGTGATCGCCTGGCTCTTGCCGGTCTCGACCGGCTCGTCCATGTCGAACTTTTCGAAGTCGATGCCCATGGAAGCGGCAGCGTGGGTCAGGGCGGCCTCCGAGCTGACGTAGCGCCTGTAGTCCTCGAACTTGTCTTGCGCCTCCTTCTCGGTGCGACCGGTAACGATGGTGGCGCCGAGGAAGACCTTGATGTCATCACCCTGCCGTCCCAGCGCCTCTGCCCGGCTCCTGATATCGGTGACGATCTCGCGTACCCCCTCCTTCTTCTGACCGTTGACGAAGACGCATTCCGCATGCGTGGCGGCGAACTGGCGGCCACGCGGCGAGGAGCCAGCCTGATAGAGCACCGGCGTCCGCTGCGGCGAGGGTTCGCAGAGGTGGTAAGCGTCGACGCGGTATTGCCGTCCATGATGCTGAACAGGGTGGACCCGGGCGGGGTCTGCATAGACCTTACCCTGTTTGTCGGCGACGACCGCGTCGTCCTCCCAGCTTGCCTCCCAGAGCTTGTAGACGACCTCCATATACTCATCAGCGAGATCATAGCGGTCGTCATGGGCCATCTGACCGTCGAGCCCGATGGCACGCGCGGCACTGTCGAGATAGCCGGTGACGATGTTCCACCCCATGCGTCCGCCGGTCAGGTGATCGAGGGTCGCCATGCGGCGGGCGAAGAGGAAGGGCTGCTCGTACATCAGGTTCGCGGTCACACCAAAACCGAGATGGCGGGTCACCGAGGCCATGGCCGGCACCAGCATCATGGGATCGTTGACCGGCACCTGCACGGCGCCCCGAAGCGCAGGTGCAGGGCTGCCGCTCAGCACGTCATAAATGCCGACGACATCGGCGAGGAAAATGCCGTCGAAAAGACCGGCTTCAAGACGCTTCGCATAGTCAGTCCAGTAGGCGAGGCTGTTGTATTCCATCGAGCGGTCGCGCGGATGGCTCCAGAGCCCTTGCTGGATATGGCCGATGCAGTTCATATCAAAGGCGTTGAAACGGATCTCGCGTGCCACTGTGGTCCCCTCTCATGGCTTTCTGCGGCGCGCGGGCTTGTGTCGCCCTCGTCACCTATCTTATTCTTTTGTCCACTATAGAAGACGCAGTCATTTCGTTTTTGCAAGGGCCTCCATGACCGAGACAGCGAGCAGACAAGACCTTCACGACGAGGATCGACAGGCCCGTGCAATTGCCGAGCGCGTTCGGCTGGAGCGGGAAGCGCGCGGCTGGTCACTGGCCGAGCTTGCGGCACGCTCAGCCGTGTCCAAGGCGATGATCAGCAAGGTCGAGCGTTGCGAGGCGAGCCCGACGGCGAGCGTGCTCGGTCGATTGTCGGGTGCCTTCGGCCTGCCGCTCTCGGTCTTGCTGGCACTCGCCGAGAGGGAGGGTGATAGGGTGGCGCGTCGGGCGCAGCAGCCGCTCTGGACCGATCCGGAGACGGGCTATACGCGGCGCACACTCTCCCCCGCGAATGGTGGCCAGCTTGAGCTTCTGGAGATCACGTTGCCAGCCGGAGTCAAGGTGCCCTACCCGGCTTCCGCCTTCAGCTTCCAGCATCAGCAGATCTATGTGCTGGAGGGAGAACTCGACTTCATCGAGGGGGCGCGCAGCCATCAGCTCTCGGCCGGCGACTGTCTGCAACTTGGAGCACCCGCCGACTGCGTCTTTGTCAACGAAAGCGGCAGAGCGACACGCTATCTGGTGGCGCTGACGCGGCGGGCATAGACGCCCAAACCTGATCCCGGCGCCTGCTGTCGGACGCTTACTTCTTCTTCGGCTGTTCGAAACCGATGATGACGCGCGTCAAGCCGGACACGTTGCCCGGGATGTTGATGGCCTTGTTGTAAACGAATTGCGTCGGCATGTTCACGTCGGCTAGGCTTACCGGATACTGCTCAAGCTCGTTGAACACTTCCTGGCCACCGTCGATGACGGTGACGCGGACCGGCAGATTGATGGTTCCCGCCTTGCCTTGTGGACCGGCAACAAGACGGCCCTGAACGAGGGCGTTGACGGTCAGAGTGCTCTCGGTGCGGGAGCAGGAGCGAGTGGTATCGGCAAGCGAGGCCTGGAAGGCGACCTGCTGGGCATCGCCCTCCTTGCCCCGGGCGTAAGAGCGGTAAACGGCGGTGCCGTCACGAAGAGCAATCTGCGGGCAGAAACCCTGAACGAAAGCCTGCTGACCAGAGGCTGCGGCAGGCGCTGCCGGGGCAGGTTCGGAAGACGACAGACCGAGGCCACCGCCGAGGCTGCCGGCGTTGCAACCCGAGAGAACCATCATCAGCGAAACGGCGACAACACCGCGCGACACGTTTACAGACACGAGACTTCACCTTCCGCATGCTCGGCCAAAGGCCGAAAAACAGTCAAACTTGAGGCTTTTCAGCGCCCTCGCGGATGGTCTATACCAGCGGCCATAACAAAAATCGATTGGGTAGCCGGTAATTTGCGTCAAATTTCGACTGGTCTGCAACCGCTGGGCTCCAGGCTGACATCGGTAAGCCCGGCACCGATTGCCGGGCTTGCGAAATCTTGGCGAGCGCACTGGCGCAAAATGGCAAACCTCTTTATCGGAAACGCCATAGGCTGCGACCGGGCTTCGGCTCCGACCTTTCAACCTCAAGGATGAGCGACGTGGAATACATCTCGACCCGCGGAGAGGCCCCGAGCCTCGGCTTTTGTGATGCCCTACTGGCCGGTCTTGCCCGCGACGGAGGCCTCTATGTGCCGCGCGAATGGCCGCAGATGTCGAAGAAGGCGATCCGCGGGCTTCGCGGCAAATCCTATGAAGAGGTCGCCTTCGAGGTTCTGCTGCCCTTCACCAATGGCGAGATCGAGCCCGACACTTTCCGGGCGATGATCGATGAAGCCTATGCGACCTTCAAGCATCCGGCCGTGGCTCCTCTCATCCAGATGGGACCAAATTCCTTCGTGCTCGAGCTCTTCCACGGCACGACGCTTGCCTTCAAGGACGTGGCGATGCAGCTGCTCGCCCGGCTGATGGACCATGCTCTGGAAAAGCGCGGGGAGCGCGCCACGATCGTCGGCGCCACCTCGGGCGATACCGGCGGGGCTGCGATCGACGCCTTTGCGGGTCGTGCTCGCACCGACATCTTCATCCTCTTCCCGCATGGCAAGGTTTCGCCGGTACAGCAGCGCCAGATGACCTCGTCGAAGGACGAAAACGTGCATGCGATTGCCGTCGAAGGCAATTTCGACGACTGCCAGAACCTTGTGAAGGCGATGTTCAACGACGTGCCCTTCCGCGATCGCGTGGGTCTCTCGGGTGTCAACTCGATCAACTGGGCGCGGATCATGGCGCAGGTGGTCTATTACTTCACCTCGGCGGTGGCGCTCGGTGCACCCGATCGCAAGGTGTCCTTCACCGTGCCCACCGGCAATTTCGGTGACATCTTTGCCGGTTACGTCGCCAAGAAGATGGGCCTGCCGATCGACAAGCTGGTGATTGCCACCAATGACAACGACATCCTGGCGCGCACGATGAAGACGGGCCGCTACGAGATGAAGGGCGTCTCGGCGACCACCTCACCCTCGATGGATATACAGATCTCGTCGAACTTCGAACGACTGCTGTTCGAGGCCTATGGCCGCGATGCCTCCGCCATCCGCTCATCCATGGAGGGCCTGAAGCAATCCGGCGCCTTCGAGATCCAGCCGGAAGCGCTCAAATTCATCCGCAAGGATTTTCGTGCCGGACGCGCGACGCAGAAGGAAGTGGCAAAGACGATCCGGACCGTGCTCGACGAAACGGGCTATCTGCTTGACCCGCATACCGCGGTTGGCGTGCATGTCGCGAAGAAATTCGAGAAGCCGCAGAGCCCGATGGTCGTGCTTGCAACCGCCCACCCCGCCAAATTCCCTGCCGCAGTAAAATCGGCCTCCGGTATTGACCCCGCGCTTCCGGCGTGGCTTGCTGATCTGATGGACAGGGAGGAGCGCTTCGAAGTCCTGCCCGCGGAACTGAAAGCCGTCGAAGGCTTTATCAGTGAACATGCGAGGGCAGTCAGGTAGGAAGCGCGGAAAGACGGACCATGAATGTTGAGTGCACCCGGCTTCCATCGGGTTTGACTGTCGTAACCGAGAACATGCCGCATCTGGAAAGCGTGGCGCTCGGCACCTGGATCAAATCCGGATCGCGCAACGAGACGGAAGCCGAGCATGGCATCGCCCACCTGCTCGAGCACATGGCGTTTAAGGGGACGAACAAGCGCACCGCGCGCCAGATCGCCGAAGAGATTGAAAATGTCGGCGGCGAAGTGAACGCTGCCACCTCGACCGAGACCACGTCCTATTACGCCCGCGTGCTGAAGGACAATGTCCCGCTCGCGGTCGACATTCTCGCCGACATCCTGACGGACAGCGTCTTCGACGAAGAGGAGCTTGAGCGCGAGAAACACGTCATCCTGCAGGAAATTGGCGCCGCCGACGATACGCCTGATGATGTCGTCTTCGACCGCTTCTCCGAGCAGGCCTATCGCAGCCAGACGATCGGGCGCAGCATTCTGGGCACACCGGAGACGGTGCAGTCCTTTTCCAGCGACCAGATCCGTGGCTATCTCTCGCGCAATTACACGACCGACCGGATGTTTGTCGTGGCGGCCGGCAAGGTGGACCACGACGCCTTCGTGAAGCAGGTCGAGCAGCGCTTCGCTTCGCTCCCGACGACCCCGTCTTCGACGCCGGTGATGGATGCGGCCCGGTATACGGGCGGTGAGTCCCGCGTGGAACGAGATCTCATGGACACCCAGGTCCTGCTCGGATTCGAGGGCAAGGCTTATCACATGCGGGACTTCTACTGCTCGCAGATCCTCGCCAACATCCTCGGCGGTGGCATGTCGTCCCGCCTCTTCCAGGAAGTGCGCGAGATCCGCGGCCTCTGCTACTCGGTCTATGCCTTCCACTGGGGTTTTTCCGACACCGGGATCTTCGGCATTCATGCCGCGACCGGCGGCGAGAACCTGCCGGAGCTGGTGCCTGTCATCATCGACGAGCTGCGCAAGGCCTCCGAGCACATCGACGGCCAAGAAATCGAGCGCTCGCGGGCGCAGATCCGTGCGCAGCTGTTGATGGGCCAGGAAAGCCCGGCTGCCCGCGCCGGCCAGATCGCGCGCCAGATGATGCTCTATGGCCGCACCATTCCGAACCAGGAAATGATGGAGCGGCTGGCCGGGATCACCACCGAACGGCTGACCGATCTCGCCGGACGCCTGTTCTTCGACACCGCACCGACGCTGTCGGCGATCGGCCCTGTCGATCATCTGGTCTCTCTCGATGAAATTGCAGGCACCCTCACCCAGCAGCCAGCCGGTGTCCGTAAGGCTGTCGGCTGATCGCCGCATCCAATGATCTCGACCGGCGGGGCTTTCGCCGGTTTTCGCTCGGGGATTGACGATGACGCGTTCGGTCTTTCGGTTTCTATCCCGCCAGCCGGATATGCCGGAGTTGTGCAGCGACCGGCACCTGCTGCGCCTGCCGCGATTTCGCGATTTCGAGCAATGGCACCAACTGAGACGGGAAAGCCGCGCCTTCCTGCAACCCTGGGAGCCGATCTGGCGGTCGGACGAACTCACCGAACGTGCTTTCAGGCAACGCGTCCTGCGTAATGAACAGGAATTTCACTCCGGCATGGCGGTGCCCTTCTTTCTCTTCGACCGGGAGGAAAACACCTTGCTGGGCGGGCTTACGGTGGGACTCATTCGCCGCGGAGCCGCACAAAGCTGCATGATCGGCTACTGGATGGGGGAGCGGCATGCCGGCAAGGGCCACATGTTTGCCGCACTTCAACTGGCAATTCCCTACATCTTCGGGCCACTTGAGTTGCACCGTATTGAAGCAGCCTGTATTCCGGACAACGTCAACAGCCTGAGGCTACTCGAAAAAGCGGGATTTGAGCGGGAAGGTCTTTTGCGCGATTATCTGAAAATCAATGGAGAATGGCGCGACCATCTGCTGTTCTCCCGGATCGGCGCTTCCAAGGCGCGGAACGGCAAAACGCCCACATGATGAAAGCCGTACTCTTTTTGCGCGCCGTCCTTCGCCTCGCCGCCTTGCGGCTTGTTGCGTTGACCGCCATCTGCGTGACGCTCTTTGCGGCCACGGCGGCGCTTGCAGTCGAACCGGTGAAGATCGCCCGTGACGACAATGCTCTGAACCTGACCGCCACGACAGAGATCTACACCAATCAGGGCGAGGCGTTTCAGGTTTCGACCGCCGCTGGCGCCGACGGCATTCGCCGACGCATCGAGGTTCGTTCCAGCTCCGAGAACCATCAGGGCGACTGGGCGGTGTTTGCACTCGCCAATGTTTCGGAAGAGCAGCTGGAGCGCGTGATCGTCGCGCCGCATTTCCGCCTCTCCGGATCCAAGCTGTTCTGGCCCGATCTCGGTTCACAGCGGATTTTTGCAATCACCCCGTCGGAAGGGTTTGCGCTCGATCGCGTGCCGACCCCGGATGCCGATGTCTTCCGCATCACGCTCAATCCCGGCACCGTCATTACCTTCGTCGCCGAACTTGCGACGCCGGAACTGCCGCAGATCTATCTCTGGCAGCCCGACGCCTACAAGGACACGGTCAACGCATTTACGCTCTATCGCGGCATTGTACTCGGCATTGCCGGCCTGCTTGCGGTGTTCCTGACCATCCTCTTCGTCGTGAAGGGCACGTCCATGCTGCCGGCGGCTGCGGCTCTTGCCTGGGCTGTGCTCGCCTATATCTGCGTCGACTTCGGCTTCCTCGAAAAGCTGATCACGCTGACCTCCTCCGACATCCGAATATGGCGCGCCGGGGCCGAGGTGGCGCTCGCCTCCTCGCTGGTCATCTTCCTCTTCACCTATCTCAATCTCAATCGCTGGCACGTGCATCTCGGCTATGCGACGCTTGCCTGGATGCTGGGTCTGGCAGTGCTGTTTGGCGTTGCGATCTTCGATCCGTCGATTGCCGCGGGTATCGCACGTGTTTCCTTCGCGCTGACCGGTGTCGTCGGTATCGGACTGATCATCTATCTCGGCATCAACCGCTATGACCGGGCCGTGCTACTTGTGCCGACCTGGGCCCTGATCCTCGTCTGGCTGTTCGGCGGCTGGATGACAGTGACGGGGCAACTCGACAACGACATCATCCAGCCTGCGCTGGGTGGCGGTCTGGTCCTCATCGTTCTTCTCATCGGCTTTACGGTCATGCAGCACGCCTTTGCCGGCGGTGCCTATCAGCAGGGCCTGTTTTCCGATCTCGAGCGCCAGTCGTTGGCGCTGACAGGGTCCGGCGACACGGTTTGGGATTGGGACGTGGCGCGTGATCGGGTGGTGACAAGCCCCGACGTTTCGCTGCGCCTCGGTCTGTCGCCGGGCACCATGCATGGACCGGCACGCAACTGGCTGCCGCGACTGCATCCTGACGATCGCGACCGTTTCCGTGCCACGCTCGACGTGCTGCTCGAACATCGCAAGGGCCGTCTCAGCCACGAATTCCGCATCCGTGCCGAGGACGGTCACTTCCACTGGCTGAAGATCCGGGCGCGGCCCGTGCTCGGCTCCAACGGCGAGGTCATCCGCTGCGTCGGCACGATTATTGACGTCACCGAGCAAAAGAACTCGATCGACCGCCTTCTGGTCGATGCCATGCATGACAATCTGACCGGCCTGCCGAACCGCGAGGTCTTCCTTGACCGGCTGCAGGCGATCCTCTCACTGGCCGGGTCTTCGGACAGCGTGCGCCCGACAGTGCTGGCGATCGATATCGACCGCTACAAGCAGGTGAACGATGCGCTCGGCATTGCTGCCGGCGATAATATCCTGATCGCAATTACACGGCGCCTGCGCCGCCTCCTGAAACCACAGGACACGTTGGCGCGGCTATCGGGTGACGAATTCGGTCTGATCCTTGTGTCGGAAAAGGATCCCGGCAAGATTGCCGATTTTGCCGAAGCGGTCTCCAAGGCGATCATGGTGCCGCTCAACTTCGCCAATCGCGAGATCAGCCTGACGGCTTCGATCGGCCTCGTTTCCTGGGTCGACCAGCAGGAGAGTGCGGCCAGCCTGCTTGCCGATGCCGAGCTTGCGATGTTCCGGGCGAAGCGCTCCGGCGGCAACCGTGTCGAACCCTTCCGTCCGGCATTCCGCACCGTCAGCACCGACCGTCTGCAGCTGGAAACAGATCTGCGCCGCGCCATCGAGCGCAAGGAGCTGTCGATGGCCTATCAGCCGATCGTCAGGCTCGCCAATGGCGAGATCGCCGGCTTCGAGGCGTTGATGCGGTGGGATCATCCCAAGCGCGGCAATATCTCGCCGACCGAGTTCATTCCGATCGCCGAGATGTCGGATCTGATTGAGCCGCTCGGCATGTTTGCCCTGGAACGCTCGTCCAGCGACCTGATGGAGTGGGAACGCCAGACGGGCGAACTGCCGATCTTCGTCTCGGTCAATCTGTCGTCCTCGCAGCTGATCTCCAGCGAGATCTATAATGATATCCGCGCCATGCTGGTGAAGACCCAGTGCGACCCGAAGCGGATCAAGCTGGAGCTCACCGAAAGCGTGGTGATGGAGAATCCGGAACAGGCACGCCTGATGCTGGAGAAGCTGAAGGACACGGGCATCAGCCTGGCGCTCGACGATTTCGGCACCGGCTACTCCTCACTCGCCTATCTCACCCGCTTCCCCTTCGACACGATCAAGCTCGACAAGGCCCTGGTCTGTGACCAGTCGGACAAGAAGTCGGTGCTTCTGCGCTCCGTCGTCTCGATGGCGCGGGGGCTCGACATGCAGGTGGTGGCTGAAGGCATTCAGTCCGACCAGGACGCAGCCGATCTCGCGATGATGGGCTGTGATTTTGGCCAGAGCTATCTCTTCGGCCCACCGCTTGGGTCCGAGTCCGTGCTGAGGCTGCTCAAGGAGCGATTTCCGCTGATGAAGCGAGCTTGAGGAGGCGCCAGGCGCCTTTTCAGTGGCCTCACGCGTGTCCCGCATCCATCGACAGCATCGCGGGATTGATGCCCATCAGCGCCAGCGCCCGGTCGTATTTGTTGTCGAGGCTGCGGTCGAAGATCAGGCTTTCGGTAGCCGCGCAATGCAGCCAGCCGTTCTGGGCGATCTCTTCTTCCAGCTGGCCCGGCCCCCAGCCGGCATAGCCGAGCAGCATGGTGGCGTGGCGGGGGCCGCGGCCATCCGAGATCGCGCGTACGATGTCGAGGGTGGCGGTCAGCGAGATGTCGTCACTGACGGGAATGGAGCTGTCGGACAGATAATCGTCCGAATGAAGCACGAAGCCGCGGTTCTGCTCGACCGGGCCGCCGCATTGGATGGGAAAATGGCGAGCGTGATCGGGCAGCATGATCGCATCGTTGCGATCAATCAGTTCCAGATGCAGGAGCAGATCGGCGAAGGTCACCGATTGGGAACGGTTGATGATGAAGCCCATGGCGCCGGCATCGGAATGGGCGCAGATATAGACAACCGCGCGAGCGAAGTTGCCGTCCGCCATGCCCGGCATGGCGATCAGTAGATGACCATCCAGGAAACCGCGCTCTCTCAGACTGGTTTTCGACGACAATGCCATGCTCGCCTCCTCGGTCTGCCTTGACGGCAATCGGCTTTATGCGTGGTTCAGATGTGGTCTCAAATTCAAGATGGGGCAGAAGCGGGTTCCGATCAACCCAAAATGATGACCATGAAGTAAGCGTGACTGGCAAAGCTCGCGATGATCTTCTAGAGCCGGATACATGACCTCTAAAACAGCAGCAGACAGTTCTTGTTCCCGTCCGTCATGTGGTTACCGCAGTGCGCGGCACTGGTTGCTCTCGGCGGCAGTGGGCCTGTTTTCACTGCTGCCCGGCGGGCCTGTGACCGCTGCGAGCAGCGAGTGGGCGGTGAACGAGGGCGGGCGGATGCGGCTGATCCTTCTTCCGGAAGAAGCGAGCGGCATGCGGCAGGGCGCGCTGGTGATTGAACCGAAACCGGGCTGGATCACCTATTGGAAAGAGCCGGGCGATGTGGGGATTCCGCCTGCGATCAGGCCGCCTGCCGGCGCCGGCTACGCAGTGGACAGCGTCGGCTTCCCGGTCCCCAAGGTGCTGATGAGCGGCGAGATAACGGATGTCGGTTATGACCGTCCGGTGACCCTGCCATTGACCCTGAAAAACGCGCCAAACGGCGAAAGCGTCACGCTGAACGCCTTTGTCGGGGTATGCCAGAACATCTGCATCCCCTTCCAGGCCGACCTTACCGTGCCGCCCGATCCAGATGCCATGGCCAATCCGGTGGAGGCTGCCTTGGTCACCTCGGCGCGTGCACAGGTACCGCCCGGCCCGACCGCGGACTTTCACGTCATCGGGCATGAACTGAGCAGGGATGGACGAGAGCTGCTGGTGAGGCTCAAGCTTCCGGAGGGCGCCGATGCCCCCAAGGCCTTCGTCAGCGGGCCGAGCGGTCATGTGTTCGTCCAATCTGCCGTGTCCGTCGGAAAAGCCGGCGAAACCCTGATGACCATGCCGATCGGCCAGCTTCCGAAGAAATACAAGATCGCCGGCAAGCGCTGGGGTATTCTGGTCGTCAGCGGCAACCGCGCCATGGAAACCGTGCTTGCCTTTAAATGACTGCTTCCTATATTCGCGTCGATTGCTGTCCGGACGGTTCCGGACGGTTCAACGCGAGCGAGGACGAACTTCATGACCATTGCCATTGGCGAAAAGCTGCCCCAGGCCACCTTCAAGGAGAAGACCGCTGATGGCCCGGTGGAAGTCACCACGGATCAGCTGTTTGCCGGCAAGAAGGTCGTCGTCTTTGCGGTTCCCGGTGCCTTTACCCCGACCTGCACGCTGAATCATCTGCCTGGCTATCTGGAAAATCGCGACGCGCTGATGGCGCGCGGCGTCGATGACATCGCCGTCGTCTCCGTCAATGACTGGCACGTGATGGGTGCCTGGGCACAGCAGTCGGGCGGCATGGGCAAGATCCACTTCCTCGCCGACTGGGATGCGGGCTTCACCAAGGCGATCGGTCTCGACATCGACCTTTCGGGCGGAGGACTCGGCGTGCGGTCCAAGCGCTACTCCATGCTCGTCGAGGACGGCGTGGTCAAGAGCCTCAACATCGAGGAGAATCCGGGTCAGGCGACCGTGTCTTCGGCTGCGACGATGATCGAGCAGCTGGGCGCCTGAGCGCCCACAGCGACTTCCGCAGAACGAGGCCCGAGAACCCGGGCCTTTTTCTTTGCGTTTGGCTCTCTCAGTAAGCGAGATCGAAGACGAGGATACCAGCCAGACCACCATCGGTGGCACTGATGATGCGCTCGCCGACTTCTATGTGCTTTGGATGTTTGAGGTAGTAATCGCGCACCATCTCATCTTCGAAGGTGACGATGAAGCCATCGTCATAACCACCGCTGAGGCCTTCCGGCGAGACATTCGACCCGGCCTTCACCTCCAACATACCCGGCACCACATCCTTCAATTCGGCGATCGCGGCATAGATTGCCTGCTTCTCGACTTCCTGGACGGCGGCCTTGAAGCGCAGGAACACGCAGTGCTGGATCATGGATGTCTCCCGTTGGTGTTGTTTTCGGGCGAGCATAGGGGGAACGAGGGAAAGGGCAAGGGGTGGTGCGGCGCGCCGGCCTGATCGCCTCACTTCACCAGCAGCGACTTCGGAAAACCGCCGGTCTTCTTGAAGGGCTCCATTCCCTTGCGGGCCAGTTCGTCGGCACGTTCGTTCTCGGGGTGGCCGGCATGGCCCTTGACCCAATGCCACTTGACCTTGTGGCGCTGGTTGGCGACGTCGAGCGCCTGCCAGAGTTCACCGTTCTTGACCGGTTTCTTGTCAGCCGTCTTCCAGCCGTTCTTCTTCCAGCCGAAGATCCACTTGGAGATGCCGTCCATGACGTATTTGCTGTCGGTGTAGAGATCGACCTCACAAGCATCCTTCAAGGCGTTGAGCGCCGTGATGGTGGCGAGCAGTTCCATGCGATTGTTGGTGGTATCCGCCTCGCCGCCGCAAAGTTCCTTCTCGACTTCGCCGTAACGCAGGACAGCGCCCCAGCCGCCGGGGCCGGGATTGCCCGAACAGGCACCGTCGGTGAAGATGTCGACATGTTTCATGAAATCAGTCCGTATTCGGAGGCATTGGTCACGGCGCGGTGGAAGCGCAGCTTCTTCAGATATTCGAGCGGATCCTTCTTCACCACCAGCGCGCCTTCCGGCGTCGTCAGCCAGTCGTAGAGACGGGTGAGGAAAAAGCGGAGGGCCGAGCCACGGCAGAGCACCGGCAGGGCTGCGATCTCATCAGCAGACAGCGGACGGACCGACAGATACCCCTCGATCATCGCCTTGCCCTTGGTGATGTTGTAGGCGCCATCTTTCTCGAAGCACCAGGCATTCAGGCAGATCGAGAGATCGTAGACGAGGAAATCGTTGCAGGCGAAATAGAAGTCGATGAGGCCCGAGAGTTCATCGCCGAGGAAGAAGACGTTGTCGGGGAAGAGGTCGGCATGAATGACGCCTGACGGCAGATCCCCAGGCCAGTGGGCGGCAAGAAAATCGAGTTCGGCGCCGATCTCCTCTTCCAGCCCGGTCTCGACCTCGTCGGCGCGCGCCTCTGATTTAGCCCAGAGCGTCTGCCAGCCTTCAAGTGACAGGGCGTTGGGGCGTGTGAGCTCGAAGCCTTCGCCCGCCACATGCATCCCTGCCAGCGCCTTGCCGACTTCACGGCAATGCTGGGCCTCGGGCTTGCGCAGCCACATGCCCTCAAGGAAGGAAATGAGGGCAGCAGGACGACCGGAAAGCTCGCCGAGCAATTCGCCATCCTTGCGCGGCAGAGGAAGCGGGCAGGACAGGCCCCGCTCGGACAGATGGTGCATGAGGCCAAGGAAAAACGGCAGATCGTTACGATCAACACGCTTTTCGTAAAGCGTGAGGATCAGCGGCTGCTTCGATGTGTGCAGCAGGAAGTTGGTGTTTTCCACCCCTTCGGCAATGCCCTTGTAGGATAGCAGCTCGCCTGCATCATATTGCGCCAGGAAGGCCTTGAGATCGACTTCGTTAATATCGGTGTAGACTGCCACTGGTCAGGTTCCGTGCCGCTTCGGGTATAGGCCGAGTCCTATAACGCTGTGACGGACAGTGCCAGCCCCGGAACGACATGGGCACAGGAAATGGGGCGTGGTGGCAATGCGCCGCTACGCCGAAAGCGCGTAGCCTTTCACGTTGCCAACATTGCCTTCGTCATCCATCTGCCGTTTTGCCGCCTGCGCCAGGAAACCGGAGCGTGTGAGGCCATGGGCTTCCGTCGGGAATTCGATGGCGCAGGAGATCTTCAGCAAGGGTGATGTTAACGCGCACCGCCTTCCGGCCCGCCGTTCAAGGTCTAGAGAGTTGGCTAGGCTGCCACGCGGTCGGCGATCACCCGCCAGTTGACGATCTTGTCCAGAACGGCGCGGATGTGTTCTTCCTTCCGGTTCTCGTAGTCAACATAATAGGCATGCTCCCAGATATCGATACCGAGATAGCCTGGACGGCCTACTGCGACGGGATTGTTGCCGTCCTCGTAGCCGATCAGAGCGAGCGCATTCTGATCGTCACGTGTCAGCCAGACCCAACCGGTGCCAAACACCTCGTCCGAGACGGTCACGACTCGATCGACGAACCCCTCATAGCCGCCAAACGTATCGTCTATCGCGGTGGCGAGATCGCCGTCCGGGCGCGCCGGTCCGCCGGGTACGAACTGGTCCCAGTAGGTCACGTGGTTCCAGGCTTGGGCTGCGTTGTTGAAGATCTTCGCGTCCTCCTCGGAGGTCGCTGAGGCGGTCACGATTTCGGCGAGATCCATGTCGGCATATCGCGTACCGGCCGCCAGTTCGTTCAGCTTGTCGAAATAGGCCTTGTGGTGCTTGCCATAGTGCAGAGCCACTGTCTTGGCCGAGATTGTCGGAGCCAGAGCATCCTCGGAAAAGGGAAGACCCGGCTGCGTCAGTGGTAGCGCGGCGCGTGCTATGTGCGGCGCGCCAACAAAGCTGAGAGCAGCGGTGGCCGCAGTCGCGGTCAGGATTGTACGTCTCGTTACATCCATGATCTGTTTCTCCAGTTGCTAGTGCGGGGACCATTGCCCCTGCTTTCGCAAACCGAAGACGGCATGTGCCGTTCCATCACCGCTGCGTTATGTGGGCCAACGACTTGTGGCTGGCCACCGCTCTCGGCGGTTTGGTCGTCAGCCGTTCACCCAGGCCATGTCCTCGCGGGTCAGCTCGACATCGCGCAACTCGCGATTGACCAGGAAGTGCTCGTTTTCCTCCGCCGTGATCGCCAGTTCCACCTTTGCGTCGAAGCGCTCGCGGAAGGCGTCGATGATTTCGTCGACGATCACTTCTGGCGCGGAGGCGCCGGCGGAGATGCCGAGTGTCTTGATCTCGCCGATCTCGGCCCAGTCGATTTCCGAGGCGCGCTGGACCAGCATGGAACGGCTGGCCCCTGCCCTCAAGGCGACCTCGACGAGGCGTTTGGAGTTGGAGGAGTTGGGCGCACCGACGACGATGAAGAGATCGCAGCCGGGGGCTGCTGCCTTGACCGCTTCCTGACGGTTGGTGGTGGCATAGCAGATGCTGTCGGCCGAAGGCGCCGTCAGGTTGGGAAAGCGTTCGGAAAGCTTGGCAATGACACCGGCGGTATCATCCACCGAGAGCGTGGTCTGGGTGACGTAGCCGAGATTGTCGGGATCGGCAGGTGTATAGGCGGCGGCGTCTTCCACCGTTTCAACCAGCGACACGGACCCCTCGGGCAGTTGCCCCATGGTGCCGATGACTTCTGGATGGCCGGCATGGCCGATCAAGATCACATGACGACCGAGGCGCTGGTGGCGCATGGCCTGCTTATGGACCTTGGAGACCAGCGGGCAGGTGGCATCGAGATAGAAGAGGTTGCGGCTGGCTGCATCCTCGGGCACCGATTTCGGCACGCCATGGGCGGAGAAGACGACGGGCTGCTGGCGATGTTCTGCCGGGATCTCGTGCAGTTCCTCGACAAAGATCGCGCCCTTGGCTTCCAGCCCTTCCACGACATAGCGATTGTGAACGATCTCGTGGCGCACATAGACCGGGGCTCCATAACGCTTCAGCGCCAGGACGACGATCTGGATGGCGCGGTCAACGCCGGCGCAGAAACCACGCGGACCGCAGAGCCGGATCGAAAGTGGGGGACGGTTCATGTGCATGTTCATCAGATCAGCCGGCAATCAGGACAGCGAGAATGGCAATGGCCGCAGGAAGCGCCTGGATGACGAAAATCTTCCGCGAGGCCGTTGCACCCCCATATAGGCCCGCGACCAGCACACAGCCAAGGAAAAACAACTGGATTTGATAGCCGAAGCCGACATCCGGGTGCAGCAGCCCCCAGATCAGGCCGGCGGCGAGGAAGCCGTTGTAGAGACCCTGATTGGCGGCCATGACCTTGGTGGCTTCCGCCTGCTCGGGCTTCATGCCAAAGGCACGGCGACCGGTCGGCGTCGTCCACAGAAACATCTCCAGGACGAGGATGTAGATGTGTTCGAGCGCGACCAGAGCCACCAGCGTCGATGCGAGATAGGACATGCGTTTCCCCCTGCACCGCCCGCGATTCCGGCGGTGCCTTGCGCCTGTTTAGCTCAAAAGTCCGACGAGAACTATTCTGATCTGCGCCGGATCAGGCCCGCGATGGTCACGGCCACCAGGGCAAAGGCGAGGCCATACCAGGTGATGACATATTGCAGGTGGTTGTTGGGAAGATCGATCTGGGTCACGCCGCCCCTTGGTAGGCCGCCTGCTACAGCAGTCGCATCCGCGTCGAGGAAGAAGGGCAGAACACGGTCTGCCCGCAGGTCGACGGAAGCCGCCATCCGGGCACGGTCCTTCCAATAGAAGATGTTCGCCCTCTCGTCATTATCTGGCACAAGCGAAGAGGGCTTCTCCGTCAGTTCCGCCCGGGCAAGGCCGGTGATCGTCTGCTCTCCCTCGACCAGGCTTTCCGGCCGCGTCGCGGGATCCTTTCGGTCATAGGGCACGAAGCCGCGGTTGACGAAGAGGTAGCGGCCATCGGCAAGTTCAAGCGGCGTGTAAAGATAGAAGCCAGACTGTCCCTGGAAGGTCGCCAGGAAGTGGCGCTCCTTGTCGTTGACAAAACGCCCGCTCGCCGTCGCGCGGCGATAGTCGACGGCCTCACCGGCAGCCAGCAGACGCTCCAGTTCTGCCACATCGACCGGGGCTGCCGTGCTGCGCTCTTGGATATCGGCAAGCAGGCTCTCCTTCCAGTGCAGGCGATTGACCTGCCAGGTGCCAAGCGAGAGCAGGATGACGAGGGCGGTGGGCACCAGCACCATGGCCGCCCAGAAGCGCCAGCTACGGCGGCGCATTGCGCGCCCCTCCCCCGTTGGCATCTCAGCCACGGTCAATCACTCCCTGCGAGGCATTGTGCTTGTACTGAAGTGCGATCAGCAGGGCCTTCAGAAAGCGCATGAGCCAGAGGGTCAAGGCCACTCCGAGCGGCGCGAAGACGAGAATATGGAGCCACACCGATGGCTGATAGGTGAGTTCGACCCAGACGGCGAAACCCACAACCAGCAAGTCGGCGAGCAGGATGACGAAAATCGCCGGGCCATCGCCGGCATCGATCCAGGAGAGGTCGAAGCCACAGGCATTGCAGCGGGTCTTCGGTTTCAACAGGCCGTCGAACAGCTTGCCGGTTCCGCAGCGCGGGCAGGATGCCGTGAGCGCAGCCTTGACCGGATCGACCGGCGGAAATTGAGCGTTGTCTTCGGTCATCAGACTTCTCCTCGAAGCTATTCCACGTCCCAGCCAACCCTTAGAGCATGGCCGGGTTCCCTCCCAGTGCCAGTCCGGTGCCGGATTGTCGCATGGGCGGAAACACAAAGGGCGGCTTTCGCCGCCCTTCGATTGCGATATGCCCGGATCAGTGGGCGAGCGGTGCACCCCAATCGCCCCAGATATAGATGGCGAAGAAGAGGAACAGCCAGACGACGTCAACGAAGTGCCAGTACCAGGCGGCCGCTTCGAAGCCGAAATGCTGCTGCGGGGTGAAGTGGCCGGCAAGCGCGCGGAACAGGCAGACGATCAGGAAGATCGTGCCGACCAGAACGTGGAAGCCATGGAAGCCGGTGGCCATGAAGAAGGTCGCGCCGTAGATCGAATTCTTGAAGTCGAACGGCGAGTGAATGTACTCGTAGGCCTGAACGAAGGAGAACAGGACACCGAGCAGGACAGTCAGCGTCAGGCCGGAGATGACGCCCTTGCGATCATTGTGCAGCAGAGCATGGTGAGCCCAGGTAACGCAGGTGCCGGACAGCAGCAGGATGACCGTGTTGTAGAGCGGCAGGTGCCAGGGATCGACCACTTCGATGCCCTGCGGTGGCCAGGTGCCTCCGGTGAACTCGACGCGGCTCGTCTGGATCGCTTCGTTGGCGAAGAGGCTGGCGTCAAAGAAGGCCCAGAACCAGGCGACGAAGAACATCACTTCAGACGCGATGAACATGATCATGCCGTAGCGCAGATGCAGCGATACGACGCGGGTGTGATGACCCTCGTGGGCTTCCTTGATGGTATCGGCCCACCAGGCGAACATCGTGAAAAGCACGATGGCAAGGCCAATGAAGAAGAGCCACGGATTGGCAAAGTCGACGCCGAACAGGTTCAGCGAGCCGCCATTCAGGTAGCGCATGTAGCCGACGCCGCCGAACGTGAGGATGAAGGCACCGATCGAGGCCAGGAGCGGCCATGGGCTCGGGTCGATGATGTGGTAGTCGTGGTTCTTCTGGTGCGCTTCGGCCATTTCAGCAATCCCCGAATGTCAATTTCATTACGAGTTCCGGCGAACCGGAGCCCTCTCACAGTTTCGGCTGTCCCTTGTCTTCCCCGACCGACAACGCGGCCACCGGCTCCTGATCTTCGCGCGGATAGAAGGTGTAGGACAGGGTAATCGTTCCGATGCCCTTTGTCTCCTCTGCATCAACGATGGCAGGATCGACAAAGAAGACAACAGGCATTTCGAGTGTCTCACCCGGTTGCAACGTGGTCTTGGTGAAGCAGAAGCACTGGACCTTGTTGAAATAGGCGCCGGCCTCGCCGGGCGTGACGTTGAAGATCGCCTCACCCGTGACCGGATGGGGCGAATTATTCGTCGCGGTATAGGTGACCTGGACAGTCTCGCCGATCCTTGGCGTCACCTTCTTGTCGACCGCCTTGAAGTCCCAGTTCAGGCCCGGGGAGGCGTTGGCGTCAAAGGTCACGTTGATCGTGCGGTCGAGCACGACGTCCGACATCTGTTCGACGCGCTGGGTCGTGCCGCCATAACCGGTGACCTGGCAGAAAAGCTGATAGAGGGGGACGGCTGCATAAGCCATGCCGACCATGGCGCCGACGAAGACGACACAGGCCGACGCCACGCCGACATTGCGGCGGTTCGAAACCCTGAAGTTGTCGCTGGATACAGTCACGGTGCGAAGCCTCGTTAACCCACGTTACCGATCTTGATGATGGTCACCACATAGAAGATGACCACCAGAGCTGCGAGAACCACGCCGAGCGCGATGTTGCGGCCACGGCGGGACTTCTTCTGCTTGTCGTTCAGTTCAACGGTTTCCATCAGACGGCACCTCCAAGGCTTGCCGCAAGCGGCGCGACATAGAAGTCGATCATCAAGGCCGAGAAGATCGCGAAGAGGTAGAAGATCGAATAGGCAAAGAGTTTCTTCGCCGGCACCATCTTTTCGTCGCCGTCGGCCATGCGCCAGACGGCGATGGAACAGTGTACAAAGACGGCGCCAAGAAGGGCTGCGACAATGCCGTAACCGATCGAGGACAGACCGGTGAAGCTCGGCAGGACCCCGGTCACGGCGGTCAATACGGCATAAAGGGCAATCTGGCGCTTGGTCGAAGGAATACCCGCGACATTGGGCATCATCGGCACGCCGACTGCGCCGTAATCCTTCATCTTGAACAGCGCAAGCGCCCAGAAATGCGCCGGCGTCCAGAGAAAGATGATCATGAAGAGGATGAAGCTGTCGAGCGACACGCCGCCCGTCACACATGCCCAGCCGACCATGGGCGGAAAGGCACCGGCCGCACCGCCGATGACGATGTTCTGGGGTGTCGAGCGCTTCAGCCACATCGTATAGACGACGGCGTAGAAGAAGATGGTGAAGGCCAGCAGGAAGGCCGCGAACCAGTTGACCGCAAGTCCGAGGATACCGACCGAGAAGACCGAGAGCACGAGACCGAAGGCGAGCGCCTCCTGAGGCGTCACGCGACCTGAGGGCACCGGACGGGTTGCCGTGCGCGACATGACCGCGTCGATGTCGGCATCGTACCACATGTTGAGCGCACCGGAGGCGCCAGCGCCGACAGCGATACAGAGAATGGCAATGAAGCCGATGATCGGGTTGATGTCGCCTGGCGCGAGAACGAGGCCTGCAAGCGCCGTGAAGACGACGAGCGACATGACGCGCGGCTTGAGGAGCGCGAAGAAATCGCGCGGGCCGGCTTCGGACAGGCGGACCTCGCCCTCGATGCCGAATACGTCGCGATTGTCGATGACAGTCATGCGTTCAAATTCCGTCTTGTGTCTGGTTTTTCGGGCGCCGCGACCCTGGAGATCGCGGCGCCCGATATCTATGCGCAGGATGTGCGCTGCTTACTTGATCTTCGGCAGCTGTTCCCACTGGTGGTATGGCGGCGGCGAAGACAGCTGCCATTCCAGCGTTGTCGCACCCTCACCCCAGGGGTTGTCGCCGGCGACGCGCTTCTTGGCGAAGGCTTCGAAGACGCCATAGAGGAAGACGAGAACCGCGAAGGCCGAGATGTAGGAGCCGATCGACGAGACATAGTTCCAGCCGGCATAGGCATCCGGATAGTCGATGTAGCGGCGCGGCATGCCGGCGAGGCCGAGGAAGTGCTGCGGGAAGAACACCAGGTTGACGCCGATGAACATGATCCAGAAGTGCAGCTTGCCGACGAACTCGTTGTACATGTAGCCGGTGATCTTCGGGAACCAGTAGTACCAGCCGGCGAAGATCGCGAAGACGGCGCCGAGTGACAGAACGTAGTGGAAGTGAGCCACGACGTAGTAGGTGTCATGCAGCGAGCGGTCGAGACCGGCATTGGCGAGCTGGACGCCAGTCACACCACCGACGGTGAACAGGAAGATGAAGCCGATCGACCAGACCATCGGGGTCTTGAAGGTCAGCGAACCACCCCACATCGTCGCGATCCAGGAGAAGATCTTGATGCCGGTCGGCACCGCGATGACCATGGTTGCGAAGAGGAAGTAACGCTGGGCGGCGAGCGACAGGCCGACCGTGTACATGTGGTGAGCCCAGACGACGAAGCCGACGGCGCCGATGCCGACCATGGCATAGGCCATGCCGAGGTAGCCGAAGACCGGCTTCTTCGAGAAGGTCGAGACGATGTGGCTGACGATGCCGAAACCGGGCAGAATCAGGATGTACACTTCCGGGTGACCGAAGAACCAGAACAGGTGCTGGTAGAGAACCGGATCACCACCGCCTTCAGGCGAGAAGAAGGTCGTGCCGAAGTTGCGGTCGGTGAGCAGCATGGTGATGCCGCCGGCGAGAACCGGGAGCGACAGCAAGAGCAGGAAGGCAGTGACCAGAACGGCCCAGGCGAAGAGCGGCATCTTGTGCAGCGTCATGCCCGGAGCGCGCATGTTGAGGATCGTGGTGATGAAGTTGATCGCACCGAGGATCGAGGACGCACCGGAAACGTGGAGCGCGAAGATCGCAAGGTCGACGGCCGGACCGGGCTGACCCGAGGTCGCGAGCGGCGGATAGAGCGTCCAGCCACCACCGACGCCATAAGCACCAGCCGGGCCTTCGACGAACATCGACAGCACGAGCAGGAGGAAGGCCGGAACGATCAGCCAGAAGGAGATGTTGTTGAGACGCGGGAAAGCCATGTCCGGAGCGCCGATCATGATCGGGATCATCCAGTTGGCAAAGCCGCCGATCAGCGCCGGCATGACCATGAAGAAGATCATGATGAGGGCGTGCGCCGTCGTGAAGACGTTGTACATGTGCTTGCCGCCGTCGATGGCAGCGTCACCTTCGAAGCCGTAGACCATGGAAGCCAGACCGTGGAAGATCTGGATGCCCGGATCCTGCAGCTCCATGCGCATGGCAACAGAGAGGGCGGCACCGATGATACCCGCGACGATCGCGAAGATCAGGTAGAGGGTGCCGATGTCCTTGTGGTTGGTCGACAGGAACCAGCGAGCAAAGAAGCTCGGCTTATGGTCGTGGTGTGCGTGTTCGTCGTGGGCAACAGAGCCAGCCATTGACCTCACTCCTCTCAGTTCGTGATGTTTTCAGCTGTCTGGACAGCGGCGGGAGCACCATCGACAGCAGCCATGAGAGCGCGATTGGCGCCGGACAGATCCGAGGTCGCGGCCTGCAGCCAGGTCGCATACTGCTCGTCCGAGACCACGCGGATGGCGATCGGCATGAACGCATGGTCCTTGCCGCACAATTCCGAACACTGGCCGTAGTAGAGGCCCTCACGATCGGCGCGGAACCAGGTCTCATTCAGGCGGCCCGGGATGGCGTCGATCTTGATGCCGAAAGCCGGCATTGCGAAGGCGTGGATAACGTCGGTCGGGGCAGCGGTCACCAGCAGGCGAACGGTCTTGCCGACGGGAACGACGACCTCGTTGTCCACAGCCAGGAGACGCGGATAGCGGGCGACATCTTCCTTGCCGATGGCGGCGCGGTCGGTTTCCTTCAGCATGTAGCTGTCGAAAGCGACTGCCTGTTCGCCCTCATACTCATAAGACCACAGCCACTGGGTGGCGGTCGCCTTGATGGTGACGTCCGGGTTCTCAGGCATCTTCAGCTGATAGGTCAGCAGGTTGAAGGACGGGATCGCGATCGCGAACAGAATAAGGACCGGGATGACGGTCCAGGCGATTTCGATCATCGTGTTGTGGCTCGTCTTCGACGGCACCGGATTGGCGGCAGCGCGGAACTTGACGACCACGAGGATCAGGAGAATCAGAACGAAAATTGTGATCGGAACAATGAACCACAGTGTGTACTGCTCGAACCAGCTGTTGAACTCCATGATGGAGGTGGCTGGTTCCTGCATACCCATCTGCCAGGGCTTCGGCTGATCGGCGAAGCCTACAGAAGCGAAAAGCAGACAGGCCAAAGCGGCCAAGGCTGCATAGGTTCTCTTCATCACGGTTTGGTCTCCCACAAGCGCTTGATCCACATCAAACCATAGCGCAAAAATCATGCTAGTGTCGCCGTTTCAAATCACAGATTGGCCGCAATCGCAATACGCCCGGACGAATGCCGGTGCGGCATTTTTGCGCTTCATCAAATACATGCAGCCAAGATGCACAGCGTTATGCCAGATGGGGCAGCAAGTGGCGCAGGATTGCATAGCCGCGCCTGATTCACAGTCCCAATTATGCCGCAGTCGGCCTTAAAACAGGTGTCGGGGCTTCCCATTTGCACCCCCGGCGACAAGAATGTCGGCAATGATTCGTTTTCCAGAGGTTTTCATGGGTCTGCCAAGACTTGCCTGGTCCAGCCTGACGGCGAGCGCGGTGCTGGTCGCCGCTCTCGCGACACCGGCACAGAGCCAGCAACCCCAACAACAACCGGGCTCGATCCGTTCCAACCATGGGGCGTGGTCTGTCATCTGCGACAAGCCGGCGGGCGCTTCCGTCGAGCAATGCGCTCTGATGCAGAACGTGATCGCCGAGGACCGGCCGGAAGTCGGCCTCTCGGTCGTCGTTCTGAAGACCGCCGACCGCAAGGCGCGGATCCTGCGGATTCTCGCCCCGCTTGGCGTTCTCCTGAAGGACGGCATGGAGCTCTTTGTCGACGGCAACAATATCGGTCGCGCCTATTTCACCCGCTGCTTCTCCGAGGGCTGTTATGTCGAGGTGGAGATCGACGAGGAACTGATGAAGATCCTGCGCGCCGGCAAAGCTGCGGTCTTCGCATTGCGCGAATCGGCAGACCAGGACCGCGTCGGCATCCCGATCGAACTCGCGGGCTTCGGCGAGGGCTACGACAAGCTGCCCTGAGGCACAGTCGCCGGATCGTGATGACATTATAGATAGGGGCAAGTCCGGCGGGCTTGCCCCTTTTTCGTCGCGCGCCTACATGCTTGAGGCCAGCGCTCAAGGAGACATGCATGACCCAGGACCTTCTCTCCCTCTTCGACTGCGACGAAGCCACACTGACGCGGCGCGTCGCGGATGCCTTGAAAGGTGCTGATGACGGGGAGCTGTTCGTCGAGCATGCCCAGGCGGAATCGCTGACCTTCGACAATGGGCGGCTCAAGGGCGGCTCCTTCAACACCGACCAGGGATTTGGCCTGCGCGCGGTCGCAGGCGAAGCGGTCGGCTACGCCCATGCGGGTGAATTGTCGCTTGCCGCCCTCTCCCGCGCCGCCGATGCGGTAGGCGCCGTGACGCATGGTCACTCCGGCTCCTATGCCGCAGCACCGCAGCGCACCAATTCCAAACTCTATGGCGACGGCAATCCCATTGGCTCCCCCACCTTCGAGGAGAAGGTGAAGCTCCTCTCGGAGATCGATGCCTATCTGCGCGACAAGGACCCCAAGGTGCGGCAGGTGACGGCAACAGTTGGCGCTAGCTGGCAGGTGGTCGAGATCCTGCGCGCCGACGGACACCGGGTGCGCGACATCCGTCCGATGACCCGCATCAACATCTCCGTCGTTACCGGCCAGGGCGACCGCCAAGAAAGCGGATCCTTCGGTGTCGGGGGCCGCATGGGCTTCAATGATTTCCTGACGCAAGAAAGCTGGCAACGCGGTGCGGACGAGGCACTGCGCCAGGCGCTGGTCAATCTCGAAGCACAGGATGCGCCGGCCGGCACCATGGATATCGTGCTCGGCAATGGCTGGCCGGGTGTCATGCTGCACGAAGCTGTGGGCCACGGGCTGGAAGGCGACTTCAACCGCAAGAAGACCTCGGCCTTTGCCGGGCTGATGGGCGAAATGGTCGCCGCTCCCGGCGTTACCGTGGTCGATGACGGCACGATCAACGACCGGCGCGGCTCGATCACTGTCGACGACGAGGGAACGCCCTCCGGCTACAACGTGCTGATCGAGAACGGCAAGCTGGTCGGCTACATGCAGGACCGGCAGAATGCACGCCTGATGGGCATGAAGGCGACCGGCAATGGGCGCCGTCAGGGTTATGCCCACCAGCCGATGCCACGCATGACCAATACCTACATGCTCTCGGGCGACAAGACACCCGACGAGATCATCGCTTCAGTGAAGAAGGGCATCTATGCCGTCTCCTTCGGCGGCGGTCAGGTGGACATCACCTCTGGCAAGTTCGTCTTCGGCTGCACCGAGGCCTATCTCATCGAGAACGGCAAGATCGGCGCGCCGGTCAAGGGCGCCATGCTGATCGGCAACGGTCCCGATGCGATGAAGCGTATCTCAATGATCGGCAACGACACTAAGCTCGACACCGGCATCGGCAATTGCGGCAAGGCTGGCCAGTGGGTGCCCGTGGGCGTCGGCCAGCCACATCTGAGGATGGACCAGATCACGGTGGGGGGCACGAAGGCTTGATCGGCAATGCGCTGGTTCCCGAGCTTGCCGTCAGCGACTGGCAGATCAGCCGGGCCTTCTACTGTGATCTTGTTGGATTCGAGGTCGCGTATGAGCGACCGGAGGAAGGTTTCAGCTATCTGGTGCTCGGCGACGCGCAGTTGATGATCGACCAGATCGGCATCGGGCGCACGTTCGAGGTTGAGGAGGCTCAGGGCGGGTTGCCCTTCGGTCGCGGCCTGAACCTGCAGATCCTGGTGCCGCAGGTTGTGCCCGTCCTTGCCCGGCTTGCTGCGGCTGGAGTGTCTCTCTATCTGCCGCTAGAAGAGAAATGGTATCGACGCGGCGATCGGGAGGTCGGCAACCGGCAGTTCGTCGTGCCAGATCCAGATGGTTATCTGCTAAGGCTCTACGAGGACTTGGGCGAACGCGATCTCGACCGCTAACCCTCACAACAACAATTCGACAGCAGCTGCGGAAGCCCGAGCCCCTTACCCCCGGGCGGGCATCAGCACGCAATCGTAGCGCTGGCGCACCAGCTTGTCGCAGGCGATGCGGGCTTCTTCCTTGGTTCCAAAGCCGGTGAAGCGGGCGCGGTAGAAGGTGACGCCGTTGCGGGTGACCATTTCGGTGTAGGTGTCGAGATCCTGAAGCGGTTCTCCGACCTTCTGGCGGGCCTGGGAGAGCAGGTCCATGGCGGCCTGGGCCGAGGTGGCCGCCGCGATCTGGATCTGCCACTTGCGCTCGGTGGAAGCCGGCTGCGTGCTGGCAGTGTGCTGCGGATCGACAGGGGCAAAGCGGTTGGCGGGTGTGGCGACCAGTTCGGCGGGAGCGCTGGCCGACGGCGCGTAAGCGGAGGCAGTGCCCGGCGTTGCGACGCCTGTTGCTCCGGCGAGACCCTGCACTGCGGCAAGCGCCGACTGGCGGGACGCCGGAACCGGCACCTCGTCGCCGAGGCGGGCGAGATCCATCTGCACGCCGGTCGAGCGGGAAACGAGAAGCTGGCGGCCGGGCGAAGCCTTCTTGATGTTCGCGTCGATCAGCTTTTCCATGATCTTGTCGCGGCTTGCCGCCGTGCGACCGCCCATCACCACACCGACGACACGGCGGCCGTCGAATTCCACGGCGCTGACGAGGTTGAAGCCGGAGGCGTTGGTATAGCCGGTCTTGATGCCGTCCATGCCCTTGTAGCGATACATCAGATTGTTGTGCCCGGTGATCGTCTTGCCGCGGAACTTGAAGCTCTTGGTGGCGAAGAGTTCGTATTCCTTCGGGAAGTCGCGCATGAGGGCAACGCCAAGGGTCGACATGTCGCGCGCGGTGGTGAACTGCTGCGGATGCGGCAGGCCCGAGGCGTTGAAGAAGGTGGTGTTCATCATGCCGAGCGAACGGGCCTTGCGCGTCATCAGCACTGCAAAGCCTTCCTCGCTGCCGCCGAGCTTTTCGCCAATCGCAGCAGAGGCGTCATTGGCCGACTTGACGATCATGGCGAGCACCGCTTCGCGCACCGTTATCGTGTCACCTGCCTTGACGAAGAGCTTGGTCGGCGGACGGGAAGCTGCGTGTTTCGAAAAGGGAACCGGGCTGTCCCAGCTGAGCTTCCCGGCCTTGATCGCGTCGAGCACCATATAGACCGACATCATCTTGGTGAGCGAGGCCGGGTGGTTGAGTTCGTCGGGGTTTTCAGAGGCGAGAACCTCGCCGGTGCGGGCATCGAGGAGAAGCTGGGCACTGCCGGCGTGGGCTGCCGTCGAGAGGGTAAGGATCGCTACGCAAAACGACAACGCGACCAGCAGCTTGCTCATGAAAACTCCAATGCCCTTCGGATTTTGATGATGACGGAAGCGGTTCGATTCGAACGTATCGTCGTCGTGGGTTGAGCCCCTATGGCAAGAATGGGGCGACAATCAGCCAAACGGAATCAAATGCAACCATCGCTCCACAGAAGGTCGCCCGAACATGGTTAGCGGAGGGTTAATCCACAGGGAGAAAGCTCGCAGTGACGGTCACGAAGCTGTCAGCGGGCAAGCGATACCGCGCCTGTGCCTTCCTCTGCCAGCCTGTCCGCGGGATTGACGAGCTGACAGCGCTGAAGAGACAGGCAGCCGCAACCGATGCAGCCGTCAAGATCGGTGCGCAAGCGCTGGAGGACACGGATGCGGTCATCGAGCCTTTCGGTCCATCCCGTCGCGATGCGGCGCCAGTCTTCCGGCGTTGGCGTGCGTCCTGCCGGAAGGGCCGACAAGGCGTCCGCGACCTCCGACAGCGGCAGCCCCACTTCCTGGGCGGCCCGGATCAGGGCCAGACGACGCAGGACGTCGCGGCCATAGCGGCGCTGATTTCCACCGGTTCGATCGGCGGAGATCAGGCCCTTGCGCTCGTAGAAATGGATGGCCGAGACTGCCAGTCCGCTGCGGCGGGCGACATCCCCGACGGTCAGATGCATTTTTTGTTGCGCCATGGCTTTACCTCAACTTCGGTTGAGGTTGTAGCATGGTCAGAAATCGCATTCTATCGCATCCCGCGGAGAGAGTTCATTCATGACCGATACCCCGACCGAGAGCCTCGCCGGCACGCCCGCGCCAGCCGCAGACGACACCGGGGAAGCCGAATCGGCGACCGTTGACGAAGGAGGCTGGCTCGATCTGCTGCAGCCCGCCCATCTCGCCACGACCCTGATGCTGAGCATGGGTGTCGCGCTCTTTGCGTTCAACGGCTTCTTCGTCTCGACCGTGTTGCCGAGCGCGATCGCCGACATTGGTGGCGGCCATCTGATCGCTTGGTCTGTATCGCTTTACCTGATCGGCTCGATTGTCGCGGGCGTCACGGCTGCCCGGCTGAAGCAGCGTTACGGCGCCCGAAGGGTGCTGATCGTCGCCACGCTGCTGTTCATCGCCGGCACGCTCATTGCTGCGTCGGCGACATCCATGGAGCAGGTGCTGCTGGGGCGCGTCGGACAGGGGCTTGGCGAAGGGGTTGTGGCGGCGATCTGCTACGCGCTCATCCCGGCTCTCTTTCCTCAACGGCTGGTGCCCAAGGTCTTCGGGGTGGAAGCCCTGGTCTGGACCTGCGCCTCTTTCGGAGGCCCGTTTGCGGCCGGCTGGATGGCCGAGAGCTTTTCCTGGCGGATCGCCTTTCTGATCAACGTGCCCTTCGGCCTGATCTTCATCGTGCTGGCCGCCTTCACTGCGACGGCACGAGAGACTGTTTCGGAACCTTCAACGATGCCACTCTCGCGGCTCGTGCTCCTGGCGCTGGGCCTGCTGATGGTGCTCTCTGCCGGCGTGATGGACGAGGCGTGGCTGTCGGCTGCGCTGGTGTGTTCAGGCCTCTCCTTGCTCGGCCTCTGTGTCATCAGAGACCGGCAATCACCATCGAGCCTGATGCCGCACAGCGCCTTCGGCCTCTCGTCCACGGTCGGCACCGGCCTCTGGCTGGTCCTGCTGATGCCGGTCGCGCAGGCGACGAGCAGTGTCTACTTTGTCTTCGGCCTGCAGCGTGCGTTCGGCTTCGGGCCCATGGCGGCTGGCGGTCTGGGGGCCATCATGGCCATGAGCTGGAGCCTAGTCGCCGTGCTTGTCGCCCATATCGGAGCGGGAGCAGCGCGGCGGCGGGCCATCGAGGCCGGACCTCTCCTGCAATGCTGTGGCATGATCCTGGTGGCACTCGGGTTTCACGAGGGGTCGCTGGCTCTGCTGATCGCAGGGCAAATCGTGGTCGGCGCGGCGTTCGGTGCGAGCTGGGCCTTTCTCAGCCAGATGCTGATGCAAGCGAGTGTGGCGGAGGAGCGAGACAAGACGTCGGGACTGATCCCGACGCTGCAATCGGCGGGTTTCGCGATCGGGGCCGCCTTTGCCGGGCTTGCCGGCAACAGCCTGGGTCTGGCCGAGGCGGCGATTGGCGCGACGACCAACATCGGATTTGCCGCCACCTTCATGATCCCGATGGTGTGGACAATCCCCGCAATTCTGCTTGCCCGACGCTCCACCCGGCTTGCCGGGGCATTGTTGGCGCATTCAGGATAAATTGAAGCGAGCCGTTGAACCTCGCTTAAGAACTCCGGGCTAGCTTCCGGGGATTGTGACAAGGAATTTCAGGCAGGGCTATGGCGGGGCGGTTCAAGCAGCAGCTGAAACGGGCGGTGATCACCGCCGGGCTGGAGGCGTCCTTCCTGGCGTCGCGGCTCGGGCTGGTCCGTGGCCTCAAGGGGCGTGGCGTGATTTTCACACTGCATCACGTGCGACCGGACAAGACCGGCGCCTTTCGGCCGAACCACCATCTGTCGATCACTCCGGAATTTCTGGACAGTGCGATCCTGACGCTGCGGAGCCGGGGTTACCGTTTCCTGCCGCTGGAAGAGGTGCCAGCGGTACTCGGCGAACCGGAAGGCGGCCCGCCCTTTGCCGTCTTCACTCTGGATGACGGATTTCGCAACAACCGGGACCATGCCCTGCCGGTTTTCGAGCGGCATGGCGTGCCCTTCACCATTTTTGTCTGCAAGGGCCTTTCAGAGCGCAGCCACACCATGTGGTGGGAGACGGCCGAGGCGCTGATCGAAAGGCGGGACCGTCTGACGGTCTGCCTGCCCGCCGGCAGGCTTGACCTTGATTGCAGCACGACGAGCACAAAATGCGCGGCCTTCTCCGCACTGGCTGAGTTGTTGATGAAAGGCGACGAAGGAAAAGGCGTGGCCCAACTCAATGCTGCGGCCAACGCGGCAGGCATCAATCCGCATGCACTGGTTTCGGAGGTTGTCATGGATCGCGACGAGCTGGCGGCGCTTGGCCGTCATCCGCTCGTCTCCTACGGCGCCCATTCCGTCAGCCATCTCGGGCTCGCGGCCCTCAACGACGACGAACTCTTGAAAGAGTTCAACGAAAGCGCCGACTATGTGGCCGGCATTACAGGTACGCGACCTGCCACCTTCGCCTATCCCTATGGCGACGCCCGTAGTGCCACGGTGCGCACAGCCGGTTACGCAGACTGGGCCGGCTTCAAGCTCTCGGTGACGACGCGACCGGGCACCCTCGACGCGGCCTCGATGGCGAGCCCGCAGCTCCTGCCGCGGATTTCGCTGAACGGGCTTTACCAGAAAGCCCGTTACGTCGAGGCGCTGGCTTCGGGCCTGCCGTCGAAGCTCACCGGCGGCTGAGCCCCCTCCCCCTTGCTCAGGGATACATCCGGACCTTTGACCAGCCATCGCCATCGCGACGGAATTCGATCCGATCATGCAGGCGGAATTTGCGGTCGTGCCAGAATTCGATCGAGCTTGGAATGATGCGAAAGCCGGACCAATGGGGTGGGCGCGGCACATTCCCAAGCGCGTATTTCGCCGTGTATTCGGCAACGGCCTTTTCCAGAGCAAAACGCCCCTCGAGCGGACGGGACTGCTTCGAGGCCCAGGCACCGATACGACTGCCAAGCGGGCGGGACTGGTAATATTCGTCGGCTTCCTCGTCGGAGACGACTTCAACCTCGCCCCTCAGGCGGATCTGGCGGCGCAGAGATTTCCAGTGAAAACACATGGCTGCCTTTTTCTGGCCGAGAATTTCCTGTCCCTTCTGGCTCTCGAAATTCGTGTAGAACACAAAGCCTCTGACATCGAAGCCCTTGAGAAGCACCATACGCACATTCGGCAAACCGTCCGCATCCACGGTGGCGAGCGCTACCGCATTGGGATCGTTGATCTCCGAGGCTTCTGCATCCTTCAGCCAGGAGGCGAAGAGGGCAAAGGGCTCGTTCTCTTCTGTGAAGTCACCAGTTGTTAACCCGATATCCGACATATTGTGTAAAATGCTCCCGATATGCATATTGGCCGCCGATGACGAAGCACTGGATCGTAGGCCCCTTGAAAGACATAGCAAAGTCGGTCGAGCGTACAAAGGGTTGGTGCATGCGTAGAAGCTCGATCTTGCTCATCATCACTGCGACACTTCCGCTCAGCGGATGCTTCGGCAGCAGCATGGACCTGTTCGGTTCGGATACCGTCGATAACTCGATCTCCACCTCCACCGTTGCCAAGAAGGGCAATGGCACGAGCCATTCGGACGAGTTGACGGTGCAGAGCGCCGTGTCGTCGGCCGATCTTTCCAAGACCGAAGGCAAGCCGCTTCCCTGGGCGAATGCGACCACCGGCAGCGCCGGCGTCGTGACGGCTATTCAGGAAGAGAAAGGCGACGGCGTCATCTGCCGCAATTTCTCGACGACGCGGCATTCCTATGAGGGTATCGCCTATTTCTCCGGAAAGACCTGCACGTCAGGCACCGGCAACTGGCAGCTGATGAGCTTCGACCGTCGTTCGTAAACGATGAAGCGATTTAGATCGCATTCGAAAGATTTGCTTAAGCAAACTCGAAGAAATACCCCCTCCCGCCCCGTCGATGCGTAACCTTCGATTAGCACCTGACGTGCGACGCTCCCCGCAATTATAGCGTAGCCACCGCATGAATTCGGCGGGACGGCATTTCGGTATCGCGGACGGGGCACCATGATCAGGCCCTCCCGCATGAGGTTTGTTGGTGTCCTCGATGCGTGATTTTTACTCGATTCTCGGCGTGAAGCGCGATGCAGGCGCAGACGAAATCAAGGCTGCGTGGCGTACGAAGGCAAAATCCGTGCATCCGGATCAGAACCGGGACGACCCCCTGGCGAACAATCGCTTCGCCGAGATCGGCCGCGCCTACGAAGTGCTGAAGGATCCGGCCAAACGCAGCCGGTATGACCAACAACGCATGAAGGTCGAAGCCTTGGAACGCGAACAGACGATCATGCAGCAGCGCAACGCGGCGCGTGAAGCTGCCGAAAGGGCCAAGCAGGCAAAGGCAAATGCCGAACGCGTGCTGGAGGAACTGGCACGCGCCGAGGCCGAAAAGGCGAAGGCCGACGCGGCGCAGGCAGCGCAAGCCGCCAAGGCGAAAGCAGCCAAAGAACAGGCGGCCGAGGCAAAGACCAAGGCTCAGGCCGGCGCAAAGGACGAGAGCGCAGACGCGTCAAGAAGTGGAGACAAGGCTGCCGCCACAGGTACTGCGACCGGCTCGGCTCAAGGAACCGCTGGCGGATCAACCGCCTCCGTCGGCGGCACCGCCTCCGGCCCGGAGGAAGCCGCCTCGCGCATCTTCGGTGACAGTCCGGAGGCCGCAGCGGCAGCCGAGACCTTGCGACGTGAACAGGAAGCCGCGGATCTTGCAGAGGGGATGCCGCTGAAGCCGCCCGCCTCGCCGCTGCTTGCTCCGATCGAACTGTTCAGCTCGCTGGTGCGCCGCCTGCGCGGTGCTCCTCCGCCACTACCGGAGAAGGCGCCCGACATCTTCGCCGAAGCCGTTGTGGCGGTCGCCGACCTGCTCGAGCAGAAATCCGTACCGCTCACCCTGAATGACGGACGCGAACTGCGTGTTCCGCTCGACGGGGTCACTGATGGGCATGTCGTGCGGCTGAAGGGGCAAGGGCTGAAGTTTCAGGGCCTGCAGCGCGGCGATGTGGCCGTGACCATCCGGGTGCTGAAAGCCGAGCGCTTCCTCGTCGATCAGTTCGATATCCGCACGGTATTGCCGATCACGCTGGAGAACGCTGTTCTGGGTTGCGAAAGCCAGGTGGAGGGACCTGATGGAACCATGGTCCCCGTCACGGTGCCGGCCTGGTCGAACTCCGACCAGGTGATCCGGATCGACAATCTCGGCCTGCCGAATGGCGAAGGCGGACGTGGCGCTCTCATCGTGGAGCTGCGGGTGATGCTTTGGGAAAAGCCCGACGAAAAGGTGACCGACCTCATGCGCCTGATGCGCGAGGGGCTCTATATCTGAGAGCGAACCTCGCGCGGCTTGTCCGGCTCAGACGTCCTCGGCGATGACGTAATCCAGACATCCTGCGGACAGGCCCGCACCGCTGACGACCAGCGCACCATGAGCGTAGAGACGGTTGGCGGAGGTGCCAGCTGGCAAAGCGATCGCCCAGAGGGTGCCGGTGGCATCGCTTCCAGCCAGAGTGCCGTCGACTGCCTCGATGGCTGCCATCACGCCCGTCGCATCGACATCGGAGCGGAAGAGCACGACAACCGGCCCCTCGGCGGCTGGGGGAAAGGCCTGGGCCGTGCCGGCTGCGATCGTAATGGCCGCCAGGACCAGCGGCACGGCGTGGAAGCCGCCGCACCTGCCGCCGCGCTTGATCCAGACTCCCAGGAAGACCGGCAGGAGACCGAAAAGGCACAGCCACAGAAGGTCCCAGAAGAGCGGCATGTCGCTGTCCATGCGGATGCGATGAATGCCGAGAAGCCAGTGGGACAAAAGCGCATCGATGATGTGCCAGGTGCCGAAACCGATCAATGCCCAAGCAAGGCTCGCGCGCCCCGCGCCATCCACCACAATTGCTGCGCGAGCACGCCACAGCCAGACAAGACCTAAGGTGGCCACGACATACATGGCGAGGTGGAAGATCCCATCGGTCAGCACGAGAAATCGAAGGTCGCCGGCGACTTGCGGCAGGCCACTGAGCAGATGATGCCACTGGAGGATCTGATGCAGCAGGATGCCATCGAAGAATCCTCCAAGCGCAAAGCCGA
>JBKBON010000008.1:0-141918 GCA_046294755.1 Allorhizobium sp. | reverse complement strand
GATCGGCGACCATCTTTTCCGGGTTGGTCACGAAGTAGGGCGACAGGTAGCCGCGGTCGAACTGCATGCCTTCGACGACTTCGAGTTCGGTTTCAGCGGTCTTGGCTTCTTCGACGGTGATCACGCCTTCGTTGCCAACCTTCTGCATCGCTTCAGCGATGTCACGGCCAACCTGGGTGTCGCCGTTTGCCGAGATCGTGCCGACCTGGGCAACTTCTTCCGAAGTCGAGATCTTCTTTGCCTTTGCCTGCAGGTCCTTGACGACTTCTGCAACAGCCAGATCGATACCGCGCTTCAGGTCCATCGGGTTCATGCCGGCTGCAACAGCCTTGTTGCCTTCGCGAACGATGGCCTGGGCAAGAACGGTTGCGGTCGTGGTGCCGTCGCCGGCGATGTCGTTGGTCTTCGAAGCAACTTCGCGGACCATCTGGGCGCCCATGTTCTCGAACTTGTCTTCCAGTTCGATTTCCTTGGCGACCGATACACCGTCCTTGGTGATGCGCGGAGCGCCGAAGGACTTGTCGATGATGACGTTACGACCCTTGGGGCCGAGGGTAACCTTCACGGCGTCAGCGAGGATGTCGACGCCATGCAGCATCTTTTCGCGCGCGGTGCGGCCAAACTTGATTTCTTTAGCAGCCATGTTCAAACTCCCGGGCATCTAGCCCATTGTTGACTTGGTTAAAAAGGAAGATGGGGATCAGGCTGAGATCAGCCGATAACGCCCATGATGTCGGCTTCCTTCATGATCAGCAGGTCGACGCCGTCGAGCTTGACCTCGGTGCCGGACCACTTGCCGAACAGAACGCGATCGCCGACCTTCACGTCGAGGGCAACCTGCTTGCCGCTTTCGTCGCGGGCGCCCGGGCCAACGGCGATGACTTCGCCTTCAGCCGGCTTTTCCTTGGCGGTGTCGGGAATGATGATGCCGCCCTTGGTCTTTTCTTCGGACTCGACGCGCTTGACGACAACGCGATCGTGCAGAGGACGGAAGTTGGTGCTTGCCATTGTCTAATCCCTCGATCAAATGACATTCGCGATCCCGGACGGGACCACATCGGAATTTGTTAGCACTCTCCCTCAGGGAGTGCCAGCGAGGCTGAGATAAGAACAGCCTTCGCACGAGTCAAGCGTGCTCGCAAAAAACATCCACGCATTCGTCGCTTTCTCTCATGCCATTACTCTGCCGCCACCTCTCGGCGGCAGGTTCGTGTCTGGGGATGTCGCCGTCATGTCGCCCAAGCCGTTGAAGTAATTGACAGTCCCTTCCGGATCTGAAAGTTTAGAGCCGTGGAGTGCGCGAAACCTCCATGAGGCGCCATGCCGGAATTTCGCATCCGTCATTCTCCAGACCACGGACCCGAACATGGCACCCTTTGGCGCAATTTCCGCAGACAAACTCCTTCGCTTGCTGGGTTCTTCCCAATCCCCTCTGCTGGTCGACGTGCGCGTGGACGAGGATGTGCAAGCCGATCCCTTCCTCCTGCCCGCATCCGTGCGCCGCGACCACCAGACGGTGGACCGCTGGGCGAGCGAGATTACGGCCGCCTCCGTGGTCGTCATCTGCCAGAAGGGGCGCAAACTCTCGGAGGGCGTAGCGGCTCACCTTCGCCTCCTTGGAATTTCGGCCGAAGTGCTGGAGGGAGGCGCTGTGGGATGGGTTGAGGCCGGGCTTCCACGCGTGCCGATGACGCACCTTCCAACCGACAACGGCGGGACGCTCTGGGTCACCCGCAACCGGCCGAAGATCGATCGGATCGCCTGCCCATGGCTGATCCGACGCTTCGTCGATCCCTTTGCGCGGTTCCTGTTCGTTTCGGCTTCGGAGGTCGACGCCGTCGCCGAAAGGTTCAACGCGATCCCGTTCGACATGGAGGGAGGTTTCTGGAGCCACCGTGGCGAGTTCTGCACGTTGGATGCAATGCTCGCCGAGTTCCAGCTGGATATTCCTGCGCTGGCGACGCTGGCACGCATCGTCCGCGCCGCCGATACGAACAGGCTTGATCTTGCGCCGGAAGCGGCGGGGCTTCTTGCGGTTTCACTCGGCCTGTCGCGCCTGCATCAGAATGATCTGCAGCAGCTGGAGCAGGGTCTCCTGATCTATGATGCCTTCTATAGATGGGCGCGGGATGCGATGGATGAAAAGCACGACTGGATCCCCCGCAGTCCGCGAAACGAGGTGAAGGCATGAGCGTCGCAGTTGGATCCACCGTACAAGCCGGCGACACCCAGCCCAGTTTTCCCGAGCTCGTCGTAGCCTTTGCCCGGATCGGCTGCCTCTCGTTTGGTGGCCCGGCCGCCCAGATCGCGCTGATGCACCGCATCTGCGTCGAGGAGAAGCGCTGGATCGACGAGGACCGCTATCTTCATGCGCTGAACTACTGCATGCTGCTTCCGGGCCCCGAGGCCCAGCAACTCGCCACCTATATCGGCTGGCTCCTGCATGGCGTGCGCGGCGGCATTGTCGCCGGCCTTCTCTTCGTTTTGCCGGGGCTGGCCGTTATCCTCGGCCTCTCGACGCTCTACGCGGTCTATCAGGATACGAGCCTCGTCGAGGGCCTGTTCTTCGGCCTCAAGGCTGCCGTTCTCGCAATCGTCGTCGAGGCCGTCATCCGCATCGGCAAGCGGGCGTTGAAGTCGGGGTTTCATCGTGCGCTGGCCGCCGCAGCGTTTCTCGCCCTCTTCCTGTTCTCCATACCGTTCCCGCTCGTCGTGCTCGCGGCAGCCCTGATTGGCCTCCTCCATTCCCGAGGCGCGGCCTCAGCGGCGGCCGAAATCTCTGAGGAGGCTCGTGCCCGACCACCCTTCTTCAGCCAACTCGCCGTCCTTCTGTTCTGGATCGCAGTCTGGCTCGCACCCTTGCCAGTTCTTTGGCTGACCCTTCCCGAAACCGCGCTGCCCGAGGTGCAAAGCTTCTTCTCCAAGATGGCGCTCGTCACTTTCGGCGGCGCCTATGCCGTGCTCGCCTATGTCGCCCAGGTTGCCGTCGATCATTATGCCTGGCTCAAGCCGGGCGAAATGCTGGATGGCCTGGCGCTTGCGGAAACCACGCCGGGACCGCTGGTCCTCGTCCTCTCCTATGTCGGCTTCCTCGCCGGCTTCCGGGAGAGCGGCACGCTCGATCCGCTCGTTGCGGGGCTATTCGGCGGTCTCGTCGCTGCCTGGGCAACCTTCATCCCAAGCTTCATCTGGATCTTCGCCGGCGCGCCTTATATCGAGCGGCTGCGTGGCAACCGGCTCCTCAGTGCAGCACTTTCAGCCATCACCGCCGCCGTCGTGGGCGTCATCCTGAACCTCGCCGTCTGGCTTTCCCTGCATGTGATCTTCACGCAGGTCGAGCCAGTCGTCCTCGCCAGCATAGGTCCGCTCACCCTCTCCGTGCCGCAACCCGTCTGGTCGTCCCTGGATTGGCAGGCGCTGATCATCGCCGTCATCGCGGCCGTCATGATCTTCCGGTTCCACTTGGGGATCGGCAAGACTCTGCTGGCAGCGGGCGCCCTCGGTCTTATAGCTCGCTATCTCCTGTAAGCGTCTTCTAGCAGGGGGCATTTTCGAAGTCTGGCGAGCTTGCCCCTTGCCTTGCCGCCCGTCCTTTGCCATGTCACCGGACACACTTCGAGCAGTCAGGACAGACGATGACCCGCAGCATTTCCACACTTGGCGACGTGACCGACGCATATGACGTCATCCTTTGCGACGTTTGGGGCGTGCTGCACAACGGTATCGATGCCTTCCCCCTTGCCGGCGAAGCCCTGACGGCGGCCCGCGAAAAAGGCCTGACGGTGGTGCTGATCACCAACTCGCCGCGCCCGGCCATTGGCGTCATCCCGCAGCTGCGCGCCATTGGCGTGCCCGACACGGCCTATGACCGCATCGTCACCTCGGGCGATGTCACCCGCACGCTGATCGCAGCCGGCCCGAAGAAGGTGTTCCTCCTCGGTCCCGAACGCGATCTGCCGCTGTTCGACGGCCTGGATGTCGAGGTGGTTACGAAGGAAGAGGCCGACTGCGTCGTCTGCACCGGCTTCTTCGACGATGAAGTAGAACAGCCGGAAGACTACCGCGACATGCTGACCGACTTTGTCGCCCGCAAGGTGCCACTGATCTGTGCCAACCCGGATCTCGTGGTCGAGCGCGGCCACCGCATCATCCCCTGCGCCGGCGCCGTTGCCGCCTTCTACACAGCCCTAGGCGGTGAAACCCGCATTGCCGGCAAGCCGCACACGCCGATCTACGAGGCAACGCTCGCCGCCGCCCGCGAGGCACGCGGCGCTTTCGACCAGTCGCGCGTACTTGCCATCGGCGACGGCATGCCAACAGACGTCAAGGGCGCCGTCGATGCCGGCCTCGATCTCCTCTACATTTCCGGTGGCATCCATGCCGCCGACTACGCCACGAACAACGTGACCGACGAAGCAAGGCTCAAGCTCTTCCTCGAGCGAGAGAAGGTCGCGCCGCAATACTGGATGCACAGGCTGGCATGAGGCGTAAGCTGCGATGACCGTCTTTCACCGCAATGAGAAGAAAGAGCCACTGCCCGAAGTCTTGCGCGGCGGGGTCGTGGCGATCGGCAATTTCGACGGCGTCCATCGCGGCCATCAGGCCGTGCTTAAGCGTGCGCTGGAGCGGGCAGAAACGCTCGGCGTGCCCGCCTTGGTGCTCACTTTCGAGCCCCATCCGCGCACCGTCTTCAATCCGGACAAGCCGGTCTTCCGGCTCACGCCGCCACCCTTGCGCGCCCGCATTCTCGAAGTCATGGGCTTTCATTCGGTGATCGAATATCCCTTCGATCGCGAATTCTCGCAGCGCTCTGCGGAGGATTTCGTCCAGTCGATCCTGGGTGAATGGCTGGGTGCCCGCGAGGTGGTGACCGGATTCGATTTCCATTTCGGCAAGGGCAGGGAGGGTGGCCCCGCCTATCTCATGCAGGCCGGCAGCCGTCATCGTTTCGGCGTCAGCCTCGTCGATGCCTTTCGTGACGAGGGAGCCGAGGTCATCTCGTCGAGCCGTATCCGTGGCCTGATCGCTGAAGGCGACGTCTCCCAGGCTGCAGGCTTGCTCGGCTATCGCTATACAATCGAGGCGGAGGTGATGAAGGGCCAGCAGCTTGGCCGCACGCTCGGCTTCCCGACCGCCAACATGCACCTGCCGCCCGAGGCGACGTTGCGACCCGGCATCTACGCGGTGCGCTTCCGCCGCCCCGATGGGATCATCCGCGATGGCGTGGCCAGCTTCGGCTATCGCCCGACCGTCACCACCAATGGTGATCCCTGGCTCGAGACCTTCATCTTTGATTTTTCGGGCGATCTTTATGGTGAGATCTGTTCCGTCTCGCTCTTCGGGTTCCTGCGCGACGAGTGGAAGTTCGACGGCCTCGATCCACTGGTCGCCCAGATCCGCAAGGACGCGGAGGAGGCGAGGGCGATGCTCTCAGGCGTAACGTCGCTCGGCCCGCTGGATGCCGCCATCGCCTTTTGACGGCCATCTCCCTTGCAACCTTGTGAGTTGCCGTTTTGCGTATCGTCACATATGGGTGGGCCTATGTGACTGATACCCGCCGATCGGCGGGTGCCGCTGGAGATCGCCTTGACCGAATTTACCCCCTTGATGTCTTTCGCCGGTGGCCTGTTGATCGGCCTCTCGGCACTGCTCCTGATGCTCACCTGGGGCCGGATTGCCGGCATGACGGCGATCATCGGCGGCATACTGCCGCCACTTGGCTCCGATTGGTCGTGGAAGACCGCCTTCCTGGCAGGCGCGATCCTCGCACCGCTTGCGCTGTCGCTCGGTGGCTACGAGGTCGACTACGCGGTTCCTGTGTCCACCGCAGCCCTCGTCATCGGCGGCCTGATCGCCGGCATCGGCGTCACCTTCGGCTCCGGCTGCACCTCCGGCCACGGCATCTGCGGCATGGCGCGCCTGTCGCGCCGCTCGATCGCCGCCACGGCAAGTTTTATGGCCTTCGCGGTTCTCACGGTATTCCTGATCCGCCACGTCTTCGGGGTCTCGATCTGATGCGCTTCCTTGTCGTTTTCCTGATCGGCGCTCTCTTCGGAACCGGCATCGTGCTGTCCGGCATGGCAAATCCCGCCAAGGTCCTGAACTTTTTCGATCTCGCCGGCAGCTTCGACCCGAGCCTCGCCTTCGTCATGGCCGGCGCGCTCGCCGTCGCCGCACCCGGCTATGCCCTGCTGTTCCGTGTCCGCAAGCAGCCGCTCTTCGACCAGAGCTTTCGCCTGCCGAAGGCGAGCGCCATCGATGCCAAGCTGATCGGTGGCTCCGCCGTCTTCGGCATCGGCTGGGGCATTGCCGGCTTCTGCCCCGGCGCCTCCATCCCGGCGCTAGGCCTCGGCCATGCTTCGGCGGCGATCTTCGTCGCGGCACTGCTCGTAGGCATTCTGATCGCACGAAGGCTGGCAGAGGCGGATTTCTTCGCCGACCTTTCGCGCTGAGGCTGGCGCCGCCTGCTGGCAACGCCGGCCATCACCGCTTGACGCCTCGGCCGCATTCAGACCTAGTGCGCCCATCAAATCTCGATACAGCCCGAAAGGCAGCCCATGACCACGACGCCGCGCAGACCCGCCAATCCGAAGGATGCCGCCGAGGCTCTGTTCAAGCCCGCGAAGAAGCCCGCCGCCCCGGTGGTCGAGCGCCGTGCGCCGCCGCAAGTGAAGGAACTGGTCTCGATCAAGCTCGACAGCGCTATCCTCGAGCATTTCCAGAAGGACGGCCCCGGCTGGCAGGACCGCATCAACGACGCCCTGCGCCAGGTGGTCGAGGCGGAGAGCGGCGAGTAGGAAGCTACGCACGGCGCTCCATCTTGCCCCCTTCCTTTCGGCGCGAAAAACCCCTAAAGAACGCGGCCATGACCTATCTTTCGGCGGCCCGGATCATTCGAATTATTGGCCCGGCCCTCCCGGCGGCTTGAGAAGCTGCGGGAAGGTCCGGGTTTTTTGGCGTTGGGTAGAAGCCCGGCGCCCGCTTGCCGCCAATCCATGACATTATTCCGCGACCCGCTGGTCGCCCCATCCGATGGCTGATCCATGACCGATACCCCTGAAAAGATCGACTACTCCAAGACGCTCTATCTGCCCGAGACCGAATTCCCGATGCGCGCCGGCCTTCCCCAGAAGGAGCCGGAAATGGCGAAGAAGTGGAAGGAGATGGGCCTCTACAAGCGCCTGCGCGCCTCCGCCGCCGGCCGCGAGAAGTTCGTCCTGCATGACGGCCCTCCCTACGCCAACGGCAACATCCATATCGGCCATGCGCTGAACAAGGTGCTGAAGGACGTCATCACCCGTTCCTTCCAGATGCGCGGCTATGACTCGAACTATGTGCCCGGCTGGGACTGCCACGGCCTGCCGATCGAATGGAAGATCGAGGAAAAATATCGCGAAAAGGGCAAGGACAAGAACGAGGTCCCGGTCAACGAATTCCGTCGGGAATGCCGTGACTTCGCTCAGGGCTGGATCAACATCCAGGCCGAGGAATTCCGCCGCCTCGGCATCGAGGGCGATTTCGACAATCCCTACACCACCATGGCCTTCCACTCGGAAGCCCGCATCGCCGGCGAACTCCTGAAGATCGCCATGTCCGGCCAGCTCTATCGCGGCTCAAAGCCGATCATGTGGTCGGTCGTCGAGCGCACGGCGCTGGCGGAAGCCGAAGTGGAATATGCCGAGGTCGAGAGCGACACGATCTGGGTGAAGTTCCCGGTGGTTGCTGTGGATACCTCGGCAAGCAGTTTTGCTGCGGGCGTTGCCAGCCTGATGAATTCAGAACGTCCAGAAGGGGGCGCGCAAGTTTCTCCGGAACAGCTTCAGTCTGTCCAATTGCTGAAATCAGCCTCCGTCGTCATCTGGACGACCACCCCCTGGACCATCCCCGGCAACCGCGCGATCTCCTACTCCTCCAAAATCGAGTATGGCCTCTACGAGATCACGGAAGCCACCAACGACTTTGGCCCGCAGCCGGGCGAGAAGCTGATCTTCGCCAAGCGCCTCGCCGAAGATGCAGCAGCCAAGGCCAAGGTGACGTTCAAGCTGGTCCGCGACGTGACCGGTGCCGAACTCGGCGCGATCACCTGCGCCCACCCGCTTAAGGACCTTGGCTACAGCTTCGCTGTTCCGATGCTCGACGGCGACCACGTCACGGATGACGCCGGTACCGGCTTCGTCCACACCGCGCCGTCGCATGGTCGCGAAGACTTTGAAGCCTGGATGGCGAATGTCCGCGCGCTCGAAACCCGTGGCATCGATCCGAAGATCCCGTTCCCGGTCGATGACGCCGGCTTCTACACCGAAGACGCCCCCGGCTTCGGCCCCTCGGCTGAAGGTGGCGCTGCCCGCGTGCTCGACGATAACGGCAAGAAGGGCGACGCCAACAAGCGCGTGATGGAAGCCCTGATCGCGGCCAACAATCTCTTTGCCCGTGGCCGCATCAAGCACGAGTATCCGCATTCTTGGCGCTCCAAGAAGCCGGTCATCTTCCGCAACACGCCGCAGTGGTTCGTCTACATGGACAAGGAACTCGGCGACGGCACGACGCTGCGCACCCGCGCGCTCTCGGCCATCGACCAGACCCGCTTCGTGCCGGCTGGCGGCCAGAACCGCCTGCGCGCCATGATCGAGCAGCGCCCTGACTGGGTGCTCTCCCGCCAGCGCGCCTGGGGCGTGCCGATTTGCGTCTTTGCCGATGCCGAAGGCAATGTGCTGAAGGATGAGAAGGTCAACGCCCGCATCCTCGAAGCCTTCGAGAAGGAAGGCGCAGACGCCTGGTTCGCCGAAGGCGCCAAGGAACGCTTCCTGGCCGGCGAGCATGACGGCGACAAGTGGCAGATGGTCACCGACATCCTCGACGTCTGGTTTGACTCAGGCTCGACCCATACCTTCACGCTGGAAGATCGCCCGGATCTCAAGTGGCCGGCCGATGTTTATCTGGAAGGTTCCGACCAGCATCGCGGCTGGTTCCATTCGTCGCTCCTGGAAAGCTGCGCCACCCGTGGCCGTGCGCCCTACAACGCCGTCATCACCCATGGCTTCACCATGGCCGAAGACGGCCGCAAGATGTCGAAGTCGCTCGGCAACACGGTGACGCCGCAGGACGTGATGAAGGAATCCGGCGCCGATATCCTGCGCCTCTGGGTCATGTCGACCGACTATGCCGAGGACCAGCGCCTCGGCAAGACGATCATCCAGACGAACATCGATGCCTATCGCAAGATCCGCAACACGGTTCGCTGGATGCTCGGCACGCTCGCCCACGACAAGGGCGAGGAGATCGCCTATGCCGATCTGCCGGAACTCGAAAAGCTGATGCTGCATCGGCTCTCGGAGCTCGACCAGCTTGTGCGCAAATCCTATGACGAGTTCGACTTCAAGCGCATCGTCCGCGCGCTTTCGGACTTCGCCAATGTCGAGCTCTCTGCCTTCTACTTCGACATCCGCAAGGACACCTTGTATTGCGAGGCGCCGTCGAGCCTGAAGCGCCGCGCGGCCCTGCACGTCATCCGCAAGCTGTTCGACTGCCTGGTCCTGTGGTTTGCGCCGATGATGCCGTTCACGACGGAAGAAGCCTGGCTCTCGCGAGACCCCAAGGCCGAGTCCGTGCATCTCGAGCAGTTCCCGGTGATCCCGGCCGAGTGGTCGAACGATGCCGTGGCCGAGAAGTGGAAGCTTGTGCGCACCGTCCGCCGTGCAGTCACTGGCGCGCTGGAGATCGAGCGCAAGGAAAAGCGCATCGGCTCCTCGCTGGAAGCAGCCCCGGTCGTCCATGTGGCGGACGCCGAGCTTCTCAAGGCGCTTGAAGGTCTCGACTTTGCCGAGATCTGCATCACCTCCGACATTTCGGTGGTCGCAGGCGAGGGCCCCTCGGAAGCTTTCCGCCTGGAGGACGGCACCAAGGTCGCCGTCGAGCCGAAGCTCGCCGAAGGCACCCGTTGCGCCCGCTCCTGGAGGATCACCAAGGATGTGGGCTCCGACCCCAAGTATCCCGATGTTTCGGCCCGCGACGCCCAGGCGTTGCGTGAGCTTGAAGCGGCAGGTTGAGGAAATGTGACCGGATGATTTGCGCTTTCGTGGGTCATCCGGTAAAACTGCCTGAAATTGGCCGAAATCGACCGGCAGGGCTGGTCGCTATTATTCGGCATGACTGATGAAACTGCGGCGAGGCTGGTAGGCGTTCATGAAATCGGCATATCTGTTCAGAGTCGGCCTCGGTCTGGTCGGTCTTTTTGGCGTAACGGCTGGCCTCTCCGGCTGCGTCGGTAGCCCGACCTACGGCACTGACAAGACGGCGATGGAGCAACTCGTCGATGACGTCGGCTCGGCCGTGTCGATCGCTCCGCGCGAACCCGCCAACAAGGGCACCAAATACAATCCGCGACCCAATCTCGTATTGCCACCTGGCGGCACGCAGACGGCAGCGCTTGTGGCGCCGCAGGCGTCGGTCGCGAGCCGCGAAGCCAATCCGCAATGGGTCGAGTCGCCGGAAGAAGCCCGCGAACGTCTCGTCGCCGAGGCAGACGCCAATGCAGACAATCCTCGCTATCGCTCACCGCTGCTCGCCGGCTACGGCACGGCTGGCACCATGACCGAGACCCAGAAGTGGCAGGCCTTCCGCGAAGCCCGTGCTCTGCAGAAAGGCGCCTATCTCGACCAGCGCCGCCTTCTGTCCGACCCGCCCTCTGAGTATCGCCAGACCCAGGATGTGGCTCTGACCGATCTTGGCGAGCCGGAAGCCAAGAAGGAAAAGCGCCGCAAGAAGGAAGCGAAGGCCGCCCAGCAGACCAGCTCCTGGTGGATGCCCTTCCAATAAGCGTCTTGAAATCGAATATTCTCCAGGGCAGGGCGGAAACGACCTGCCCTTTTGCTTGAGGTCTTCCCATGTCCTTCACCATCCGTCCCGCAACGCCTGACGATGCCGGCACGATTCTCGGCTTCATCACCGAGCTCGCCATCTATGAAAAGGCGGGCCATGAGGTGGAGGCAACCGAAGAAACGATCCGCTCATCGATCTTCGGCGAAGGCTCGGTCACCGAAGCTGCAATTCTGGAGAAGGATGGTCAGCCGGCGGGCTTTGCAGTCTGGTTCTACAGCTACTCCACCTGGCAGGCGAAGAACGGTCTCTATCTCGAAGATCTCTATGTCTCGCCGGATCATCGGGGTTCGGGTGCGGGCAAGCTCCTGCTGAAGCACCTCGCGCGCATCGCGGTCGAGAAGGGCTGCGGGCGGTTTGAATGGAGCGTGCTCGACTGGAACGAGCCGGCGATCCGGGTCTATGACGCCGTGGGTGCCGAGCCACAGAATGAGTGGATCCGCTACCGGCTCGCGGGCGACAGGCTGAAAGCCTTCGCCGCCATCGAATAGCCTTTATTCCTCATTCTCCACCGTGCGGGCGACGAGCGCCATGTGCATCGCCTGCAGCGCGGGTCCAATGAAGGATATCCAGAGCAGGGCCATGTCGCGCTCCGCATGGTCGTGGCGCGAGAAAACGAAGATCAGCCCGATCAGGGTCAACATCAGGACCGGTGTCGCGCCGATGGCGACAAGACGCGGCGCCCGCCAGTTTACGGTTCCGCTTGCCGACCATTGCATCGGCAGTCGATCGGTGCCCGGCGCCACGTTGCGATAGGCCCAGGTCGCAATGGCGGCCATGCCGGCAATCGACAGGATCAGCGCAACAAATACCATCAGTCTCTCCTGTCCTGGAAGAAGCCCTTGAGCATGTCGGCAGCCTCCCTTTCGCGAATGCCGGAATAAACCTCCGGAACGTGGTGGCAGGTCGGTTGCTGATAAAAGCGCACGCCATTTTCGACCGCGCCGCCTTTGGCATCGCCCGCAGCATAATAGAGTCGCCGGATCCGGGCAAAGGAGATTGCCGCGGCACACATCGTGCAGGGCTCGAGCGTCACGTAGAGATCAGCCTCGACAAGCCGCTCATCGCCGACCGCTGCGGCAGCGCGGCGGATGGCAAGGATTTCGGCATGGGCGGTCACGTCATTGAGCGCCCGCGTCTCGTTGCCGGCCCGCCCCAGGATCTCGCCGTCGCGTACCACTACGGCCCCGATCGGTACCTCACCGCGTTCGCCGGCCGCGCGTGCCTCCTCGAAGGCCGCCTCCATGAAGCCGTTTGTCTTCCCCATGCACGAACTTTCCACTTAACCAGAGCCGCGCGACCTGATACGACAGCCCAAACCACAGGCAAACAGCAAATGACATTCAAAGACAAGTCCAGGCGTCCGGGGGGCAAGCCCTCCGACCGCAGCGGCAAGCCGCAAACCAGAAAGCCGTCCGCCAAGCCGTCCGCAGCTTCCTCAGACAAGCCAGCGCGTGCGCCGCGCTCCGAGGCCCCAGCCGGCGACGACACCATGAAGCCCGAGCGCATTTCCAAGCTGCTAGCGCGCGCCGGCGTCGCATCGCGTCGTGACATCGAGCGCATGATCATGGAAGGCCGGGTCGCGGTGAACGGCAAGGTGCTCGAAACACCTGTTCTCAACGCAACGCTCGCCGACAAGATCGAGGTTGATGGCCAGCCGATCCGTGGCATCGAGCGCACGCGGCTGTGGCTCTATCACAAGCCCGCCGGTCTGGTGACGACCAATTCCGATCCGGAAGGCCGCCCCACCGTCTTCGAAAACCTGCCGGAAGAGTTGCCGCGGGTCATGTCGATCGGTCGCCTCGATATCAACACCGAGGGCCTGCTGCTTCTGACCAATGACGGCGGTCTCGCTCGCGTGCTCGAACTGCCGACGACCGGCTGGCTGCGCCGTTACCGCGTGCGCGCCTATGGCGAAGTCGACCAGCCGGCGCTCGATGCGCTGAAGGAAGGCATTGCCGTCGACGGCGTGCTCTACGGTGCGATCGACGCCACGCTCGACCGCAAGCAGGGCCACAATGTGTGGATCACCATGGGCCTGCGTGAAGGCAAGAACCGCGAGATCAAGAACGTGCTCGGCGCGCTCGGTCTCGAGGTCAACCGCCTGATCCGCATCTCCTACGGTCCCTTCCAGCTTGGCGACCTCCCGGAGGGCCAGGTTCTGGAAGTTCGCGGTCGCATGCTGCGCGACCAGCTCGGGCCTCGCCTCATCGAGGAATCCAAGGCCAATTTCGACGCCCCCATCTATGCGCATGGCGCCGAAACCGATGAAGACGAAGCGCCGGCAAAGAAGCCTGGCCGCGAGCCGAGGGCCGATTGGGGACGCGAAGAGCGTCCTGCAGACAAGAAGCGCGTCGCGCCGAAGGACTGGGCCGACAAGGGCGACCGCCGTGAGCGGGCACTTGGACGCCTCGACACTCGCCGCGACGAGGGCAAGCCGGCTGACAAGTTCGCCGACAAGCCGAAGCGCCCGGCGGGCAATACCAAGGGCCGTACAGCAAACGTATGGATGGCACCGGGTGCTCGTCCGCTCGGCGAAAAGGCAGCCGCAGCCGCTGCCCGTCGCAAGCCCGATCCGCGCGCCGGCAAGCTGGTCGACCGTTTCGATGATCGTCCGACCTCCACCGTCCAGATCACCCGCGCCCGCGACGAAGAGGGCGACTGGATCCGCGCAGATGGCCCTGACCAGAAGCCCCGCTCCCGTGATGGCGATCGTGGCGAGAAGCGCGGAGGCTTCGGCGACCGTCCCGCCCGTCGCGACGGTGACGAGCGCGCGCCGCGTCGTGAAGGCGCAGACCGCGGCCCGCGTCGTGAGGGAGCAGACCGTGGCCCGCGTCGTGACTTTGGCGACCGTGCTGAACGTGCGCCTCGTCGGGAAGGCGAGGACCGTGGTCCGCGTCGCGAGTTCTCCGACCGTGGCCCGAAGCGTGAGTTTGGCGATCGCCCGCCGCGCGGCGACCGTCCCCGTGATGACCGGCCTCGTGATGATCGTCCGCGCGGTGAGCGGCCCTTCGGCGACAAACCCCGCGCTGGCAAGTCCTTTGGCGATCGGCCCTTTGGTGACAAGCCTGCTGGCAAGTCCTTTGGGGGCAAGCCATCCGGAAAGCCCGGCGGAAAGCCGTTTGGCGGCAAGCCGGGTGGCAAGAGCTTTGGCGGCAAGCCCGGCGGACGTCCTGCTGGCGGCCCACGCTCAGGCGGCCCCGGCGGCAAGCCCTCGGGTGGCCGCAGTGGCGCGCCGAAGGGCAAGAGGTAAGCCGGCATGCGCATCGTCGGCGGTGAGTTTCGTGGCCGGAGCCTGGCCACGCCGAAGTCCAATGACATCCGGCCAACTGTCGACCGGACGCGCGAGAGCCTGTTCAACATCCTCGCGCACGCCCATCCGGGCGTGCTCGACGGCACCCGCATCCTTGACCTTTTCGCCGGCACGGGCGCCGTCGGCATTGAGGCCCTGTCACGCGGCTGCAAATCTGCGCTCTTCGTCGAAAACAGCGTCGAGGGCCGCAGCCTGCTCTGGGAGAACATAGACGCGCTCGGGCTGCATGGCCGCGCCCGTATTCTCAGGCGCGATGCGACCAATCTCGGCCCCTCGAACAACATCGAGCCCTTCGAGCTGCTTTTTGCAGATCCGCCCTATGGCAAGGGGCTTGGCGAAAAGGCCCTGCTCGCAGCCCACCAGGGCGGCTGGCTGGCCAAGGATGCGCTCGTCATCCTTGAAGAGCGCGGTGATGTACAGGTCTCCGTCGATCCCGTCTTTGCCTTCATCGAGCAACGCACCTTCGGTGACACGAAAATGTACTTCTTTTCCTATAGGCCCTCCTGAACCCGTCGCGGAAAAAGGCATGGCCCATGGATCTCGTCGCTGAAACGCCCATCCCGTCAAAGTCCTCAAAGGCCGATCCGGCCATTGGTCTCGCGCTTGGCGCCGGTGGCGCACGCGGATTTTCGCATATCGCGGTGCTGGAGGTATTCGACGAGCTCGGGATCAAGCCGGCCCTGATTGCCGGCTCATCCATGGGGGCAATCCTCGGCGCAGGGTATGCCGCCGGCATGAGTGGTCGCGATATCAGGGACTACACGCTGGAACTCGCCGACAACCGTGCACTGGTCCTCAACCGCTTCTGGAGCCTGCGTCCGGCCAGCATCCGGGCACTCGGAGGCTTCCGCTTCGGACAGTTCAATCTGCCGCGCCTCTTGCGCGCCTTCCTGCCTCCACAGATCCCGCAGACCTTCGCCGAACTCGGCCTGCCCCTCGAAGTCATTGCCACCGACTACTACGGTCAATGCGAGATGGTCTGCACTGAGGGCGATCTTTACGAGGCCCTGTCCGCCTCCGCAGCCATTCCGGCGCTTTTCGCCCCGGTAACCATCAAAAGCCGGCTGATGATCGATGGCGGGATATTCAATCCGGTGCCCTACGACCACCTGATCGGCAAGGCTGACATTCTTGTTGCTGTCGATGTGATTGGCGCACCCGAAGGCGATGGCTCGCTGGTGCCCAACCGCATCGATAGCCTGTTCGGCGCCTCTCAGCTGATGATGCAGTCCCACGTCGCTCTGAAGATGAAGATCTGCCAGCCGGACATTTATCTGCGGCCGGAGGTCAACAGCTACAAGGTGCTTGACTTCTTCAAGGCCCGCCAGATCCTCGAGGCCTCCGAACGCCTGAAGGAGCCGCTGAAGAGGGATCTGGCGGCCCGGATAGAGGATTTCGTCCGCCGCTGAAGGTCAGGCGGCGGGAACCTCCTGCTTCGGATCCACCTCATGCAGAGGCCGCTTCGGCTTCATCAGCGGCTCCGGTTTCACCGGCCGTTTGTGCATCAGCTCGCGACCCGCAAGAATGCCTTCCTGCGCCTGCAGCCTGAGGCGTTCCTCATCTCTGCGGCGGATGTCCTCGCCGATGTCGTAGGCTTCGTCTTCCGTCACGCCGAGCCCCTGAAGCGTACGCCGTCCGAAAAGCAGACCGGATTCAAACGTCTCGCGCAGCTCGTATTCGACATCCCGGGCCCGAAGTTCCAGGCTGTGCACCCGGTCGTAAGAGCGCACGAACAGACGTACATCGGGATACTCCGACCGGATGAGGTCGACGATCTTGTCGGTGATTTCCTTCTTGTGGGTGCAGACCGCGACGATCTTCGCCCGTTCGATGCCTGCGGCGCGCAGCATGTCGAGCCGCGTGCCATCGCCGAAATAGATGCGGAAACCAAATGTGGCCGCCTGGCGGATGCGGTCAGGGCTGTCGTCGAGAATGGTCACGTCGCGGCCACTCGCAAGCAGGATCTGGGCAGCGATCTGCCCGAAGCGCGAGAAGCCGACCATCAGGACGTCAGATCCGGCGCCTTCGAAATCCTCCTCCATCTCCTCCTTCTCACCGCTCTCCCGTGACTGGAGCCTCTGTCCAATGAGGGCAGTCAGCGGAGTGAGTGCCATGGACAAGGTGACGATCGAGATCAGCAGGGAGGACTGGGCACTGCTGAATACGCCGACAGCCGCCGCCGTGGTGAAGAGGACGAAACCGAACTCGCCGCCTTGCGGCAGAAGCAGGCTGATCCGCAGCGCATCGCGATGCTGCGACCCGGAAACCCGGCAGATCGCGTAGAGCAGCAGTGCCTTCATCGCCATCAGCGCCGGCACGGCAATAGCGATGAGGGCGATGTTGTCGACGATCACATGTAGCTCCATGGAAAGGCCGACGGCGATGAAGAACAGTGCGAGCAGCAATCCGCGGAAGGGCTCGATGTCCGCTTCCAGTTCGTGCCGATAGGAGGATTCCGCGAGCATTACGCCAGCGAGGAAGGCACCCATGGCCATGGATAGCCCGGCAACCTGCATCAGATAGGCCGAACCGAGCACGACGAAGAGCGCCGCCGCGATCATCACCTCGCGGGCACCGGTGCGAGCGATGACCTGGAACAGCGGTGTGAGCAGATAGCGTCCTGCGAGGATCATGCCAACGACGGCCCCAACAGCAATGGCGACTTCGACGAGCGCCGATTGCTGGCCGTCACCGCTGGGTGTGCCGAGGACGGAGACCATGGCGAGCAATGGCACGATGGCCAGATCCTGGAAGAGGAGAATGGAGAAGGAGCGCTGCCCGTAACGGCTGTTCATATCGCCATAGTCTTCGAGCAATTGCAGTGCAAAGGCTGTCGATGACAAGGCAAGACCAAAGCCCGCCACCAGCGCGCCCCGCCAGTCGAGAAGACCTGCAACATAGACCAGCGCAGAAAGCAAAAGGCCGGTCAGCACGACCTGACTGGTCCCCAATCCGAAGATGTCGCGCCGCATGTGCCACAATCGGCTGGGTTTGAGCTCCAGCCCGATGATGAAGAGCAGCAGGACGACGCCGAGTTCTGCCACGGCAAGGATCTCGCCGGATCCCCCGATCAAGTGCAGGACAGGTCCAATGACCACGCCGGCCGCAAGATAGCCGAGGACCGTGCCCAGCCCGAGCTTGCGAAAGATCGGTGCCGCAATCACGGCGCCGCCGAGCAGCAGAAGGGGTTGCGTGAAAAGAGCTTCGCTCGCGCCTGCCAATGGTGTTCTCCTCGTCGGCCGGCTTGCGCCGCACCTGCTTATGGGATGCATGCCGGGCTCGTGAACGGAAAAGCCCGCACCGCCCTTGATGCACCTTGTAAGTCACAATAAATGGAGCGGGAAGGAAAGGCCAACCTATGCCCAATCAAATCGATTCCGCCAATCTCCTCGAACGCGCCCAACAGCTCGTCGATCTGGCCATCAAGGCTGGAGCCGACAAGGCGGATGCCGTCGTCGTCCGCTCCCGCTCCAAGGGCGTCAGCGTCCGTCTCGGCAAGGTCGAATCGACCGAGGCCTCCGAGAGCGACGACTTCTCGCTCCGTGTCTTCATCGGTCGGCAGGTGGCGTCCGTCTCCGCCAATCCGGGCTTTGACCTCACGGCACTCGCCGAGCGCGCCGTCGCCATGGCCAAGGTCTCGCCCGAAGATCCCTTCGCAGGTCTGGCCGATGAGAGCGATCTCGCCCGCGATATTCCCGATCTCCAGCTCTTCGATGACACGGATGTGTCGAGCGACCAGTTGCGCGAAAGCGCGCTTGCCATGGAAGAGGCGGCCCGCTCGGTGAACGGTGTCAGCAATTCCCTGGGGGCTGGCGCCTCCGCCGGCATGGGCGGTCTCGTGCTGGTCACCTCCCACGGCTTTTCCGGAAGTTATGCCGGTTCGCGCTTCTCCCGCTCCGTCGGCGTCATTGCCGGCGAAGGCACCAAGATGGAGCGCGACCACGATTTCGACAGCCGTCTCTATTTCGCCGAGCTCGACAGCCCGGAAGAAATCGGTCGCCGCGCCGCCGAGCGGGCGATCCGCCGCTTGAACCCGCGGCAGGTCCCTACGGCCTCCAATCTCACCGTCGTCTTCGACCCGCGCGTCGCGCGTGGCTTCGTCGGCACAATCGCCGGCGCGATCAACGGTGCATCCGTCGCCCGCAAGACCTCTTTCCTGCGCGACAGGATGGGCGAGCAGGTTCTGAAAGCTGGCCTCAACATCACCGACGACCCGCTGAAGGTGCGGGGCTCGTCGTCGCGTCCCTTCGACGGCGAAGGTGTCTCTGGCCGTGCGATGACCATGATCGAGGACGGCGTTCTGAAGCACTGGTTCCTCTCCTCGTCCGCTGCCCGCGAACTCGGCCTCAAGACCAATGGACGCGGCGTACGCGGGGGCACCTCGGTGTCTCCATCTTCCACCAACCTGGCGCTCGAGCCTGGCGACATCTCGCCCGAAGAGCTGATCCGCAATGTTGGCACGGGGCTTTACGTGACCGACATGATCGGCAGTGGTGTCGACATGATCACGGGTGAATACAGCCGCGGGGCAAGCGGTTTCTGGATCGAGAATGGTGAACTCACCTATCCGGTCTCCGAGATCACCATCGCTTCGAACCTCAAGGACATGTTCATGCGGATCACGGTCGCCAACGACATTGACCGAAAGTTCGGCATGGCCGCTCCTACACTTGCCATCGAGGGCATGACGCTTGCCGGACTCTGATCGAATGTCTGCAGACACCCGCTTCGACTGGCAGGCCGATCTTGCCCTGATCACCGAGGCTGCCCGCGAGGCCGGAAAGGTGGCGATGGCCCATTTCGGCCAGTCGCCTGAGGTCTGGTGGAAGAACGAGGGACGCTCGCCGGTGAGCGCCGCCGACTATGCCGCCAATCGTATCCTGGAGGAGATCCTCCGCCATGCACGGCCGAATTATGGTTGGCTGTCGGAAGAAACCGACGACGATCCGGCGCGGCTCTCCTGCGAGACGCTGTTCGTCATCGATCCCATCGACGGCACGCGCGCTTTCCTGGCCGGGAAGAACACCTGGTGCGTCTCGGTAGCCGTGGTCTACAGGGGCGCTCCGGTCGCCGGCATTCTTGTCGCTCCGTCGCTGAATGAGGAGTTCACAGCCACGATCGATGGTCCGGCGCGCCGCAATGGTCAGGATATCGCCGTTTCCGCTGCCGGTATCGAGGGTAACCTCAAAGTCGCCTCCGCACAGGATATGGTCACGAGCTTCAACTCCGTCCTGCGCCCGCGCATCGAGCGCGTCGAGCACATCCCGTCACTGGCCTATCGGTTGGCGCTTGTGGCAGACGGTCGCATCGACGCGACCTTGGTCAAGAAAAGCTCGCATGATTGGGATCTTGCCGCCGCCGATCTGATCCTTTCGCGCGCCGGAGGATCGATTACCGATCTCGATGGACACGCGCTGGTATACAATAGGCCAGAGGTGACACATCCCGTGTTGTGCGCAGCATCGGCGGAGCTCCTTCCGGCATTGCTGAAGAACATCACGCGAATTCCCCGGAGTTGACCTTTGGGCCGAAATCGCGCAGATGAATGCCGACTGACTGAGAATGAGAAAAGGCCGCGACTATGACGGAATCCAACGAAAACAAGCAGCTTCTCCATCTGGTTTTTGGCGGCGAACTGTCTAGTCTCGAAGACATTCAGTTCCGTGACCTGAACGAGCTCGATATCGTCGGTATCTTTCCGGATTACGCCAGCGCCCTGAGCGCCTGGAAGGGCAAAGCCCAGGCGACGGTCGACAACGCGCATATGCGCTATTTCATCGTCCACATGCACCGACTGCTGAACCCCTCGGAGAAGTGAGCCGAAGGAACAGCGGCCTCCCAAGCCGCTGTGGACGACCCGCAAGGGTCACGTTTTGAACTCAGTCTTCTTGCATCTCTCTTGTTGCATAGCGACGCCTCCTGAACAGGAAGAATGGCATTGTCGATGAAGATGAGCAGGTCCGATCGATGGCACTGAGCGATGGCCTAGCCTCCCTCGCCTTGACATCCTATGGCTGGCTAGGCCTTGCGGCCTATCCGCTGTCGGGGCCGATGCTTGCCTATCGTGCGGCAAAGGGTAAGGAAGACCGGTCTCGCCGTGCCGAACGCTTTGGCCATGCGAGCCTCGCCAGACCCCTGGGGCCGCTCGTTTGGATCCACGCAGCCAGCGTCGGCGAGACGACGGCCGTCATCGCGCTGATGCGCGAATTGCGCCGCCGGGACATCCACGTACTTCTGACCTCCGGCACCGTGACCTCGGCCGAGGTGGCCAAGAACCGCCTTGGCGACATGGTGCTGCATCAGTATGTCCCGCTCGATCTCCTGCCTCCGGTTCGACGCTTCCTCGACTACTGGCAGCCGGATGTCGCCATTGGTGTCGAGTCGGAGATCTGGCCGACAACGCTCGCAGAACTTCATCGCCGCCACATCCCGCAGATCCTCGTCAATGCCCGTATGTCGGACCGTTCCTTCGATCGCTGGAAACGCCATTCATCGATCGCAGAAACGCTGTTCGGCAAGCTTGCACTCGTGATCGCCCAGTCTGATCTCGACGCGGAACGCTTCCGTGATCTCGGCGCCTGGCCCGTCAGCGTCTCCGGCAATATCAAGGTCGACAGCGACGCCCCCCCTTGCGACGAGCAGGTGCTGGAGCGCTATCGCCAGCAGATCGGATCTCGCAAAACCTGGGCGGCCATCTCCACCTTCGACGGTGAAGAGAAGATCGCCTCCATGGTGCATCGGGCGTTGAAGGCGCATACCGGCATGCTGACCGTGCTCGTGCCGCGCCATCCTGAACGCAGTGACGAGATCGAGGCTATGCTGGTGGAAAAGGGCTTGGTCGTTGCGCGCCGCACAAGGGGCGATATGATCACGCCTGAGACCGATGTCTTCCTTGGCGATACGATCGGCGAAATGGGGCTTTATCTCCGGCTGACGGAAGTCGCCTTCGTGGGACGTTCGCTCTCCGCCGAGGGCGGTCAGAACCCGCTTGAGCCGGCCATGCTCGGCTGTGCCGTCCTCTCCGGCCCGCAGGTCAGCAATTTCCGCGAAAGTTACCAGCGGCTCGTGCGCAAGGGTTCGGCCCGCATCGTCCGGGATGCCGAAATGCTGGCCAAGGCGGTGCACTTCCTGCTCAACAATGATTTGGCGCGATCCAAGATGATCGAGGCAGGGCAGGAGAGCATGCAGGAAATGCGTGGCGCCTTGACCGCGACGCTTAAGGGGCTGGAACCCTATATCAGCCCGCTTTCAGTTAAGGCCAAGCTTGAGCCACGTGCCGCCAGCCAGAGCTAATCTCTGAACCAGGACGATCGACATGCAGCAGAAGCCCCAGATCGCCGGCATCCTGTTCGACAAGGACGGGACGCTACTCGATTTCGATGCGAGTTGGGGACCCGTGAACCGCGATGTGGCCTTGATGGCGGCGGACGGTGACCAGGCGCTGGCCGACCATCTGCTCCTCGCCTGCGGCATGGACCCCGTGAGTGGCGAGATCGTGCCGGATAGCCTGTTTGCCGCCGGCAATACCATCGAGATTGCCGAAGGCATGATCAATGCCGGCTCGCCCTTCATGGTCGAGGCCCTGGTGCCGAAGATCGACGATTGTTTTGCAAGGGCGGCGGAGTTGTCGGTCCCGGTGACTGATCTTGAACCGCTTTTCGCACGCCTTCATGGCAAGGGCCTGCGGCTTGGCATCGCCTCCAGCGACAATGAGCGCTCGATCCGGGTCGCCGCCGAACGCTTCGGTATCCTGCCCTATATTGACTTCATCGCGGGTTATGACAGCGGCCATGGGAGCAAGCCGGAGGCCGGCATGGTGCTCGGCTTCTGTGCGGCAACCGGCCTCGTACCCTCCGAGGTCGCCGTGGTCGGCGACAACAATCATGACCTGCACATGGGCAGCAATGCCGGCGCTGGGCTGAAGATCGGCGTGCTCTCCGGCACGGGGTCGCGCGAGACGCTGACGCCGCATTCCGACATGGTGCTTTCCAATATCACGGAGCTTGAAGCCGTTTTGAGCTGACGGCACCCGTGCCATTTTGGCACCCTTATGCTTGACCATTATGCGTTGCAATGGTTCTTGTTGCCCGCATGAGAAGGCGCCAGAGGGGTGCCGGCGTCAGGACAGGGACGAGAATGGTATCTGAGGCACCGCCTTTCTGGTGGACCAAGACCGGCTGGCAGGCAATTTGCCTCTACCCGTTCTCCTTCGTCTATGGCCGGATATCAGGCGCGATTATGCGCCACCGGCGCCGTCATGCGCTGCCGGTTCCCGTCATTTGCGTCGGCAATTTCACTGTTGGCGGCGCGGGCAAGACCCCGACAGCGATCGCCATTGCCCGTGCCGCCAAGGCGCGGGGGTTGAAACCCGGCTTCCTCAGCCGCGGTTACGGCGGTTCCCTGGATGTCACCACCGTCGTGGACCCGCACCACCACCGCTCGACCGCCGTCGGCGACGAGCCGCTGCTGCTCGCCCGCGAGGCGCTCACCGTCATTTCCCGTCGCCGGATTGCCGGGGCCGAGAGGCTGGTGGATGAGGGCGTGGATCTCGTCATCATGGATGACGGTTTCCAGAGCGCCCGGCTCGTGGTGGATTATGCGCTGATCGTCGTCGACAGCCTGCGGGGCATAGGCAACGGCTGGGTCGTGCCCTCGGGCCCCGTGCGCGCACCGATCACGGTGCAGATGCGCTTCCTCGACGCGATCCTCAAGGTCGGCAGGGGCGATGCCGCCGACCGTTTCGTCCGCCAGGCCTCCCGTAGTGGCAAGCCCGTTCTGGTTGCCAATGTCCTGCCGCAGGCGGCGCACGATCTGTCGGGCAAGTCCGTCCTGGCCTATGCCGGCATTGCCGATCCAGGGAAATTCTATCGCACGCTGGACGAACTCGGTGCCGTCATCGTCGACCGGCAGGACTTCCCCGATCACCACCATCTGGCGGACGACGAGATAGCTGATCTGCTTGCCCGCGCCGAACGTCAGGACCTGCAATTGGTGACGACGGCAAAGGACGGCGTCCGCCTTTCGGGGGGACATGGCCGCGCAGCGGAGCTTCAGGAAAAATCGAGGGTCGTGGATGTCGACATGGTTTTCGACGACCCCAAGGCCCCAGATCTGATCATCGACCGGGCGATTGAAGCCTGCCGCCGCAGGCGCCTTGCACAAAAGGCGTGAGACTCAGCGGCGCTGGTTTGGCAGCGCGCCGGCGCGCTTCTCGGCTTCGAGCGAGGCCGCCGCGTCGACATAGGCCTCCTGGCGCGCAACACTCCAGTATTTGAGCTCGTCGACCATGACGGGCCGCCCGGTGATTGCGCAGGTGACGAAGGTCCCCGGCGTCAGGATCTGGAAATCGGCATCGAGATAGCGGATCTTGGCTTCGCGGTTCCCGCCGCCTTCGAAACGGTTCATCACTCTTCTCCTGCGCCGCGTGTCACGGAACTGCAATACAGCGCCCTCCCGGCGAATGAAAGATGGCGCTACCGAAAACCGGCAGACCTCGGCTCAACTCCGCCCGAACAGGCGTTCGATGTCCGAAAGCTTCAGCTCCACATAGGTCGGCCGCCCGTGGTTGCATTGGCCAGACCCCGGCGTCTGCTCCATCTGGCGCAACAGCGCGTTCATCTCTTCCACACGCAGGCGCCGTCCCGAGCGCACCGAACCGTGGCAGGCCATGGTCGCCGCCACATGTTCGAGCTTTGCCGACAGCCGGTCGGCCGTATCCCATTCGGCGATCTCGTCGGCCAGGTCTCGCACAAGCTGCGTCGCATCCATTTCGCCAAGCATTGCCGGCGTTTCGCGCACCGCGATCGCCCCTGGGCCGAAGCGCTCGATCGCAAGACCGAGCTGCTCCAGGCTTTCTGCATGGGTCATCAGCCGGTCGCAATCCTCTTCCGGCAGGTCGACGATCTCGGGGATGAGTAGACCTTGAGAGGGGAGCCTTCGACCTGTGAGCGCCTTGCGCATCTGCTCGAACACCAGGCGCTCATGCGCGGCGTGCTGGTCAACGATCACGAGGCCATCTTCCGTCTGCGCCACAATGTAATTTTCATGGACCTGCGCCCGTGCCGCACCGAGCGGGTAGCTCGAAATCGCCTCCACGGTTGCGCTTTGAGCCGCGGGCGAGGGCGGGATCGTCTCGCTTCGCGCGGTTGGGACGGAGAGGCTGTCAAATGCCGCCTGGGCGGCCTCACCAAAACCGCGTGCAGCCGGTGCGGTTGCGGCGGCAAAACCTCCACCGAAACTCGGCGCTGCCCCATAGAGAGGCCGCGAAGGCGCATTGGCCGGCGACCAGGTCTGGGCGGGCTGCGGCGAGAAGCCCGGGCGAAACGCCCGCAGCATGCCGCCAGCACCCGTCGTCGCAGCCCGGTCGCCCTCCCGCTGCAGGGACTGCCTGATGGCGCCCACGATCAAGCCGCGCACCAGCGCCGGATCGCGGAAGCGCACATCCGACTTCGCCGGATGCACATTGACGTCAACCAGCGCTGGATCGAGCGTCAGCGACAACACCGCCACCGGATAGCGTCCCTGCGGGATCGTCTCCGCATAGGCACCGCGGATCGCCGACAGGATCTGCTTGTCCTGCACCGGACGTCCGTTGACGAAGGCATATTGATGGGCGGAATTGCCCCGATTGAAGGTGGGCACGCCGGCAAAGCCGGTCAACCGCACGTCTTCGCGCTCGGCATCGAGCTCAATGGCATTGTCCCTGAAGTCCGCGCCCAGCACCTGCGCGATGCGCGCGAGATGATCGTCGCCGGTGCCGGGGAATTCGAGCGTCGATCGGTCCGTTCCCGAGAGCACGAAGCGGATGGCAGGAAAGGCGATCGCCATGCGCTTGACGATTTCGGTGATCGCGCCCGCTTCCGCCTTTTCCGTCTTCATGAATTTCAACCGGGCAGGCGTGGCGAAGAACAGGTCGCGCACCTCGACCGTGGTGCCCGGATTGGCGGCTGCCGGCCGCACATCCCCCACCTTGCCGCCAACCACGGCGATCTCAGAACCACTGTCGGCGCCGGAAGCACGGCTCGTGATCGTCAGCTTGGCGACCGAGCCGATCGAGGGCAAAGCCTCGCCGCGAAAGCCCAGCGAGCGGATGTCGAACAACGTCTCGCTGAGCTTCGACGTGCAATGCCGGCGAATGGCGAGCGCCAGATCTTCCGGGCCCATGCCGCAGCCATTGTCGATGACGCGCAGCAGCGTCTTGCCCCCACCCGCCGTCGCAACCTCGATCCGGGTGGCGCCAGCGTCGATGGCATTCTCGATCAGTTCCTTCGCCGCACTGGCCGGTCGTTCGATGACCTCGCCGGCGGCGATCTGGTTGATGAGGGTTTCGGAGAGCTGCTTGATGATCATGGTTTCATTTTCGCGGATTCGCGGCTGCGACGAAAGGTGAAATCGCGAGTGGCCGTGGCCATGCCCATCATTAAGTGGGCCTTAACGGAATGTCTCTAGTTTGAACAATGACTTGCAATGTCTCTGCAGCAAGTCTGCTGGCGGTGGACTGGGGGATACGGGCTGGAATGTCCCTCGCATCTGTCCCTGCCTGATAAGCGGTCCGGCATGTCTTTGTCATGGCATCAGCCCCCAAAATACTCGCTGTTATTGCATGGCGAGGTTCCTAGAGGCAGCAGTGTGAGCGAGTTTCCATCGGCCCCCGGCCAGGACACGATACGGCAGGGGCCCGACATTTCGTCGGTCGACGCCGCGCTTGACTCCGCCTTGCTGGATGCTGTGTCGGAGGCCTTTTCTTCCGCCTTTATTGTTTATGACCGCAACGATCACCTTATCTTCGCCAGCCGCAGCGCGCGGCAATTCATGCCCCTGCCATCCCATTTTTTCGAGCCCGGGTCGCGTCTAAGGGACATTCTCGGTGCCGCCTATGATCTTGGTTTGCGCCATGCCGCCAGTGGTCAGTCCGAAACGCTCAGCCGCGAGGAATGGCTGAACCGCCAGATTGCCGCACACTGGAAGGAACGCTACGAGGTCCAGTCTTGTGACGACGGCAAGCGCTGGACCCGATTCTCCAAGCGCCGCCTTCCCTCCGGCTTCGGCTTTTGCGTGATGACCGACATCACCGAGCAGAAGCGCAGGGAGGAGCAATGGCGTGCCGATATCGAACGCGTGCAACTGACCGAGGAAATCCTCGATAACTTGGCCCACCCGGTTTTTGTCCAGGACCGGAACCTCCAGCTGGTGGCTGTCAACAAGGTCTTCTGCTCTGCCATTTCAGTCGGCGCCGAAAGTGCCCTAGGCGGCACGATCGCCAGCCTTTTCGAAGCAAAGGTCGCCGAACAACTGGCTACCGTCTCACGCCATGTGCTGGACACTGGCGTTACCTCCTCGCTGACCCTGCCGATGCGGCTCTATGGCGACCCGCCGCGTCCGATCCTGGTCCACGTCCAGCGCGTCGGCACGCCCGGTCGCTATCTGGTGGTGGCGAGCCTTGGCGAGGTTGGCGGCTCCGCTGCAGTGGCGTTCGCTGAGGAAGCCTCAGATGAGCCGTCCCGTGAGACCGGTGCTGGTTATGGCCCGATCGACAAACGTCTGACGGGACGAAAGGCGCTGCTGGTCTCCGCTGATCGGGAGTTTGAGACGAGGGCGCTTGAAATCCTGCAACTCCTCGGTCTCGACAGCTGCTGCGTCCGGGATGAGGCAGAACTTGAGGCTTTCCTAACCGTGGCGCGGTCGGTCGGCGTGATCATCGATCTTGCGATCGTTGATGTCGAGCTGGACATGCGTTGCCTTGAGCTTTTGCAGGGAGTTGATGTTGATTACATCACGCTGCCGGTATTCGACATAGCAAGCGACCTTGCCTTCAGCGTCCTCGACCGACTGACGGCATTGCAGACGCCACCGGTCCCGGCGGATGACTGGGAGATTACCACGGAAGAATCGCCACCCGCGCCTGCAGAGGCGGCGAAGACGACGGTGCCGATGGCCCGACCCTCGATTCCCGTTGGCACGTCTGTCCCATCGTCGCCATCCCTGGTTCTTGTCGCAGAAGACAACGAGATCAATCAGATCGTCTTTTCCCAGATTCTCGAAGGTCTGGGTTATGCTTACAGGGTCTGTGCCGACGGAGAGACCGTGGTCAATCTGCGGGCGGAACTGAACCCTGCCATCATCCTCATGGATATCACCCTGCCTGGCATCAACGGTTTCGAGGCCGCTCGCCGCATCCGCCAGATGCCGGAAGAAAGCCGTCTGTCGACGCCAATTATCGGTGTGCTCGCCCAGGCCTTTGACCGGGACCGGGAGGCCTGCTTTGCCTCCGGCATGAACGACGTGATCCTCAAGCCGCTCAGCCCCGATATCGTGGATCAGGCAATCCGCCGACTGGTGCCCGACATAACACGGCTCTCGTCCACGGCCTGATTACCCTGATTTTGGGGAGGTCATTCGCCGTCCAGTCGGCCCATCGATATGATAATTTTAATGTTTTAGCCCCATTCTGGCACGTGTGGAAGGAACCGTACCAGGAAGCATGAATGGGTCCCGCCGGAATCGCGTCTGAGCTGCAAGGCCAGGGCGACCTGAAGACGACAGGTTATACCGATCGATTGACCGGCCTCGGCAACCGCCACAGGCTGGGCGACAAGGTGCGCCAGCTGGCTGCAGACCGTGCTTCCGACCCCGCACCCTTTACCGTAGGCATCGTCAACCTTGATGGCTTCAAGCCGATCAACGACCTCTTCGGCCAGGCCTCCGGCGACGAGATCCTCTGCCAGGTCGCCCACCGCCTCAAGGCCTGCGTCCCGGATGGGGCCATCGTTACCCGTCATCACGGCGACGGCTTCGCCATCGTGCTTCCCCTCGTCTTCGAGCGCGTGGGTGCCGAGCGGGCCGGCCAGTTGATCAAGGACGTTCTCTCGGCACCTTACGATTTGGGCGACCGCAATGTGCGCCTCTCAGCCTCTCTCGGATTTGCGGTGTATCCTTTCGCCGGGGAGGATTTCGAGGAACTGATGAAGAGTGCCGAAACGGCTCTCTATCGTTCGAAGCGTCGCGGTCGCGGCCAGATCACCGTCTACTCGCGCGAGATCGCCCAGGAAATGAAGCAGGCGACGCAGCTTGAACAGGCGCTGCGCAACGCGATCATCAATGACACGGTCGATGTGCACTTCCAGCCGATCGTGCGTTTGCGCGACAATCGTATCGTCGGATTCGAAGCACTCGCCCGCTGGATCGATCCTGATCTCGGCTTTGTCTCGCCGGCCGTCTTTGTTCCGCTGGCAGAAGAACGCGGCTTCATCGACACACTCTCAGAGACGCTCCTTCGCAAGGCAGCCGAGGCCACTCTTGCTTGGCCGCGCGACCTCTTCCTGTCCTTCAACCTCTCCTCGGTCCAGTTGATGGACCTTAGAACCTCCGTCAACACGCTGTCGATTCTGAACAGCGTCGGTTTTGATCCGCGCAGGCTGGAGCTTGAGATTACCGAGACAGCGGTCATGTCCTCGGCAGATACGGCGCGGCGGATCATCAAGGAACTGAAGGACGCCGGCATCCGCATCTCGCTGGACGACTTTGGAACCGGCCAGTCCAGTCTGGGCCGCCTGCGGGAATTCACCTTCGACAAGGTCAAGATCGATCGCGCCTTCGTGTCTGCGATCAGCACCGATCGCACTTCCGAGCACATCATCAAGGCCATCATCAGCATGTGTGAAGGTTTGGAGCTCGAGGTGGTCGCCGAGGGCATCGAGACAGAAAGCGAAGCGCAAAAACTGCGCGAACTCGGCTGCGGAATGGGGCAGGGCTATTACTTTGGAAAGCCGGCTGATGCCGCTGCGACCCTTCGCTACCTCGCCGAGCACCACCACGATTTTGCGCTGGTCGATCGCGCATCGGCCTGAACTTGCATAGAAAGATCAACACAGACGAAAAGGCGGCGCCGAAGCGCCGCCCGTTAGGACCTTAACACGTCCCTCGTTCCGGGATTACTGATCCGTCGACGAGGTTGTGGTGTTGTCGGTCGGAACCATGCCCGTGGAGCCGGCATCAGCTGCCTGGTCCGAAAGGGTCCGGAATTCCGGCGCGTTGCGCAAGCTTTCGGCGGTTTCGGTCGTGGTCAGACGAACTTCAGCATCGGCAACCTGTTCAAGGTTGGTCGTGCCAGTCGCCGTCGTGCCAGTGGCCGTCGTATCAGTCGCCGTGGTGCCGGTTGCGGTCGTACCGGTGCCCGTCGTTGCGGTGCCATCCGTGGTGGTCATGGCAGTCGTGTCATTGTCGACTTCACGAGTGATCGTGATGTTTTCGAACGGAATAGCGACATTCTTCTGGCCGATGCCAAGGAAGCCGCCTACGCCGACGACAGCTGCGACAACGCCGCCATCCTTTTCGACCAGCAGGTCGTTGATGTCACCGATAGACTCGTTGTCAGCGGTGTAAATGGGCTGGCCCATGAAGTCGTTCACGGAGATATGGTTTTCAGCCTGTTCGGTCAGATACGTGGCATTGCCGGTGGCAGCGCCGGTCGTGTCCTGGGCCGTGGTGCCCATGGCGCCGCCCGTGGTGCCTGCAGCGCCGCCCGTGGTGGCGTCAGGGCTTACGGTGCCAGCCGGTGCTGTGCCGGTGGCGTCGCCCGTTGCGGCTGGCGGCGTCGTGGTGGCGCCGGTGCCCGCGTCCTGGGCGATGGCAAAAGGAGCGATTGCGGTGGAGCCGAGCAGTACGGCAGCGGCGAGCGTCTTGAAGGACTTGTTCATGGTGGACCTACCTTTCCTCTGAGATGGTCTGCGACTGACGCCGCCTCGCTGTTTCAGCGGCTGTGCGGCGTCGGTTCGAGAGGAAAATGTCCGGCGGGCGGTATCGTTCCGCCTTGTGGCAAGGGATTATTTTAGTCCGCCTGCAGGAACAAAAGCGCGTCAAAATGGTTTGCGGGGCCGCTCGTGACCCCGCCCATCTCTTGCACTGGATGACCTGCAGCCCGAATTGCCTAGAGCTTGAAGAACGGCTCCGGCTTTCCCTTGACATTAAGGCCAAGATCGAAGGTGACGCCGGCCAGCGTGTCCTCGGCTCTTTCCGCGTCGCTCAATCCCTCCCAGCAGGAAGTGATGGCCAGCCGATCAAGATTCTTGCCATAGAAGGCGGGGCAGGTGGGACGTCGCACCGGCGCTGCGTAGCGGGCGATATGGCGACCGTCCGGACCGTAACGATCGACCGCTCCGCCGTCCCAATTGGCGTTCCAGATTGTCCCCTCGAGATCGACGACGGATCCGTCAATGACGCCCTGACGCTGGGACTGGTCGATCAACACGCTGGGTGCGGCGACTGGCAGCCCCGTCTGCGGATCAAGCGCCACCCGCATCATGTGGTTGACCTTGGAATCGTTGAAGTAGCCCACCGACCCGTCGGGCGAGAAGCAGATACCGTTCGGGATGCTGACGGCGTCGAAGAGTTTGGTCACGGTCGTGCCGGCCACATGGTAGATCGCGCCCGCACCCGTCTCCGCAGTCCGGCTCATCGTTCCGATCCACAAGGCTCCGCTCGGATGGACGCGTCCGTCATTCGATCGATTCTGCGGCTTGTCTTCGATCGCGGCATAGGGAGAAAGCGTGCCGCTTGCGCTGTCGCGCAGGAATAGCCCCTGGTCAGAGGCAATCAACTGCCGTGTCTTGTCGACGACCGCGATCACGCTGCCAAGAAAGGGCAGGGCATGCTTCTTGAGGCGTCCACCTTCGACATCGAGCTCGCACAGAGTCTTGCCAAGGATATCGAACCAGAAAAGCGCACCTGAGAGCGGATCATAGGCCGGGCCTTCACCCAGTTCCATCCTGTCTTCGACAAGCGGTCTGCCGTTGAATTCTTCTGTCGCGATCACGATTGTCCTCCTGGTCGATTGCGTATGACCTTGCCGGGCGACGAGGGTCGCTGACAGGGGTTTACGGTAAAATTTACGGGGTATCTGGACCCTTGGTGGTTTACAAGTCTATGCTTCGGCAGCCCAAGGAGAACAGATTCGGTTTTGATATCGTCTTTGGTGTTTCTCACGATTCTTTTTAAGACCCGGATATACAAGATACCTAGTGGGTTTGGAGTGACTGGTTGAAGCTCGGGCTTTTGCCACCTGATCCCAACCTTGGCCAATGGCAGGTGAATAGCAATTGACGTATACGTCTAGGACAATTTCTTTCGATGATCATGGCCGGTGACCCGGTATGGACGTGTGTGTGATGACGAACCAGGACATGGCAACCGCTGCACGCATGGACGGCTTGATCACCGACGTGAAGGGATTCAAGACCCAGTTCGACGTTTTTCGTTTCATGAAACGCGTCACGGAGCTGTTTGGTGCCCGCGCCTTCATGGTGCTCAACATGCCGGGCGCAACCGCCCAGGATCTTGGCAGCAGTTCCATCATTACCAACTGGCCCGCTGACCTGCTCACTGAATTCGATCAAGTCTCTCTGTTGTCGGGCAGCCCGGTGCTGGCCCATCTGCGCCGTGCCTCGATCCCCCTGCATTTCAATGTCGAAGACGTGGCCCTGCAGCGCGATCCAGAGACGGCTGAGATCTCAAAATCGCTCTTCCGCCGGTTTAGGATGACCCGCGGTGCCTATTTTCCGGTTCATGACGCGACCGGGGCTCGCGGTGCCGTCTCCTTTGCCGGTGACCGGGACCCCTTTGACACCGGCGAGATGATGCAGCTCGCCTATATCGCGGCCCATGTCTTCAATCGTCTGGCTGAGATCCGGGAGATGGACAGCCGTAACAGCGATATGCTGACCGAACGCGAACTCGACTGTCTCAACTGGACGGCGGCCGGCAAGACCAGTGTGGAGATCGCCGAAATCCTGACGCTCTCCGAGCACACGATCAACCATTACCTGAACCGCGCCACCAAGAAGCTGGACGCGGTGAACCGTACGCAGGCGGTCGCGAAGGCCTTGCGACTGGGTTTGATCAAGTAAGTGTAAACACTGGTGCATTTTTGAGCGCCATTCGGCTCTGCCGCCTGTTTTCCCAGCATTTAATGAGCGTCGAGCTGACTAACAGCGGCGATATCACCCCGATTCCCGCAAGTCTGCATCTGGCACGCTTCCTGCATCGCTTATTGCAGTCCAGAGGGGACGTTGCACGACACCCATGAAAGGGTGCAGCCTGACAAGCCGCCGCGGGGGGTGCTCTCCGCAGGCGGCTTGTCTGTTTTTGCCACAATGGTCGCACCCTCTTCTCAGCATTTCCAGTTGGCGAACGCCTCCCGCTCCATTATCTGATCTCGCAGACATCAATGTCCGAGCGGAAAGAAAAGCGAAATGACCGAACTGTCGCGTGATCGGGTGATTGAGGCGCTGAAGGGAATCCGGGGACCGGATCTCGACGGCAACATCGTCGACCTGGGTATGGTCTCCGATGTCTTCATTTCTGACGCAAAGGTCTATTTCTCGATCAATGTCCCGGCCGAGCGCGCTCAGGAGCTCGAGCCACTGCGCCAGGCAGCCGAGCGCACGGTCAAGGCGCTTCCGGGCGTAAAGGGTGCCGTCGTCAGCCTGACGGCCGAGCGCAAGCAAGGCTCCGCCCCGCCACCGCGTCCGCAGCCGACGGTCGCCGCCCACGCCCACGGCCACGCCCACAATCATGGCCCCGCTGCCAGCGGTCCACAGCGCACCAAGGCCGGCGTGCCGGGGATCGAGGCGATCATCGCGGTCGCCTCCGGCAAGGGCGGCGTCGGCAAGTCGACAACATCGGTAAATCTCGCTCTTGCTCTGAAGGCCAATGGACTGCGCGTCGGCATCCTTGATGCCGACGTCTACGGTCCCTCCATGCCGCGGCTTCTCGGGATCTCCGGTCGTCCCCAGCAGATCGAGAACCGTATCATCGTGCCGATGGAGAATTTCGGCATCAAGGTCATGTCGATGGGCTTCCTCGTTGACGAAGGTACGGCGATGATCTGGCGCGGCCCGATGGTTCAGTCGGCCCTCATGCAGATGCTGCGCGAGGTTGCCTGGGGTGATCTCGACGTGCTGGTTGTCGACATGCCGCCCGGCACCGGCGATGCCCAGCTGACCATGGCCCAGCAGGTGCCTCTGTCGGGTGCCGTCATTGTTTCGACCCCCCAGGATCTTGCGCTGATCGATGCGCGCAAGGGTCTGAACATGTTCAACAAGGTCGAAGTGCCCTTGCTCGGCATCGTCGAGAACATGAGCTATTTCATCGCCCCCGACACCGGAAATCGCTACGACATCTTCGGCCACGGCGGCGCGAGGGCAGAAGCCGAGAAGATCGGCGTGCCTTTCCTCGGTGAGGTGCCGCTCACGATTTCCATCCGGGAGACCTCGGATGCCGGCACGCCTGTGGTGGCCAGTGAGCCGGATGGCCCGCAGGCGAAGGTGTATCGCGACATCGCGACCAAGGTCTGGGATCAGGTAAAGGCCCGCTCGGGCCGCGCCGCACCAGCGATCGTCTTCGAGTAGAATGACGCGTGATGCGGACGGCCGAGCAAGGCGTGCAACCGTTGCATTGCTGTCCTGCGACAATTGCCTTGGCTTTTGTTAAGGGTCTGTGATTGTGTCCAAAGCTTGGAGTGCACGGCGTGCCATGAAGGTGACCAGTCCTTGATCAGGGCCTATCGAAAAGACGGAAGTGCCGAGGTGATCGGCGTAGAGCCGGCGCCCGGCGATTTCCCCGAAGACATCATCTGGATCGATCTGATCAAGCCGAGCCGCGAGGAAGAACACTTCGTGGAGAGCCGGATCGGCATCCCGCTTCCGACACCCGAGGAACTGAAGGATATCGAGCCCTCCAGCCGCCTCTATGTCGAACACGACGCGATCTATATGACGGCATCGCTGATCTATCGGGCGGATTCCACTCTGCCGCTCCTCACCGACGTCGCGTTTATCCTGTATCGCGGCCGCCTGATCACCATCCGTTACGCCGAGCCAAAATCCTTCTCGCTCTTCAGTGCCAGCCTGCTGCGCCTGAACGGCCAATGCGATACCGGGGCAAAGCTTCTCGGCCATTTGCTGGAAACCATCGTCGACCGTACGGCAGAGATTTTGGAAACTCTGGCGAACCGTCTGGATGCGCTTTCGATCACCATCTTTGTCAATCGCAAGGCGGCCAAGCGCCGCCCGCCGCGGTTCCTGGAGGACAAACTCCTGGACATCGCCAGCCATCATCAGCTGGTCAGCAAGGTACGGGACAGTCTGGTGTCGCTGTCTCGCCTCGTCACATTTCTTCAGTCGCAGCCCATCGTGCGCCATGAGGAAGATGCCGCCGAAATCTGTCGCATCGTTGCCCGGGACGTCCAGTCGCTTGGGGAACACGCAGCGTTTGTCGGCAACAACATCACATTCATGCTCGACGCCTCGCTTGGCCTCATCAATGTCGAGCAGAATGCCATTATCAAGATCTTCTCGATCGCCTCGGTGGTCTTCCTCCCGCCGACCCTGGTCGCCTCTATCTACGGCATGAATTTCGAATTCATGCCGGAACTCGCATGGACCTACGGATACCCGCTGGCGCTCTTCGCCATGCTCCTGTCCGCAATGATTCCCTTCCTGTTTTTCCGGTGGAAAGGCTGGCTCTGACGAGCCTGTAACCTCATGCAGCAAGTCGATCACCAGCCCCTGGCTGGTCCGAAGGATGCACGCAGTCTCATTCTTCTTGCTCTCGGTTCCGTCGGTGTCGTTTACGGCGACATCGGCACGAGCCCTCTTTACGCCTTTCGCGAGGCTTTGAAGCCGATCGGCATCGACGGCATTACCCGCGTCGAGATCATCGGCCTCATCTCCCTGATGATCTGGTCGCTGACCATCATCGTGACGCTGAAATATGTCCTCTTCCTGCTGCGCGCCGACAATGACGGCGAAGGCGGCACGCTGTCGCTGCTGGCGCTCCTGTCGAAGACGGCAAACGGGCATGGGCCGATCCTGATGGTGCTCGGCCTGATCGGGGCCGCTCTCTTCCTTGGCGATTCCATGATCACGCCGGCGCTGTCGGTTCTCTCTGCCGTTGAGGGTCTCAAGCTGGTGGCCCCCGATCTGTCTGATTTCATCGTGCCGATCTCGCTCGCCATTCTGATCGGCCTCTTTGCCGTCCAGTCGCGCGGCACGGGCACGGTTGCCCGCTTCTTCGGGCCCATCACGGCGCTCTGGTTCATCGTCATGGCAGCCGGCGGTATCCTGCATATCTTCGATGACGTCGGTATCTTCGCAGCCTTTAATCCCTGGTATGCGGCAAGCTTTCTGCTGCGCGAAGGATTCCTGGGCATCGTGGTCTTGGGCGCCGTCTTCTTGACGGTAACGGGAGCGGAAGCCCTCTATGCCGATCTCGGACATTTCGGCCGCAAACCAATCCAGCTCGCGTGGTTCGCGCTGGTATTTCCGGCTCTGGTGCTCAATTATCTCGGGCAGGGCGCCCTGGTCCTGCACGATCCCGCCGCTGCGTCGGATCCGTTCTTCTTGATGTTTCCGTCCTGGGCGCTGCTGCCGATCGTCATTCTCGCGACGTTCGCGACGATCATCGCCAGTCAGGCCGTTATTACCGGCGCGTTTTCCCTCGTTCGTCAGGCGATCCACCTCGGCTTCCTGCCGCGCATGCAGATCCTGATCACCTCGGAAACCCAGGCCGGCCAGATCTATCTGCCGTCGGTCAATGCCATGCTGCTGGTAGGCGTGCTCTCGCTGGTCCTGTTGTTCCAGAGTTCTGAAGCACTGGCGACCGCTTATGGCATTTCTGTCACTGGGGCGATGGTGGTGACGACGATCATGGCCTTCGAATTCGTGCGCAAGAAATGGAACTGGAGCCTGGCGCTTGCGGTGGCCGTGCTCACCCCGCTGTTCTTGCTGGAACTGGTGTTCCTCGGAGCCAACCTCCTGAAGATCCACGACGGTGGCTACATTCCCGTGCTCTTTGCCGCTGCCTTCACCGTCGTGATGTGGACCTGGCGTCGCGGCACCGCCATCCTCTTTCAGAAGACCCGCCGTGACGACATCCCGCTTGAGGACTTCATCGCCATGATCGAGAAGAAGGGCGAGCATGGCCCTGCCTCCGTTGCCGGTACTGCGATCTTCCTGACCAGCGATCCGACCCGTGCACCCGCAGCGCTGATGCACAACCTGAAGCACAACCACGTTCTCCACGAACGCAACATCATCCTGACCATTCGCACTCTGGGACGTCCTCGCCTTGGCGAAGAGGATCGTTTCGCCGTGGAAGAACTGTCTGAACGTTTCTCTCGTGTCGAGATCCGCTTCGGCTTCATGGAAACGCAAAACGTGTCGAAGACGCTGGCAAGTCTGCGCCGTGGCGGGTTGAAGTTCGACATCATGTCGACCTCCTTCTATCTCGGGCGGCGCAAGCTTGTGGCCGGTGTCGGCATGGGCATGCCCCATTGGCAGGACAAGCTCTACATTGCCCTGGCCGAGGCGGCGGCTGACCCATCCGATTATTTCCGCTTGCCGGCAAACCGCGTCATCGAGCTCGGCTCCCACGTCATCATCTGAAGCGTTCCTTAAACGATGGACCAAGGCCGCCGGCACACCGGCGGCCTTTTGTTTCGTCGGCTGGGCTCCCAAACCTGTGATCCGCCGTTAACCAAGCATCAAGGTTAACGAGAGATATTTCTCTAATGTAATCCTGTCGGGTTCCGGAGCATGGAGCCTGCGTCAGTATGAGTTGGAGTGTGGCCTTGCGTCCCAAGTTTCGTCCTTCGAAGAAGGTCCTCTCCCGTCTGGAGAACTGGACCTCTCCCCTGGTCTTCGGCCTCGCGTCCTGGCTGATCTTCCCGTCCGTTGCTGCCCAGGCCGACATGGCCGGTCTTCTCACCGGCTTGGATCGCGGTGCCAGCAATTGGCGCATGGTGATGACGTCAACCCCTGCGGGTTCGATCCATGAGGCCAATCTCGCCTTTTCCGACACCGAGGCTTCAGATGCGCTTTCGGGCGGCGCCGGCCTGATTTTGCCCGATGGCCGGCGCATCGCCTTCGACGGCGGTAAGGCCGATCCGGAGTCCATGCCGGACGAAATGCGTGTCACCCGCGATCAGAAAAAGGGCAGGGTGGTTGCCGTCGAGCCCATGCTGCCGCCCCGCGCCTTCTCGGCCGGCTCGATCCTCCAGCGCACCAGTTCGCTCATGGAGCCGGAACTGAAGGTGCCCTCCGTCTTTGCACGAGAAGGGGAGAAGGCAAAGCCGGTCGAACTGGCAAGCTTCTACTTCAAGCGCGACAAACCCGCTGCCGATCCGTCACTCCCGCCGATGATCGCAGACCTCGTGACCAATTCCGTGCCGGATGTCCTGGCAACCGCCTATGCGCCGCCACCGCCGGACTATGCCTCCGTGTCGCCCTTTGACAGCATTCTGGCCGACAAGCAGGAAGAGCAGGGCAGGTTCATTCCGGATATCGGACCGCAGGATCATGCCTGGGCGGCAACGCCCCTGCCAGCCGCCGTGTTCTCCGACAAGGAACAGAAGTGCCTGGCGGAGGGCATCTATTTCGAAGCCCGTGGCGAATCGGTGAAGGGTCAGGCGGCCGTGGCGCAGGTGATCCTGAACCGCGTGCGCAATCCCCACTATCCCGACACCATTTGCGGCGTGGTCTATCAGAACGAAGGCTGGCGCAACCGTTGCCAGTTCTCCTTTGCCTGTGACCGCATCCCTGACATCATCGCCTCGCCGCGTCACTGGAAGATCGCCAAGGAAATTGCCATGGCGGTCACCGCCGGCAAGATCTGGTTCAAGGACGTCGGCTCCGCCACTCACTACCACGCCACCTATGTCCGCCCGGCCTGGGGCCCGACGATGAAGCGTGTGGAAAAGATCGGCAAGCACATCTTCTACCGCACCTATGGTGGCGGCTGGAGCTAGCCGCCGCTTCAGCGCAAGCGATCGAGCCAGTTCGAGAGCAGCGGCACAATCAGGAACGAGCAGGCATAGGTCAGCGGAACTGCAACGAAGATGTAGAGCATCGGCGTCAGGTTCCCTTGGGGCCCGAAGGTGAAGGCCGTTTGGACGCCGATCATCCAGCCCAAAACGATGCTGATTCCGATGCGGACGAGGAAGCGTGTCATGATCATCCCTGGGCCTGACCGATCTCTGAATCTCCCATGCCCGAGTGCGAAGCGCAACGGTGCGCCCCGATCCGAAGCCCCCGCCTGATGCCGCGGACCAGTTCTCGCCCAATGTGGCAGATTCTGGTCCGTCCTTGCGGCCAATTGACCGGATTTGCCGTCCGTCATCTGCGACGATTCAGCATCTTGGACTTAAGTCTATGATTTTTCGGGGTTAATTTGTGGTGAAACTTGGTGCTGTCACGCCTTGACTATGCAGGGCCTCAAAATTATGGTGCGCCCGACTTCAAAGCGGGCCAGAAGGCTTTCTATCTCGCCGTTTCTGCATTCAAATCGGGCGCATGAACGGCGCTTGAGACAAGCGACGGACGGAGAGAGCCATGACGGACCACCGGGAAGAAGATCTGGAAGAGCGCCGTAGACGACTGGCCGCCGAACTCGCAGTGCGCGATGGCAAGGCCCGGGATGAGGAGCACGCCGAGGACAACGCGGAGCAGACCCGAAAGGGTTATGGTCTGGCGATGAAAATCTCGAGCGAATTCATCTCTGCGATCATCGTAGGTGCGCTTCTGGGCTATCTTTTCGACTACTTTGTGGGTACGGGGCCGTGGGGCATGATCGTCCTGCTTCTGATTGGCTTCTGTGCCGGCGTGTTGAATGTCATGCGCGTCGTCGGGATCGTGGCCTCGCCGCATCCGGCCGATCGCAGGATGGACTTTAAAGACAAGGGCGACGGCCGCTGACGCGCCAGCCTGAATGAGAATTGACCGCCTCGGCGGCGAAAGCGAAAGAGCAGAACGTGGCAAACGATCCTACTCATCAGTTCCTGGTCCAGAAGATTGTCCCGATCGAAATCGGCGGAATTGATTTCTCGTTCACCAATGCTTCGCTGTTCATGGTTGCGACCGTCGCTGCCGCTTCCGGCTTTCTCTATTTCTCGACCGCCAACCGCGGTCTGATCCCGACCCGTATGCAGTCGGTCGCCGAGATGGCCTACGAATTCATTGCCTCGATGCTGCGCGAAGGCGCTGGCGCCAAGGGCATGCATTTCTTCCCGATGGTCTTCTCGCTGTTCATGTTCGTGCTGACGGCAAACCTGCTCGGCATGTTCCCCTACTTCTTCACGATCACCAGCCAGATCATCGTAACCTTCGCGCTGGCGCTGTTCGTCATCCTGACGGTTCTGATCTACGGTTTCTACAAGCACGGTCTGCACTTCCTCTCGATCTTCGCGCCGTCAGGCGTGCCGGTGGCGTTGCTGCCGCTCGTCTCCGCGATTGAGGTCGTGTCCTTCCTCTCGCGCCCGATCAGCCTTTCCGTTCGTCTTTTCGCCAACATGCTGGCGGGCCACATCACGCTCAAGGTCTTCGCGGGCTTCGTCGTGTCGATGAGCGCGGCCGGCGCCGTTGGCGTCGCAGGCTCCATCCTGCCCCTGATCATGACGGTCGCCATGACCGCTCTCGAATTTCTCGTTGCCTTCCTGCAGGCCTACGTCTTCGCGGTACTGACTTGCATGTACCTGAATGACGCCGTGCACGGTGGTCACTGAGAATAAAGTCGCTGGCCCCGGTCAACCGGGTGTCAAAAACAGCCGCAACAACCCATTCGAAGGAGTATCCATATGGAAGCGGAAGCAGCAAAGTACATCGGCGCGGGTCTCGCATGCCTCGGCATGGCTGGTACCTCCCTCGCTCTCGGCCGTATCTTCGGTGACTACCTGACGGGCGCACTGCGCAACCCGTCGGCTGCCGACAGCCAGTTCGGCCGTCTGGTATTCGGCTTCGCCGTTACGGAAGCTCTGGGCATCTTCTCGCTGCTCATCGCTCTCCTTCTCCTGTTCGCCGTCTAATAACGGCTGGAGTTTGGGATCACGGCGCGCCGACAAGGCAGCCGTGATCTCGCGCATTTGAGCATACACCTGGAGGTGAGCATGTTTGTGACCCCCGCCTTTGCCCAGGAAACCCCGGCAGAAGGCCAGCTTCACACCGAGACCGGCGTGGCCCACGACGAGGCACATGGCGGCGGCGTGTTCCCGCCGTTCGATTTCTCGACCTATCCGTCGCAGCTTCTGTGGCTGGTGATCACGTTCGGCGTGTTCTACATGCTCATGCAGAAGGTCATCGTTCCGCGCGTCGGTGGCATTCTCGAGAACCGCCACGACCGCATTGCGCAGGATCTCGACGAGGCAGCTCGTCTGAAGTCCGAAGCCGATGCCGCCATCGAAACCTATGAGCGCGAGCTGACCGCGGCCAAGGCGAAAGCCGGCCAGATCGCTTCTGCCGCTCGTGACGAAGCCAAGGCCAAGGCCGACGCCGAGCGCGCCGCCATCGAGACGGAACTTTCCGCCAAGATCTCTGCCGCTGAAAGCCGCATCGCCGACATCAAGGCCCGCGCCTTTGCCGAGGTCGACACGATCGCAATCGACACTGTCGGCACGATCGTTGAGCAACTCATCGGCACGAAGTCGACCGCCGCCGACATCAAGGCTGCCGTCTCCGGCATCGCCAAGCAGGGAGCGTAAGCATCATGGACGCTTCATTTTTCGCACTCGTCGCCCTCGTCCTCTTCTTCGTCCTGCTCGCCTACCTGAAGGTTCCGGGCATGATGGCCAAGGCCCTCGACGAGCGCGCGGACAAGATCCGCGACGAACTCGCCGAAGCCAAGCGCCTGCGCGAAGAGGCTCAGCACCTGCTGGCCGAATACCAGCGCAAGCGCAAGGAAGCCGAAGCCGAGGCGGCCGCCATCGTGGCAGCTGCCGAGCGCGAAGCGGCGGCCCTGACGGCTGAAGCCAAGCAGAAGACCGAGGAATTCGTTGCCCGCCGCAACGCGCTTTCCGAGCAGAAGATCAAACAGGCCGAAACTGAAGCCGTGAACGCCGTTCGCGCTGCTGCCGTCGACCTTGCTGTTGCGGCTGCCGAGAAGGTGCTGGCGAAGAAGGCGGACGAAGCTGTACAGCAGCAGCTGTTCAAGTCTTCTGTCGGTGAGGTAAAGTCGCGGCTGAACTGAGTTCGACGCGATCGCCAATGTGGCAGTCTGATTTCTGACGCCCCGATCGGTCCGCCGGTCGGGGCGCTTGTTTTGGGAATGACGGGCATGGCAGCAAAGTCCAAGGTGATCTCTTTGATCGCTGCAGCGCTCATCTCGCTGTTGCCGCGTGCCGCCGCGAGCAGCGAGGAGCAGCTTGAATGGATTGGCTGGAGTGATGAAGCGGCCGCGTCGCTCGTCTATGGCATCGCCGACAGCGACCACGTTATCTTCTCACTTGCGTGCCAGCAGCGGGCCGGTCCTGTCATGCTGGTCTATCCCCATGAGCCGAAGGGGGCAATGGACGGCGCGTTCTACAGCCTGGAACTGCGCGCCGGGGACCACAGGCTGGCAATCAGGGCGAAAGGCGTCCGGATAGAGATGGATGATCTCTTCATCCTCGAAGGGGAAGTTCAAAGGAAGGCCGACCTGCAGCGTCTTCTGGGCGAAGGCGAGACACTGTCCGTAACGGTCGGGCAGGACGTCACCGAATTGCCATTGGCCGGTGCAGCGGACGCAGGGGCCGTGTTCCTGGAGAACTGCGGTCGCTGAGGTCGGGCCGCATGTTCAACGGTCAAGGTTGGAGGGTGGCCTCGGGGTCTTGCTTCAGGGGCCGGAAACTCATCCGGTGCAGGGGGCAGGGGCCGTGGGTCACGATCGCACTGCGGTGGCGATCTGTGCCGTAGCCCGCATGAACCTCGAAGCCATAGTGCGGATAGACGAGGCCGGCCCGGACCATCATCCGGTCGCGCATCACTTTCGCGATGATGGAGGCGGCCGCTATCGAGACGGAACGCCCATCGCCTTTCACGACCGCCTCGCCGGAACAGAGAAGCCCCATCGGCACATCACGCCCGTCGGCAAGGACATGGCGAGCGTCTTGATCAAGGCCGGCCACAGCACGCCGCATGGCATCAAGGCTTGCCTTACGGATGTCGATCAGGTCGATACGGCGGGGTGACGACGAGGCTATGGATACCGTGGCCTCTGCGAGGATGCGCTCGTAGAGGGCCTCGCGCTGGGCGGCTGACAGTTTCTTGGAGTCGTTGAGACCCTCGGGAATGCGCTTCGGATCCAGGATGACGGCTGCCGCCACCACAGGGCCTGCCAAAGGCCCGCGGCCTGCTTCATCCGTTCCGGCCACCGGCCAGATGCCCCGGTGCTTTGCGCGGCTTTCCAGCGAGAAATCCGGCACCAGCGGCAGATCGGGAAAAAGGCCAGGAGAATCGGGTGGCGTGCGCGTTTTCATGCGGCAGAAATCGCACGCGCACCCGACCTCCTGCAAGTCCCCGGTCCCGATCGCCGATCATGGCGACAGGGGCGGCTTACCAGGGACAACATCCGGTGCGAGGCGGCGGACAACAGCACCGGAATCACAAATACAAAGCCCGTTAGAGCAGCGAGAGCTGAACCCCGTCACTGTTCGGTGAGAGAAACAGATCTTCCCTGAGATGCAGGCTGCGGCGCATCAGGCCGAGCCGCTTGGTTGCCATCTCGAAGCGGCGGCTGATCTGCCAGGCATAGGGCCCCGCCCCCTTCATCCGCTTGCCGAATTCGGCATCGTAATCCTTGCCGTCGCGCATCGAACGCACCAGCGACATCACGTGCCGATAGCGGTCCGGATAGTTCTGCAGCAGCCAGTCACGGAACAGAGGGCTCACCTCCAGCGGCAGGCGCAAGAGCACATAGCTCGCCTCAGACGCGCCGGCGGCTTTGCCGCTGTCGAGGATACGCTCGATCTCGTGGTCATTCAGCGCCGGAATGACAGGTGCCATCATGATGGCCACGGGAATACCGGCGTCAGACAGCGCCTTGATCGCCTCCAGCCGCTTCGCCGGCGTCGAGGCCCGAGGCTCCATCGTCCGCGCCAACTTCCGGTCGAGCGTCGTCACCGAGATGCCGACCTTCACCAGACCGCGCTCGGCCATGGATTTCAGGATGTCGATATCCCGCAGGATAAGAGCCGACTTCGTCACGATCACCACAGGGTGGTTCGCCTTGTCGAGCACTTCGAGCACCTGACGCATGATCCGCCATTCCCGCTCGATCGGCTGGTAGGGATCGGTATTGGTGCCGATCGCGATCGGCTTCACCTTGTAGCCGGGCTTGGAAAGCTCCCGCTCCAGCAGGCGCGGCGCATCCGGCTTGGCAAACAGCTTCGCCTCGAAGTCCAGTCCGGCCGACAACCCCATATAGCTGTGGGTCGGGCGAGCGAAGCAGTAGATGCAGCCGTGCTCGCAGCCGCGATATGGATTGATCGAGCGGTCGAAGGGAATGTCGGGCGAGTCGTTGCGGGTAATGACCGTGCGCGGCTTTTCCACCTGCACTTCCGTGCGGAAGGGCGGCATGTCCTCAAGCGTCTGCCAACCGTCATCGAACGCGACCCGCTCCTGCGTTTCGAACCGGCCCGCAGGGTTGATGCCGGCCGCACGTCCGCGCCGCCGGTCGATCTCGATCCGCATGCCTGAAGCGCTCATCAGCGCGTCGGCAATATCAGCCGTAGTGCCGGGCTGAAAGGCAGCCTGGCTCACAAGAGACAGCTCGTTCATGTGTGCTCCTCGCAGGTTTTCCGCCCCGCTTGATGACTTTATTCCTAGCCCGAAAAAGAGAACAATGCAAGAACAAACTTCAACAAACTGTATGTGGCAAAACTTTGTGCAATGCGATAGATATAGGCAATGCTGACAGTGATCATGGAATGCCACGACCAGGAACCCGAGCTTGCACAGACCCTGTCGGTGCTAGTTGCCGGTGCTGTCGAGGGCCTTGTCAGCGATGTCATCGTGCTGGATCACGGTTCGACCGATGGTTCGTCCTTTGTGGCGGATGCGGCCGGTTGCCGCTTTTATCAGCAATGGGACATGAAGCATCTGCTCGCCACGGCCCGCGGTGAGTGGCTGCTGCTGATCGAGCCGGGCGCCCGACTCGGCCCCGGATGGGTGGATGAGGTTGCCGAATACGTGGCGCTCAACAAGGCGCCGGCACGCTTCTCCGAATCGCGGCTGTATCGGCTGCCATTCTATCGCAGGCTGACCCGCAGCCGGCCCTTGCTGGAAAATGGTCTGTTGATCCCCAAGCGCCAGGCGCAGGGGCTGGCGGGAGAGGGCAGGGAGCTTCTGCAGCTGGCGAAGGGCCACAAGCCGCGTCGTCTGGCCTGCGAGATAATCCCCTCCTGGGTCGCGCGCGAAGCGCGCCGCTGATCAGCCCTGACCACGCCTCAGGTGCTCGTCGAGCCGGGGCATGATTTCCACGAAATTGCAGGGCATGTGGCGATAGTCGAGCTGCAGCTTGATAATGCCGTCCCACGCATCTTTGCAGGCACCCGGCGAACCCGGCAGCACGAAAATGAAGGTCGCATTGGCCACCCCGCCGGTGGCGCGCGACTGGATCGTCGAAGTCCCGATCTTGTCGTAGGAGATGCGGTGGAAGACTTCGGAAAAGCCGTCCATCCGTTTGTCGAACAGAGGCTCCAGCGCCTCCGGCGTCACGTCCCGACCGGTAAAGCCGGTGCCCCCGGTGGTGATCACCACGTCGATCTCGGGATCCTTCGTCCAGGCTTCCACCTGGTCCCGGATTGCTGCCTTATCGTCCTTGACGATCGCGCGGGCAACCAGCCGGTGACCGGCTTCCTCAATGCGGTCAACCAGAGTGTCGCCGGATTTGTCGTCGGCAAGGCTGCGGGTATCCGACACGGTCAGTACGGCAATGCCAACGGGGATGAAGGGGCGGCTCTCGTCGATGCGGCTCATCAGGCGTCTCCCGGAACGGTGCGTGTCAACAGCACATACCAGTTCGGTCGATAGGCCGAAAGCGCAAGGGCGGCCTTCATGGCAGCAGACTCGCTCTCGTAGAGCCCAAAGCAGGTGGCGCCCGAGCCGGACATCCGCACGAAGCCGGCCAGGCTCTGGCGAAGCAGATCGCAGGCCTCAGCGATTTCCGGCACCAGCACTTCCGCCGCTGGCTGCAGGTCATTACGCAAGTCGCGGAGCGAATGGAGCCACGCTGAAAGAGTGGCCGTCGCTGGCAATCCCCCAATCGGCGGATTGTCGCGCCGGGTCAGGCTGCGGAAGATCTTCGGCGTCGATACCGGCTTCAGCGGATTGACCAGCACCAGCGGTACGGATGGCATCGGGACTTTCTCGATCGCGTCTCCGATCCCACGTGCGCGCAACGGGGCGGATGCGAGACACATGGGCACATCGGCGCCGAGTTGCAGGGCGATCTGTTGCAACTGGTCAGCCGGCAGCTTCGCCTTCCACAGCCGGAGCAGCCCCCGCAAGGTCGCTGCTGCATCCGCAGAGCCGCCACCGATGCCGGACGCGATCGGCAGGCTCTTGTCGAGCGTGATGGCAACAGGGCTTTGCGGTTGGCGCTGGTCCCCAAGTGCGGCCCGCAGCAGATCCCGCGCCTTGAGAACCAGATTGTCGTCCTGAGAAAGCTCGGCGCCGAAGCGACCGACAGCGCGAAAGCTGTCGCTGTCTGCCTGCTCGAAGGCCAGTTCGTCGCCGTCCTCGGCGAAGGTCACCAGGCTGTCGAGAAGATGATAACCGTCATCCCGCCGGCCCGTGACATGCAAAGCAAGGTTGATCTTTGCCGGAGCCGTCTCGACGATCCGCTCCGGCCGGCGCTCTGCAACAGGGCTCATGCGGCTCAGGTCTTCTTGTCGTCTTTCTTGGGCTCTTCGACCGGCTTGGCGTCAACCTTGGCGGCATCCGCCTCGATCGGCGGCAGGCCCTTCTCGATCTTCGCCTGGATCTTCGGAACCTCGGCTTCCTCCGGCTCGGAGGCAAGCGCCCGCTTCCACTGATACTTGGCTTCCAACTTCCGGCCCACGCGCCAGTAGGCGTCGCCCAGATGGTCGTTGATCGTCGCATCACCGGCGCGCAGTTCGACGGCCCGTTCCAATTCGACCACCGCTTCCTCGAAGCGACCGAGGCGGTAATAGGCCCAGCCGAGCGAGTCGACGATATAGCCGTCGTCAGGACGCAGCTCGACCGCCTTCTTGATCATCTCCAGGCCTTCCTGGAGGTTGCGGTTCATGTCGACCCAGGAATAGCCGAGATAGTTCAGGACCTGCGGCTGATCCGGATTGAGCTCGAGCGCCTTGTGGAAGTTCGGCTCCGCCTTGTCCCACTTCTTCAGCCGCTCATAGGCGATGCCGCGCTGGAAGAACACGGACCAGTGGTTCCGCGCCGGCCTCTGGCCGATGATGTCGACGGCCCTGTCATAGTTTTCCGCCATGGCCGCATAGTCCTTCGCTTCGGACAGCACGCTGCCATAGGCGAGGTAGCTGCGGATATCCTTGGGATCGGACGCGATCAGCGCCTGCAAATGCTCCCGCGCTTCCTTGATCTTGCCGGTCTGGGCGAGCGTCAGGCCGAGCTGCAGCTCGGAAATGCGTCGCATCGGCGAGGTCTCGGGCACCTGGCGGTAGAAGGCGATTGCCTTTTCCGGCTGCTTGGCATTCTCGGCGATACCGCCCAGCAGGATCAGCGTGTCTGCCGCATCCTTGTCGAGCGCGTGCGACAGCTGCAGATACAGCATGACGGTGTCTTCCGCGCCCTCGCGGTTCAGTGCCCCACCGATCGAGAACAGCACGCCGGCAGCACCGTGCGCCGCATTGGCGACCACTGGCTTTGGCTGGCGATCGGCTTCGATTTCATCTCTCAACGCCTTGAACGGCGCGAAATTGGTGATCAACTCGTCACCGGCGGCAAGCGCATCGAGCGCCTTCTGCTTGTTTCCGGCGCCGGCCTCGAGCGTAGCAAGCGCAATAACGGCACGGGCAAAGGTATCAGGTGCGGTTGCGCCGCCACTGCGATCGGTCACAGTGTCCGTCAATGCCTTGCGGGCAGTCTCGACATCGCCGGTCATGGCAGCCATGACGCCGAGATTGTAATTCCGGAAAATGCCGTACCAGCTCGGGCCATCGAGGTCCTGCACCAGCTTCAGCGCCTCCTTGCCCTTGCCCTCCCCGACCTTGGTCCAGGCGATCAGCAACTGGTTCATCAACCGGTCGAGATCGTTCGGCCCCTGATACTTGAAGTGCTTGAGCGCCTCGGAATAGTCACCGTCGCGGATGGCGCGGAAACCCAGCGCCACCGAGGTCACTCGCTCGACCGCCGGATCCTTCTCCAGCACCTTGGCGAGCTTTACACCCTCGTCGAACTGGCCGTTCATGATCAGTGCGATCATCAGGCGCTGCTGCAGCTCCAGCTCGTTCGGGGTGAATTCCAGCGCCTTCTTGTAGAGCTTCACGGCCGTCGCATAGTCGCGATCGGTTTCCGCAGTTCTGGCTGCCAGAAAGGCACCGGCGAAGGAATCGACGCTCTCCACGTCGAAATTCACGGTCTCTTCCGCCTGCGAAGACGCGGCAGCCGCCGCCATCGGTACCTGTGAAACGCTGAGAAGCAGCGCCAGCGCGGTGCCGGCGAGATAGCGAAGGGCAAAGCTTTGCCGCATGAAAGAGCCTTTCAAGAACCGAAGACGAGCGCGTGTCGCCCGCGCGCGGACGATAGGCGATGATTCACGAACAGAATGGCTTTTTTGAAGCAACCTCGCAAGGCAATCGACCGGCAGTGGTCAATTGACGCGGGAGATGCAGAAGTCGATCACGTCGTTCAGCGCGCTCTTCCACGGTGTCTCCGGCAAGGGGGCCAGCGCATCCCGGGCAATCTTGCCATAGTGCTGTGCCCGCTGGATGGTGTCTGACAGCGCGTCATACTTGCTGATCAGGCCCAGTGCCTTTTCAAGCCTTGCATTGTCGTTCTGGCCGCCCTCGATCGATTCCTTCCAGAACTCGCGCTCGGCGGCGGTGCCACGGCGATAGGACAGGATCACCGGAAGCGTGATCTTTCCCTCGCGGAAGTCATCGCCGACATTCTTGCCGGTCTCTGCGGCCTTGCCGCCGTAGTCGAGCACGTCGTCGACGAGCTGGAAGGCGAGGCCGAGATTCATGCCATAGGATTTGAGCGCGCTGCGCGTCGCCTTGTCTGTGCCAGCAACAATTGGGCCGACTTCGGCAGCTGCAGCAAACAGCGCCGCCGTCTTGGCGCGGATGACGGCGAGATAGTCGTCTTCCGTCGTCTCCATGTTCTTGGCGACCGAAAGCTGGAGAACCTCGCCCTCGGCGATGACACAAGCTGCTGCCGAAAGCACGTCCAGCGCATCGAGCGAACCGACCTCGATCATCATGCGGAAAGCCTGACCGAGCAGGAAGTCGCCCACCAGAACACTTGCCTGATTTCCCCAGATGGTCCGGGCTGTGGATTTCCCACGGCGCAGATCGCTTTCATCCACCACGTCGTCATGCAGCAGCGTCGCCGTATGCATGAACTCGACCGAGGTCGCGAGCTTGATATGATGGTCGCCCTCGTAGCCGAACATCGCAGCCGTCGCGATCGTCAGCATAGGCCGCAGCCGCTTGCCGCCCGAGGATATCAGGTGGTTGGCGACCTCCGGGATCATCTGCACATCCGAGCCCGCCTTCGACAGGATCAGCTGGTTGACGCGCTCCATGCCGCTTTTCGTCAGGTCCACCAGAGGCTTGACGGATGCCTGTTTGTTTTTGCTTTCCTCAAGCGGTATGACTACGCCCAACGCACCGGACTCCTGTTCAGTTTGGTCGCCGACCATAAAAAGCCCGGAAGGTCAGGGCAAGGGGCGATTTGCCTCGGGCCAGGCTGCAATTGCGGTTTACCTGTTAACAGTGAGTGCTGAATTCGATGCATGAAATCATTCGCAGCAACGACGTCGTCCTGCTCTCCTTCGCCGAAAGCCTGATGCGCGACGCCGGGATCGCCGCAATGATCGCCGACCAGTCGATGAGCATTCTCGAAGGTTCGCTAGGCATGCTGCAGCGCCGCCTGCTGGTCGATTCCGATTGCGTCGACCAGGCCCGTCGCATCCTGACGGATGCCGGTCTCGGCGCAGAACTGCGCGATCCCGAGGCGTGAACACGCTATGGAAACGACCGCAGCAAGTGCCATTGGCGGGGTAAGTCCGGAAACGGTGGATGCCTTTCATCGTGGTCGATTTCATCTGGTCCAGCCTGTTGGACGCGGCCATCGGGCCGGCATGGATGCCATGTTGCTCGCAGCTCTGGTGCACGACGAGCGGCCCATTCGGGTTGCAGATCTTGGGGCCGGGGCCGGCGCGGCGGGTCTGGCAGTCGCCTCCCGGCTGCCGAAAGCCTCTGTGGTCCTGGTGGAGCGCTCGGCGGACATGGCGTACTTTGCCCGCAAGAGCCTCGCGCTGCCGGATAATGCAAAGCTTGCCTCAAGAGCTGAAGTCATCGAGGCGGATGTGACGCTGACCGGTCGCGCCCGCGTCATGGCCGGGCTTGCCGACGACAGCTTTCATCATGTCATCATGAACCCGCCCTTCAATGATCCCGGTGACCGCAAGGCCCCGGACGCGTTGAAGGCGGAGGCCCACGCGATGACGGAGAACTTGTTCGAAAGCTGGATCCGCACCGCCGGCGCAATCGCGGTGCCGGGTGGCCAGCTCTCGCTCATTGCCAGACCTCAGTCGATCGCCGAGATCATTGCGGCTTGCGGCAAACGCTTTGGCGGTCTGGAAATCACGGCCATCCATCCGCGTCAGGGCGAAAACGCCACCCGTATCCTGGTGACCGGGATCAAGGGCTCGCGCGCTCGCCTGCAGATGCGCGCGCCGCTCCTGATGCATGACCGGCCTGAAAGCCATGCGTTTGCGCCTTTCGTCGACGACCTCAACAACGGCCGCGTCGGATATCAGCGCTTGCGTTGAAAAGGCTCATTTTTTGCCTTCGCCATTGTGTTCGGGCCGCGGCTCCTTACATCTGCGATCAGATCGAAGATTGAGGAGTTGAAACGCGACTATGGCAGACTTTTTGAAACGGCTGGTTCCCAAGCGCTTCCAGAAAAAGGGTGTCGTTATTCCGGTCGTCAGGCTGCATGGGCCGATCATGAGCGGCGGCTCGCGTTTTCGCCCCGCGCTGAACCTTTCCTCGGTTGCCGGCCAGCTGGAAAAGGCTTTCGGCATGAAGGACAGCCCTGCCGTCGCACTCTCGATCAATTCTCCAGGCGGCTCTCCCGTCCAGTCACGCATGATCTATGACCGCATCCGGGCGCTTGCGGAGGAGAAGAACAAGCGCGTTCTCGTCTTTGTCGAGGATGTCGCTGCCTCCGGGGGCTACATGATTGCCATTGCCGGTGACGAGATCATTGCCGACGCGACCTCCATCGTCGGCTCGATCGGCGTCGTCTCCGGCGGCTTCGGTTTTCCAGAACTCTTAAAGAAGATCGGCGTCGAGCGTCGCGTCTACACCTCTGGCGAAAACAAGGTGATCCTCGATCCTTTCCAGCCGGAAAAGGAAAGCGATATCGAATATCTCAAGACCCTGCAGCATGAGATCCACGAGATCTTCATCGACATGGTCAAGGCCCGTCGCGGCACGCTCCTCGCCGACGATCCAACCCTCTTCTCGGGCCTCTTCTGGACCGGTCGCAAGGGGCTGGAACTTGGTCTGGTCGATCGCCTGGGCAGCCTGCGCGAGGAGATCAAGACCCGCTATGGTAAGGATGCCCGGCTTGAACTAATCGGAGCTCAGAAGGGGCTTTTCGGCCGCCGCGCTCCGGGGATCGGCGCTTTTGCTGCTCCGGATCAGCTCGCTGCACAGGCCGTGGCGGGTCTTGCCGAGACCCTCGAAGAAAAGGCACTATGGGGCCGCTACGGTCTCTGACCGACGCTAGGCGACGTGCAGACGGGGAGGGGACATGGCGCAGCTGATATTTCTGACGATTCTCATAGGGGGCGCCTGGCTGCTTTACCGGCGCTTTGTCGCGGATGCCGAGAAATTGGCAGCGAGATCGCGAGCCGAGGAGAAGGAGCGGGAGAATCAGGCTGTCGGTACGCTGGTCGAGGATCCGGAGACCGGCGAGTATCGCCCGCGTCGCGAGGACGACGATTGAGTTTCGCGCCCATCAGCGCGCGTCTCGATCTCGGTCACGGAACAATTTCCGGAGTGCCGATTTCTATAGCTTGCATAAAGCGTTACGCGGGAGCTTGATGAAGAGCGACGAAGAATTCCTGGGCATTGCATGCGGCGTTGCGCGGCAATTTAATGCCGTCGATTGGGCCGCCACGTCTCTCGGCCCGGTCGAGCACTGGACCTATTCCCTCAAGGCGACCGTTCGCACGGTTCTCTCCACACGCCAGCCCATGTGCTTCTGGTGGGGCAGGGATCTGTTGCAGTTCCACAATGACGCCTATCTGCCGATGCTTGGGCAACGAGTGGAACAAGCGGCCGGTGCGCCGTTCCGCGAACTATGGTCGGATGTCTGGGATAGCGTCCTTCCCTTCGTAGAAAGCGCCTTATCCGGGAAGGGAACCTGGCAGGAGAACCTGCCGCTCATTGTGACCCGCAACGGCTATGAGGAGCTGACCCACTGGACCTTCTCCTACAGCCCTCTGTACGACGATGATGGAAGCATCGCCGGGATCCTGAACAACGTGACCGAGACCACCCAGGCCGTTGCCGATCGCAAGTCGCTGGAAGAGGCCTATCAATCGGCCCAGAGGCATCTGGCCGAACAGGTCCGTTATGAAGATGAGTTGAAGCTCCTCAACCGCGAGCTCGCCCACCGGATGAAAAACACGCTGGCCATGGTGCAGTCGATCATCAGCCAGAGCCTGCGCGGTGCGACGTCCATTCCGGAAGCGGCGGCAACGATCGGCGCCCGCATTCAGACATTGGCAAAGGCGCAGGATGTGCTGACCGGCATGAGTGTCACGGCAGCCGAGATCTCGGCGATTGCAAAAACTGCGGTCGCCGCGCATGTCGACGGTGACAATCGCATCGCCATCAATGGTCCACAGGTCTACCTCTCCGCCCAGCAGGCGCTGGGCCTGTCGCTGGCCATTCACGAGCTTGCAACCAACGCGACGAAATACGGCGCACTGTCTCGCCCCGAAGGCCGGGTCAGCATCAGCTGGGACAACCAGGCAGACAACAGCTTCACCTTCAACTGGCTGGAGAGGGGCGGCCCGCCGGTGACCGAACCGACACGCCGGGGTTTCGGTTCGCGCTTGACCGAACGTGTCGTGTCCGATCTGTTCCAGGGACAGGCAGCCATCCGCTTTGAGCCAGCCGGCGTGGCTTTCTCATTGCTCGGCAAGCTGCACAATGCAAGCGACCTTGATCGGTGATTGGCTGCAGACTGGAAGCCTGGCGCAGAGACGCTTGACCCTTCCCTCCGCTCATGGCACCAGACGGGCCGCAACATGAGCCAAGCCGATGGATAGCCCGATGAACACGCCCCTTGCCCCGCACATGGACCCCAAGCGCTCCTTTCAGGCGCTGATCCTGACGCTGCATGCCTATTGGGCGGACAAGGGTTGCGCCGTTCTTCAGCCCTACGACATGGAAGTCGGCGCCGGCACATTCCATCCGGCGACAACGCTCCGCGCACTCGGCCCCAAGCCCTGGCGCGCCGCTTACGTGCAGCCCTCGCGTCGCCCGTCTGATGGCCGTTACGGCGAAAACCCCAACCGCCTGCAGCATTATTACCAGTATCAGGTCATCCTGAAGCCGAACCCGTCCAACCTGCAGGAGCTGTATCTCGGCTCGCTGAAGGCGATCGGCCTCGACCCGCTTTTGCACGACATCCGCTTCGTTGAGGACGATTGGGAAAGCCCGACACTCGGCGCCTGGGGCCTCGGCTGGGAATGCTGGTGCGACGGCATGGAAGTCTCGCAGTTCACTTACTTCCAGGCCGTCTGCGGCATCGATTGCTCGCCGGTCGCGGGCGAACTGACCTATGGTCTCGAGCGCCTCGCCATGTATGTCCAGGGCGTCGACAACGTCTATGACCTGAACTTCAACGGCCGCGAAGGCGAAGAGAAGATCTCCTATGGCGATGTCTTCCTGCAGGCCGAGCAGGAATATTCCCGCCACAACTTCGAATTCGCCAATACCGAGATGCTGCATCGCCATTTCATCGATGCCGAAAAGGAATGCCAGGCCCTGCTCGCCGCCGGCGCGCCTTCGGATACAGAAAATCAGCGCCTGCACAAATGCGTTTTCCCGGCCTATGACCAGTGCATCAAGGCCTCCCACATCTTCAATCTGCTCGACGCCCGCGGCGTCATCTCGGTGACCGAACGCCAGGCCTATATCGGCCGCGTCCGTGCGCTGGCGAAAAGCTGCGGCGAGGCGTTCCTGCTGACCGATGCCGGTGGCGCGAACTTCGGTCGGGCAGCGTAAGGGCTAAAACTCCAGTCCCGCCGCCACCCGGTTCTCGATCCTGACCACCAGGCCGTGGATCTTCGCCATCAGCACATCGAAGTCGATCGGCTTGGTGAGGTAGCTTTCGGCGCCTGCGCCCAGGCCCTCAATCATCTTTTCCCGGTCGGCCAGCGCTGTCAGGAAAAGGAAAGGCATGTTGGCGAATTGCGGGTGGTTGATCTGCAACTCGCCCAGCATCGAGATCCCGTCCATTTCCGGCATGGTGATATCCGAGATGACGATATCGGGGCGCTGGGTCAGGATCTTGTCCAGTCCTTCCTTGCCGTTCTCCGCCTGCAGCACGCGAATGCCGGCCTCCTCCAGTTCCTCGGCGATCAGTTCACGGACGTCTCTCTCGTCTTCGACGCAAAGCACTGTGATCATGTCATCCTCCTCTAAGGGGTCTAAGGATCAGGCGGCGCTGACCTCCGGCGCCGGTTCGGTTGTCTGTCGGTCTGCCGGTCCCTGGATCGGCAGAACCAGAGTGAAGCAGGTGCCCTTGCCACGTTCGCTTTCGACGAAGATGTCGCCGTCATGCAGGGTGACGATCTGCTTGACGAGGGAGAGGCCGATCCCCGTGCCGGCGATACCGGTGGAGGTGCGGGCGCGGAAATAGGGTTGGAAGAGTTTCGGCACGTCCTCGGCGTCGATGCCTACACCTTCGTCCTTCACGGAAAGAAACACGAAGCCGTCCTCTTCCCACCCGCGAATGGTGATGTCGGGCGCGCGAGGCGCATACTTGACGGCGTTGGACAACAGATTGGTCAGCACCTGCGAGATCCCCAGCGCATCGCAGCGAATGACCTGCGGCAGCGTCTCGATCTCCGAATCGAATCGATGATGCTGAGCCGAGAGTTTCTGTCGCTTGATCGCCTGTTCGATCAGTTTGTGCAGGGAGCAATCCACCAGCGACAGCTCGATCTTGCCCGTGTCGATCCGCCCGGCTGACAGGAAACTCTCCATGAGCTCGACCATGCGTGCGACCGCAGAGCGGATCTGCTGGGTCTTGTCGGTCAGGAAATGCGTATCCATCTCGCCTTTCTTGCGCTGGATCCGCTGGGCGGCACCGTCGATGATGGCAAGCGGGGTGCGGAATTCGTGACTGGTCATCGCCACGAATTGCCGCTGCATCGCGTTGATGTTCTTTTCCTGCTGAAGGGCCTCCTCCAGCGCCGCCGCCTGGGCGGCAATCTCAGCTGTGCGCTGGCGCACCGTCTTTTCCAGTTCGTCGCGATTGCGGATTAGTTCCTTCTCCGCCCGCTTTCGAAGCGTGATGTCGCTGTAGCTCAAGACATAGCCGCCATTCGACAGCGGCTCGGAGCGGACAGTCAGAACCTTGCCGCTCTTGCGCTCGCGCTCGAAACTGTAGGGCAGTCCGAGTGCCGCCTGCTCGACCCGCTCGCGCACCATGGCCTCCGGGTCTCCGTCGCCCCATTCGCCACGGCTGGCATTGTAGCGCAGGATATCCTCGAACTTGGATCCGGGCGGGAACATCTCAGGAGGAATGTTCATCAGGTCATAAAGGCGCCGGTTCGCCATCAGGAGCCGCGAGCGATTGTCGAAGACGCCGATGCCGCCGGGAATGGCGTCGAAAACCTGTTCCAGCAGGCCAAAGGCCTTGCGCTGATCGGCGGTCGCGATCGCAACTTCGGCAAACAGGTCGGAGGACGGCCCGCGAATGCGCCAGACATGCACCTTGACCGGATAGACAGTGCCGTTGCGCCGCCGCTGGATCGCATCGAAGGTGATGCTCCGGGCGGTGCCATCGACCAGCGGGACAAGCTTGGCGCGGTAGTCGAGTTCCGAGATCCCGACTTTCAGCGACGCTGGCGTCATGCCGGCAAGCGCTTCGGCTGAATAACCCGTCCGCACGTTTGCGGTCGCATTCGTGCGCGTAATCGTGAAGCGGACCGGGTCGAAGATATAGATCTCGTCCGTGGACAGTTCGACCATGTCGACCAGGGACGCGGCGCACCCGTTGCGCTGCTGGATGATCGGGCCGAGCTCCTGGGCGAGAAGCCGCAGAGCAGACAGGCTTTCGACATTGATCGGCCTTTCGCTGCGGCTGAAGAAGATCGCCGTGCCAAAATCCGGATCTCCCGCAACGGAGATCGGGATCCAGTAGGGAATGAGATCCTCGCGCTCCGTGATGCATTCCGGCATGCGCGCGCCTGCCGGCAGATCGATCGGCAGATCCATCTGGTCAGCCGTATTGTTGTGAAAGAGCCGCTGCCGATCCTGCCCCGGCTCGCGGACATAGATGGCTGCCATGTCGGAGAGATCGAGCTGCGGCACCGATGTCAGGACCGCCAGTATATCCTTCAACGTGTCACTCATCCGGCGTTCGGGGACTGCCGCCCTGAGCATGTCGCGGCTGGCCATGAGTGCCCAGGTGGGCATATCGTTCCAGGTCGTTGCCTTCATGCGATAGCTCCGGTGCGAAACCTCGTAGTCGCATATTAGGGATCATCGATTAACGGATGGGTTCACGTTTGTCCTCAATTTGAGCCAACGCCCGTATCATTGCCGGACGCCATGATGCGGATCGGATCAAACTTGCTTCATGACTTTGCGGTCATGACCCGCTAACGTGCGGCCAGTTCAGCTGGGGAGCCTTCGCATCATGTTCACGACACTTGCCATTCTTGCCGCCATCGGCGCCTATCTCGTCTTCATCTACAACGGCCTGGTGAAGGCCCGGCAGATGGCAGAGGAGGCCTGGTCTGGCATAGATGTGCAACTGAAGCGTCGAGCCGACCTCATCCCCAACCTGATCGAGACCGTGAAGGGGTATGCCGGCCATGAGAAGGGCACGCTGGAAAGTGTGATCGAGCTGCGCAACAAGGCCCAGGCCGTGCCGGCAGGCGATGTTGCCGGACGCGCTGTAGCCGAAGGTCTGCTCGGCGCAGCGCTGGGCAAGATCATCGCGCTTGCCGAAGCCTATCCGGATCTGAAGGCCAACGAGAACTTCCTCGAGCTGCAGCGGTCGCTGGAAACCGTCGAGGGTGAAATCCAGATGTCGCGCCGCTACTACAATGGTGCGGCCCGTGATCTGAACGTCAAGGTCGAGAGCTTCCCCAACAACCTCGTCGCCGGCCAGTTCGGCTTCTCGAAGAAACCCTATTTCGAGATTGCCAACGAGGCCGACCGTGCGGTACCGACGGTCAAGTTCTGACGTCCTTCGGCGGATGTCCCTTTTGAGACCGAGATCATGACGACTGACAGTGTAACGATCCTTCCGCCCACCCATGCCCTGACGGGCAAGGTGAGCCCTCCGGGCTCGAAATCCATCACCAATCGCGCCCTGCTGCTCGCCGGCCTCGCCAAGGGCACCAGCCGCCTGACCGGCGCGCTGAAGAGCGACGACACCCGCTATATGGCCGAAGCGCTGCGCAAGATGGGCGTGACCGTCGAGGAGCCGGATGCGACCACCTTCGTCGTTACCAGCACCGGCGAGTTGAAGTCGCCCGCAGAACCGCTTTTCCTTGGCAATGCCGGCACCGCCACCCGCTTCCTGACGGCCGCATTGGCGCTGGGCCATGGCCGCTACGTCGTTGACGGCGATGAACACATGCGCAAGCGACCGATCAAGCCACTGGTCGAGGCGCTGCAGTCGCTTGGTGTGGCCATCGCCGCGCCCTCGGGTTGCCCGCCGGTCGCCATAGACGCCAATGGCGCCTTCAAGAAGAACCACGTCGTCATCGATGCCGGCCTGTCCAGCCAATATGTCTCGGCTCTTCAGATGGCAGCGGCCTGTGGTTCCGAGCCATTCACCATCGAGCTTGCCGGTGCCGACATCGGCGCCCGCGGTTACATCGACCTGACAATGTCGGCCATGCGCGCTTTCGGCGCCAAAGTAGAGCAGCCGACACCCGCCTCGTGGGTGATCCAGCCAACGGGCTACACCGCGACCGATTTCCACATCGAGCCGGATGCCTCTGCCGCCACCTACCTCTGGGGTGCCGAAGTCCTGACCAAGGGCCAGATCGATATCGGCACGCCCTCGGATGCCTTCACCCAGCCGGACGCCAAGGCCTATGACGTGATCGCGCAGTTCCCCAACATGCCCGCCGTCATCGACGGCAGCCAGATGCAGGACGCGATCCCGACCATTGCCGTGCTCGCCGCCTTTAACGAGACGCCGGTGCGCTTCGTCGGCATCGAGAACCTGCGCGTCAAGGAATGCGACCGCATCCGCGCCGTCTCCACCGGGCTGAACAACATCCGCGAAGGACTGGCAAAGGAGGAGGGCGATGACCTCCTCGTCTTCTCCGATCCATCGCTTGTCGGCCAGTCGCTCCCGGCTTCCATCGACACCTTCGCCGATCACCGCATCGCCATGAGCTTTGCGCTGGCGGGCCTGAAGATCCGCGACATTACCATCCTCGACCCCGGCTGCGTGGCCAAGACCTATCCCGGCTATTGGGATGCTCTTGCCTCGCTCGGCGTCGACCTCGTCAGGAACGATCCGAAATGACCCCGCTCCTTCGCCTGTGCTCCGCTTTCATTCTCGTTCTCTGGATGGCATGCGGCGCGCAGGCTGAGGAAGTCATCCGGACCTACCACGCCGACATCACCGTCTTTCCCGATGCCACGATGGAGGTTGCGGAAACGATCACCGTCAATGCCGAGGGTGATCAGATCAAGCGCGGCATCTTTCGTGATTTCCCGCTCTATGCGCGGGACGCGCGAGGCTTTCGCCAGCAGGTCGATTTCGAGCTGATCTCAGTAGAGCGCGACGGCGAGCCGGAAGCCAATCATACGGAATCGATCGCCGGCGGCATCCGCGTCTATGCTGGCTCGGGCGACGTCTTGCTTGAGCCGGGTGAATACACCTACACCATCACCTATCGGACCGGTCGCCAGATCCGTTATTTCGACGATCACGACGAGCTCTACTGGAATGTGACGGGCAATGGCTGGCTCTTCCCGATCGAAGAGGCGAGCGCCAGCGTCTTCCTGCCTGGCGATGCCGTGCCTACGAAGATCACGTTCTTTACCGGGCCTGTGGGATCTCAGGCAAGAGACGCCCGTGAGGTGCCGGGGTCTAGTGGTCTGGAATTCGAAACCACCCGGCAACTTGGACCAGGCGAAGGCCTGACCATCGTGCTCGCCTTCGACAAGGGCGTGGTTGCAGCTCCTTCCTCGCAAGACAGCGTCTGGTGGTTCATCCGCGATAACCTCAACACCATCATCGGCTTCGGCGGTCTCGCGGTCATTTTCCTCTATTACCTGCGCTCCTGGCTCGCCGTGGGCCGTGATCCACCGAAGGGCGTTGTGGTGCCGCGTTGGGATGCACCGGAGGGCATTTCGCCAGCGCTGGTCAACTACATCGACAACAAGGGCTTCTCCGGCGCTGGCTGGACTGCGCTTTCGGCCTCTGCGCTTGATCTGGCGGTGAAGGGATATGTCGAACTCGACGATCTCGACAGCAGCATCACCATCCGACGTACCGGCAAGCGGATCGAAGGCAAGCTGCAGGCTGGCGAAGCCGCTCTGATGGCTGAGATTCGCTCGCAGGGCGATGCTCTGGTCATCGATAAGGCGAATGGCAAAAAGGTGCAGAAGGTTGGTGACAGCTTCCGTGCAGCCATCGAGAAGGAGCATCGCGACAAGTATTACAAGGCAAATGCCGGCTACATCTCTGTCGGTGTGGGCCTCTCCATTGCTGTCGTCGCCTTGCTCTTCATCTTCGGTAATCTGGACGAGGACGTCTACGCTCTGATCTTCGTACCCACCTTCTTCGCAGTCTTTTTCGGCTCTTTCACCGTCGGCCTTGTTCACATGTTCCAGGGCGCCCGCTCGCTCTTCAGCAAGATCATTGCTATCCTAGCACTCGCCCTGATCGGTTTTGTTGGCCTGTCGGCGCTTGGACTGATGCTGATCTCCATGTGGATGGATCTTGAAGCGACCCACCAGTTCCCCGTCCTTATCGCCTTTGGCGGAATTCTCCTCGTCAACCTGTTGTTCTTCTTCCTCATGGGGGCGCCGACCCCGCTCGGACGGAAAATGATGGATGGCATCGAGGGCCTGCGTACCTACCTGACGCTTGCCGAGAGGGACCGGATGAACATGGCCGGTGCGCCAAAGATGTCGCCCAGCCATTTCGAAAAGCTTCTGCCCTATGCCGTGGCACTCGGTGTCGAAAAACCATGGTCCAAGGCGTTCGAGACCTGGCTTGCCTCGGCAGCCGCCGGGGCCGCCGCCGCCTACAGCCCCGGCTGGTACCACGGCAGCAACTACGGCAATTTCGGTGACCGCATCGGCGGCTTCTCCTCGTCCATGGCCTCGACGATCGCCTCCACCATTCCGACACCGCCCCCTTCCAGCTCCTCGTCCTCATCCGGCTTCTCCGGCGGCTCCTCCGGCGGCGGCGGTGGCGGCGGTGGCGGGGGCGGGTGGTAGGTCTCGACAGATGTATCATATGATGATACATTTCTGATCTGGGAGGCTTCAGATGATCCGGTCTTATGCTAATGCAATGACGGAGACCGTGGCATCTGGGAAAGCGCCGAAAGGTTTCCCGGCGGATCTTTTGAGACGTGCAATCGTGAAGCTAACGCTGATAGATAATGCGACTTCGCTTAACGACTTGACCCGTCCTCCAGGCAATCGGCTGGAGCTTCTGAAGGGCGACCGGGCAGGGCAACATTCGATCCGGATCAACGACCAATGGCGGATCTGCTTCGTCTGGTCCGATTACGGTGCCGGAAAGGTCGAGATCGTCGATTACCACTGAGAAGGAGACATGCCATGACCATCGTCCTGCCGCCCGTCCATCCCGGTGAAATTTTGCGCGACGAGTTTCTGGAGCCCATGGGCCTGAGCGCTGGCGCCCTCGCGCGCCTCTTGAACGTACCGCGCACGCGGATCGAGCGTCTGGTCGCCGAGCAGACGTCGTTGACACCCGATACTGCGCTTCGCCTCGCTCGGTATTTCGATATGTCGCCGCAGTTCTGGATGAACCTGCAGACGAGCTATGACCTGAAGACGGAAGCAGAGGCGAAGGCCTTAGAACTGGCTGCCATTCCCGTGCGAACAGATCTGACCGCAGCCTGAACCCCCGCCATTTTGCACGCATCCATGGATGACTTTTGCCGCAGGGCTTGCTAAGTCCGCCGCAGCCTCAAGCAACATCTCGAAAAGTCAGACCCGATGCCCGATCTCCTGCTCGAACTCCGCTCCGAAGAAATCCCGGCCCGCATGCAGCGCAAGGCGGCTGGCGATCTGAAGAAGATGGTCACCGATGCGCTTGTCGATGCAGGTCTGACCTATGAGGGTGCGCGCGAATACTGGACGCCGCGGCGGCTGACGCTCGATATCCGGGGCCTCACCGCCCGCTCTGCAGACATCAAGGAAGAGAAGAAGGGCCCGAGCGTTTCGGCACCTCAGGGCGCCATCGACGGCTTCCTGCGCGGCGCGGGCCTCACCTCGATCGACCAGGCGATCATCAAGACCGATCCGAAGAAGGGCGATTTCTATGTCGCCTTTCTGGAAAAGCCCGGCCGTGCGGCGGAGGAAATCATCGCCGATGTGATGCCGGGCATCATCCGCACATTCCCTTGGCCCAAATCGATGCGCTCGGGTTTTGCCTCGATGCCCAAGGGCTCGGGCTATGGCGGCATCGAGGGCAAGGGCATGGAAAGCCTGCGTTGGGTGCGCCCGCTGCAGTCTATCGTCTGCACCTTCGGCCCCGAGCATGACGAAGTCCAGGTCATCCCCTTCGAGATCGATGGCATCGTGGCGTCCAATGTCACCTATGGCCACCGCTTCCATGCGCCTGACGCCATCACCGTCAAGCGTTTCGACGATTACGTCTCCAGCCTCGAACGCGCCAAGGTCATCCTCGATGCCGAGCGCCGCAAGGACATGATCCTGCACGACGCCCGCGACATCGCCTTTGCCAATGGCCTCGAACTGGTCGAGGACGAGGGCCTGCTGGAGGAAGTCTCCGGCCTCGTCGAATGGCCGCAGGTCCTGCTCGGCACGTTTGAGGAGGATTATCTCTCGATCCCCGCCGAGATCATCCGCCTGACGATCAAGACCAACCAAAAGTGTTTTGTCGTGCGCCCGCAGGCCACCCACCTCCCCCTTGAGGGGGGAGGTCGCGCGGAACGCGCGGGTGGGGGTGATACCTCGCCGGCCGTGGGTGGGCCCCCCCCCCCCCCCCGCGGCGCCCCCCCCCCCCCCCCGGGGTGGGGGGGGGGGGCGCGCGGCGGGGGGGGGGGGGGGCCATACCTCGCCGGCCGTGGGTCACCCCACCCCGGCCCTTCGGTCCGACCCTCCCCCTCAAGGGGAGGGTGTGCTCTCCAACCATTTCATCCTGATCTCCAACATCCAGGCCACCGACGGCGGCAAGGAGATCATGCATGGCAACGGCAAAGTCGTGCGCGCCCGCCTGTCGGACGCGCTCCATTTCTGGAAGCGCGACCAGGGCGACCTGCCGGACCTCGATACGCTGAAGGCCTCTGCCGCGAAGTTCGACCTGGATCTCAAGAAGCCGCTCGACCAGCGCATGGCCAAGCTCGACGCGTTGAACGTGACTTTCCACGCCAAGCTCGGCACGCAAGGCGAGCGCGTCGCGCGTATTCGCGAATTGGCAAAGGTGTTGGCGCCTGTTGTCGGCGGCGATGCCGCCCTCGTTGACCGCGCCGTGGTGCTGGCGAAAGCCGACCTGCGCACCGAAGCCGTCGGCGAGTTCCCCGAACTCCAGGGCGCCATGGGCCGCAAATATGCGCTGCTGCAGGGCGAAAATGCCTCCGTCGCCGCGGCGATCGAAGATCACTGGAAGCCGAACGGCCCCTCCGACCGTCTGCCGGAAGACAAGGTGGGCCTCACCGTCGCGCTCGCCGACAAGCTGGATACGCTTGTGGGTTTCTGGGCGATCGACGAAAAGCCGACCGGCTCGAAGGACCCGTATGCGCTGCGCCGTGCGGCGCTGGGTGTTGTGCGGATGATTTTGGAGAAGGGCATCCGTCTGCCGCTGGCGTCCGTCGCCAAGGATGCCGACCTCCTCTCCTTCTTCCACGACCGCCTCAAGGTTTACCTGCGCGACCAGGGCGCCCGCCACGACATCATCGATGCCGTGCTGACGCCTGAGGCAGACGACCTCCTGATGGTCGCCCGCAAGGCCGAAGCCTTGACCGCCTTCATCACCTCGGAAGACGGCCTGAACCTGCTCGCCGGTACCAAGCGCGCCACGCAGCTGCTCGCCGCCGAAGAGAAGAAGGGCACCGTCGTCGCCGATGGCGTCTCGGAAGCTCTTCTGAAGCTCGATGCCGAAAAGGCGCTGTTCGCCGCCATCCAGTCCGCCTCGAAATCGGCAGCCGAAGCGGTGGCGTCGGAAGATTTCCGGTCCGCCATGCAGGCGCTCTCGACGCTGCGCGGCCCGGTCGACAAGTTCTTCGAGGACGTCCTGGTCAACGACGACGACGCCGCGATCCGCGCAAACCGCCTGGCCCTCCTGAAGGCGATCCGCGAGGCAACCGGCACGGTCGCCGACTTCTCCAAGATCACAGGCTGATGGATGTGAGACCCCGCTTCGGCGGGGTCTTTTTCGGTTGATAATGGTGGCCTATATGTTACCATTTAGTCATGGAGGTCCGTGAGTTCCTCGACGATCAAGGGCGCAGCCCCTTCGGGCTCTGGTTCGAAGGGCTAGACCCCACCGCTGCAGTCAAGGTCACGACGGCCATCACCCGCCTGTCGCTAGGAAACTTCTCCAATGCCAAGGGTGTGGGCGGAGGTGTCCTGGAGTATCGCATCGATTATGGACCCGGTTACCGCATCTATTTCGGCAGAGACGGCGATAGACTCGTCATCCTGCTCGCCGGCGGAACCAAGAAGCGACAGCAGGCCGATATCAAGACGGCGCAGGCTCGTTGGGCAGAATACAAAAGGCGGAAGGCAGGCTGAGATGGCTTTGACGAGAGATTTCAAGGAAACCGTGCGAGATCGAGCGCAAGCAGACCCTGCATTTCGCGCCGCTCTGCTGAGCGAAGCACTGGATCTCCTAATCTCAGGGGATGTCGAAATCGGTCGCGCTCTTCTACGCGATTACATCAACGCCACCATCGGTTTTCAGGAACTCGGCCAGAAGTCGGGTCTACCGCCCAAGAGCCTGATGCGCATGTTTGGTCCGTCTGGAAACCCGCGTGCCGATAATCTCTTTGCGGTCATCCGTCTACTGCAGGATGAAACCGGCGTGCAGATCGCAGTGAAGGCTGCGTGATCTCTGATGCCCCGCAAAATCCTCATCAGCGCCTGCCTGCTCGGCCGCCCCGTCCGCTATGACGGCAAGGGCAAGCCGCTGAATGATCCGCTGATCGAGCGCTGGAAGGCCGAGGGTCGTTTCATGGCGTACTGTCCCGAACAGGCCGGTGGCCTGCCAACGCCGCGCCCGCCTGCGGAAATCGAAGGCGGCATGAATGGCGAGGATGTGCTGGCCGGTCGGGCCCGAGTGTTGGAGGTGACGGGCGGCGATGTCACCGCCGAATTCGTCGAGGGCGGAAAGAAGGCGGTCGCCATCGCCCGCGAGCAGGGATGCGATGTCGCGCTTCTCATCGACGGCAGTCCCTCCTGCGGTTCCCGTTTCATCTATGACGGCTCGTTCTCCGGCATCCGCCATGCGGGCTTCGGCGTCACGGCAGCCCTGATGCGTCAGGCGGGCATCGAAGTCTTTTCCGATCGGGAGCTGGACAAGCTGGGAGCCTATCTCGAAGTGACAGGTTGATGCAAAAAGGGCCGCCGGATCGCTCCGGCGGCCCTCGATTTGCGTCCCACGGAAGGTGATCAGCCCGCCATACGATACGGCTCTCGGCTAGCCCCTGTCTGGCTCGTCTTGAAGCTGCGGATCAGGTTCAGGAGGTCGCCGGTGTCGTTGGCGAGAACCTCGGCAGACGCCGTGGTTTCCTCGGCCATGGCGGCATTCTGCTGGGTCGCCTGGTCGAGCTGGTTCATCGATGACGAGATCGAGCGTAGCGTCGTATCCTGCTCCTGGGCGCTGTGGGAGATCTTCGAGACGATATCGTTGGCGCTGGCGATCTGGTCGGAGATGCGCTTCAGCGCCTCGCCGGCCTGGCCGACGAGTTGCACGCCCTGCTCGACCTGCTGCGAGGAGCGGGCGATCTGGTCCTTGATCTCCTTGGCAGCAGCCGCAGAGCGCTGAGCAAGCTCGCGGACTTCCTGGGCAACAACCGCAAAGCCCTTGCCGCTTTCGCCAGCACGTGCCGCCTCAACGCCTGCATTGAGCGCCAAGAGGTTGGTCTGGAAGGCGATCTCGTCGATCACGCCGATGATCTTGGTGATCTCGGCCGAGGACTGCTCGATGCCGCTCATCGCGTTGATGGCCTTGGTGACGATCTCGTCGCTCTGCTTTGCTTCGCCGCTGACGGCACCGACACGGCTTGCGGCTTCGCGTGCGCCATCTGCCGTCTGACGCACGGCGACGGTGAGTTCGTCGAGGGCGGCAGAGGTCTCTTCGAGATTGGCGGCCTGGCGCTCGGTGCGCTGGGCAAGCTCGCCGGAGGCACGACGGATCTCTTCCTTGGAGACCGCGATGTCGTTCCCCTTCAGGTTGACGCGGGCCATGGCCTCTTCCAGGCGTGCAAGCGCATCGTTGAAGTTGTCGCGCAATGCCGCGTATTTTGGCCCAAGATCCGCACAGCGCACGGTGAGGTCGCCATCGGCGAGCTGTTCCAGCGACTGGCCAATGGTCGAGACAACATGCGCCTGCTGACGGGCGTCTGCGAGCTGGGCCTCCGCATTCTGCCGACGCTCGCCCTCGAGCTCGCGCTGCTGTTCTTCCTGGCGGGCGGCCATCGTGTGACGCTCGCGGATCTTGTCCTGCAGGCTCTGGGTGGCCTTGGCCATCATGCCCACTTCATTGCCCATGTCGGTATGCGGGATGGCGATATCGACATTTTCGTCGGCCACGGCCTCGAGCGCATCATGGATCGCCTTCAGCGGCGTGGTGATGTTGCGGATGACGAAAAAGGCGGCGATGAGGGCGACCAGGAAGATGCCGACGGAGACGCTGACGGTCTTCATGATGCTGGTGCGGATCTCTGCCTTCAGATCATCGGTGTAAAGGCCGGTGACGATCACGATCTTCCAGGGCTCGAAAGCCTTGCCGTAGGATGCCTTGGGATAGGTCCGGTCTTCCGGATCCTTGCCTGGCTTGGGGCCGATGAATTCCACGAAGCCGCCGCCCTGCTGACCCAGGCGGACCAATTCGTCGCGGTAGGCAAAGCCGTTTGCGTCGGGCTTGCCCTTGTTGCTCTTGCCCACATCTTTTGATGTCGGGTGGAACATCATTACAACGTCGTAGTCATACCCGAAGAAGTAGCCATCCGGCTCGAAGCGCATCTTGTTCAGGAGGTCGAAGGCGCGGGTCTTGGCCTCGTCGACGGTAAACTCGCCAGCGACAGCTCGGTCGTTGAAGTCCTTCAGCACAGAGAGAGCTGATTCCACTTGGGTGCGCAGCAACTCGTAGCGCTGCTGGTAGATTGTTTGGCTGGAGGAGCGAACTTCGAAATAAGTGGCAGTCGCGAAGGCTGCCATCATGCCGCCGATCAGCATGAAGAGTTGCACGGAAATCCGGAGATTTTTCATGGGGAGGAGGAGCTTTCGTCGGTCGAGCGGTTCGGGCGCAGGGGAAGGGGGCAGTCGAACAGATCGGCACGTCATGTCCCGATGATTTGGGACAGAGTCTCCTCGCCAAAGATTGAAATGGCTTTAAGCACATCTCAATATGGAACTATAAAGATTTACCTCTGAGAATTGAAGGGAACGGCATAACGCCCGGGACTGGGCCGGGCGTTATGTCCGTGTCGACCACGAGGAACCGCCGCGCCCGGATCGTTTGGCGGGCGGATAGGGATCAGTTGAGCCGAAGCTCGAAACCGGCAAGCACCGGTGCCGCCTGCGCATCTGCCGGCGCATCGACTGCTGCAGTTGTCGTCGTGTGGTCGATTTCGCTGGGCGCAGGCAAGGCGCCGGCCACGACCCTGGAGCCGTCGGTCGCCCAGCCAGTTGCAGAGCTATAGACCACCACAGGCGAGCCACCGAACCAGCGCTCGACCCGCTTCAGCTTCTTTTCGCCATCGACTTCAATGACTTCGGCGCTCTGGCCGCCGGCGGGGATTGCGGGCACTTGGTAATGCGATTTGCCGATCCTGGTTGCTGGCGGCGGGCAGTGGGAACATTCCACCTTGATCACGCTGGGTTGGGTCGCAGCGAGCCCTGTGACGGTCGAGATTGAACCCGCCAGGGCGGGCAAGGCCACCATCGACGCTGCAAGGATCATGGATGTCGAAACGATACGGCGCATCACGTTCTTCCCCGATTGTTGGGTGAACATTAGCAGTCGTTTCTTTCGATCCGGTCAGGAGCTTTGGTAAAATTTGAACGAATGTGCGGATTTTCGCGGCGAAAGCCTGAAAGCTCAGGTGTTTCCGCGCGAAATTGCTCGCCATCCGATGTCCCGGCGGCAGAAGCCGTTCTCCCACGTCACCGCATCGACGAGATCATAGGCGGCAGCCTGAGCGGCGGCGACACTTGCCCCAAGCGCCGTTGCATTGAGCACACGCCCTCCCGTCGCGACAAGTTGCCCGTCCTTCAGTGCGGTGCCGGCATGAAAGACCCTGGCGTCTCCGCTGGCCTGCGGCAGGCCGGCAATCGGGGTCGCCTTCTCGTAGGCACCGGGATAGCCCTTGGAGGCCAGCACCACGGTCAGCGCCGGGTCCTCGTTCCATTCGGCGGTCACCTGATCCAGCGTGCCGGTGGCCGAGGCGTAGAGGATCGGCAGCAGGTCGCTCTTCAGCCGCATCATCAGAACCTGGCATTCCGGATCGCCGAAGCGGACATTGTATTCGATCAGTTCAGGACCCTTCTCGGTGATCATCAGCCCGGCAAAGAAGACGCCCTGGAACGGGTGGCCCATCTCGGCCATGCCGCGCATGGTCGGTTCGATGATCTCCTTCATGGTCCGCTCGACCATCTCAGGCGTCATGACCGGTGCCGGAGAATAGGCGCCCATGCCACCGGTGTTGGGGCCGGTATCGCCATCGCCGACGCGCTTGTGGTCCTGGGCGGTGGCGAGCGGCAGAAGCGATTTGCCGTCGGAAAGGCAGAAGAAGCTTGCCTCCTCGCCATCAAGAAAGGCTTCGACCACGACTTCCGCGCCGGCGGCCCCGAACGCACCCTCGAAGCAGTCGTCGATGGCAGCCAGCGCCTCATCCAGCGTCATCGCAACTGTGACACCCTTGCCGGCGGCAAGCCCATCGGCCTTGATGACGATCGGCGCACCCTGTTCACGCACATAGGCCTTGGCCTTCGGTGCGTTGTTGAAGCGCTGGTACGCCCCGGTCGGAATGTTGAAGCGGGCGCAGACATCCTTGGTGAAGCCCTTGGATCCCTCGAGCTGGGCGGCGGCTGCCGACGGCCCGAAAACGGCAATGCCGGCCTCGCGCAGACGGTCGGCAATGCCAGCGACCAGCGGCGCTTCCGGTCCGACGACGACAAAGTCGATGGCTTTGTCCTTGCAGAAGGCGACCACAGCAGCGTGGTCATCCGTATCGAGCTGCACGAGCTCGGCCTCTTCGGCGATGCCGGGATTGCCGGGGGCGGCATAGAGTTTGGTCAGAAGCGGCGACTGGGCGATCTTCCAGGCCAGCGCATGCTCGCGTCCACCCGACCCGATCAACAAAACCTTCATCGCCAGCCTCCAGTGCCACAAGGGAATGCCCGGCGGTTAAGGGGGAAGGGGACAAAGGTCAAGCCGAATTGACCTCTAAAGCCCGTGCTTTCCTGTGAAGTGGGCCGCATCCCCGTTGCCTTGCCGCAATCGCCCGCTATGGTCCGCCTCCACACGAGCATACGGAAGACCCATGGCCGACGACATCAAGAGCATTGCCGCCCTCATCGCCACTGAAATCAACGCCCGTCCCGATCAGGTGACGGCCGCGGTTGGTCTGCTGGACGAGGGTGCGACGGTTCCCTTCATCGCCCGCTACCGCAAGGAAGTGACCGGCGGTCTCGACGATACCCAGCTGCGCAATCTCGCCGAACGGCTGATCTATCTCCGCGAGCTCGCCGCCCGCCGCAAGTCGATCTTCGAAAGCATCGACGGCCAGGGCAAGATGACAGACGAGCTTGCCCGCAAGATCGCCTCTGTGACGACCAAGGCCGAGCTCGAAGATCTCTATCTGCCCTACAAGCCGAAGCGCCGCACCCGCGCCGAGATCGCCCGCGAAAAGGGTCTGCAGCCGCTGGCCGATGCAATCCTCGCCGACCGCACGAGTGATCCGCAGCAGCTCGCAGCCGGTTACATCACCGAAGAGGTGCCGGACGTGAAGACGGCGCTCGAAGGTGCACGCGACATCATCGCCGAGCAGATTTCCGAGAATGCCGACCTCATCGGCCGCCTGCGCAACGATATGAAGGATCGGGCCATCCTCTATTCGAAGCTCGTTGACGGCAAGGCGGAGGCCGGCGCCAAGTTCGCCGATTACTTCGACCATTCCGAACGCTGGGCAACCGTGGCCGGCCACCGCGCGCTTGCGATGCTGCGCGGCTGGAACGAGGAATTCCTGTCGCTGTCGATCGAAGTCGATCGCGACGACACTGCCCCGGTCAAGCCGAGCCAGCGCATGATCGCCGCCGCCTATCAGGTTGCGGCCAAGGGCCCCGCCGACCAATGGCTCCTCGAGGTCGCCGGCTGGACCTGGCGGGTCAAGCTTTCCGTGTCCCTCTCGCTCGACCTGATGCGCGAGCTGCGCGAGAGGGCCGAGGAAGAGGCGATCCACGTCTTTGCCCGCAATCTGAAGGACCTGCTGCTCGCAGCCCCCGCCGGTTCGCGTCCGACCATGGGTCTCGACCCCGGCATCCGCACCGGCGTTAAGGTGGCCGTGGTCGATGGCACCGGCAAGGTGGTGGAGACGACGACCGTCTATCCCTTCCCGCCGAAGAACGACATCCGCGGCACCCAGGCTGAACTGGCTTCGCTGATCCGCAAGCACAAGGTCGAGCTGATCTCGATCGGCAATGGCACGGGCAGCCGCGAGACGGAAAAACTGGTGGCCGACATGCTCGCCCAGTTCCCGTCGACCGCGCCGAAGCCGACCAAGGTCATCGTGTCTGAAGCGGGCGCCTCGGTCTATTCGGCATCTGAAACCGCCGCCAAGGAGTTCCCCAATCTCGACGTGTCGCTCCGCGGCGCCGTCTCGATTGCGCGGCGCTTGCAGGATCCGCTGGCCGAGCTCGTCAAGATCGAGCCGAAGTCGATCGGCGTCGGCCAATACCAGCACGATGTCGACCAGGGCAAACTTGGCCGTTCTCTGGATGCCGTGGTCGAAGATGCGGTGAATGCCGTCGGCGTCGATCTCAATACGGCCTCCGCCCCGCTGCTTGCCCGCGTCTCCGGTCTCGGCAAAACGACGGCGGAAGCCATCGTTGCCCATCGTGATGCGACCGGCGCCTTCGAAAGCCGCAAGGATCTCCTGAAAGTGCCGCGCCTCGGCGCCCGCACGTTCGAGCAATGCGCCGGCTTCCTGCGCATCCCGAACGGCAAGGAGCCGCTCGACGCCTCCTCCGTCCACCCGGAAGCTTACGGCGTGGCCAAGAAGATTGTCGCCGCCTGCGGTCGTGACCTGCGCTCGCTGATGGGCGACAGCGCGACCTTGAAGAGCCTCGACCCGAAGCGCTTCATCGACGAGCAGTTCGGTCTGCCGACGGTCAAGGACATCCTCGCCGAACTCGAAAAGCCCGGCCGCGACCCGCGCCCGTCCTTCAAGACGGCGACCTTTGCCGAAGGTGTGGAGGAGATCACCGACCTCAGGATCGGCATGACGCTTGAGGGCACGGTTACAAACGTCGCCGCCTTCGGCGCCTTCGTCGATATCGGCGTGCATCAGGATGGTCTGGTCCACGTCTCCCAACTTGCCGACCGTTTCGTCAAGGATCCGCACGAAATGGTGAAAGCAGGCGATGTGGTGAAGGTCCGGGTCGTGGAAGTCGACGTCAAGCGCAAGCGCATTGCGCTCACCATGCGGAAAGACGGCGGCGAGGCTCAAGCCCCCTCGATGCGCGGTGACGCGCGCGGCAATGCCAATGCGATGAAGCATTCCAACGCTCGCCCGCCGAAGCCGGAGCAGCCTGCGATGGGTGGCCTGGGTGCGGCACTCGCCGAGGCCATGCGCAAGAAGTAGGCTGCAGAAAGAGAAACAGGCCGGAGCTCATCACTCCGGCCTGCCCATCGCCCCTCGAAAGGCACCTCTCAATGGGAGGCTGCACAGTCCTGGCAGAATGGTGTATGCGGTACGGCTTTCAGCCGCTCGATCGAAATCGCCTCGCCACATTTCGTGCATTGACCATACCGCCCCTTGGCAATTCGGTCCAGTGCTGCGTCGATCGCCCGCAACTCCTCTTCGCCAACCTGGCCGAATTCCTCCAGCACCTCGTCGTTCTCCGACTCGGTTGCCCGCTCGCTGCTGTCGGCGCTTTTCAGCGTGCCGAGATCGGCATCGATTTTCTTCAGTCGCCGCTCGATCTCGTCCTTGCGGGCGAGCAGCATGCGTTCGAAATGGGCTGTGTCCATGGCTTGTACGGGGTTCTCCGTCATGGTTTCACCTGTCGACCAGTACAGAAATCTTCGAATGGCGCACCACCCGGTCGGCTGTCGCACCGATGAAGTAGTTCGAGAAATCAGGCACATGCGAGCCGACGATGATCAGGTCCGCCTTGTGCTCTTCAGCGGTCGCCAGGATCTCGCGAGCGGGAGCGCCGGAGCGGATCTCGGTTTGCGCTGCCACGCCCGTCTTTTCCTTGAGCGTCACCAGTTTGGCCTTCGCATCGTTGATCGCGCCTTCGATGAGATCGACGGGCACATCAATTGCGAGATAACCGGGAATGTCTTCGATGATGGTCAGGAGCACGATCTCACCGCCTGCATCGAGCAGAGACTTCGCCTTGGTGAGGATCTTCTCACCGATCTCGACGGCAGCCGGATCGACTGGAACGATGATCTTCTTGTACATCTTGCTCTCCTTTATCACCCGCCGGGTGTTTCCTCTTTATGAGAAGAGAATGCGTCCCTCGGCGGGTCCCCGCATTGATCAGGATCAACTTTGGAGAGGTCTTCGTCGTCAAAGATTGTCGAACGATCCTTTGCGTAAATGCTGGCTTATGTGAACGATGGTTCACGCCATATAAGGAGATATAGCCGTCAGGCGGCACTGGAGAGATCAATGACAGCCGTAGCCGAAGAAACCGCTTCCTTTGCCCTCAGCCGTCCCATTCATGTCGGGCGCGCCCATCTGGTTGTCCGCGACCTGGACATGATGGCGGGCTTTTATGAGCAGGCACTTGGCCTGACGCGGCTCGAGGCGAGCGAAAGCGGCGTCGAACTGGGCGCGGGTGAACGCGTCCTGCTGACCCTGACAACGCGTAAAGACGCGGCGCCGGCCCCTCGCAATGCCGCTGGCCTCTTTCACAATGCTTTCCTGATGCCCGATCGTGCTGAACTCGCCCATTGGCTGGCGCATGCCGCCCATCTCGGTATTCAGTTTGAAGGTGCGAGCGACCATCTCGTCAGTGAAGCCATCTACCTCTCCGACCCGGAAGGCAACGGCATCGAAGTCTATCGTGATCGCGACCCGACCGAATGGACATATCATGCCGACGGTACCGTGGAGATGGACACCCGCCGTCTCGACCTCCAGTCGCTCTATGACAGCGCCGCGAAGACACCGTGGGCGGGTATGTCGCCGGCGGCGGCTCTCGGACACATCCACCTGCAGGTCGGCGATGTCCCGGAGGCGGATCGTTTCTATGAAGGCGTGCTTGGCCTGAAGAAGATGGCAAGTTATCCGGGTGCCAGTTTCTTTGCCTCCGGCGCTTATCACCACCATGTCGCTGCCAATGTCTGGAACAGCCGCAAGGCTCCGGCCCGGACAGGCGCCATGGCGGGACTGCAGGGCTACACGCTCGCCTTCAATGACAACGAGACGCTCGCCAGGGTGCTGGCAACGCTCGACGCCCTTGAGATACCAGTTGAGCGCAATGCCGAAGGCTCCCGCCTGATCGATCCCTGGGGCATCGGCATTACCCTCCTCGCCGACAAGGCGTGATGGAGGACACAGGGCGTAGGGCGCCTCGGCGATCATTGGTCCGCCATTGGAACGGAAATTGTTCCCGAACGTTGAGAGGCATCTCCAAGGGGAACACTATCATGATGAAGACAGGCGGGCTGTGTAAGGTCGCATCGGAGAGACGCCGGTGAACGTCGAGTTTCCCGTGCACTCGAAGCCGTCACGCAAGGTCCGTTTCCAGAAAACGGGTCTCGACTATGTCGTGTCCTGGTGCGTGGTCGGCCTTTTCGGCATCTTCGCGTTGATCGCGCTCTACCTGGCCTCCTTCGTGCTCATCCCGGTTACCATGGCGATCGTCGTCGGTCTCATTCTCGGCCTTGCCGCCGATCGCCTCGGAGATCTCGGCGTTCCTCCGACGCTGACCGCCATCATTCTGTCCAGCCTGTTCCTGGTGATCATCCTGTTCATGATCGCGATCGTCTGGTCGCCGATCAACATGCTGATCGAAACTGGACCGGACTTGATCAATCGGACGGTCGAGTATCTGCAGCAGATAGCCTGGCTGGAGAGACCTATGGCCGCACTGATGCGCGGCCCCGATTCGATGGAGACCATGCTGGAGAATTCCGGTGCAATTCTGTCAACCGTCGCCACTGGCGTCGGACCGGCGCTGGTTCAGCTCTTCGTCTTCATTGCCGGCCTTCTCCTGTTCCTCTCATCGCGTCTGCCGCTTCGCCGCGCCCTGATCCGTGCCTTTGGAAGGCGGGACCGTCGCCTCAAGGCCATCCGCATGCTGAATGAGGTTGAGGAGGCGCTTGGCTACTACTTCGCCACGGCAGTGATCGTCTACGGCGTGTTCGGCACCGTGGCCGGTGTTGTGGCCTGGCTCGGTGGCCTCGGTAACCCGGCGCTCTGGGGTGTTGCGGCATTCCTGCTGAGCTTCATCCCGTTTCTCGGCATCGCCATGGTCACGCTTGCCATGGTCATCGGCGGCCTGCTGGTACACGACACGCTGCTGCTCGGGCTTCTACCCGCATTGGTCTTCTTCACGCTCAACGGGCTGATGGAGAACCTGCTTATTCCGGCGGTCATGGGCAAGCGTCTCGAGATGAATGCATTCATGCTCTTCATTGCCATTGTCTTCTGGACCTGGCTCTGGGGCGCTGTCGGCGCCATGCTTGCCGTACCCCTGACCCTCATCTGCATGACGATCTATTCCGGCCTCATGCCGCCGAGCAAGGTTCAGCCAAACCTGCCCGGTTGAGTGTCATTCATCCGTCACGCACCGAGACTAAGGCTCCGCTCCGTAGAATGAGCGGTACAAATGCAATGACGAATGACATTCCCCGCCTGAGGCTCGGCATCATCGCCGACCCTCAATATGCCGACCTCGATCCGGATCCGCACCTCGACCGGTACTTTCGCCGCTCCCTCGACAAGCTTCGAGAAGCCGTCGAATATTTCAATACGCAGGCCCTCGACGCCGTCGTCGTTCTGGGCGATCTCATAGATCGGGAATGGCAAAACCTGACTCCGGTGCTGAAGCTCCTCGAGCGTCTCGAGGCACCCCGGATCCAGCTCCCCGGCAACCACGATTTCTTGGTCGAGCCTGATCGACTTTCACAGGTGCATGCCGCCCTCGGCATGCCGGCTCCCTATCATGAGGTCGAGATCAACGGGCTACGGCTGCTCGTGACGGACGGCAACGAGATCTCCCTGTTCGCGCCACCGGTGGGAGATACCCGACGAGACGAGGCCGCGAGCCGCCTTGCCGCCTTGAAGCAGAAGGGGGCGCCGAATGCCCATAACTGGAACGCCGGCATATCCGCCCGCCAGGCAAACTGGATTGCCGACAGGCTCGCCGCAGCCGAAGCCAGCGGCAATGACGTGATCCTGCTCGGCCACTACCCGATCTATCCGCACTCCGACCACGCGCTGTGGGACGCCGAAGAGCTCGCACGCCTCGTCACCTCCTCATCCGCAGCGATCGCCTATCTTTGCGGCCACTATCACCGCGGGGAGTATGCCGAGCAGGAGGGTGTTCACTTCCTCAACTTCTGCGGCATGGTGGATACGGAGCATGAGAATGCCTTTGCGGTGCTCACCGTCTATAACGACCGCATCGATATCTCCGGACACGGTCGCGAGCCGGATCGCCGCCTCAAGCTTCGACCGCAGAAGCGCCGCCCGCGGGCTTTTCCTGACAAATCCCTGACAGGTGGCTGACGCAAATTCGTCATAGATATCCGAAAGTTGCCTGAGGCTGCACTTATCACTCCTTTGTGACTTCATTCGTGAGTTCCAAGCCTGCAAACATGCATTGCCCGCAAACGATCGCCGGACGGCCCGGCCGAAGTCCTGGAGAAAAGCTGATGAAGTTGAAAGTCGTTCTGTCCGCCGCGGCGGCGATCTGTCTTGGCGTGTCCGCAGCCATCGCTGCCGGCGAACCGCAGGTGGTGCGTCAGGAGGAAATGAAGAAAGTCGGCGGTGCGATGGGAGCACTGGGCGCCATCGCCAAGGGCGAGAAGCCCTATGACGCCGAGGCTGTCAGGGCCGCCCTCACCACGCTGGCCGAAGTCAGCAAGACCTTCCCGGATCACTTCCCCGCTGGCAGCGAAACCGGCATGGACAGCGAAGCTGCACCGGCAATCTGGCAGAACATGGATGACTTCAAGGCGAAGTCAGCCAAGCTCACCGCTGCCGCCGAAGCACAGTTGGCTGCATTCCCCGCAGACCAGGCGGGCGTCGGAGCGGCCATGCAAGCCGTCGGCGCAACTTGCGGCGATTGCCACCAGACCTACCGTCTGAAGAAATAACGGCCCTCGCGGCGGGCGGCCCTGGGATTTTTCGGATCGCCCGCCGAGCAGCGCCTCACCACGCGCTCCAACAATAGGATGGAGGCCGAATGGCATCGACATGGGTCAAGGGTATCGGCACGCTCGTGGTGCTTGGTGTGGCTGGCTTCGGCGCTTTCCTGTTCATCACGGCCCCCGATCGTCAGGACGCTTCCGTCTGGGCAGATCTCGGTGAACCGGATCTCGCCCATGGTCGCGACGTCTTCTTCGCCGCCGGCTGCACGAGTTGTCACGCCCCGGCGGGCGCAACGGGCGATGCGCGGCTGATCCTCTCCGGCGGTGCGCCGCTGAAGAGCGATTTCGGCACATTCTATGCCCCGAACATCTCGAGCCACCCGCAGGCCGGCATCGGCGCCTGGACTCTGGCGGAATTCGGCGATGCCATGACCCGCGGCGTGAGCCGCAGCGGCGAGCACCTCTACCCCTCCTTCCCCTATGGTTCCTATGCGCGCATGACCCCTGAGGATATCAACGACCTCTACGGTTTCATGAAGACGCTGCCCGCGAGCGATGCCGTTGCCCCGCCGCATGAGTTGGGCTTCCCGTTCAACCAGCGTGTCGTACTCGGCGGCTGGAAATTCCTCTATTTCAGTGATGCACCGCGCGTCGAACTGACGGCCGCCTCCGAAATGGTCAAGCGTGGCCAGTATCTCGTTGAAGGCCCCGGCCATTGCGGCGAATGCCATACGCCGCGCAATGCCCTTGGCGGCTTCCTCTCCGGCCAGTGGCTGGCCGGTGGTCCCAATCCGGAAGGCGAGGGGTCGATCCCCAACATCACGCCCGGTTCGAAGAGCATGGGCTCCTGGAGCGAAGGGGATATCGTCAATTATTTGGAGACCGGCTTCACGCCTGATTACGACAGTGTCGGGGGTTCCATGGTCGAGGTGCAGAAGAACATGGCGGAACTGCCTGCCACCGACCGCGAGGCCATTGCGGCCTATCTCAAGGCCATTCCAGCCGTCCAGTAAGTGGCGCGGCGCTGTTCAGCATCGCGCAAGCCTTGCCTGTCATGATTCCGTCGTCAAGGTGACTGCGGAGGGGATATGAGCATCGAACGCCGGCGGATGGAGAATGCGCTCCGGTCTCTGCTCGACAATTATCCTGATCCCGCTCTGCATCGCTGGGTGCATGAGACTGTCGGCGCGTTTGAAAAGCGTCTTTCGGCCATCGTTGATCCGCGCGAGCGCGATCACGCCCAGCAGGCAGCCCTCATCCTGATCAAGACGACCCTGCAGAAATGGTCGGAAAATCCACCCGTCAGGCACTGAGCCGAAGCGGTTTCTGCTCTATCGGCGGTGTTCAGCCGCGAAGATTGCCAGTTCTTCCTCGGCTTCCGGCCCGTAGAGATCGAGCGCCTTCAGCACTTCGATGGTGAAGGTATCAGGCGCCGAGCCGGCTGCCGTCACGATCTTTCCGTCGCGGGCCGCCTGTGGCTGGTCCAGATAATAGGCTTCCCCGTGATAGCCGGGATACTTCTTGTGTGACGCCAGCGCGTTTCCGGTATGCGCGACATCGTTGAGCACGCCCGTCGCAGCCAGTGCACTCGCCGCCGCGCAGATCCCGCCCAGGACCTTGCCCTTGTCTCGAAATGCCGTCGCCAGCGCCGTGAAGTCATGCGCTACACCCTTCTCCCAGGCGTAACCGCCGGGAACGATCAGCGCATCGAATTCATCGGCATCGATGGCATCGAAACCGATGTCGGGCGTCACCTTCAGTCCGCCCATCGAAACGACGGGTTTGCCATCGGGACTTGCGGTAACCACGTCACAGTCAAGCCAGGTGCGTGTCGCCGCCATCAAGAGCGCAGGCTCCCAGTCGGCATAGTCGTTCTGAAGCGCAATCACGATACGGGGCATCAGGTCTCTCCTCGTGTCTGTGGTGAAAGCTCAGCTCAGCGCCTGCAGGTAGCGCATGCCGGTGACCGGGCGCGGAATGAAGTCCATGTTTTCATAGAAGCGATGTGCAGCGAAATTGCCAGTGGCAGCAGACACCGAAAGGAAGTCGCAGCCGGAAGCACGCGCGATCTGCTTGGCACGGTCGACGAGATGCTGGCCGATGCCGTTGCCGCGCTGGCCGTCGCGCACGAAGAGATGATGCAACTCCATGCCACGCTTGCCTTCCTGCGCCTTGTAGAGCGGAACCAGGATGGCGTAGCCGATCAAGCCCTCTTCGCCGCTGTCGGCGACCAGCGCCTGGATCCAGGGCATCGGGCCGAACAGGTCTCGCTCCAGCGCTTCCGGCGTCATCGCCGATGCGTCGCCGAGATGCGCGGATAGAGACGCGATCATCGCGTTGAGTTCCGGCAGGTCGCGCGGCTTTGCATGGCGGATCGCCACGATCGGCGGGCGGGGCAGGGTGAGGTCTGTATCTTCGGTCATGTCACTTTCCCTTGGTCTCATTTCGTGCCGTCAGGGGGAAAGTCGTCCGGAAAACAACAAGGCCGCCTGACGGCGGCCTGTTGACAATGTGATCTTGTCGGGCCGCCGGTTACCGGTAGGCCCAAAAATACGTGCAGGTGATGTTTGCGCGGATGTCGATCATGGCGCGTTTGATGCGCCAGATTGGATCGATTGTCAACGGGGGAGCCGCTCTTCGAATGCGGTATTCAGGCTGCGCGCATTTTGAAGTCCACATGAACCTCGTCGTATGGAAAGATCACATTGCCGCTGGCGGTCTTGTCGATCAGGCCGGCGGACAGCATTGCCTGCACATCGCCATGCACAGCCTTGACGTCGCGCCGTATACGCCGGGCGATCTCCCTGATGCTCATCTCATCCTGCCCAGTCATCGCCTGCAGGATCTCCCAACGTTTCGAAGTAAGAACCTTCCAGAGCACGTCAACAGTGGGAAACTCGATATAGTTGCCCTGTCTTTCGCCCCGGAATGCGGCAGCCAGCCTCTGCTTGCTCTCATCGAGCGAGCAGACGCTGATGGTCACGCTGTTCAATTCTCGCTCAGCCATTTCTCAACATCCTTCCAAAAGTCCGCTTGCAGCGCATCCCGTCCATTGAAGGCGTAGGAGAGCTCGGTTGCTCCAATATGTTTGTGGTCACCTTTCCCCGCTTCATTGTCGTAGCGGAGAATGCATACATTCTGGCTCACCAGAGCAAGGCTGTATTTGAACATGTGATCACTGCCGGGCACCTTCTGAGGCACTAGCCACACCTTCATATCGATGAACACGGTCTCGGAAATGTGGCGTCGGGTTTTCAGAAGATTCTTTGCCTTCATTGTTGGACTTTACTCCAACACGTTTGCAAAGTCAAAGATCACCGCTCCACCTCCACTCCCGCCTTCGTCGTCAGCCGCTTCTCGAACCCCACCTTGGTCAGCAACAGATCCTTGTCTGCATAATGCACGACATCGTCAGGCGATCGCGTGCCCACCACCAGATAGGTCACCGGCTCATTCGAGTGGTTCTCCAGCCGATGGCCGACCGCAACACCCGCCTTGAAGGTCGCGGCATCGCCGGGTTTCATCTCGGTAAGGGCCTCACCCTCATTCAGCGTCACGGTACCGGAGATGACGAGGATGAATTCGTCCTCCTGCTCGTGCCAGTGTTTGTGCGATGAAAAGGAGCCCGGCGGCAGCGTTTCGATGAACGCGCCGAATTGCGTCAGTCCACCGGCATCAGACAGCAGGCGAGCGGAATAGGGCCCGAGTTCGGCGTTGAGGCCATCGCCCTTGCCCTCTTCGAGCGGCGCGTCATGCGGACGGATGACAGGCATGGTACTCTCCTCAATGCTCGTGTTCGCAAAGACCGTGATCGGACAAGGCCCGGATCACATAACAATCCCCCACCGTATGGCAGTCGGCATGCGAGACGATGCGCGCCAGTTCCGTCTCCAGCTTTTTCAGTCGAGCGATCTTCTGCTGCACGTCCTCCAATTGCTCACGCGCGATCTGATCCGCCCGCTCGCAGGGCTCTTCCGGATGACGGCTGAGAGTGAGCAATTCCCGGATCGCCTCGATCGGAAAGCCGAGATCGCGCGCATGGCGGATGAAGGTCAGCCGCTCCAGATCGCTTCTCTCGTAGCGTCGCTGATTGCCTTCGGTCCGGTCGGGCGCGGAGAGCAGCCCCATCTGCTCATAGTAGCGGATGGTCGGCACCTTGACCCCCGCGCGTCGCGACAGATCCCCGATCGAAAACATGAAAATAACCTCTTGAACCTCTAGCCACTAGAGATCCTAGATTGGCGAGGTGACCACATCAAGACGTGAAGGGAATCAAAATGAGCGCTGGCTGCGGCCATGATCACGCCCCGTTCGACGGCATGTCCGACACCTACAAGCGACGGCTCTGGATGGTGATCGCCATCAATGCCGCGATGTTTGCGGTTGAAATGACGGCGGGCCAGCTCGCCCGTTCCCAGGCGCTGCAGGCCGACGCGCTGGATTTCTTCGCCGATGCCGTGACCTACGGTATTTCGCTCGCCGTCATCGGTGCCTCGCTGAAAACCCGCAGCATGGCTGCCGCTGCCAAGGGTGTGAGCCTGTTCCTGATGGGGCTGTGGGTCTTCGGCTCCACCGTCTGGCGCGTCTTCGAAGGCGGGGTCCCCGAGGCTCCGGTCATGGGTGTCATCGGCTTTCTGGCGCTCGCCGCCAATGTCACGAGCGTGCTGCTCTTGATGTCCTACAAGGATGGCGATGCCAACGTTCGTTCCGTCTGGCTCTGCTCGCGCAATGACGCGATCGGCAATGTCATCGTCATGATTGCAGCACTGGGGGTATGGGGAACGGCGACCGCCTGGCCGGACCTGATCGTTGCCGCCATCATGGCAGGCCTCTTCCTCAATTCTTCGGTCCAGATCCTTGCCCAGAGTTATCGCGAATGGCGGGCAGGTGAGCCGGTGACCTTGTCATCGTCCTGCTGTGCCTCCAGCGGCAGACCCGCTGCCGCAGGCCACTGCAGCCACCACGAGGCAGGCGATCCGGGCGGGCATTCAATTCACGGCCACTCCTGACTGACGGCTGAATGCAAGAAGGCCGGCCTGGCATCATGCCGGCCGGCCTTCTTGACCGCATCGTCTCATCAGAATTCCTGATAGGGCGAAGGGGGTATCTCGTATTCGCGGTAAGCGGCTTCCACCATCTGGATGCGTGAGCTGTCCTCTCCGCCGTCGCGCGATGGGCGGTTGCCGATGTCGACGATCGCCTTGCGCGAACCCTCAACGGTCCACAGCGCCGAGGCGAGCTGGTTCGAGAGAAGTGTGCTCGAAAACGTGCTGGCGCCGCTCAAGCGGGGCGTGTTGGTGTTTGTCGTCTCCGGTGCAGCATCATCTGCGCCGGCTGTGCTTGGCACATAGCGGCTTTGATAAGAGTTGCTGCTTAGGCCGCTTTCGATCCTCATGGCGGACACCTCGATTGAAGAATTAACCTTTTGTTAACCATTCAACCTTGCGCGAAGCTTGTGTCCCGCGCTGCGTTATGAAGATTGGCCCTTGCGAAACGGCGCGAGTGACAGTACGCGCCGCGAATCACTGCATTCAGCTTTCGCTGTATCAGGCTTTGCCGATGCAACGCCAAAAAGACACCTGTTAATCATTGGGGAATGTGAGCTTTGTCACCGCGCTCACATCTTACCCGCCACCTTGATCGCATAGGCATATTCAAACGCGATCTCTTCCAGCCGCTGAAAACGTCCCGACTTGCCGCCATGGCCGGCGGCCATGTTGGTCTTCAGCAGGAAGGGGCCGGCATCCGGTGCCGTGTCCCGCAGCCTGGCGATCCACTTGGTCGGCTCCCAATAGGTCACGCGCGGGTCGGTGAGGCCCGAAAGAGCGATGATCGGCGGGTAGGGCTTCTTCTCGACATTGTCGTAAGGGCTGTAGGCCGCGATCCAGCGATATTCCTCCTCCGAATCGATCGGATTGCCCCATTCCGGCCATTCCGGCGGGGTGAGCGGCAAGGTGTCGTCGAGCATGGTGTTGAGCACGTCGACGAAGGGGACGGCGGCAATGATGCCGGCGAATTTCTCCGGCGCCATGTTGGCCACGGCCCCCATCAGCATGCCGCCGGCAGACCCGCCTTCAGCGATGATCCGGTCGTATGCGGTGAAACCCTCCTTCACCAGGTGGTCGGCAGCCGAGATGAAGTCCTTGAAGGTGTTGACCTTCTTTTCCATCTTGCCGTCTTCGTACCAGGAAAAACCCTTGTCCTTGCCGCCGCGGATATGGGCAATCGCATAGACGAAGCCGCGATCGGCGAGCGACAGGCAATTGGTGTTGAAGCCGGCGGGGATGGTGATGCCGTAGGCACCGTAGCCATAGAGCAGGCAGGGGGCGGAGCCATCGAGCGGCGTGTCCTTGCGATACAGCAGGGTGACCGGCACCGTCTCGCCGTCATGCGCCTCGGCAAAGACGCGGCGGGTGACGTAATCCTCCGGCTTGTGGCCTGATGGCACTTCCTGAGTCTTCAGAAGCGTGCGCTCCCGCGTCGCCATATTGTAGTCGAAGAGCTGGCTCGGTGTCGTCATTGAGGAATAGGAGAAGCGGATCACGTCGGTGTCGTATTCGGCAGCCCCCTGAAGTCCCAGCGAATAGGCCTCTTCGGCGAAGGCGATCGAATGCTCTTCGCCGCTCTTCCGGTCGCGGATCATGATGACCGGCAGGCCCTCGCGGCGCTCCAGCCAGACGAGATGGCGGGCGAAGGCCATATGGTTGAGGATCAGCCGGCCCGGCTCGTGCGGCACGACTTCGGTCCAGTTCGCCTTGCCCGGCGCCGTCACCAGTGCCTCAACGATCTTGAAGTCCTTCGCACCGTCGGCATTGGTCAGGATGTAGAAGACGTCGCCGCCTTCGGTCATCGAATACTCGACCCCTTCCTCGCGCTCAGCGACCAGGACAGGCTCTGCCGTCAGGTCCTTGGTCGAGAGCAGTCGGTATTCGGATGTCTCGTGGTCGTGGATGTCGATGAAGATGAAATCGTCGAGCAGCGAGCCGCCCACACCCATGAAGAAGCCGGGATCCTTCTCCTCGTAGACGAGCCGGTCGGACGACTGCGGCTGACCCACGATATGGTGGAAGACCTTGGACGGCCGGTGGTTCTCGTCCTGCAGCGTGTAGAAGAAGCTTTTGCCATCGGGTGCCCAGACGCCACCACCGGCGGTGTTTTCAAGCACATCGTCGAGATCCTGCTTGGTGGCGAGATCGCGGATGCGCAGGGTGTAATATTCCGAACCCTTGTCGTCATACCCCCAGATACCGAAAGCATGATCGGTCGTATGGTCGATGCCGGAAAGGCGGAAGTAGTCCTTGCCGACGGCCTCCTTGTCGCCATCGAGCAGAAGCTCGCGGATCGCCTCGTCCTTCGGATTGCCGTCGCGCGGAATGCGGAAATAGCGCGGCTGCTCGCCGCCGGTGACGAAGGCGGAGCCATAGGCAAAGGGGCCGTCCTTCATCGGGATCGATGAGTCGTCTTCCTTGATACGCCCCTTCATCTCGATAAAGAGCTGCTTCTGCAGCTCCTTCGTGTCCGCCATCGCCGCTTCCATGTAGCTGTTCTCAGCTTCCAGATAGGAGCGGATTTCCGGGTCCAGGATGGATGTATCCTTGAACATCGCCTGCCAGTTGTCGGCGCGCAGCCAGGCATAGTCATCCGTGCGGGTGATGCCGTGGCGGGTATCGGAGACGGGCTTCTTGGCCGCGACAGGTGGGGAGGGCAGGTTGTTGAAGACGGACAAGGCGGCTTCCTCTTTCGGAACGGGTCTCGGGAACACACGGTAGTACCCGAGACATAGAGGTGCGGCTGCCGGGGATCAAGGAGAGGAGCGCGCCTCAGCGATAGGCACGCAGGTAATGCCCTTCGAAGTAGCGCTTCAGCCAGTGGAAGACCTTCATTCTTGGCCCGACAAAGCTGCGCGCCTCGCTGCGATAGACCAGCATGGCGGTATCCAGCATGTCGACGATGCAGATCAGTTCGGGCTTGAAGGCGGCGCGGCCGGGTTTGCCCTTCAGCACATCCGCGATGTTTCTCGCCGCAGCCTTGGCCTGCAGGTCGGCCTGATGCGCCTGTTTCGGCAGCCAGTCGGGTCCTGGAAAGCTGCCGCTGTCGCCGACCACCCAGACATGCTCCCGGTCGCGCACCCGGCAGGTTTCGTCGGCCGCGATCATGCCGCCCGGTGACAAGGGAAGATCGGTCTCCGACAGCCAGGCTGGACCGGTGAGCCCCGGCATGAAGAGGATCAGGTCCGCTGCGATCTCGCCGCCTTCGGTGACCACGCGGTCAGCCTCGAAACGCACCATCTTGTGGCCGAGATGCGTCTGGATGTTGCGGCGTGCCATCTCCTTGAGGAGTCCGTCGACGGCCTTGTCGCCCAGTCGCTGGCCGGGCCGTTCGGAGGGGTTGAAGAACACCAGCTCAAAGCGCTCGCGTCGCCCTTGCCGCCGCAGCAGGCTGTCGATGATGAACAGGAATTCGAACATCGGGCCGCCGCGCACCGCCCCGTGTTCCTGTGGATTGCTGGCAAAGCCGATCGCGATTGTGCCGCCTTCCATGGCCTCCAGCCGGCGCGCGATCTCCTCACCGACGGCGATCCCCTCGCAGGGTACCAGCGCATGCTCGATGCCAGGCAGCTTGCGGATGAAGCGTCCGCCGGTCGCAATGACGAGCTGGTCGGTGCGATACTCGCCGCGGTCCGTGATCACCAGCCTGCCAGTATCGGCAAGTCCGATGACGGAGGCCATGACATGCTCCACCCGGTGTTCCCGGAAAAACTGCGCCAATGGCACCTTCAGGGCGTTGCCCTGACGCAGCCCCGCCGGCAGCCAGATCGAGCTCGGCAGATAATGCAACTCGTCCCTCGGCGAAATGACAACAATCTCGTCCTCGACGCCATTGCAGCGCAGTTCACGAATGGTGGTCAGCGCTCCGAAGCCGGAACCGAGAACGGTGATGCGGGCCATGATCCATCTCCATAATATGATAATTCATATGTATGAAGTTATGAATTAATTTCCAGAGCGTCGCAACGCCGCAGTCGGCGCGAGGGGGCTTGGATCACTCGGGCAAGGATTTTCCGCGTGCCCAGTCCATATAAAGCTCCAGTGCCTTGCGGGTCACCGGTCCTTCCTGGAACTGCGCGTCGTCGAGCCGCGTCACCGGCACGACCTTGGAATAGTTGCCGGTCTGGAAGATCTCGTCGGCATTCATGAAGTCCTCGACCGAAAGCGTCACCTCGCGCACGTCGAAGCCAGCCTGACGCAGCAGCCCCATGACGCGAGCACGGGTAATCCCGGCGAGGAAGGTGCGGTTGGCCGCCGGCGTATACACGATCCCGTCCTTGACCATGAAGACGTTGGAGGAGGCCGTCTCCACCACATTGCCGTTCATGTCGCGCACCAGCGCATTGTCGAAGCCGCGCTTTCGGGCGTCGATGATCATGCGACCGGAATTCGGGTAGAGACTGCCGGTCTTGGCATCCGTCATTGCGCATTCCGGCGTTGGCCGGCGGAACGGCGAAAGGGTCAGCGAAGAGGGCTTGGCGGTGTGCATCGGCGCCTCGAACAGGCAGAGCGCAAACCGGGTCGATTCCGGATCGGCCGCGACCACCGAGCCCATCTGCCCGTGTTCGGCCCAATACATTGGCTTGATATAGATCGCCGTTTTTCCGTCGAACTTGGCGATGCCTTCCCAGGCGAGGCGCTCGATCTCTTCGGCCGCCACCACCGCCTTCATGCCCATATTCTCGGCGGAGCGGTTGACGCGCTGGCAATGCAGGTCGAGATCCGGCGCGATGCCGTCGAACCAGCGCGCCCCGTCAAATACCGTCGATCCCAGCCACATCGCGTGGGATACCGGCCCGATCAGCGGCGGATTGCCGGCAAACCAGTCTCCATCGACATAGGTGAAGGTGGGGGTGCGGGCGGATGTGTCGACGGCCATGGCGGATCTCCTGTTCTCGTTGCTCTGCAGCAAAGGCGTAGGCATCGCCGAGGTCAAGGCGAAACATGTGGTTAGGACGCAAATCCTCAATGAACATGCCGCAGACCTGGAGACTTGGTCGTTTTCCCCGTGGATTCAGAAGCTTGGCTAATGGACCGATCAGTCGTGCTGATGGGTATTGCGCGGTGTCTTGCCTCGATGACCGTGGTTAAAGAACCTGTAACGGATTTTTGAAATATTGAATGAAGTTGAGATCGCGATCTTCGGGTCATGTGTTCTGCGTCTTCTTGAGGGTCCTCATGAACAAGCTGCCTATCGTCGCCCTTCTTGCCGCATCTGTTGCGGTCTCGTCTTCACCAGCGAGCGCGGAAGGCTTCTTCTCCGGCAACTGGTACGTCACGCTGGGTGGCGCCGGTATTTCGGCCCCCGCATTCGAAGGTGCGAAAGACAACAAGTTCTTCTTCTCGCCGATCATCTCGGTCGGTCGTGGCGGCGCCCCGCGCTTTTCTTCACGCAATGACAACCCCAGCTTCGCCATCTACGACACCGACGTGCTGCGCGCCGGTGTGGTCGGCAAGTTCGTGCCCGGCCGTGATGCCGGCACGGATGATGCGCTGCGGGGCCTCTCCGAGGTCAAGTGGGGCGGTGAACTCGGCGGCTTCGCGGATGTCTATGTGACCGACTGGATGCGGGCCCGTGCGGAAGTCCGCCAGGGCATCCGCGCCCATGATGGCCTTGTCGCCGATGTCGCCGTCGACGCCTTCACCGATATCGCGCCAGATCTGAGGGTCTCGGCCGGCCCTCGCATGACCTTCGCCACCAGCGGGTATACCCAGGCCTTTTACGGTGTGAATGCAGCCGAATCCGCAGCCTCGGGTCTCAGCCAGTACGACCCGGAAGGCGGTATCACCTCCTATGGTGTCGGCGGCGCGATTACCTGGAACGCAACGGACAAGATCGCCATGAGCGCCTTTACCGAATACAAGCGGCTTGCAGGCCCCGCTGCCGATTCCAGCCTTGTGCAGGAGCGTGGCAGCAAGAACCAGCTGATGTTCGGTGTCTCCGCCAGCTACAAGTTCGGCGTGAACTTTGACTGACGACTGCGCGCCGCCGATTTTCATGCGCCAGTGAGTGCGGGCGGTTTTCTTAGGTCCGTCCATGCTCTATCAACGGAGCATGAGCACAGCCGATCCGAACATCGACCGCGTCATCGACGCGCCCTCCGACAATTTTGTCTATCGCATCCTGCCGCGATGGCTCTGGCCGCATGCCCAGCTTGCCCGCTGGGATCGCCCGATCGGCTGGCAACTGCTGATGTGGCCTTGCTTCTGGTCATCAGCACTTGCCGCCAATGCGCTGGCCGCCGAAGGCCGCCTGAACCTCGGCCTCTTTGTCTTCCATCTCTTTCTGTTCTTCGTCGGATCCGTCGCCATGCGCGGCGCGGGCTGCACCTATAACGACCTCGTCGATCACGAGATCGACAACATGGTCGCCCGCACCCGCTCGCGCCCGCTGCCTTCGGGGCGCATTACCCGCCGCAATGCCAAGATCTTCATGGTCGTGCAGTCGCTGGTCGGCCTTGCGGTCCTGCTCTGCTTCAACACCTTCTCGATCGTGCTAGGCATACTCTCGCTCGCCGTCGTCGCGATCTATCCCTTTGCCAAGCGCTTCACCGACTGGCCGCAGTTCTTCCTCGGGCTCGCCTTTTCTTGGGGCGGTCTGATGGGCTGGGCCGGCCTGCACGGCAATCTCTCGCTGGCCGCGATCCTCGTCTATGTCGGCGCGGTCGCCTGGACGATCGGCTATGACACGATCTATGCCCATCAGGACCGCGAGGATGACGCGCTGGTCGGCGTGCGTTCCACGGCGCGCCTCTTCGGCCGTGACACCAAGATCTGGCTGACGGGTCTCTACGGCCTGACGCTCGTGCTGCTCTTGTCGACCTTCCTCGTCGCCGGGGCGGCTTTCCCCGCGATCGTCGGCCTGCTGGTCGCGGCGGGTCTGTTTGCCTGGCAGATCAAGGTGCTCGATATTGATGATGGCGCCCAATGTCTGGCGCTCTTCAAGTCGAACAACCGCGTCGGCCTGATTGTTTTCTTAGGGCTTGTCGCCGCCATTCTATTCGCCTGAGCTTTGTTCAGTTCAAGCTAACCCGGGCCCTGATTTCGCTCCATTTCGAAACGCCCTGACCTGATAATCCTCAAAAGCAAGAGACCCGGAAGTTGCCTTCCGGGCCTCTTGCCTGTCCGATCCTGGGACGAAATCAGTTTCTCGCGATGATTTCCTTGCCGGAAATCTTCATGGTTACACCCAGCTTGCCCGTCGTGCGACGCACCAGGAAGCGCGGACGGCGCTCGGCGAAATAGGAATGGCGGCGACGCGGCTGCGTCTCCTTGGTGCGCACATCGCCGAGGTGGTCTTCGAGCGGGCGGGCAACGCCGTCGGCCTCGACCATCAGCATCGGAATGCGGAAGGCGTCCGCCCAGCCGCGCCAGTCGGCGGCGATGTCGCAGAGGTCATGGGCAACCAGCAGCGGGATGCACAGATCCGGGTCTTCGTGATGCAGTTCGAGCGTCACGGTGACCTCGCCGTCGCCATGGTCGATGGCACGCGCGGCAACGCCCTTGAAGGCGCGGGTCGGAAGAGCAAAGGAAAGTGGCAATCCGCTGCCGGGAAGGATCTTGCGCAACACGGCGCCGCGCTCGTCGATGGTGATCGTCACATCGCCCAGTGCGCCCCGCAGTGCGTAGGTCACCTGCTGGGGGAACCGCGAGGGATCCAGACGCAAAGTGGCGCCGGCCCAGGCTGGCTTCAAAACGGTGTTCGTCATCTTCATGCTACCCTTGTTTTACCCGAGAGCCCATCATGTGCTCGTCTGTTCGGGACTTTTCGTCCTCTGTGGGGGCAAGATAGCCAGCCGCTGTTGGAGACAGCTTAAAAGATGCGGTAAAGAAAACCTTGCGCGGTCAAATGGTTAGTTTTGTCGTACCGGTCACGGTTTCGAAAAAGTGAACGTTGCGCCCGTCTGTTTCAACCCGGCACGGGAAAGCACAGCCGTTCGCCCGGAGCCGGTATATCCGGCCAGTCCGACCTTTTGCTTCTTCATGATTTCATAAAGCTTGAGGCAAGGATTGTGCGCCATACTGTGATTCACGCGCGTTACGTATTGTAGGGAATGCCGATGGTTTCGACCTATCTGAGTTACAATCTCGTCAACCGAGACATCAAGGCGAGCCTCACCCGCACGGCGTCTGATCCTCTCGTCGCGCGACAGACGGAATACTTCAAGGAGAACATCGGCAAGGTCACGAACCTTGAGGAGTTTCTCGACGACTATCAGCTCTATTCCTATGCGATGAAGGCCCACGGTCTCGAAGAGATGACCTATGCCAAGGCCTTCATGAAGAAGGTGCTGGAAAGCGACCTTTCGGATGACAACAGCTTCGCCAACAAGCTGACCGACGAGCGTTATCGCAACTTTGCAGCGTCGTTCCAGTTCTCGGCTGGCACGACCGACATGCAGACGGACGCGCAGCAGGAGGCCTTGCTGCAAAAATACGAAGCGTCGCTCCTGGCTCAGAGCGACACACTGGAGGCGGAAGCCTTTTATTATGAGTCGATGATCGACAAGATCACCAATGTCAGCGGACTGGTGAACAACAGCCGCTTGTTGGCGGTTGCGCTCGAAGCCTATGGGATCGATGGCAAGTACTACACCAAGGATCACCTGACCAAGGTGCTGACGAGCGATCTCTCTGACCCGGACAGCTACGTCAATCAGATGGTCGCCAATGGTGCGGCCAACGCCTCGAAGTTCCTCAAGCTCGCGCAGTCATTCAGCTTCAATACAGATGGTACGCTCTCTGGAGCGACGGCCCAGACGGCGGCGCAGAAGGAAGCGCTCGTCTCGCTCTACGTCGATGAAGAGCAGATCTACGTGACCGATTATTATCGTCAGCGTGAGCGTGCCTATTACGAGTCGAAGATCTCCACCATCACCTCGGTGGACGAACTGACCGCCGACACGCGCTTGTTCAACTACGTCAGGACGGCTTTCGAACTCGGCTCGATGAGTGCATCGACCTTCAAGCAGATCGTCACCAGCGATACCTCCGACCCGGCCAGCTACGCAGCCACCAATGGCGGCGACGCCTGGGTGGCAATTGCCGGCAAGTTCAACTTCGCCAGCGATGGTACCGTCAAAGCCGGCATGAGTGCGCAAGGGGCAACGCAGCTCACCTCCACCCATTCCGGCTTCGCCACCCGCTATGACGACGCGGACGAAGAACGCAAGACCGCCCTGGTCGATCTCTTCAAGACGAAAATCGCCGATGTTCAGAATGTCGACAGCCTGCTCGCTGACACCACGACACGGCTGGTCCTGCAGCGCACGTTCGGCTTCGCAGCCAACGAATTTTCGACACGCGAACTCAAGCGCGCCTTGACCAGCGATTTCACTGATCCGAACAGCTATGCCAACAAGTCGAAGGACAGCCGCCTGATCGAGATGTCGAAGCTCTTCAACTTCGACAGCGATGGCAATGCTGCCGTGCCGCTGCAGGCGCATAACTCGCTGACTGCAACGATGATCGCTAAGCAATATGTGATCAACGAAATTCGCTTCCTTGAGGGCAGCGAGAAGACGTCAGTGAAGGAAGCCGCCACCAAGAAGGCGGAGAACTATCAGGAAAAGATCCAGTCGATCGATACGGTTGCCAAGCTGCTGGCTGACCGGGAAGTGCTCGATGTCGTCATAGGTGCCTATGGTCTTGATCCGGACGAGGTGACGGACGACTTTCTCAAGCAGATATTCTCGTCCGATCTCTCCGATCGAAAAAGCTTCGTCAATCAGCAGGCCGATAGCCGCTGGGCCGAACTCGTCGCCTCCTTCAACTTTGACGCCAAGGGCAATCTAACCCGCGAGACGATGGGCACGATTCAGCAGCGCGGCGAGACTATGGAGACGGTCAACAAGTATCTGCGCCAGACCCTCGAAGAGACCGAAGGCGAGAGCAACGAAGCGGTGCGCCTGGCGCTTTATTTCCAGCGTACGGCACCGACGATCACCGATGCCTATGGCCTTATCGCCGACGATGCGCTGATGGCGGTCTTCCGCACCACGTTCGGCTATTCGGACGAATTCTCCAACATGGACGTCGACCAGCAGGCGCGCATCATCGAGGACAATCTCAATCTCGCCGACCTTCAGGATCCAAAGAAGCTCGAGCGGTTCCTGCAGCGCTATGCCGCCATGTACGATACGGAAAATGCCACCTACAACAGCCCCGCCCTCTCCATCCTGAGCGGTGGCGGCGGGAGCATATCTGCAGACCTGCTCATAAGTTTGGCGCAGCTGAAAGCCTGATGCCGCCTCATCGTAACCCGCCGCTTGCTGGCGGGTTACATTTTGGCTATCGATATATTCAGCGGGATATATCGATAGGAACTCTGCATGATCCGCCTCATTAAGAAGCTGGCCATGACGCTTGTGAGGTCGCTGGTGGTCCTCGTGGCTGGCCTTTTCCTGGCGTCTGCCAGTGTCGCCCGCGCCGAGCCCGTGACCGTTTTTGCTGCTGCCAGCCTCAAGGAAGCCATCGAGCAGGTGGCATCCGCCTGGAAGGCGGCGGGCGGCACGGAGACCAGGTTCTCGTTTGCCGGAAGCTCGGCTCTCGCACGACAGATCGAGCAAGGCGCCCCCGCGGATGTCTTCCTTTCGGCAGACCTGAAGTGGATGGATTATCTCGCCGAAGCCCGCCTGATCCGCACGGATACCCGCGTCAACCTGCTCGGCAACCGCCTCGTTCTTGTCGCACCGAGCGATTCGACCGTCACGGCGAGCATTGCAGAAAATTTCCCGCTCGGCACACTGCTCGGCGACGGCCGCCTCGCCATGGCCAATGTTGATGCCGTCCCCGCTGGCACCTATGGAAAGGCAGCACTGGAAAAGCTCGGCGTCTGGGAAAGCGTCAAGGACCGCGTGGCGCAGGCGGAGAATGTCCGTGCAGCGCTGCTCCTCGTCTCGCGCGGAGAGGCGCCGCTCGGGATCGTCTATGAAACAGACGCGAAGGTCGAGCCGGGCGTCAGGATCCTCGACCGCTTCCCCGAGACAAGCCATCCCGCCATTATCTATCCGGCGGCGCTGACCACGGACAGCAACAATCCGCGCGCAGTCGACTTCCTCGCATACTTGCGAGGGGCGGATGCCCATGCCATCTTCGCCGCCGCCGGCTTCTCCGTACTCGCCCGGACCAACTGACGTGGGACCACTTGAAGCGAAGCCACCTGAACCCGCCTCGACCACCTATCCGGGATAAACCACTTGACCCTGACGGCCGAAGAATGGACAGCGATGCTCTTGAGCCTGAAGGTCGCGGCCGTTGCCGTCACCTTTTCGCTGCCGGTGGGGCTGCTGGTCGCCTGGCTTCTGTCGCGCAAGGACTTCTGGGGCAAGTCGCTTCTCAACGGTCTTGTGCATCTGCCGCTCATCCTGCCGCCCGTCGTCACCGGCTACCTCCTGCTGCTGACCTTCGGTCGCCGCGGGACGGTCGGCGCCTTCCTCGATCAGACCTTTGGTCTCGTCTTCTCCTTCCGCTGGACAGGTGCCGCGCTTGCCGCCGCCGTGATGGGCTTTCCCTTGCTCGTCCGCTCCATCCGGCTCTCGCTCGACGCGGTTGATCGCAGGCTGGAGGCAGCCGCTGCAACCCTCGGCGCACCGCCGCCTTATGTCTTTTTCACGGTTACCCTGCCGCTCATCCTGCCCGGTATCGCCGCAGGCGCGATCCTCGCGTTCGCCAAGTCCATGGGCGAATTCGGCGCCACCATCACCTTCGTTTCCAACATCCCCGGCGAAACCCAGACACTCGCCTCGGCGATCTACACCTATACCCAGGTGCCCGGCGGGGACCTTGCAGCCATGCGCCTGACCATCATCTCGATTGTCCTCTCGCTGGGTGCCCTAATCGCGTCGGAATTCCTCTCCCGACGTATAGCCGCTCGTGTGGGAGCCGCCTGATGCTCGACCTCTCGATCCGCCATACCCAGGGCGACTTCACGCTTCATGCCGATCTGACCCTTGGCGAAGGGTTGACTGCGCTCTTCGGTGCCTCCGGCTCGGGCAAGACGACGCTGATCAACATCATCGCCGGCCTTATCCGCCCAAAGGAGGGGCGCATCACCTTCAACGGTGAGACCTGGAGCGACGCCTCGACATTCCTGCCGCCGCACCGCCGCCGCATCGGTTACGTCTTCCAGGAGGGCCGCCTCTTTCCGCACCTGACCGTGCTGCAGAATCTGCGCTATGGCGAACGCCTGCTGCCACGCAGCGAGCGTCGCGAGGATCTCACGCGCATCGCCACGCTCCTCGGCATCACCGATCTGCTCGCCCGCCGGCCCTCCCATCTTTCCGGTGGTGAAAAGCAGCGCGTCGCGCTCGGCCGCGCCCTGATGGCGAGCCCGAAGCTGCTCCTGATGGACGAGCCGCTCTCAGCTCTCGACACCGCACTCAAGGCGCAGATCCTGCCCTATATCGAGCGCATCCGCGACGAGTTCGGTGTGCCGATCCTCTATGTCAGCCATTCCGTCGAGGAGGTGGCGCGTCTCGCCAACGCTCTGGTGACCTTCAACGGGGGGAAGGCGAGCGCGGTCGGTCGTCCCGATGAGGCATTGGCAACGGTCGCGCAGGCCTCGGGCGCTCTACCGCCCGGCAATTTCATCGAAGCTGAGATCATCGGTCACGACGAGGGGGACGGACTGACAGAGGCTCGCTCTGCGGCGGGCCCGCTGCTGCTACGCCGCACGCCTCTCCCGATCGGCACACGCGTCCGTGTCTTTGTACCGGTCTCGGATATCGTCGTGGCGACGGAACCGCGCGATGGCCTCTCCGCGCTCAACCGGCTATCCGGCCGCGTCCTTGCCGTCGATGAAGGCTCGGGCGCCAGCGTCACGCTCACGATCGACTGCCAGGGGCAGACGATGATCGCCGAAGTGACGCGGCGATCCCTGCGTCTGCTGGCGCTGGCCCCGGGCCGGCAGGTCCATCTCTTGTTCAAGACGGTGTCCATCGCCTCCGAAGGCCTCTTCCGACAGGTCCTGCGCTGAGCGGAAGCAGATCGCTCAGCTGTCGTCTTCGTTCTTTTGCCCTGCGGTAACGAAATCAGCCGATTGCATGGCCTCCAGCCAATTCAGTTCCGCCGAAAGCGCCTTGCGGCTCGCTTCATCCATGCGCCGACAAGCGCCGAGCAGCATCTCGCCGAACGGCGTCAGGCCGGCGCCGCCACCACTTTTCCCGCCATGACGGGTAAAAATCGACGGCTCCTTGAACATCCGGTTGATCTCGTCCGCCAGCAGCCAGGCCCGCCTGTAGGACATGCTCATCGCCGCCCCCGCCGCCCGGATCGAACCGTGCGCCTCGATCAGCGCCAGCAACTGCGCCTTGCCCGGCCCGAGCCTTGCGCCATTGGCGAGATCGATCCGAAGCGAAAGGCGAGGGGAGCCGGTCATTGTCTCAGCCGATCACCTTGCCGGGGTTCATGATCCCGGCCGGGTCAAAGGCCTGCTTGATGCGCCGCATCAGCTCGGTCTCGATGGCAGGACGGCTGGCGGCCAACTCGTCGCGCTTCAACTGGCCGACGCCGTGTTCCGCCGAAATCGACCCATTATGCCGATGCACCACCGCATGCACGACGGCATTCACCTCGCGCCAGCGCGCAATGAATTCCGCCTTATCGGCACCCACAGGCTGGCTGATGTTATAATGGATATTGCCGTCGCCGAGGTGCCCGAAAGCGCAGATGCGGGCATCCGGCATCAAGGCATGAACGGCGGCATCAGCTTCCGCGAGGAAGGCTGGAATGCGCGAGACGGGGACCGAGACATCGTGCTTGATCGAGCCGCCCTCCGGCCTCTGCGCCTCCGACATGCTTTCGCGCAAATGCCAGAAGGCATCCTGCTGGGCGAGCGAACTGGCGATGGCGGCATCCGAGACCAGCCCCGCCTCATGGGCCTCGGCGAGCAGCTCGTGCATCATCGTCTCCGCCGTCTCGGCAGAATCCGAGGTGGATATGTCTATCAGCGCATACCAGGGATGGATAGAAGCAAGCGGATCGCGCACGCCGGCAATGTGCTTCGTGGTGAATTCCACGCCGATCCGCGGCATCAGCTCAAAACCCGTGAGCGCCGTGCCACAACGCTGGGAGGCCTTCTCGAACAACCGAAGTGCGGCGGCTGGCGAGCCGAGCCCTGCATAGGCAACCTGTCTTCCGCGCGGCCTTGGCACCATTTTCAACACCGCCCCGGTGATCACCCCAAGCGTGCCCTCCGCGCCGATGAACAGATCGCGTAGGTCGTAGCCGCTATTGTCCTTCTTCAGGCGTCTGAGCCCGTCCCAGATCTCCCCGGTCGGGAGCACGACCTCGAGCCCGAGGCAGAGCTGGCGCATGTTGCCGTAGGCAAGCACGGCCGTGCCGCCGGCATTGGTCGCCAGATTGCCGCCAATCCGGCAGGAGCCTTCCGAGCCGAGAGATAGCGGAAACAGCCGGTCATGCGCCTCGGCCGCCTTCTGCACGTCGGCGAGGATCGCCCCGCCATCGGCGACGATAACGTCGGCGACCGGATCGACTTCGCGGATCCTGTTCATCCGCTCCAGCGAGAGAAGCACATCATGACCATCGTCTCGCGGCACCTGCCCACCGACAAGCCCTGTGCGACCGCTGACCGGCACGATCGCCGTACCCGTCTCGGAAGCGAGCTTCAGGATGGCGGAAACTTCGGCCGTCGACGCCGGCTTCAACACCAGCGGCGATGCGCCGTGATAGAGGCCCCGGTTTTCCGTCAGATACGGCCGGATATCTTCAGGGGAGGTCAGGGCATTCGCCTCGCCGACGATGTCGACGAAGGCGCGCAGACGTTCGGCAAGGCTCATGGTCACGGTCATGTCACTCATCCCTCCGTGCCGCGCGGTGCAGCCGCCCGCATCAGCCGGTCGTTGATCGCTTCTCCGAGACCTTCATCCGGGATCGGCTGAACGGCAATACCCGCAGCACCAATTGCATCCGCCCGCTTCAGATAATCAAAGAGATTGCTGGCTGCTTCGGCAAGATCACCATTGGGGCTTAGATTGAAGACGGCCTTGGCGGTCGATGTCCCGGATATGTCGCCTGCACCGAAGCTGATCAAGGCTTCTCCCGCGGATACGCTGGTCGCATTGAGCCGCACGGATGCATTGGGTGCATAATGCGAGGCGAGCATGCCGGGCGCCTCGATGGCTGCCGTGCCCGACGCTTTGGGTCGCAGCACCGGTTGACCGATCACGGCCTCTATCGCCTCCGCCTCGATCCCGCCGGGCCTGAGCAGCCGGATCTCGCCATCCTCGATCTTGACGATGGTCGATTCCAAACCGACGGGGCAGGGGCCGCCATCAATGATGACCTCAATCTTTTCCCCAAGGTCCGCTTCCACATGCTGCGCCGTCGTCGGGCTGATCCGCCCGGACGAATTGGCGCTGGGCGCTGCGAGCGGCCGCCCGAGGCTACGGATGAGCTCCGCCGTGAATCCCACGGGAACGCGGATGCCAACCGTATCCAGCCCCGCAGTCGCCAGAGGGTGAATACCGGACTTCTCTTTCAGCGGAAGCACCAGCGTCAGGGGTCCCGGCCAGAAGGCCTCTGCCAGCCGCCGCGAGATCGGGTCGAACACGGCATAACGCTCGGCCATGGCAAGATCCGCCATATGGCAGATCAGCGGGTTGAAGCGGGGGCGTCCCTTGGTTTCGTAGATCGAGGTGATCGCACCCGGATGCGTGGCGTCGGCGGCAAGCCCGTAGACGGTCTCCGTCGGGATGGCGACAGGCCGGTGACGCAGGAGTACCTCGGTGGCCGCCACGATGGCATCCGCCTTGTCCTTGTCGGTTACGATCGGGATGATCCGCGCCATGTCTCCGAGCCTTCCAGTCAGCCTTTGCCCGTCCATATCGCGTGCGGGACGAGGCGGCAAACCTCTTTTTCGGAACACAGAGTGGCGCCTTCTACCCTGTTTTTTAACGGGGTATGCAATCCCTTCAATTTTTAACTACCGGCGTAACCGAAAGAAAGAGAACTTCGCTTATGGTCTGAACAAGAGACGAAAAGCCTCACTCGGGGAAGTGGACAGATGCAGCAAGTCAAGAATCCTGCCGCCAGCATTGCGCTCCGCGTTGCCACCGCCATGCATCAGATGGGCATCGACGGTCTGCCGCGAAATTACGAACTGGTCTACGAGGCCTATTCCGGCAGCAATCCGGAGCTGGTCCGCGAGTTTATCGCGCTTGGTAAGGTCAAGACCCAGGAAGCGCTCGACGAACTCGGACGCAAATATCTGCCACATCACCACGAAGACGGGCTGCTGAGCCGCCAGAATGGCCAGGTTCGTGCCGAGATGAGCAATTTCATCTCTCTGCTCAACGAAGAGAAGATCTCACTGACCGATTACGGTCGGGTCATCGGTCATGCCTCCAAGACCATTCTGACCGAGGCAGATCTCGAAGGCACCCCCCTTGGCCAGTCGATCAAGATGCTGAAGGCGGCAACCGAAAAGCGCGCGCACCAGAACAGCAATGTCGTGCGCGCCGTCGTCGACAAGACCGCATCGCTGGCCGACCTCCAGCGCGAGGCGGAAGAGGCCGAAGCCGCAAAGTTCGTCGATCCGGTCACCCGTCTTGCCAGCCGCCGTGCCTTCAACAAGGCGATCGCCAAGATCTACGTGAACCCGGAAATGCCGGTTCTCTGCGGTGTCGCCATCGGCGAGATCGATGAATACGCCCGTATCCAGGAACAGATGGGGCCGGCCGTTGCCGAGCGCTTCCTGATGCAGGTCGCCAAGGTTCTGGAAGCCGTCTCCGGCGGTGGCGATCTCGCCTGCCGCTTCGATGCCGGTCGCTTCGGCCTGTTGCTCTACACATCGGACCAGGAAGAGATCAGCCGCGTGGTCGATCTCGTCCGCGCCAAGCTGAAGGCCACCAATTTCGTCGGCTCGTCGAGCGGTGCCCGCGTCGGCCAGCTCACCATGTCCTTCGGCATCTGCTTCTCCGAGCAGGCACCCAACGCCTTCGACTTCACCAATTTTGCGGAAAAGGCGCTCGCGACCTCCAAGGCGGACGGCGGTGACACCGTGACGATCTACGGCGCGAATGACTATGTCTCGAAGGATTGGCTGATCTACAAGAAGAAGCCGGTGGGCGGTTTCGGCGCCTGAACCCGTCTTTAAAGTGTAGCGACGATCTTCCTGAGCTCGGCGTCTCGCGCGCCGAGCATCAGCACGTTTCTGAGCGCCTCCTTCGGATCGACCGTCTGGAACAGCAGGCCGTTGTCGCGGACTGACCGGTCAATCGTCATCGCCTTGGCTTCGGCCTCGGGCTTGATCGCCACGGCGAAATACATGCGGCCGTAATTCTGCTTGATCTGCTCGAAGAAGACTTCGCTGCCGCCCAGTTGCGCAAAGAAGTTGGCGATGTAGAAGGCCCATTTCACATCGGCATATTGCGCAAAACTCGTCCGTGCCGCGGTCACATGACAGTATCCCAGATGCGGGCTGTTGTTCAGCGTGCGATGAAAGATCATCTTTGGAAACTTGATCGAGCGGTGAACGTTGTTGATCCGCTCATGGGTGGTCTCGGCGGCCCGTTCCAGCCTGCGGCCGGTCCGTGCGGCGACCTCTTCATAAGTCAGATAGCGCCGTTCATCCGGCAGCCAGTCCTCGCGGCTGCGCGAGATCCGGCCGGTTCTCAGGAACTCGGTGTGGACGGCCTTGGATGACGGCGGCGTTTTTGTCTCCGCCTTGGGAGCCGCATAGTATCTCAGTTTCTGCATCTTGACGCTCTGACGGTACCCGGACTGACTGCTGGAGCTTAGCGCAGCATGGTTAATCATGATTTGACGGTATTCTGCGTCCTGGAGGTTTCCCGAGGCTTGCCGCAGCGCAAATCTTGTAAACTGCTCGCGGATCGCCCGTTTGCGCCATGGAGTGCGGCGCTCTTTCTTCGGAGTTACTGCACGCGACGGAAATTAAAAGGAAATTCCAACCCGTCTGGTCTTCGAACCGTCTTCATCTCATGTCGCAAACGATTTCTACCGTGTCGTTCCGCAGTGCAGCGGTGAAACCCGCCTTATGGTTAGATGCAGATGAGCTCGAGGTGCCGCCCTGCTAGGGAGGGTGGGAAATCGGGAAGCCGGTCAAAATCCGGCGCTGCCCCCGCAACGGTGGTGGAGAATGCGTTTCGGCAAAAGGCCACTGGGGGCGACCCTGGGAAGGCGCCGACGCGGTCCTTAGATGGACCACTCCTGAGCCCGGAAACCAGCCTTGGCAGACGGACATTTGAGGTTGCGGAGGGCGACCGGAGATAGCCATGCGTACCGCCTTCCCAGGGCGATGGCAGGCTGTGCTCTCTTCTCCCCCGAGTTTTGAAAACGAGGACGACATGGACCTGCAGGCCAACGTGCTGCGCCAGCTGAAGAACCGCCGCGAAGGCTTCTCGCTCGAGCAGCCCTTCTACATCGACCAGGACTACTTCAAGCTCGACATGGAGATGATCTGGTATCGCGACTGGCTGTTCATCGGCCATGACTGCGAGATCCCGCGCGCCGGCAACTATTTCACCGCCCAGATCGGCGACTACCCCGTCGTCATCGTGCGCGGCAAGGATCAGGTCATCCGCGCCTTCCACAACACCTGTCGCCATCGCGGCCACCGCGTCTGCACCCAGGACAAGGGTGCATCCGCCAAGCTGGTCTGCCCTTATCACCAGTGGACCTACGACCTCGACGGCTCGCTCGTCTTCGCCCGCCAGATGGGCGAGAACTTCGACAAGGCCGAGTTCGGCCTGAAAACCGTTCATTGCGAAAGCGTCGGCGGCTATATCTTCGTCTGCCTCGCCAATGAAGCGCCCGACTTCGCCCCGATGCGCGCCTCCATAGAGCCCTACCTTGCGCCGCACCGCCTGTGGGAAGCCAAGGTCGCCCACAAGAACACGATCATCGAGAAGGGCAACTGGAAGCTCGTCTGGGAAAATAACCGCGAATGCTACCACTGCGCCGGCAACCATCCGGAGCTTTGCCGCACCTATCCGGAAGCCCCGACAGCAACCGGCGTCCAGGGCGCCGGAGACGACCCCTTCATCGCCGAACACTGGGCGCGCTGCGAAGCCGCAGGCCTTCCCTCCACCTTCAAGATGGACCCGTCCGGCCAGTTCCGCACCGCCCGCATGCCGCTGATCCAGGATGCCGAGAGCTACACCATGTCGGGCAAGCGCGCCGTGAAGAAGCCGCTCTCGGCCGACGTGCCGATCAGCCATATCGGCACCATGCTGCTCTTCCACTACCCGACGACCTGGAACCACATTCTTGGCGACCACGCGATCTCCTTCCGCGTCCTTCCGCTCTCCGCCGAAGAAACGGCCGTCACCACCACCTGGCTGGTCAACAAGGATGCCGTCGAAGGCGTCGATTATGACCTCGAAGAACTGACCCATGTCTGGAACATGACCAACGATCAGGACCGCTCGATCGTTGAGGAAAATGCATTTGGCATCCGCTCGCCGGCTTATGAGCCCGGCCCCTATTCCGTCGATCACGAAGGTGGCGTCATGCAGTTCGTCGAATGGTATACCAACTTCATGACGAGCCGCCTGCAGGGCGACAAGGCCCGTCTCTCGGCGGTGGCGTGATCATGAACATCGCCGTCACCCAGTATCGCCATGTCGACGAGATGCGCCCCTGGTCCGACCGGGAGCATCTGCTCGAATGCGTCGCCGTCACGCCTGAGGCCGCCGACGTGATGACCTTCACCTTCAAGCCGAACAAGCCGGGCCTGTGGTTCCGCTACATGCCGGGCCAGTTCGTCACGCTCGAGATTCCCGTCGGCCCCGAGCCGGTGATGCGGACCTACACGCTCTCCTCCAGCCCCTCGCGGCCCTATACGGTGGCCGTCACGGTCAAGGCGCAGAAGGACTCGATTGGCACGCGCTGGATGTTCGACAACCTGAAGCCGGGCATGGCGCTGAAGGCCTACGGCCCGCTCGGCGACTTTTCCTATGCAAAGTACCCGGGCAAGAAGTATCTCTTCATCTCCGCCGGCTCCGGTATCACGCCGATGATGTCGATGACCCGCGACCTGAGTGACCGCGCCCCTGATAGCGACATCACCTTCCTGAACTGTGCGCGCTCGCCCGACGACATCATCTTCCGCTGGGAGCTGGAGGCCAAGGCGCGCGACATGCCGAACTTCCAGCTCGGCTTCATCATCGAGCAGCTCGGTCGCGGCCAGCTCTGGTCGGGCCTCAAGGGCCGCATCGACAAGGCAAAGATCGCGCTGCTTGCGCCCGACTTCCTTGAACGCACCGTCTTCTGCTGCGGTCCGGCTCCCTTCATGTCGACTGTGCGGGAGGCCCTTGAAGGTGCCGGCTTCGACATGAAGCAGTACCACGAGGAAGCCTTCCAGCCGGTCAAGCCGGAGCCGATGGTGGTTGTCGCAGACCATGCCGATGGCGAGCAGGCAACCAAAGTGACATTTGCCATGTCCGGCAAGGACGGACTCTGCGCGCCCGGCCACACGGTCCTTCAGGCTGCTCGCGCCGCCGGTGTGCGCATCGGAGCGGCCTGCGAATCCGGCCTTTGCGGTACCTGCAAGGTGATGAAACTGTCAGGCGAGGTCGAGATGGACCACAATGGCGGCATTCTCGACGACGAAATCGACGAGGGCTACATCCTCGCCTGCTGTTCGCGGCCGAAGGGCGACGTCGAAATCGAGGCCTGATCGGCGGGGCCCCAGTCCAGAGCATGGGAAAGGAGGGTGGAGCCGCAGCGGCTTCGCCCTCTCGCCATTGGGAGGGCAAGCGTCAAGCTCTCCCTGCTACTTGCAGCGTCGGGGCAGGCGGTTTAGCATCCGCTGATGGAGGTTGCCCGATCGCTCACGGCGGTCAGGCCTGGCATCGGCCATGAGGGCCGGGCGGCCCGTGGGTGGCTCCGGACAAGGGGGATCACGCATGAAGCTTGTTTCTGCTCTCGCTGCCGCATGCCTTGCCATCACCGGTCTCATCCTGCCGGCTCCTAAGGCCCATGCCGGTGGCATCGAAGTCCGCATCTACGAACGCCACACCAGCTATCGCCACTACGAGCGCGTCACCGTGCTCTCCCGCCATAAGGGCTACCGCCTGCATGGCCACCGGCTTCACCGGCCGGGTTATGTCTATCATAACGGACTCTGGTTCTCGCCAAGCTCGATCCGGGCCGGCGTCGTCATCGCCGCGCCCCTGCCGCGGCGCCATGTTGTCCACTTTAAGGGGATCAATCCGCGGCACTACAGCTGGTGCGCTGAGCGGTACCGCTCATATCACTGGCGCAGCAACAGCTTCCAGCCGTATCACGGCCCGCGTCAGCAGTGTTACTCGCCCTATTATTGAGCCGGGCGGAACCATCTGTTTCTTCCTCCGTTGACGGGCACTTGCGCACGAAACCGGTCACGAAACCGTTACGTGCGGAGCGCGAGTATGAACGCAACGTTAAGTTTGAGTTCATGCTGGCCCCGTTAACTTTTCTATTAAGGCCGGGGGACGCGTTGCTCGCGTTCCGGACGGCCCTGAAGCATGCAGGGAGAAACACCATGAAGACTGCATTGAAGACGACCGCTGTCGCCGCGCTCGCGTCAATCCTCGCCATTACCGGCATGGTGCCGGCCCAGGCTCAGGTCATCCGCCCAGTCGCGCCTATCGCCACGGTCAGTGATGTCACCGAGGTTCAGTATCGTCGTTACGACCGCCGCCATGACCGCTACGAGCGCGCCCGTTACTGGAATGGCCATCGCGGTTACCGCGAACGCCGCGCCGGCTACCGTTATCACAATGGCTACTGGTATCCGCTCGCCGCCTTTGCAGCTGGCGCCATCATCGGCGGTGCGATTGCCCAGCCGCGCCCCGTACCGCGAGCAGGCAACATCAACCCGCAGCACTATCAGTGGTGCCAGGCACGCTACCGTTCGTACGACAGCCGTTCGAACACCTTCCAGCCGTATAACGGCCCTCGTCAGCAGTGCCTGTCGCCGTACTACTGATCGGCGCACGAACCTGATCCGGCTTCCACGAGAAGCGGCAAAGGGTTAATATCAAGCCGCCCCGGCATCCCGCCGCGGGCGGCTTTTCGTCATCCCGATCCGCCTGTTTCCTAACGGCAAAATCGCCACGTTAACCATTTGTTAACCAAATCGGCGGTACTCCTTGGTCAACGATTTGTTTACGTAGATGACCAAAGTGCTAACCGAACCACGCTCCATCCGCATCAAGGGAAGATCCTTCCTGGCCGTCGTCCTGACGCCGGATCCGCCATTCGACGACTGGCTCGTCCGGCTCGACGATCTCGCGGCCCGTTCGGCCGGTTTCTTCCTCGGTCGCCCCGTGGTGCTCGACGTGTCCGACATCGAGATCGACAAGCCGCAGCTGAAGTCGCTGATTGCGGAGCTGGCGGCGAGAAACGTCTCGATTATGGGCATCGAGGGTGGTCGCCCCTCGCTGGTCGAGCCGGGCATGCCGCCGCAGCTGAAGGGTGGAAAGCCCGCTGCGGATTACGAAGTGCCGCGCGAAGAAGTGCCTGAAAGCTCGGCCGCCAAGCCGAAGGGCAAGGCGGAAAAGCAGCCGACAGAGCAGGCGGCCCCGCAGGTGGTGGTTCAGCAGAGTCCGGTTTCGGCGCCGTCGATGATCGTGCGCGAAACCATCCGCTCCGGTCAGTCGGTCATCTACACCCAGGGCGATGTCACGGTTATCGGTTCGGTCCAGTCGGGCGCCGAAGTGATCGCCGGTGGTTCTGTGCATATCTACGGCGCGCTGCGCGGCAGAGCGCTTGCCGGATGTGTTGGCAATGCCGACGCAAGGATATTCTGTCGTAAGTTCGAATCCGAGCTGGTTGCAATCGACGGCGTCTACGCGATGACCGACGACATGGATCCAGATTTGAAAGGGCATCCAGTTCAGCTTTGGCTGGAGGGGGATGCAATCATGACAGAAAGAATGATGTGAACGTGAGCGGGGATAGACAGGAGAACCACATGGGCAAGGTGATAGTCGTGACATCCGGCAAGGGCGGGGTCGGCAAGACGACCTCGACGGCCGCTCTCGGAGCAGCGCTGGCACAGCGGAATGAAAAGGTGGTCGTCGTCGATTTCGACGTAGGCCTTCGCAATCTCGATCTGGTGATGGGCGCCGAGCGCCGCGTCGTCTATGATCTGGTGAACGTGATCCAGGGTGACGCCAAGCTGCCGCAGGCCCTCATCCGCGACAAGCGGCTGGAAACGCTCTTCCTGCTGCCCGCCTCGCAGACGCGCGACAAGGATAATCTGACCGCCGAAGGCGTCGAGCAGGTCATCAACGAACTGAAGAAGTATTTCGACTGGATCATCTGCGACAGCCCGGCCGGCATCGAACGCGGCGCAACGCTCGCCATGCGCCATGCCGACATGGCCGTCGTCGTCACTAATCCGGAAGTCTCTTCGGTGCGTGATTCGGATCGCATTATCGGCCTTCTGGATTCCAAGACGCTCAAGGCCGAGCGCGGCGAGCGCATGGAGAAGCATCTTCTGCTGACCCGCTACGACGCCAACCGCGCCCAGCGTGGCGACATGCTGAAGGTCGATGACGTGCTCGAGATCCTGTCGATCCCGCTGCTCGGCATCATCCCGGAAAGCATGGACGTGCTGCGCGCTTCCAACATCGGTGCGCCGGTCACGCTCGCCGACGCCCGCAGTGCGCCGGCATTGGCATACTTCGACGCCGCCCGCCGTCTGGCCGGCGAGACGGTTCCGATCACCATTCCTGGCGAAAAGCGTGGCCTCTTCGACAAGATCTTCGCACGGAGGGCCGCATGAGCATTTTCTCCCTGTTCCGCAAGCAGCGGTCTGCGCCGATGGCGCGCGAACGTCTGCAGGTCCTGCTCGCCCATGAGCGCGCTTCGCTGGAAAGCGATCTGGTGGCCGTGCTGCGCGAGGAAATCCTCGCCGTCATCGCCAAGCATGTCGAATTCGACCGCGACAAGGTGCAGATCAAGATGGATCGTGACGAAGACGTCTCGATCTTGGAGATCGACGTCGAGATCCCTCGCAACGCCCAGCGCCTCGCCGCCTGATCCGACCATCCTTTGGAATAACAAAGGCCGCCACCGGAAATCCCGGTTGGCGGCCTTCGCATGTGGTGAAGAGGGCAGGGCGGTCGGGCCGCCCTGCCTTCCGGAGCATCAGCCGATCTTGGCGTTGTCGTCCTTCTTGACCGCAACGATCGTCGAACGCGGCAGCTTGCCTTCTCCATCAGGGAAAGGCGCGTCGGGATGCTGGATGCCGACGAACATGGTGCGCTTGTCGATCGACCAGGTCATGCCGGTCACTTCCGAACCCTTCGGGCCGGTCAGGAAGCGTTCGATGCGACCGGTGGCCGGATCGCCTGCCAGCATCTGGTTGTTGCCCTGGCCGATGAAATCGCCTTCGTTCGAATCCTCGCCGTCGGTCTGGATCCAGAGAAGACCGGTCGAATCGAACATCATGCCGTCAGGCGAGTTGAACATGTTGCCGGAATTGATGTTCGAGGAACCGGCATAGAGGCCGTCCTTGTGGACATCGGGGTTGCCGGCCATGACGAACAGGTCCCACTTGAATTTGCCGTCGGCATGGTCGTCGTTCTCAGGATACCAGCGCACGATCTGGCCGTATTCGTTGGCCTCACGCGGGTTGACGGCATTGATGTCCATGACGTCGCCGCCAGCATTGGTCCGCATCTTGCCGTCCTTCAGAACGGCCCGGTTCGAGTTGTTGGTCAGCGCGCAATAGGCTTCGATCGCAACCGGGTTGATTGCCACCCATTCCGGACGGTCCATGGTGGTTGCCCCCACCTTTGAGGCCGCCTGACGGGTGAACACGCAGATCTCGTCCATCTTCATGCCGGTCGTCTCTTCTGTCAGCGCCAGCCATTCGCCGGTGCCCTCATCGGAGAACTTGGCAACAAACAGCGTGCCGTCGTCGAGCAGCTTGGAGGTGTCGCCACCCGGAACGTAGATGCCGTTGGAGACATACTTGTAGAGGAACTCGCCACGCTCGTCGTCGCCCATATAGACGACCACGCGACCGTCACGCGCCACTACGACGGCAGCGTTTTCATGCTTGATGCGGCCAAGCGCCGTACGCTTGATTGGGGTGGACGAAGCGTCCGACGGATCGATCTCGACGACATAGCCGGCGCGACGCGGCTCGTTCGGGTTCTTCGAGACGTCGAAGCGCTCGTCGAACTGCTCGTAGCCATAGCGGGTTTCGGCGACGATGCCGTAACGCTTGTAGTCGTCGGGCATCTTGAAGTCGGCATTGGTCGAGCCGAAGTAGCCGTTGAAGTTCTCTTCGCAGGTGAGGTAGGTGCCCCAAGGCGTCTTGCCGGCGCCGCAGTTGTTGAAGGTCCCGAGACAGTCGACACCATTGGGGTCGGCAGCCGTCTTGACGAGATCAGAACCGGCGGCCGGACCGGACAGCTTCATGGGCGTGTTGTGGTGGATACGGCGATTAAACGGGCTGTCGACCACGATCTGCCAGCCTTCGGCGCCTTCGGTTACTTCCATCACGGTGACGCCCTGCATGTGCTGCAGGATCTTCACGTCGTCGAGGCTCTTCGGCATGCCCTTTTCATTGTTGGGCAGGTTGGTCTCGTTGTTCACATATTCATGATTGACCGCGATGACCTGGTGGTTGCCGACGGCGAAGAGCTCCATGCCGTCGGTGTTTTCGCCGAAGACCTTGTCGGATGCTTCGAGCGAAACGCCGTTTGCCGGATCGATATCGGAAACGCCCGAAAACAGCGGCTGGCCCCACTTGGCAAGCGGCTTCCAGCTATAGCCTTCCGGCACGTGCACGGTCGCATCGGTCTGGATCGCAATAGGCTTGAACGGGAAGCGCGAGGCGGCCTCCTGTGCCTGAGCCGAGGTCGAGGACATCAGATTGCCCAGCGTACCCATGGCAGCAGCGGCCGAACCCATAGCAAGAACGCCACCGAGAAAGCCACGGCGCGAAACGGCTCGCTCGACCACGCGGTCGAAATCCGTCACGGCCGGGGGCGGATTATGCAGTTCGTCCCATTCGTCCCAGGACAGGTGGTTGGTGTTGGTTTCGGTCATCGCGAAGCCTCCTTCGGGTTGAATTCGCGTTCGGCCTAGCCATCGCGCGTAACAGTGATGTGACGAAAACCGGGCGAGGCAATGGTTCGGAATATCCGCATATGAGACTGTCCGGATGTGGAATGTCGCTGCGGCCCTGAAACCCTGCGCCTGCTCGCTGGCTGCGGTCGTTTTCCTTCCTAAGTCGCAGTCTCTGTGCGACGGCATCCGCCCCTTGCTCCGTGGTTTTGCAATGCGTTCCAGCGCCCGTGGACGAGACACAGTGGCGGACGCAAAAGAATTGACGTTTACGTAAAAATCAATTAGCCAAAGGAGAAGAGTGAGCCGCGCCTCCTGGGTGGGAGTCTGGGCGTGGCATGAAGAATACGCCAGATGGAGGAGCACGTCATGTACAAGGCGCCCGTAGAAGAAATCGCGTTCACCCTGAAGCACGTCGCCGGCCTTTCGAAGGCCATTGATGACGGCAAGCTGGGCGAATTGAGCGACGACCTCGTTGACGCCATCCTCTCCGAAGCGGGCCGTTTTGCCAGTGACGCAGTGGCCCCTCTGGCCGAAATCGGCGACAGGCAGGGCGCCCGCATGGTCGACGGCAAGGTCGTGGTGCCCGACGGCTGGGACAATCTCTACCGCGCCTGGGCAGAAGGCGGCTGGAACTCGCTCACGGCATCCGAGGAATTTGGCGGGCAGGGGCTTCCGCATATGCTCAACGTCGCCGCTCTTGAGATGTGGAATTCCGGCTCCATGGGCTTCGCGCTCGGGCCGACGCTCACCATGGGTGCGGTCGATGCCGTCACCGCCCACGGCTCCGAGGACCTGAAGGCTAAATTCCTGCCCAAGATGGTTTCCGGCGAATGGACCGGCACCATGAACCTGACCGAGCCGCATGCCGGCTCTGACCTCGGCGTCATGAAGTCCCGCGCCGAGCGCCACGATGACGGCACCTACCGCATTTTCGGCCAGAAGATCTATATCACCTGGGGCGAACACGAGATCACCGAGAACATCATCCATCTGGTTCTCGCGCGTCTTCCCGATGCCCCCGCCGGCACCCGCGGCATCTCGCTCTTCCTCGTACCCAAGTATCTCGTCAACGACGACGGCTCGATCGGCGCCCGCAACGACCTCTACTGCCATTCGCTGGAGCACAAGGTCGGCATCCACGGCTCGCCGACCTGCACCATGATCTATGGCGACGGCAGGTATGGAGACGAACCGGGCGCGATCGGTTATCTCATCGGCGAGGAAAACAAGGGTCTCGCCTGCATGTTCACCATGATGAACAATGCCCGCCTGGCCGTCGGCATGCAGGGCGTCGCGATCTGCGAGGCCGCCACCCAGAAGGCCGTCCAGTATGCGAAGGAGCGTACGCAGGGTAAGGCTCCCGGCTGGACCGGCTCCGGCATGTCACCGATCATTGAGCATCCCGATGTCGCCCGCATGCTGGTGACCATGAAGGCCCTGACGCAAGGCTCGCGCGCCATCTGCTATGTCTGCGCCCATGCCACCGACATGAGCCATGATGCAGAGGGCGACGAAGCCCGCCACTGGGCCGAGCGCGCCGCGCTGCTGACCCCGATCGCCAAGTCCTTCGCTACCGATGCCGGCGTCGATGTCGCCTCGCTCGGCATCCAGACCCATGGCGGCATGGGCTTCATCGAAGAAACCGGTGCCGCCCGCTTCTGGCGCGATAGCCGCATTGCCCCGATCTACGAGGGCACCAACGGCATCCAGGCCGCCGACCTTGTGACCCGCAAGCTGCCGCTGTCGAACGGCAATCATGTCCGCGGCTACATCACCGAGCTGAAGCAGGTGGTAAACGCCGTGCGCGCCTCCAATCTCGAAGGCTTCGGCGAAACCGCCGCCCGGCTCGATGCGAGCCTCGCCGACCTCGAAGACACCACCGAGTGGCTGCTCTCCCAGCTGGCCGCCGGCAATACCTCAGCAGCGCTCGCCGGTGCCACGCCCTACCAGCGCCTCTTCGGGCTCGCTCTGACCGGCGTCTACCTCGCCAAGGGCGCGCTCGCCGACGAAGAGCACGGCCGCGACAACCGCCTTGCGCTGTGCCGCTTCGCCGCAGAGAACCTGATCGCCGAGACTGCGGCACTGAAGGACCGTGTCATCAGCGGCGAGGCAAGCCTTAACGCAGCGAGGGCGCTGTTCGCCTGATCTCCCACCTCCCCCTTGAGGGGGAGGTCGCCGCAAAGCGGCGGGTGGGGGTGACTACCCCTCGGCGGGCCACGATCGCCCCTCATCCCCGGCGCAATGGAATTGCGCCTGACCTGCCGGCACCTTCTCCCCGCAAGCAGGGAGAAGAGCGAACGCCGCAGCGCCAACGGTCCCCCTCGCCCCGTTTACGGGGAGAGGGAGCGCCGAGCGGAGCGGAGGCGGGGTGAGGGGCCTTTCGCAGCGACGGACATAATTGAAGAGGGACAAAAATGACCGACCACATTGAGATCACCCGCCCCGAAGCCCATCCCGGTGTGCTCGTCCTGCGCTTCAACCGGCCGGACAAGAAGAACGCCATCACGCAAGCCATGTACGAGAAGCTCACCACTGGCCTTCTCGAAGGCGAAACCGACGCCAGCATCCGCGCCATCGCCTTTCTGGGCACCGAAGGCTGCTTTTCCGCCGGCAACGACATGGCCGATTTCCTCGGCTTCGCCATGGCCGGCGCCGTTGGCGAACCCGCAGCATTCGGCCTTCTCAAGGCGCTGACCGAGGTTACCAAGCCGCTGGTCTCGGGCGTCGATGGTCTGGCGATCGGTATCGGCACGACGCTGCACATGCATTGCGACCTGACGGTTGCCTCCGACCGCAGTCTGTTCAAGACCCCCTTTGTTGACTTGGCGCTGGTCCCGGAGGCCGCCTCCAGCCTGATCGCCCCGCGCATCATGGGCCACCAGCGCGCTTTCGCCATGCTCGCCGCGAGCGAAGGCTTCTCCGCGGAACAGGCCCGTGAGGCAGGTCTGATCTGGAAGGTCGTCGCCCCCGATCAGGTCGAGACCGAAACCCTGAAGATCGCCTCCTCGCTCGCGTCCAAGCCGCCTGCGGCCATGAAGATCGCGCGCGCTCTGGTCAAGGGCAGCCCCGAGGAGGTCCGATCGCGTATGCACGAAGAGCTCGTGCATTTTGTCGCTCAGCTGAAGAGCGCCGAAGCACGGGCTGCTTTCGAAGCCTTCATGAAAGGCCGCGGATAAGGCAACCAAGTCCGTAAGTGACGTATACTTATTTTTCCGGTTTTGCTTAAGTACCCATTAAATCCTGCGGGTTATTGGTGAGGGAGCGGTAATTTACCGCTCCCTCACCATGATGGTGCGGTATCGCACAAATGCCCGACAAATCCGTGCGCCTCTGGCGCAAAGAATTTTTGCAGGACCGTATCGTGAAGACCAGTTCCAACCTGATGACCAAGATCCTGGTGGTCGCCTCCCTCGTGGTGGTGGCCGCACTGTCCGGCTTCTCTTTCTATATCGACAGCCTCCAGCGTAATGCAACGAGTGCCGCCGTTAGGAGCGAGATAGGAAGCTCCGGTCTGCAGGCATCGCAGAGCATCGCCAACTGGCTCGTGGCGCGTGTAGCGCTGACCGAATTAGCTGGAAATGCCGCTGCCAAGGCGCCGGATGCGGCCGCGATCACGGCCGCATTTGACAATCCGGTCTTGATCCGCGAGTTCATGTCGACCTATGTCGGCGACGAGCAGGGGGTCTTCACCAGTGTCCCCAACCAGCCGCTGCCGGAAGGCTACGACCCGCGGAAGCGCCCGTGGTATCAGGATGCCGTCAAGGCCGACAAGATGGTCCTGACCGACCCCTACAACGATGCGTCCACCGGTAACCTGATCATCAGTGCCGCCATCCCCGTGAAGAAAGACGGCAAGCTGTATGGTGTCGCGGCGTCGGACTTCTCGCTGACCTCGCTGGTCAATATGGTCAATTCCGTCGACATGGGCGGCAAGGGCTCGGCCTTCCTCGTCAAGCAGGACGGCACGATCCTCGTTCATCGTGATGACAACCTCGTGACCAAGACGTTGAAGGATGCCTTCCCGAACCAGACACCCACCATTGGCTCCGGCATCACCGAAACCACCTTCGCCGATGCCAATGTTCTCGTCTCCTTCCTGCCGATCAAGGGCTTGCCGCGTGACGACTGGTATCTCGGTGTCCAGATCGACCGGGATCTGGCCTTTGCCGCGATCGGCGAGTTCCGCACAGCCGCTGCCATTGCCACCCTGGTCGGCGTTATCGCGATGATCGGCATTCTGGCAGCGCTGCTCTCGCGCCTCGTCGTCCGCCCGGTCGTCGACATGACCGGCGTCATGGGCAAGCTTGCCGGTGGTGACGTCTCGGCCGAAATCCCGGGTACTGCCCGCACCGACGAAATCGGCCAGATGGCTGCCGCCGTCGCCGTCTTCCGCGACAACATCATCGAGCGTGGCCGTCTGGCGCGTGAAGCGGATGAAACCCGGACCCTGACCGAACAGGAACGCCGCGAGCGCGAAGCCGCGAAGGCCCGCGAAGCCGAGCAGGTGTCATTCGCGGTCCACTCTCTGGCCGACGGCCTCGGCCGCCTCGCCAATGGCGACCTTGTCTCGCGCATCGAGACCCCGTTTGCCGGTGACCTCGACCGCCTGCGCGTCGACTTCAACGCATCGGTCGAAAAGCTGCACGATGCGCTTGCGACCGTCGGCCGCAATGCCCGCGCCATCGACGGCGGTGCTGCCGAAATCCGCTCCTCTGCCGACAATCTCGCCCGCCGCACCGAGCAGCAGGCCGCCTCCGTTGAGGAGACGGCAGCAGCCCTCGAAGAGATCACTACGACCGTCAAGGACAGCGCCCGCCGCGCCGAGGAAGTCGGCCAGTTGGTGACCCGCGCCCGTGCCGGTGCCGAGAAGTCCGGCGAAATCGTCGAAAAGGCTGTCGATGCCATGCAGGGCATCGAAAAGTCCTCCGGCGAGATCTCCAACATTATCGGCGTCATCGATGAGATCGCATTCCAGACCAACCTGCTTGCGCTGAATGCCGGTGTTGAGGCCGCGCGTGCCGGTGAAGCCGGCAAGGGCTTCGCGGTCGTCGCCCAGGAAGTCCGCGAACTTGCTCAGCGCTCGGCAACAGCCGCCAAGGAGATCAAGGCCCTGATCAGCGCTTCCGGCGAACAGGTCAAGCACGGTGTCGAACTCGTCAACGAGACCGGCAAGGCCCTCGACGTGATCGTTCGCGAAGTGCAGGAGATCAACGGCCACGTCAACGCCATCGTCACGGCGTCGCGCGAACAGTCGACCGGCCTTCAGGAGATCAACACGGCCGTCAACACCATGGACCAGGGCACCCAGCAAAACGCCGCCATGGTCGAGGAACAGACGGCAGCCAGCCACGGCCTTGCCCAGGAAGCGGCAGCGCTGACGGCACTGCTCAACCAGTTCCGCATCGACGACCGCGCGGCGGGCTCTTCCAACGCGTCGCGCCGCGCTGCCTGATCGCAAGCGCTCGACTACAGCTATGAAAACGGCGCCCGCGTGGCGCCGTTTTCATGTCTGGTGAGCAATGGTTCAGACTACGTTCAGCCTGTGCGGCTAATCTCTGCAACCATGTCTCGCCTCATGCGTTCGGTCTCCTACCGTCGAGCCGATGCAGTGCGTGGCCCTTTTTTAATCGAGCAGTCCGTCGAGGTTCTCATGTTGCGTATGTTCTGTGTCGCACTCAGCCTGTTCTTGAGCGTCAACGTCTCCGTTGCCGATACACTTTCGACCAACAACCTGCCCTATATCCAGGTGAACGATTCCGGTGATTTGATCAGCGAAACCGACGGCGCGCCGGAGCAAAGCCAGCGCGTTCGTCCGCAGCGCTACATCTGCGTCGTTGACCAGACCGGCAGCATTGGAGGCGGCGGACAGGTATCCTGCCCGGCCAAGCCCGGTCGCGTCGGTGGCCGTTGCCGCTGCAGCAATGTCACGGGTTCCGGCACGCTCTACACATACTGAGCGACGTGAAGCCGCTTCGACTATGCGCCCAGCCCATTGCCGACTGGATTGATGTCCCTGACGAAGGTGACGAGATCCGCCATGGTGAAATGGCCAGGCGTCTTCGATGGGAGATGCGGCTTCCAGTCCGATCTCTGCCAGAGGAATGATCTGTGGTCGCCATGGACAAGGCCCAGAAACGTCTCGGCGATGATGGTGGATCCGACCGGTCCGAGCCTCAAGCCGTCATGCAACTGCTCAGCCTCCTTCAGGATGTAGTACCAGAGCGGCGTCGCCTTGTGAAAATCGTGGCGGGCGGCGGCCTCTCCATCGGCGCCGGCAGACAGCTGCTTCTGGCTGAGAGGCTGGAACCCCATGGCGCGGCTCACATCCTGACCTGACGGCAGTCCGATCTGCGATCCGCGCCTCAGGTTGCGGAACGGCAGGATGAATTCTCGTGCGGCCGGCGTGGTCATATCCTGCGGTCGGCCAGGCAGGGCATGCAGGGCCGGCACGATGAAGGGGTCGAGACGGCGGGCGTGGTTCAGGGTGAAATTGTCTTCAGGTGGTGTGTCGAGATCGAAGAACCGGCGCCAGTCGATCACCCAGTTGGATGGCAGCGCGCGCAGCGGCCCGAGCGGCGAGGGCGGGTTCTCAGGCGCCAGTTCCCCGATGATCTGCCCCGACTTTCCGGTGAAGTTGAACAGCAGGTCGAGCGTCCCGTCGGCAAATCCGCCCGGCCGGAATACCGCGTTGTGGCTATAGGCTTCCCGCACCATCGAATGGCCCAGGCGATAGGCTGCAGCGGCAAACTCTGCCGGCATATAGGGGCGACTGCGGAAGCGATAGAATCGCCGCCCCTCATGCTTGATCTTGCGGATCAGACCCGGCTCCGTCAGGCGCTCGACGAAATCGAAGAGCACCATCCACTGGTAGTGCCAGGTAACGACACGCCGTGCTTCCAGGAAGAGCGGGTTGCCCGAAAGACCAGGATTGGTCTTCTTCAGATGATCGACCACCGCATTGTGGAACTTCAGCATCAGCAGGTGAAACTGCGCCACCAGCAGGTTCTCGTCATTCCGTTCGTCGAAGATCAGTGCCCGCCCATCGGCATTGCGCGGCAGGTCGTTCGGCAGTTCCGGGATGGTGCCTTGAAAGCCGGGAGAAGCCGCGGCCCGCCCGATCAGGAACTTGGGCCCCGGCTGCTTCCCGGCCTCCTCCTTGGCGTAAAGATAGGGGTGCAGGCCGGGCCCGTCGCCGTAGAGCGAATCGAGATCCAGCGCTGGTGTCCTGAAGTTCTGCGTTGCCAGCGGATCGGCGCGCTGCTGCTCGAGCGGTGTCGTGTCGAGGGTGATGTCGTGATCGACGAACTGGCCAAGATAGGTATAGCCCGCCGGCAGCGACGTATGGTCGCCCTCCGCCCCCTTCTCGTCCCGCATGGCCCGCGCGAGATCGAACAGCGCGTCGTCCTCGGCATGCAATGGTGGGAGTTGCGGAAACATTCTCCCAAATTTGCCGGGGTCGGCATTGCCGGCAAGGGCTTGCACGGAAGCGCGGCTCATTCCGCGCACTCCGTGACCATGGGCTGCGATTTCAGACATCGTCATTCCCCCTCTGATCACATCATTTTCTGAATGCCGGGATCAGAGAATAAAATTAGGAATGGCGCAACAAATCGAATGCAACCAAAAGTATGTCTAGCCTATCTCTTGCTGAGCGTGGCCACGGCTTCGACATGGGGCGACCAGAGGAACTGGTCGATCGGTGTCACCTGGTCGACCCGGTAGCCGCCCGCCGTCAGGATCGCAAGGTCGCGAGCCAGCGTCAGCGGGTTGCAGCTGATCGCGACGATCTTCTTGACCTGTGACTTCGCCAGTTCCGCGCACTGAGCCTCCGCTCCCGCGCGGGGCGGGTCGAAAACGACGGCATCGAAGGCCTTGAACTCGGATGTCATCAGTGGACGGCGGAAGAGATCGCGCCGCTCGACGGTGACTGGTTTCAGGCCCTGTGTGTTGCGGGCGGCGAAGTCGAGTGCCTTCACAGCCTTCTCGTCGGATTCCACCGCATGCACCGAAAATCCGCGCGCCAGCCGCAATGCGAAGGTGCCGATGCCTGAAAACAGATCCGCCACCTTCTTGGCCTTCCCGATATGAGCGCTGGCGAGCGTCGCCATGTGTTCCTCGGCCTCGCGTGTCGCCTGGGTGAAGCCCCCCGGGGGTAGCACGACCCGCGCGCCGGCAAAATCGAGCAGCGGCTTGTGCGGCTCGATGACGATCTCCCCATTGGCCGAGACACGGGCAATGCCCTTCAGCTTGATGACGGCATTGGTGACAGCGCGCCGTTCCTGATCACCGAGCCCACCCCGCAAACCGTCGAGTGATATGTCGAGCCCGGTTGTCGTCTCGGTTACGGTCACGCGGAAATGCTCCGCACCGCAGGCATTGGCGATGATCTTGATAGCGTCCAGGCGGGAGATCAGCCCCTCCGACGCGATGGGACATTCCTCGACCGGCACGACGTGATGCGTCTCCGCCTGCATGAAACCCATGACCAGACCGTGCTCGCGGCGACGGGCCGTGAAGACAAGGCGCCGGCGCTGGTGCGGATGTGCTTCGAAGATGTCAGCGACCGGGGCATCGATCCCCTTCGACTTCAGGGCGTCGATCAGCACCTGCCGCTTGAATGCGTTATAGGCAGGCTTGGCCAAATGCTGCAGCGAGCAGCCGCCGCAGACGCCGCCTACGCCATCGGGACCGAAATGCTTGCAGGGCGGCGTGACACGATCGGGCGAGGGGCTGGCGATCGACATGATCGTGCCCTCGTTCTTCACCCGGGCGACCGAAACGGTCTCACCCGGCAGCGCGAAGGGCACGAAGACGGGACCGTCGGCGCCATGGGCGACGCCGTCACCCTTGGCGCCGAGGCTTGAGATTGTCACGGTTTCGGCGCTCATGCGTCGTCCCCTTCATCGCCAAGATCATCGTCCTCATCCGCAGCCCCCTCGGCATCGAGCGGTTTCACGCCCGCGAGCAGAAACTCTTCGTTGCCGTCACCACCTGCAATAGGCGAGGGAATGAGGCCGAGGCTCGTCCAGCCCATATCCTCCACCAGCCAGCGTTCAAGTTCGGCGGCAACGACGGGGGCGGTTTCTGGCTCTTTGAGCAGGCCGGCCTTGCTGATCGCCTCGCGTCCGGCTTCGAACTGCGGTTTCACCAGCAACAGACAATGCGCGCCGGGCTCCGCCTGCTCAAGCGCAGGTGCGAGCGCCAGCTTCAAGGAGATGAACGACACATCGGAAACGAGAAAATCGAACGGCTCGTCGTCGTAATCTTCAGGCTCAAGATAGCGCGCATTCAGTCCTTCGAGATTGGTCACGCGCGGATCGGCCGCGAGCCTCGGATGAAGCTGATCGTGGCCCACGTCGATTGCGGTGACATGCGCGGCCCCACGCTTCAACAGAACCTCGGTGAAGCCACCGGTCGATGCGCCGACATCGAGGCAATGACAGCCCTCAGGCGACAGGCCAAAATGGTCGAGGGCGGCGACGAGCTTCAGCGCCGCGCGCGACACATAATCCTGCGCCGGATCATCGATCTCGAATTGATGGGTCGCCGCAAAGACGAGGCTGGGTTTCGACACCACCTTGCCGTCTACCTTCACTGTGCCGCGCTGGATGGCGTCACGGGACCGGGAGCGGCTGGCGAAGAGACCGAGGGCGACAAGAAGCTGGTCTAGTCGCTGGGGTTCAGGGAGCTTTTTCATGTCCCGTCAATGCGTGCAGACGCGCCTGCGCGCAAGTGTTTTTCGATGAAAGCCTGTCGATGCAGCAAGAGGCGGGTTGCGGCTGTGGAATGTGTAGCCATTGCAGGTTTCATTAGTGATCAATTAAGCAATTTCTTCTAATGTGCTCTTGCCGGTGCGAGGCAGTCCCTCCCAAGCAATTCGCTCCGACAAGACACTGCGGGTCCTCCTCCTCCTTCCTAGGCCCGCAGGAATAGAAGCCCTCCGGATTCGGGCCCGGGGGGCTTCATTTTTGATAAGGGGCATTCCGGCATTTGCCGAGACGCTTCAGCAATCGATTAAGCAATTGTCCGCAGACGCATACAATTATTCGCTGCACCGCCCGCAATTTAGGATTCGGTTAAGAAGCGATCCCTAGAGCTGGGGGTGTCTCCTGCGTCGTGCAGGGCGGATCAATTGCTAACGGGATTGCGGACAGGGCCGGAGGCCACAACCAAATACGGCTGAACCAAGGCCATCACAGACTGCCCCACCACACATCGAAAATCGCGGCACCGGCGGGCGGCTACGCCCGCACGAGATCTGCCGACCTCACCTTGGGACGCCGGAAGACGGCTTCCTTACACCTACCCATTTGTCTCTCTGGAGAGCATTCATGAAATTCCTCACCAATTTGCGCACGATCGCAAAGATGATCGGCGCCTTCGCACTGGTGATAGCCATCAGTGTCATCGTCAACGTCCTGAGTTGGTCGTCGCTGTCGTTCCAGCAGACTGCGAACCGCTGGACTGTTCATACCTATGAGGTCCTGGAACAGGTGGACGCGATGGTTGCGGCCATGGTCGACCGTGAGACCGGTGTTCGCGGATATCTCCTCTCGGGAGACGAGGGGTTCCTGGCCCCTTACACGGCTGGCACCGAGAACTATCAGAAGGCCTTCGACACGGTCGTCAAACTGACCTCCGACAACGCCACGCAGCAAAAGCGCCTGGCGGAGCTTGACGCCATGGTGAAGGGCTGGACCGAGGAAATCGCCGGCCGGGAAATCGCCTTGATGAAGGACCCGGCAACCGTCGAGCAGGCACGCGCGATGGAGATAGGCGGGGCAGGCAAGAAGTGGATGGATGGTATCCGTGCCAAGGCCGCAGAAATCGCGGCCGACGAAGAAGCTCTGCTGACGCAGCGGTCTGACGCTGCCGCGGAAGCCGCCGACAGCGCCCGGATGACGATCCTGCAGGGTGCAGTTGCCATGGCGGTTGCCGTGATCGGCATCATTCTGCTGCTGCAGAAGACCTTGGTCACGCCCCTGGTCCGTATTGCCACCTCAATGCGGATTCTGGCTGACGGCGACACGAGTGTGACGATTGCCGGTGTTGGCCGCATCGACGAAGTCGGCCAGATGGCGTCTGCCGTAGAAGTCTTCCGCCAGAATGCCATCAACAATCGTAAGCTCGAAGAGGAAGCTGCGGTTGCGCGTGGACAGACCGAGGAGGCGCGTCAGGCAAACCAACGGCGGATCCAGGAGGAATCGGAAAAGCTGCGTTTCGCCACGGAAACCCTCGGCAATGGTCTGCAGCGTCTGGCAGCCGGCGACATCTCCTTCCAACTGGCGGAGCCGTTTGCTGCGGAATACGAGCCGCTGCGCCAGAATTTCAACGCCTCGCTTCAGCAGCTTGCGCAGACGATTGGCGCCGTTCTGCACAGCGTGTCCAGCATTGACAACGGCACCCGTGAAATCTCGTCCGGCGCCAACGATCTCTCCAGACGCACCGAACAGCAGGCCGCATCCCTCGAAGAGACGGCAGCAGCGCTCGACCAGATCACCGTCAACGTCTCGACCTCGTCGAAACGCACGGAGGAGGCCCGTTCGGTCGCCATCCTCGCCAACCAGAACGCAGCGAAGTCGGCCGAGGTCGTTTCCAATGCCGTGGACGCGATGCGTCGCATTGAGGAGAGCTCGCAGCAGATCTCCAACATCATTGGCGTCATCGATGAGATCGCTTTCCAGACCAACTTGCTTGCACTGAACGCAGGCGTGGAGGCGGCGCGTGCCGGCGACGCGGGCAAGGGCTTTGCCGTCGTTGCACAGGAAGTTCGTGAACTCGCCCAGCGCTCCGCCAGCGCTGCCAAGGAGATCAAGGGCCTCATCCAGAAGTCTTCCGATGAGGTGGGCAACGGTGTTCAGCTCGTGCGCAATACCGGCGTCGCACTGAAGGCGATCGGCGATTACGTTTCACAGATCAACCAGTTGATGGACGCCATCGCGACCTCGGCGCGTGAGCAGTCGACCGGTCTGGCCGAAGTGAATACTGCGGTTAACCAGATGGACCAGACGACACAGCAGAACGCCGCTATGGTCGAGCAGTCGACGGCGGCCTCGTCGGCGCTGGCCCAGGAAGCCTCCCGTTTGCGCTCGCTGGTCGGCCAGTTCACCCTATCGGGCACGCAAGCGCCGGTTACGGCGCATGTTGACCGTCGCCCCGTCGCTGCCCAGCCGGTCATTCGCCGCGCAACGGCTGTTCAGGGCAACCTGGCAGTCAAGGAGGACTGGAGCGAGTTCTGAAACCCTTCAGCGAAGTCGACATCATGAAGAAGCCTCTGCTCCGGCAGGGGCTTTTGCTTTTGGCGGCTTCAAATTTGTCTATCTTTGCGGATGTCAGGCGGATGAAAAAAGTTCAAGTGGAGCGCTCCGCACTGCGGTTTAGTAACACTTTATACAGCAACCACGCATAAACTTTAGGTGATCCAAACCTGAAGGTACAACCGATGCCTCTCTTCGCACTTCTCCAGAACGAGCCGCGTGCAATTCTCAGTGCCCTTGAAAGATCCCAGGCCGTTATCGAGTTCGACCTGACCGGGAAGATCCTGACAGCCAACAAGAACTTCTGTGACACCGTGGGTTACAATCTCTCCGAGATCGTCGGTCAGCACCACAGGATGTTCGTGGACAACGAATACGCGTCTTCGACCGAATATCGTGAATTCTGGGAACGTCTGTCACGCGGAGAGTTCTTCAGCTCGCAGTACAAGCGCTATGGCAAGAACGGTCGGGAGATCTGGATCGAGGCATCCTACAATCCGATCATGCGGGGCGGAAAGCCCTTCAAGGTCATCAAGTTCGCCACCGACATCACGGAACGAAAGCGGGCGGAGCTTGAAAATACGGGCAAGCTCAATGCGATTTCTCGCGCCCAGGCAACCATCGAGTTTACGCCCGAGGGCCAGATCCTGACAGCCAACCAGAACTTCCTCTCGGCCCTCGGCTACAGCCTGAGCGAGGTTGTCGGCAAGCACCACTCCATCTTCTGTGATTCGGAATATGCCCGTTCGCCGGATTATCAAGCCTTCTGGAAGGCACTGCAGGCCGGTGAGTTCAAGTCCAGTGAGTTCACACGCATCCGCAAGGATGGCAGCAAGATCTACATCCAGGCGTCCTACAACCCGATCTTCGATGAGGACGGCAGAGTCTTCAAGGTGGTGAAGTTCGCCATCGACGTGACCGGCCGTGTTCAGGCCGTGGATGCGATCGCCGCCGGTCTCGCGCGGCTATCGGAATGCAATATCCGGGTCACGATTGACGAGCCCTTTATTCCGGAATTCGAACGTCTGCGCCGGGACTTCAACACTGCGATCGGGGAATTCCAGAAGACGCTGGAAAGCGTGCTCGGCGAGACAGGTGCCCTGACGGAGAACTCCCAGAGCCTACGGGATGACGCCGAGTCTCTCGGTCGGCGTACGGAACAGCAGGCCGCGGCGCTTGAGGAAGCCTCCGCCGCACTGGAGCAGATCACCGCCACCGTCAAGGAGGCGTCCGTCCGGGCGCGCGATACGCGCGAAATCGTCAAGGAAGCCAGGACCGCGACCGGCGAGTCTGTCCAGGTGGTGCGTTCCACCGTCGAGGCGATCGGCCGGATCGAAAATGCGTCCAAGGAGATCGGCAGCATCATCGACGTGATCGACCAGATCGCCTTCCAGACCAACTTGCTGGCCCTCAACGCAGGCGTCGAGGCGGCAAGAGCTGGCGACGCGGGCAAGGGCTTCGCAGTCGTGGCACAGGAAGTGCGTGAACTGGCCCAGCGTTCGGCTGCAGCCGCCCGGGAAATCTCCGCCCTGATCCTCAATTCGACCACCGAGGTTGCCGAAGGCGTGCGCCTGGTCAACGCCACCGGCGCGTCGCTTGAGCGGATCGAGAAGTTCGTCGATAACATCAACAACAACGTCGATGCCATTGCGACCGGCGCCAACGAGCAGGCCTCCAGCCTGAGCGAGATCAACAACGCTGTGAACCAGCTCGATCAGGCCACGCAGCAGAATGCCGGGCTGGTATCGAGCATCACCACGGCAAGTGAGATCATGTCGGTCGGAGCGTCAAAGATGAAGACCCTGGTCGACATCTTCAAGCTCAACCGCCGCGCCGCACCTCGCGAACCGGGATCGGCGGCAGCCGCAGCCGGTGCCCACCAGCGCGGCCGGCATAGCGCGGCCGCCTGACCGGGCAATCCCGATCTTCCCTGCTCGGGCCTCTCAGGGAACGTAGCGGTAAAGCCAGTCGCGGATGTCTTCGGGCAGGGCGACTGGCTCGCCGCTTTCTGGATCCCGTGCGGTCCAGGTGATGTCGATCTCGGCGACCGTCTGCCCGTCCTTTTCCATCTGGACCTCGAAGCCCACGGATTTTCCGCCGATCTTGTCGACCTGGACAATCATGCGCACCTCATCCGCAAAGCGCAGCGGTCGGTGCAGGCGGACCTCGAACTTGCTCGGGTTGTAGAGCGGCTCTCCTTCGAGCGGTGGGCGGTAGCGCCAGAAACGTCGCACGGCTTCTTCGGCATGAATGAGATAGGCCGCAGCCTGCATTTCACCCGTCGCACCGATGTCGCGATAGGCAACGGCGAGTGTGCTCACCTCCAGCCGTTCGATCTCGTCCATGCCATCCCCCGAAACGCTACTTCTTCAATCGGCATCTAATACTAAATCTCACTGATAGGAACCCATAGCAAAGGCTCGATGACCCCGTCTGTCGCTGTTACCACAGGGGCGCGATGGAGCAGGATCGCGTGCAAAAACTCTCGGCGTGGACAGGCTGCGACGGATGCTGGGCATGAGACTGGGTAAAACCGGTCTGCGAGGTGGAAGATGACGCTTGGCCGCATTATCTTCTTCGCAACCCGGAAGGATGCCCATGGCCACCCGTCTTTACGAAAACCCGATCTTTCTTGAGCACAATACGCCGGAGGGCCATCCCGAGCGCGCCGACAGATTGCGCTCGCTCAACATCGCGCTGGAGCATCCGAATTTCGCCCGGCTGGAGCGGATCGAGGCCACGCAGGCCAATGAAGACACGGTGACGCTTGCCCATCCCGAGGAACATCTCTTCGCGGTGATGCGCGAGATCCCGGAAGAGGAAGACCGCATCAACCAGCTGGAGGCCGACACCTATGCCTCGCAGAAAAGCCTGCAGGTGGCGCTGACGGCCATCGGCGGCGCAATTGCAGCCGTCGACGACGTGATGACCGGCAAGGCCGACAACGCCTTCGTCGCTGGCCGCCCGCCGGGCCATCATGCCGAAAAGACCAAGGCCATGGGCTTCTGCCTGTTCAACACGGTGGCGATCGCTGCCCGCCATGTGCAGAAGGCCTATGGCGTCGAACGCGTCGCCATCGTTGACTGGGACGTTCACCATGGCAACGGCACCCAGGACATCTTCTGGGACGATCCGTCGGTGCTCTTCTGCTCCACCCACCAGATGCCGCTCTATCCGGGCACTGGCGCCAAGGACGAGACGGGCAAGCACCGCAACATCGTCAACGCGCCGCTCTCGCCCAATGTCGGCTCGGACCATTTCCGCGAGGCCTTCAAGAGCCGGGTGCTCCCCGCACTGCATGATTTTTCGCCCGACTTCATCCTGATCTCCGCCGGCTTCGACGCACACCACCGCGATCCGCTGGCGCAGATCAATCTCGTCGGCGAGGATTTTGACTGGGCGACCGGCAGGCTGCTCGAAGTTGCCGACCGTTTCGCCCAGAACCGGGTCGTCAGCCTGCTCGAAGGCGGCTATGATCTCGAAGGCCTCGCCGAATCGGCGGGCTTGCACATCTTGAGACTGATGAAGGGTTGAGTATGTCCGACGCCGTAACCGCCGATCTCTCCGGCACTTCCTTCGAAAAGGCCGTGGCCGAACTCGAAAGCATCGTTGCCCGCCTGGAACGCGGTGATGTGGCGCTCGACGAATCCATCGCCATCTACGAGCGCGGCGAACTCCTCAAGAAACACTGCGAACAGCTCCTGTCCGCTGCCGAAAACCGCATCGAGAAGATCCGTCTCGACCGCGCAGGCAAGCCTGCAGGTGTTGAGCCTCTCGACGGCGCCTGATGATCAGGCGGCATCGCCGCTTGCTTCTGAACGATGACCGTCAAGAGCAAATGGCCCCTCGCGGGGCCATTAGTCGTTAATCTGCAAGGCAAAGCTTTGCTCGACGGGTTCAGCCCTTGGCTCTGAGCGCCCCGGCCACCCTGTGGATATGCTCCGCCCCGATGCCGCAGCAGCCGCCGATCATGGTCGCACCAGCTTCCGCCCAGTCGCAGGCGAAGCGGGAATAGACGTCGCCGGTGAGGTCCCCGCGGGTATCATGCAGCCCCTCATTGGCGGCCTTGTCGTCTGTGTCGCTTTCGAAGGCATTGGCATAGACGCCGATCTTCAGCTTCACGCCTTTTTCGGCAAAGACGGCCGCTGCCGTCTCGACCGCCTTCTTCATCACTTCGGGTTTGGCGCAATTGAAGAGGAGTGCCTGAGCCCCAGAGCCTGCCGCCCATTCCGCAGCCGCCCGCACGGTCTCGCCTGAGCGCAGCTTCGGCTCGCCACCGGCCACCTGGGCGGCGTCATCGGCAAGCGTAAACGAGATCCAGAAGGGCTTCGGCTGTGCCTGGATCGCCTTGCGCACGGCCTCGCCCTCGGCGATCAGGCTGAGCGTTTCGCCGAGCCAGACATCGACATGCGGCGCCAGGTTCTCGACCAGCACCTTCAGATAATCCTGTACGGTCGACGGGTTGAAATTCTCCGGCTCATAAGAGCCGAAGATCGGCGGCAGCGACCCGGCAACCACCACCTTGCGGCCCGCCGCATCGGCAGCCTCGCGTGCCAGCCTGCCGGAAAGCGCGATGAGGGAAGGGCCATCCTTGCGGAACCGCTCTTCGCCGATATGGAATGGCACCAGCGCATAGGAATTGGTGGTGACGACATCGGCACCGGCCGCGATGAATTCCTCATGCACCTGGCGCACGATCTCGGGGCTGTTCATCAGCGCCAGCGCCGACCATTCCGGCTGCTTCAGCTCCGCCCCGAGCCGCAGAAGTTCGCGGCTCATGCCGCCGTCGAGGATGATGGTATCTGCCATGGCTAAGTCTCCGTCGGATGCGGTCAGGGGGTGAGCGCCTGGTCGAGATCTGCGATGATATCTGCCGGGGTCTCAAGGCCGATCGACAGGCGGAAGAGCCCGTCGCCGGCATAGGCGCGGTAATCGGTAAGGGCCTCGCCGGTGAGGCGGAAGGTCGAGGTCATCATCTCCGCGGTGTCGAGCAGCACCACGAGGCTGCGCTGGTGCCCAAGGGAGAAGGCGTAGTGGACGATCCGCAGCCTTGTCGCCAGCCGATCGGCGGCGGCTTTCGGGTAGCGGGTGCGAAACGCTATCATCCCGCCGAAGACATCCATCTGGCGTTTGGCGAGATCATGCTGCGGGTGGGAGGTTAGACCCGGATAGACGACGCGCTCCACCTCCGGATGCCCTTCCAGGAAGGTTGCGACGGCAAGGGCGCTGTCTGACGCCATGCGCAGGCGCGGATAAAGCGTGTCGATGCCGCGCATGATCAGCCAGGCGGACTGGGCCGCAAGCGACGCGCCGAGATAGACGCCTGCTCGACCCCTGATGCGAGCGATCAGTTCCTTCCGCCCGATCACGGCCCCGCCCAGCACGTCGCCATGGCCATTGATGAACTTGGTCAGCGAATGGATGACGAGGTCGATGCCGAGCGTGAGCGGCCGTGTGGCAACCGGCGTGGCAAAGGTGGAATCGACCGAGATTAGCGTGCCATGTTTATGGGCGATGGCCGCCAGCGCTTCGAGATCGACGATCCGCAGGATCGGATTGACCGGGCTTTCGCAATGCACGAGCCGCGTGTTCGGCCGCATGGCGGCTTCAACCAGATCGAGCCGCGCCATGTTCACCGGCGTGACCTCAATGCCGAAATCCGGCAGCACCCTCTGGGTGAGTTCGACTGCGCCCGCGTAGCAGACATCCGAGACCACGAGATGATCGCCGGCCTTGAGGACGGTGAACAGCGTGCCGGCAATCGCCGCCATGCCGGTGGCTGTTGCCAGCGCCTCCTCGGCGCCTTCCAGGGCCGCCAGCCGTTGCTCCAGCTGTCGCACGGTCGGGTTCGTCCAGCGGGCATAGAGATAGGGAAGATCGGCGAGATCAGCGACGCCATCGGCGGAAAAGGCACCATCGCCCGGCATCAGCGCATTGTTCACCGACATCGAGACATTGGGCGCAATTGCCCCGGTCGCAGGATCGATCACCAGGCCGGCATCGAGCGCCCGCGTTTCAGGACCGGCAGTGGCGGGCAGGGGATGGGTCACGAAGGTTTTCGTCATGGCATTTCGCTTTCAAGCCGCCTCAGCGGCGGATCGGCACCTGCGCTTCGACAGTGCCGAAGGCGCGGGTGATCAGTGCAGTGAGCGCGACATAAAAGAGGGTGACGACGATGAGCGGCTCGTAGACGAGAAGCGTGTCCTGGCGGACCTTGAAGGCGACCGCGTAGAGATCCATCACGGTCACGGTGAAGGCGAGCGGCGTGGCCTTCAGCTGCAGCACGATCTCGCCGGCAATCGTCGGCAGCGCCGTCCGGATCGCCCTCGGCAGCCAGATGCGCCGTGTGAGCAGCCAGGGGCTCATTCCGAGCGCGCGCGCCGCTTCGAGCTCGCCCTTCGGCACGGACAGGAGTGCACCGCGCAGCACTTCCGACTGATAGGCGGCAAAATTCAGCGTGAACGAGACGGCGGCAAAGAAGAAGCCTTCGCGCAGGATCGGCCAGAGAAAGCTCTGGCGAAGTCCTGGCACCATCGGCAGCAGCGAGCCGACGCCATAGTAGAGAAGCCAGAGCTGTATGAGCAGTGGCGTCCCGCGAAACACCGTCGAATAACCGAGCGCCAGATTGCGGGCGATTGGCCCGCCGCTGACCCGGGCAAAGGCAAGACCCACCGCCAGCACGAAGCCGATGCTCACCGAAATCACCAGCAGCGCCACCGTCTGGACGGCGCCGTCAATCAGCAGCGGCCAGTATTTTGCGATCCACTCGAAATTCATGCGGTCTTCTCCCTCAATGCACCGGCTTCTGGCCACGGCGCACGCGGCGCTCGATGCCATGGAAGACGAGGTTGGAGAGAAGCGTGATGATGAGATAGAGCACCGCTGCCGCCAGGAAGAAGAGGAAATACTGCTTGGTATTGGCGCCGGCGAGGCGGGTGGTGAGAGCCAGTTCCTGATAGCCGACGACGGCGACCAGAGCGCTGTCCTTGGTGACCGACATCCAGAGATTGGCCATGCCGGGAAGGGCATTGGGCAGCAGTGCTGGCAGCGTCACGCGTCGAAAGCGCAGGAGCGGCGACATGCCGAAGGCCCGCGCCGCCTCGAGTTGTCCGGTCGGGATCGCGAGGATCGCGCCACGCAGCACCTCGGTCATATAGGCGCCCTGAACGAAGCCAAGCACGGCAACCGCCGCCACGAAACCATTGACCTCGACAGGCGGCAGGCCAAAAGCCATCAGCAGCCGGTTGAGGCCGTCGGTCCCGGCATAATAGAGCCCGACGATCAGGATCAATTCCGGAACTGCCCGGATCACCGCCGTGTAGCCCTTGAGAACAAGGCCGACCGGTCGGTTGTCTGAAAGCTTGCCGAGCGCCCCGAACAGCCCGATGACGAGGCCGATCGAATAGGCACAGGCCGAGATAGCGACGGTGGTCGCAGCACCGGTCAACAGCGCGCCGCCCCAGCCCGGAGGCTGAAGCGCCAGCAATTGCCATGCCGTCATCGAACCGGTCGCCATCTCGTTCGCAATCCCTGCCGATTACTGGCCGTAGACGTCGAAGGTGAAGTAAGCCTTCGTGATGTCGTCATACTTGCCTGAGGCGCGCACCGCGGCGATTGCCGCATTCAGCTTGGCCTTCAGTTCGGTGTCTTCCTTGCGCAGGCCACCGCCGATGCCCGTGCCGAGAACCGATGGATCAGCCGCCACGTCGCCCATGTCGGCGCAGCAATCCTTGCCGAAATCGGTCTTGAGGAAGTCCGCGAGTGGGATGGCGTCGCCGAAGACATAGTCGATGCGGCCGGCGGAGAGATCCTGGAAGGCTTCGTCCAGGGTGGCATAGGTCTGCTCCTCGGCCTTGTCGGCGAAGTGCTTCGCATAATAGGCCGACTGCACGGTCGAGACCTGGATGCCGATGGTCTTGCCTTCAACGGCTTCGGGCGTCGCACCCGGCGTCGCATCCTTCGGGCCGATCAGCTTGCTCGGCGTGTTGTAGTATTTGTCGGTGAAGTCGATGGTCTTCAGCCGCTCCTCGGTGATCGACATCGACGACCAGATGACGTCGAACTTCTTCGTCTGCAGTGCCGGGATCAGGCCGTCCCAGGAAACGTCGACGATCGAGCAGGTCTCCTTCATCTCCGCGCAGACGGCGTTCATCAGATCGATTTCCCAGCCCTTCCAGGTGCCCGAGGCATCCTTGGCGAAGAAGGGCGGATAGGCCTCGTTCATGATGCCGAAGCGCACTTCGGCCTGGGCGGTGACGGCGGTTGCAGCAAAGGCTGCACCGGCGAGAAGGAGCGAGGTGAGTTTCATGGTCGTTTTCCCCGATTGGTTGGATGCTTCTGGATCTGTGTTCAAGCCGTCCCGCGCCCACCAAGGCTGCGGGTGAATTCGCGGCAACGGGCGCTTTTCGGATCGCCGAAGACCTGGTCCGGCGGCCCCTCTTCCTCGACGCGCCCCTTGTCGAGGAACATCACGTGGCTGGAGACCTCGCGGGCAAAGCTCATCTCATGCGTGACGAGAAGCATGGTGCGGCCCTCGTTGGCGAGATCGCGGATGACCTTCAGCACTTCGCCGACAAGCTCCGGATCGAGCGCCGAGGTCGGCTCGTCGAACAGCATCACGGCGGGATCGACGCAAAGGGCGCGCGCAATCGCCGCCCGCTGCTGCTGGCCGCCGGAGAGAAAGGCCGGATAGGCATCGCGCTTGTCATAGAGGCCGACCTTTGCAAGCAGCGCTTCCGCCTTCTCGACCGCTTCGCGGCGCGGCATTTTCAAAACGTGAACGGGGGCCTCGATGACGTTTTCCAGCACAGTGCGATGAGCCCAGAGGTTGAAGCTCTGGAACACCATGCCAAGCCCGGTGCGCAGCCGCTCCAATTGCTTGCGGTCGGCGGCCTCGAGACTGCCCTTGCGAGACGGCTGGAGTTTCAGCTCTTCGCCACCCACTACGATACGCCCGCGGTCAGGCGCTTCCAGAAGGTTGATGCAGCGCAGGAACGTGCTCTTGCCGGAACCGGACGAGCCGATGATCGAGATCACGTCGCCGCGATGGGCTGTAGCCGAGATGCCCTTCAAAACCTCGATGCCGCCGAAGCTCTTGTGTATGTCCTGCACGTCGAGCGCGGCCGCAGCGGTTCCTGTCATCTTGATCCCAAGCAATTTGGCAATTGCGAGACCATAGGAGGCTGAAGCTGCGGATTTCGAGCGCATTTCAGCTGCAACGTGGGAAAATCCTGCGCGACAACGTTTGATGGTGCGGAAAGATGGCGCAAGCCGTTGAAATCGGCTAAGGGGGCGAGAACGAGGTCGCGCAAGGAGGGGGAACCATGCCGGACAAGCTCGATCAATTCGACCGAAGCATTCTCGACGTGGTGCAGCGGGACTGCCAGTTGAAGGCGGAAGCCATCGCCGACAAGGTCGGCCTTTCACCGTCCGCCGTGCAGCGCAGGCTCCGCCGCCTGCGCGACGAGGGCATCATCACCAGCGAGATCGCCGTGGTTAATCGCAAGGCGACGAGCTTCCCGATGACCTTTATCACCGGCATGGAGATCGAGCGCGACAATTATGATGCGCTGGCCCGCTTTCGCGCCTGGGCGGACAAGCAGGAACATGTGCAGCAGGTCTACTACGTCACCGGCCAGGTCGATCTCGTTGCCATCATCACCGCCCGCGACGTCGAGCATTACGATGACATCAGCGCCCAGTTGATGGCGGAAAACCCGCAGATCCGCCGCATGCATACCAATGTCGTGCTGCGCGACGTCAAGGTCGGCTTGCATATTCCAGTCGGAGAATGACGGGCAGATCAAGGAATGCGCGTGTGGCGCTGCCCAACGTCCGATCGTGAGGCAGGACACAAGTTGAACGGCCCGGTGTGAGAACACGAGCTGGGAGGTGTTGAACCTTGCGACGAGGAGACGTCGGCGGCGACAGACGACTTGGCGGTAGCTGCCTGCGTCGGATTTCTCTATATATTGCGCCGCAACAAAGAGTGGTCCCATGTCTGTCCTTATCATTCTGCTTGCCCTGACGCTGCTCATTGCCGGGGCCTGGGCTGGCGCATCCGTCCTAGCGCTTGCGCCGCTGCTCGCCGTCCTCGCCGCCTTTCTGTCCGGTGATCCAGCTCTGGCCAGCTATACACAGGTCTTCATGAAGGGCGCGGGGGGATTTGTCGTCTCGTTTTTCCCGCTCTTCTTGCTGGGAGCCATGTTCGGACGGGTGATGGAGGTGTCTGGAGCCGCTGACACGTTGGCAAGGGCGATTGCGAAGCTGGTCGGCCCCCGGAACGCGATCCCTGCCGTGGTAATTGCCTGTGCTGTCTTGACCTATGGCGGTGTCTCGCTGTTCGTCGTGGCCTTCACCGCCTGGCCACTGGCGCGCGCTTTGTTCATTGAGACCGGCCTTCCGGCGCGGCTGATCCCGGCGACGATTGCACTCGGTGCTTTCACCTTCACCATGACGGCACTTCCTGGCACGCCGTCGATCCAGAACGCCATCCCGATGGCCACCTTTGCTACCACGCCATTTGCGGCGCCAGGTCTCGGCTTGATTGCCGGAGGCATCATGCTGGCTCTGGGACTTCTCTGGCTGCGGACAAGAACGGCACGTCTGGCCGGAGAGCCGCCACCCGCTCGAAACGGCGCCTCGTCAGAGACGGTTGCGCTGCCCCTCTGGCGGGCGGCCTTGCCGATTGCTTCGGTAGCGCCGATGACGCTCCTGATGGATCAGTTCATCCTGCCGGGGCTCGACACCAGCTATTTGGCAGACCCGGTTTATGGCGCAACGGAGCTGGCGAGGGTCAAGGGACTCTGGTCCGTCATTGCGGCCCTGACCTTCGGACTGGTTCTCGCCCTTGTGGTCAGCCCACCGCCACAAATCCTCGCAACGACAGGGGCCGGCGCGGAAAGCTCGCTCCTTCCCCTGTTCAATACGGCAAGCCTGGTCGGCTTCGGCGCCGTGATTGCCATCCTGCCTGGCTTCGAGGTCCTACGGTCGGCGATCGACGGCCTGTCGGGCGGCAATGTCGTGATATCGGCGGCCCTTTCCTCGGGGCTTCTCTCCGGGATCACCGGCTCGGCGTCCGGCGGAATGTCGATTGCGCTGGACGTACTGGGCCCGGCACTCGTCACGCAGGCGGCAAGTCAGAATGTAGATCCCGCTCTCTTGCACCGGGTGATCGCTGTTGCGACGGGAGGTCTTGATACCTTGCCGCATAACGGGGCCGTCATTACCCTGCTGGGGATCTGTGGCATGACTCACCGTCAGGCCTATGGCGATATCTTCGTCGTGGCAGTCCTGGTGCCACTGATTGCTTGCGTGGCAATCATCGCATTAGGTATCGGCTTTGGAAGCTTCTGATCGGGGCCACAGGAGAATGCTATCTTGAGGCCGGCAAAACAGGAGGTGCATGATGTCTTTCTTTCCCGGCAATGATCCCGTACCTGGCGATGCCTTTGCCTGCGATGCGATCGAGCACCTGATCATCCCCCGCTCCAGTGACATCGGCGGTTTTGCCGTGCGCCGCGCGCTCCCCTCCGTACGCCGCCGTCTCGTCGGGCCCTTCATCTTCTTCGACCGCATGGGACCGGCCGTTCTGAAGGCGGGGGAGGCGATGGACGTCAAGCCGCATCCCCATATCGGCCTGTCGACCGTCACCTACCTTTTCGACGGCGAGATCAAACATCGCGACAGCCTCGGCACCGAGCTCGTCATTTCCCCCGGTGACGTCAACCTGATGACATCAGGGCGCGGAATCGTCCATTCCGAGCGCACTCCGGAAAACCTGCGCGGCCTTCCACTCTCCATGTCGGGGCTGCAGACATGGATCGCACTGCCGGACCAGATGGAAGAGATCGACCCAGCCTTTGCTCATACGGCAAAGGACGAACTGCCGATCTTCTCCGATCGCGGCGCTTCAGGGCGCGTGGTGATCGGGTCCATGTGCGGATTGCACTCGTCGGTCAAGACCTTCTCCGAGACGCTCTACGTCGATCTGACGCTCGAGCCCGGCGCCCGCTTTCCCTTCGATGCCAGTCAGGAAGAGCGCGCGCTCTACATCCTCTCCGGTGAGATTGAGATCGCCGGCGATCGCTTTGCTCAGGACCAGCTGCTGGTTTTTCGTCCCGGAGACGAGATCACCCTCATCGGCGGCGCGACCGGCGGCTGTCACGTCATGCTCTTCGGTGGCGCGGCCATGGAAACCAGGAAACATATCTGGTGGAACTTTGTTTCGTCCTCCAAGGAGCGCATCGAGCAGGCGAAGGAAGAGTGGAGAACCGGGCGTTTCGACATCGTTCCGGGGGACGAAGAGGAGTTCGTGCCTTTGCCAGAAGCCCGTTGATGTCTATATAGCAGCTTGGTGCCGGATATTTGCCCAGTTCGTCTTGGGATGCTATCGCGCACCCAAACGCGTTGAAGAGGCAAGAGCCCGTGACATCCATGCCCGATACCCCGCTGCTGGACAAGGTCGAGTTCCCGAAGGACCTGAAGGCCATCGAGGACCGCGATCTGCCGCAGCTGGCGCGCGAAGTGCGCGACGAAATGATCGATGCCGTATCCAGGACGGGTGGTCATCTGGGGGCGGGTCTCGGCGTTGTCGAACTGACGATCGCGATCCACAAGGTCTTCGATACGCCGGACGACAGGCTGATCTTCGATGTCGGCCATCAGTGCTATCCGCACAAGATTCTGACCGGTCGTCGCGACCGCATCCGGACGCTGCGCCAGGAAGATGGCCTGTCCGGCTTCACCAAACGGGCCGAGAGCGAATACGATCCCTTCGGTGCTGCCCACTCGTCCACCTCTATATCCGCCGGCCTCGGCATGGCCGTTGCCGCCGAACTGTCGAAGACCGACCGTAAGGTGATTGCCGTCATCGGCGATGGCGCCATGTCTGCCGGCATGGCCTATGAAGCGCTGAACAATGCAGGCGCCCTTGATGCCCGCCTGATCGTCATCCTCAACGACAACGACATGTCGATCGCTCCGCCGACGGGCGCGATGAGCGCGTATCTTGCGCGCCTCGCCTCCGGCCGCAGCTACATGGGCTTCCGGGAATTCGGCAAGAAACTGACCGCCTATCTCGGCAAGACCGTCGACCGCGCGATCACCCGCGCCGTCGAGCATGCCCGTGGTTATGTCACCGGCGGCACCATGTTCGAGGAACTCGGCTTCTACCATATCGGCCCGATCGACGGTCACTCCTTCGATCACCTTCTGCCCGTGCTGCGCAATGTCCGCGACAATGCCAAGGGCCCGGTCCTGATCCATGTCGTGACCCAGAAGGGCAAGGGCTATGCCCCCGCCGAAGCCGCCGCCGACAAGTATCACGGCGTCAACAAGTTCGACGTCATCACCGGCACCCAGGCCAAGGCCAAGCCGAATGCGCCGGCCTACACCTCCGTGTTCGCCGATGCGCTGGTCGAGGAAGCCCGCCACGACGAGAAGATCGTCGGCATCACCGCCGCCATGCCCTCCGGCACCGGCCTCGACAAGCTCCAGTCGCTTTTCCCCGAACGCACCTTCGATGTGGGCATCGCCGAGCAGCATGCAGTCACCTTCGCTGCTGGCCTCGCAGCCGAAGGCTTCAAGCCCTTCTGCGCACTCTATTCCACCTTCCTGCAGCGCGGCTACGACCAGGTCGTGCACGATGTTGGCATTCAGGGACTACCGGTCCGTTTTCCGATCGACCGCGCCGGCTTCGTCGGTGCCGACGGCCCGACCCATGCCGGCTCCTTTGACACCGGCTTCCTCGCAGCACTGCCTGGCTTCGTCGTCATGGCCGCTGCCGATGAGGCTGAACTGAAGCATATGGTCCGGACAGCAGCTGCCTATGACGAAGGCCCGATCTCCTTCCGCTATCCGCGTGGCGAAGGTGTGGGCGTTCCCATGCCGGAGCGTGGCGAGATCCTCGAGATCGGCAAGGGTCGCATCGTCAAGCAGGGCTCCAAGGTCGCACTCCTCTCCTTCGGCACACGTCTGGCCGACTGTTTGCTGGCTGCCGAAGATCTCGACGCCGCAGGCCTCTCGACCACCGTCGCCGACGCTCGCTTCGCCAAGCCCTTGGACCACGACCTCATCCGCCAGCTCGCCCGCCATCACGCGGTGGTGGTGACAGTCGAAGAAGGCGCCGTCGGCGGCTTCGGCAGCCATGTCATGCATTTCCTCGTCAACGAGGGCCTGCTCGACAATGGCTTGAAGGTCCGCTCGCTCGTCTTGCCGGATGTCTGGATGGATCAGGCCAAGCCCGAGGTGATGTATGCGAAAGCCGGTCTGGATGCCGCCGGTATTCTGAAAACGGTGTTTGCGGCGCTCGGCCAGGACGTTCCGGGGGTTATTGCGGCGGGTTGAGGGCTCGAAAGCGGCTATAGCACCTTCAACTGGAATTTTTCGATGCGAAGACGATACAGCCTGATTTTCTTGTGGCTCTTTTTCGCGGCTTTTGCCGCCTACGCATTGGCCGTTACTGCTTACCGCCACGGATTCGTGCGATCAGAATCTATAGATCTAATAAGTGTCATTCTGATTCCAGCAATATTTGTCTCCTTTCTATTGGGAGTTGCCTCGACATTTCTTTCCCTGAATATTCGGCTTTACGGAGATGATCCCGCGATTATGACCGAGCTTCGGATAAATCCTCTAAAGTATCTACTGTGGCGCGAGGTGCGCGAAAAGTTGTTGCTCCAACACGAGAGAAAGATGCGTGAGCGCTCTGCTCCACACTCGGGCTCAGACTAAACTGTCGACCAGTTCTGTCGAATGGGTGTTGGAGAGGGAGCCACCGAGGTGAAGAGCCAAGATTGAGTTGTACGCCAAAACGGCGTACACTCTCGCCCGTACCTGGGGATCGCGGTTATGAGCACAGTCAAAAACACCAGCCGAATCGAGGAAGACCGGGCGACCGAGCGCATGCACTTTCGCACCAAGCCGCATGTGAAACAGGCGATCCAGCGCGCCGCTGCGATCAGCGGTGTCGATGAAACGGCTTTTGCGATAAACGCAGCCTATGCTTCGGCGCTTGCGACCATCGAAGCCCATGAACGGACGTTTCTGCAACCGGTCGATCACGAAGCCTTCTTCGACGCACTAGATAATCTGCGTTCGCCGACCGACGCCTTGCAAAAGGCCTTTGCCAGCCACAAGACGCGCGTCATCAGCAGATGAATGACCAGGGGCACTCGGTCATCATCGAGTTGCTCGATCCCGAGCGCCATGATCGGGACAACTTCTCCTGCGGCGTCGAAACCGTCGACAACTACTTCCGCAAGACCGCGAACAAGCTGGCGAAGGCCGGCAATACCCGCGTCTACGTGATGACATCCCTGAGCGGGGAAGTGATCGGCTTCTATGCCCTCAATGCACATTCTGTCGACTTCACGGAGTTACCGTCTCGCTACGCCCGGACCCGCCCATCTCATGGCGCAATCCCAGCCGCCTTTATTTCCATGATCGGCGTGGACAAGCGATATGCCGGACAAGGCTATGGTGGTGATCTGCTTGCCGACGCCTTGCTGCGGATCGTGCAGGCAGCGGATCGGATCGGGATTGCGGTGGTCATTCTGGACGTGCTGGATGACGGAAAACCGGATGAAGTAACCCGGCGAAAGACCCTCTACCTGCGCTACGGTTTCGAGGTGCTGCCGTCGAACCCGCTCCGGCTGTTCTTGCCAGTGGCAGCCATTCGCGAGGCCCTGGGGACTCTCTAACACCTGCGCCCCTCTCTGGACTTCCCCTGATCACCCCGCTAGACCGGAGCCTCATCAGCAGGCCCTGAAACGGGTTTGGAGGCCCCATGCACACCGCAGGCACCACGGATATCGCACCCGAAATCGCGCCCGATTGGGCGGCGATCGCGGTCGTCATCCTCGGCGTCACGGCCTTTGCGGTGGGGCAGGGGCTCACTTATCCGCTGATCTCGCTGATCCTCGAAAGCCGGGGCGTCTCCTCCAGCATGGCGGGCCTGAACGCCTCGGTCTTTGCGCTGGGCCTCGCTTCTTCGACGCTGCTGATCGGCAAGATGACGCAAAGGATACGCGGCGACAGGCTGATCGTTGCCTCGCTGTGCGGCGTCTCGGTCTGCCTTGCAACCTTCTCTGCCTTCGACAGTCTTGCCGTCTGGTTCGTCGCCCGCTTCCTGCTCGGCTTCTGCACCAGCATCATCTACACCGTCTCCGAAGCCTGGCTGAATACAGCCTGCCCCGACCGCCTGCGCGGCCGTGTCTCCGGCGCCTATAGCGCCGGCATGTGCGCGGGCTTTGCCGCCGGCCCGCTCGCTATTCCGCTCGTCGGCATCGAGGATGGCTTTGCCTTCGCCATGACTGCGGCCTATGTCGCGCTCGTCGCCTTTGCTTCGGTGATGCTGGGCCGTTATGCCAAGACCAAGCCGGAAGCCTCGGAAGCCGGCGGGCTCCTCACTTTCGTCAAGCTTGCGCCGGTGCTCACCCTGATGGTCGTCGCATTCGGCTTTTCGGATATCGCGGCGATCTCGATGATCCCGCTCTATTTCGTCGAACGTGGCTACAGCCAGAACTTTGCGGCCTTCGTCGTCACCATGGTGGCGCTTCCGACGGCGCTGGCCCAGCCCTTCGTCGGCTGGCTGCTCGACCGGCTGTCGCGGCCCGTGATCGCCGTTTGCGGCTCGCTGGTCACGGCGGTCGCCTTCCTGGCGCTGCCCTTCATGACCTCCCAGGTCGCTCTGCTGATCACCATCTCAATCCTCGGTGCTGCGAGCTTCTCGCTCTACACCGCAGCGCTGACCCTGCTCGGCGAACGCTTCCGGGGTGGCCTTCTGGTCTCGGGCGCCGCCGTCTTTGCACTCGCCTACGCCATCGGCAGTGCAGCGGGCTCCGGCAGCACGGGCCTCACCATGGATCTCGTCTCGGTCGATGCCGGCCCGGTCTTCGTCGGCCTGCTGATGCTGGGCTTCACCGGCTTCTTCGCTCTCAACCTGATGCGCATTCGCGCCTCGAAGGGCTGAGCTCATGCTCGAGACATCCCCGCCCGAGATCTTCGATTGCCAGACCTGCGGCGCCTGCTGCGCCTATTCCGCCGATTGGCCGCGCTTCTCCATGGAGAGCGACGAGGAGATTGCCGCCATCCCCAAAGCGATGATCGCCAAGGACGAAAGCGGCATGAAGTTCGAAAACGGACGCTGTGCGGCTCTGACGGGCGAGGTCGGCAAGCATGTCGGCTGCGCCGTCTATCTCGCGCGCCCGCATGTCTGTCGCACCTGCATGCCCGGCGACGAGGAATGCAAGATCGCTCGTGCCGAGTTCGGCTTTCCGATCGATGGCCTGCCGGAGCCAGATATCTACGGGGCCTGACCTCTTCAGGGGATGCTGATCGTTACCTGTTCCGCTGGCAGTTCACTGCCAATCTCCGCCGTCTGGCTCTTCTTGTCATAGACGCAGATCGAGCTGACCGTGGCATCCGCACCCACAGCCTTGCCGGTCAGGATCGCCACGCCATAGCTTTCGGTACCAAAGGGGTCGACGACCACCTTTGGCTGTTCAATCCGTCCTTCGGCCAGCACCGTGCATTTGGCCGCGACATCGTCGGCGAACGCCTTCCAGGCATCGTCCGACGACGCAAGGGCCGGAGAAGCGACTGACAGGGCGAGAAGTGTAGCGACTTTGAGGATGTGGGGAATGTCGGTCATGGCGCACCTTGGCTTGGTGGAGGAACCCGGAAGATCAATCCGAAATGGCCGCCCTGCAAGTCCAAAAACGGTAGACAATTCTTTCCACCACACTCCGGTTTTTGGAAGAGCAAAGGTTGCCTGAGCGATGTTCCGCACCTATGTTCCCGTCACCTGCCAAAACGCAATCCATTTGCCAAAAGGAGATCCACCATGGCCTTCGAATTGCCCGCCCTTCCGTACGCCTACGACTCGCTGGCACCGTTCATGTCGGCTGAAACGCTCGAGTTTCACCATGACAAGCATCACCAGGCTTATGTGACCAACGGCAACAACCTCTTGAAGGATTCCGGTCTGGAAGGTCTGTCTCTGGAAGAGATCGTCAAGCAGTCCTACGGCAAGAATGCCGGCCTCTTCAACAATGCTGGCCAGCATTACAACCACATCCACTTCTGGAACTGGATGAAGAAGGATGGCGGCGGCAACAAGCTGCCGGGCAAGCTCCAGGCAGCGATCGATAGCGACCTCGGCGGCTATGACAAGTTCAAGGCCGATTTCGTCGCAGCCGGCACCACGCAGTTCGGCTCCGGCTGGGCCTGGCTCTCCGTCAAGGACGGCAAGCTCGAAATCTCCAAGACCCCGAACGGCGAAAGCCCGCTGATCCACGGCGCATCCCCGATCCTCGGCGTCGATGTCTGGGAGCACTCCTACTACATCGACTACCGCAACGCTCGTCCGAAGTATCTCGAAGCCTTCGTCGACAGCCTGATCAACTGGGACTACGTCCTGGAAATGTACGAAGCCGCGACGAAGTAAGCGCTTCCGCCGTCATGTTCGGAACGCCCGGTGCTCAAGCGCCGGGCGTTTTCTTTTATGGAACCGCCATCGCGTCGTTCCATGCCATTGGAACCATCGCGCGCCGCTCACGTTTGTTCGGCAAGACCCGAACAACGACGAAAGGAAGCGATCCATGGCGACGTCCAACCTGCAGGCAGAACTGCGCGAACTGCGCGAACAGATGAGCGACCTCAAGGACGTGATCGGCCGTCAGGCCGGTCGTGCTGGCTATGATGCGCGCCATCGCGCCGCCGAAGCCTGGCATGGCGCTGCACGCACGGCAGGCACGGTTGCAGACTATGCCCGTGACGGCGCAGACAGCGTGGCAGGCGTCGTCCGCCGCCATCCGGCCGCCACCTCGACGGCTCTGATCACGCTCGGCATCATCGGCGGCGTCATCGGCTATCTCGTCGCCACCTCCACGCCTTCCCATCGCGACAGCCGCTGGCGCTGGCACTGAGGCCCGGATGGTGAAGGTAACCTATCACGTTGTCGCTCATGACGATGGCTATGCCTACCGGCTGGGCGATGTGTATTCGGAACCCTATCCGAGCCACGAGGAGGCGCTCGCCGCCGCCCGTCAGGCGGCAGGTGCCCAGCAGCTCGCCGATGGCGATGCCGAGATCAGCTGGCAGGACGCCGCAGGCGAATGGCATCACGAACATGCGGACGGTGCGGACCGCCCCATGACGGACGTCGTCGATGATGTCGAGGACGACCGGTAGCCTGACTGTTTTGAGTCCAGGCAAAAGGGAAAGCCCGTGGCGCGAGCCACGGGCTTTCTTCATTGAGGCCACTTCTGCGGCGTGTATCAGAACTCGGTCCAGTCCTGCTTGGCCGGCTCGGCGGGAGCAGACGAGGCCATGCCGAAGGCGCGGCCGAGCTTGCTGGCCAGCGCCCGGGCGGGCGAGGGGGCAGGTACATGCGCGGCCGATGCGGCAGCCGGCTGGCGAGCCGCAGGCCGGGCGGCCGGTGCGGGCGCAGCCGATGCCGGACGCTGCCGGGCCGCGACACTCGCCGGGACAGCACCGCTTTGGCCGAGGCGGAACTGGGCAAGCAGCGTGTTGAGCGAATCCGCTTCCGCTGCCAGCGTGTGGGATGCTGCTGTCTGCTCTTCCACCATGGCCGCATTCTGCTGCGTACCCTGGTCCATGGCCGTGACCGCAAGGTTGATCTCCTGCAGACCGGTCGATTGTTCGCGCGCTGCAACGACGATGGCCCCAACATGGTGGCTGATTTCCTGCACCGCGCTGACGATCTTCTCGAGCTCCGTGCCCGTCTCGCCGACCAGTGCCACGCCGTTGCCGACCTGGGCGGTGGATTTCGAGATCAGCGCCTTGATCTCCTTCGCCGCATTGGCAGAGCGCTGGGCCAGTTCGCGCACTTCCTGGGCAACGACCGCAAATCCCTTGCCGGCTTCGCCGGCGCGGGCAGCTTCGACGCCGGCATTGAGCGCCAGAAGGTTGGTCTGGAAGGCGATGTCCTCGATGACGCCAATGATGCTGGAGATGGACTGCGACGACTGCTCGATCTCGGTCATTGCCGAGACAGCGTTCCGCACGACCTCACCCGAGCGCTCGGCGCCGGCGCGGGTGCTTTCCACCAGTTGGCCGACATCTTCGGCACGCTTGGCCGTATCGCGCACGGTCTTGGTGACCTGCTCGACAGCAGCGGCCGTCTCCTCGACAGAAGCCGCCTGCTGCTCGGTCCGCTTTGCGAGGTCGTCTGCCGACGAGCGGATCTCCGCTGCACCTGCGTGGATTGCATGTGCGTTCGCCCCAACGGTCTTCAGAGCCGCGTGCAGCTTCTCGAGCGATTCGTTGAAGTTTCCGCGCAGGCTGTCGAGATGCGGGGCGAATGGTTTGTCGAGGCGGAAGACCACATCGCCTTCCGAAAGAGCAGAAAGGCCCTGCGCCAGCTCGGTCATGGCAAAGCGCACTTCCTCGGCCTCGCGGGCCTTTTCCGCTTCCGCCTTCTGGCGGTCGGCTTCGGCCTGTTCGCGCATCGCACGGCGCTCGTCGGACATGCGTGCGCTTTCAATGGCAGCGTCCTTGAATACCAGCACCGCTTTGGCCATGCGGCCGACTTCATCGCCACGATCAACGGCCGGCACTTCAACGGCATGGTCACCGGCAGCCAGCCGCGCCATCGCATTGGTCATTCCGGTGATTGGCGTGACGATGGAGCGGGCAAGCAGCCAGATCAGTCCCACTGCGAAGACGCCGGCGACTGCCGCACCCAGCACCAGTGCCATTTCGAGGGCAAAGTGCGCGGCTTCAACCCGGGCGCGGGTGGCGGTCGTTTCGGCGGCGAGAACGCTCTTGATGTCGGCCGCGGCGGCCCGGAACGTGTCCAGAGCGCCGGTCGAACCGGTGTCACCAATCACGGTAATGTCCTCGATGGCGGTTTGGCCCGCCTTGCGTGCGGCGATCTGCGGATCGGCTACCTTGGTGGCATAAGTGGTGGCGGCCGCCTGCATCGCATCCAGACGCGCGACGAGCGCCTGGTCATTCCCGGCCAGTGCCTTGGCTTCCGCGATGGCGCTGTCGAGCGCCGCACGATGGGCAGCGACGGCGGTCAGGGTGCTCTCGCTGCCGAACAGCAGATAACCCCGTTCATTTGCAGCCTGTTCGGCCATGGCGGTCGCCGCGGCATCGACCAGATTGACGATGCGCTGGGCGCGGTCTTGATCGACCAGTGCGGTCTTGGCCGTGTAGGCCTGCACGAAGACGACGACGGAGGCCAGGAAACAACCGGCCATGATGGTGCAAAAGGTGAGGATCAGCTTCTTGCTGAGAGAAAGGTTCTTGAGGAACATGGCCGTAACTTTCGGGCGCGCGAAATGGGCAGGACAGCCGGAAGCCGGCGTCGGATGCAGCGGTGACATGATCCGTTCAGGCGTTTGCGCTTCCTTCATGAAACGCTCAGGGGGACACCGGAAACGACCGATCCCGCCGATCCTGTCGGAAACGATTTTACAACCCGTTACCAAGACCTGAGCGAATTGCCGCAGCCGGGAGATTTCGTCCCGTCTGCGACCACTTTCACGGTTGCTGCATCGCCACCTTGTTCTCGACGACGAGCAGGATGTGGAGGTCGTTCATCGGGTAATAGTCCTTGGCCCGCATTTCGAAAGTGGTCGGGCCGGTTTTCTTCACGCCTTCGCCGCAGAAGCTGACGATCGAGTCCGTGTTCAGCTTGTCCACTGTCAGGTGGAATTCCCCGATCGGTCCATACCAGTTGTTCCCGGTCGTCAGGATGTAGGAGAGCCACTGCTCGAAATAGTAGATACCCGCATCGGGGTTCTGTTTCTTCTCGAGCTTCACGGCGGCCTTCAGGAAGCTGTCGTCGATGCAATAGCGCTTCTGGTAGTCGGCAAACGCGTCCGATGGCTTGCCGTCCCACATGAAGCCCAGACCCGAAGTGCCGCCCACGCTCGGCTTGTAACGGTGCTCGACCTCGACCTCAGCGCTGGCCGGGAAGGTCGTTTCCCACCAGTAGATGGATTCCAGTTCCCAGACGGGCACGTATTCCGCTTCCGGCTGCCCGTTGCCGCCTGAGCCGTAGTTGAGATCGACGATCAGTCCCTTGGCAAGCCAGTCCTTGATGACATCGGGTTCCAGTGTCTTCAGCGCCTCCGTTGTCTCCTTGGCAAGCGGCTGCAGCGGTATCTCCTGCTCCTCGACTTCGGCGGTAAAGTCGATGCCCCGCACCAGCACCCGCTGCTGCAGATTCGGCTCGATCTCCTCTCCGTCCTGAACGACGGAGAAATCCATGAAGTTGTCGCTCTGCTCGTCCGGCACCGCTGACATGACCTCGACGGGGCCGCCGATCTTGGGCATGGGGAAGGCAACGATGGTGCTGACGGGCTTGTCGCTGGTATTGCGGTAGAGATATTTCACCTCCACCTTCTCCGGCGAGATATAGAGATCTTCCCGGGCCATGGTGATCTCTTCGCTGCGCGTGAAGACCAGGCCGCCGGCTTCCAGTGTCGCCATGGAATCGTTGGCCAGCACGGCTGTCGCGGCAAGAGCCTGGAATGCGAAGGCAAAAAACAGTTTGGTAGTCGACGTCGCCACGGTCCAAATCCCCCGGAACCCAAAACGGAAAATGCCACCTTAGCGGTGGCATTTTGATTTTTGAACGACGCTTTCTGGGTGTTATGCGCGCGCCGGCAGAAGTGGATAGCCGAGCAAGACCGCGCGCGCTGCCAGCGTGGCGATCGCGGCCTTCACCAGATCACCCGGGATAAAGGCTAGCGAGCCAAGCAAGACTTTGTCGAACGGCGTGCCGGCAGCGATTGAGAGCCACGGCATGCCGCAGAGATAGACCACGCCGATGCCCCCGACGATGGAGGCAATGAAGAAGCCGGTCATCTGCTTGGCCGCCGACTGGCTTTCGCGAACCAGCTTTTCGGCGAGGAAGCCGGTGACTAAGGTCCCGATGATCCAGCCGAAGATATAGCCGCCAGTCGGCCCCATCAGCACGTTCAGCCCGCCGCGACCGCCCGAAAGAACGGGCAAGCCGACAGCGACGAGGACGACGAGCAGGGCGTAAGCGAGCGCGCCACGCTTGGCGCCGATGATGCAGCCGGCAAGCATGACACCCATCGACTGGGCGGTGATCGGAACCGGCAGCAGCGGGATCGGCACAGGCGGAATGAAGCCGAGCACAATGATGATGGCGGTGAAGAGTGCAGCAAGCACGA
>JBKBON010000007.1:0-145739 GCA_046294755.1 Allorhizobium sp. | reverse complement strand
CCTTCATGCCCATGGCTTCCAGGCGAGCGACCTGCTTCTTCAGGATGGCACGCGGCGAATGCGGCACCTCGGCATGGGTCGCGTGGTCGAGCATGTCGCAGAGAACCAGCGCCGTGCCTTCAAGCCAGGGGATGCGACGCAACGTCGAAAGATCCGGCTTCATCGTGTAGTCGCCATAGCCCTTCTCCCAACTGGTCGCTTTGTAGCCGGAGACGGTTTCCATCTCCATGTCGGTTGCGAGCAGGTAGTTGCAGCTATGCGTTTCCTTCCAGGCGCTCTCGACGAAGAATTCTGCCTGGAAGCGCTTGCCCATTAATCGGCCCTGCATGTCCACCTGACACGCCAGAACCGTGTCGATGCGCCCCTCGGCGACGTCCTTTTTCAAGTCTTCGAATGTGTAAGTGGTCATCTCGGTGTTCCCAGGGCAGCGATTGGCTCATGCCGTCTTGTTTTGTGAAGGCGACCCGGCCGAAACCGGATCGCCAGGTCGGATATCAGCCGTAGCGGTAAGGCTTGCCGGCCTTTTCCATGTCGGAATTGTACTTCTTCAGGATCTCCACCACCTTGCCGGTGCGCGGTGTCTGTTTGGCCACCTCTTCCCAGAAGACATGCGCCGCATCTTCGACCGTCTTCCATTCCGCATCTGGAATGCTGGTGAGTTCAAGCCGGCCGCCTTCGGCTCGCAGCCGGGCTTCGCCACCCCAATACCAGTGCAGACGCTTGTAGTGGGACGAATCCATGCACATCTGCCAGAGAACCTTCAGATGCTCAGGGACTTCGTTCCAGCGGTCGGCATTGGCAAAGAAGGAGCCGCACCAGCCGCCGGAAACGTTGTTGGTCAGGAAGTACTTCGTGACGTCAACCCAGCCGGAGGTGAAGACTTCCGTGATGCCCGACCAGGCGATCGCGTCAATCTCGCCGGTCTGCATCGCGACCGGCACATCCTCAAACGGAATGGTGACCGGCACGACACCGAACTGCGCCAGGAACTGGCCGGCCGTCGGGAAGGTGAACACACGCAGTCCCTTGAGGTCGTCGAGTTTGTTGATCGGCTTGTTGGTGGCAAAGTTGCACGGATCCCAGGCGCCGGCGGACAGCCACTTCACGCCGACTTCCGTATAGGCTTCATCCCAGATTTCGGCGAGGCCGTATTCGTAGAAGAGCGTTGGCACATCGAGGCTGTAGCGCGAGGCAAACGGGAAGTAGCCGCCGAAGACCTTGATATCGACAGGCGAGTTCATCGAGTCGTCGTCCGACTGGACGGCGTCGATGGTGCCGGCCTGCATGGCGCGGAAGAGCTCCCCTGTCGGAACCAGCTGGTCGGCGGTGTAGAGCTGGATCTCCATCTCGCCGTTCGCCGCCTTGTTGAAGGCATCGACTGCCGGCCGGATGACGAATTCCGCGAGTGCCGCACCGGCATAGGTCTGCAGGCGCCAGGTAATCTTCTTGTCCTGGGCCTTCACGTAGGGCGCGGCGAGAACCGCGGGCGTCGCCATGGCGGCCGTCTTCAGGAATGAACGTCTGCTGTTGGTCATTTCGTTTCCCTCTGTTCTTCGTTTCTCTTGAAGCCCGCCAAACCTGCGGTTCGGCGGGTAGTCCTGGTGCCGGGCCCGTTTGCCGGGCCTCTTGTCATTCGAACGCTAGCCCCTGAGGTAGATCTGGCTTGGCAGCCAGGTTGCGATCTGCGGGAAGATCATCAGGATCACCATTCCCAAGATCATGATGAAGACGAACGGAACCACAGATCTGTAGATGTCGATCAGCTTGATCTCGGGAGGCGCCATGGCCCGCATCAGGAACAGATTGTAGCCGAAGGGTGGCGTCATGTATGCGATCTGGCAGGTCATCGTGTAGAGAACGCCGTACCAGATCAGCGCATTGTCGATGCCGAGATCCAGCTTGCCAACGAGCGGAATGTAGAGCGGAGCAACGATAACCAGCATGGCTGTGTCGTCGAGGAAGGCTCCCATCACCAGAAACGACAGCTGCATCATGATGAGGATCTGCCAGGGTGTCAGGCCGATATCGTTGACCAGCAGGTTCTCGATCGCCCTGACAGCACCCAGACCGTCGAAGACGGCGCCGAAGCACAAGGCAGCAAGTATGATCCACATGAACATGCAGGAAATGCCGAGCGTCTGTTCCAGCACGCGGTTCCATACCGCCTTTGTCAGCCTTCCCTTGTACCAGGCGGCGAAGAGAGCGCTGAGCGCACCGACCGCCGAGCTTTCCACCAGGCTGGTGATGCCCATCAGGAAGAGGCCCATCATCAGGAAGAAGATGAGGAATGGCAGGATACCGGCGCGCAACAGCTTCAGCTTCTCGACCATCGGCATGTCACGCTCTTCCTTGGGAAGCGCGGGTCCGAGTGCCGGGTTCAGGCGGCAGCGGATGATGATGTAGATGCAGAAGAGGACCGCCAGCATGAGGCCAGGAAATACGCCGGCAAGCCAGAGCTGACTGACCGGCTGGCGCGCAATCATCCCGTACAGCACAAGCACAACACTCGGCGGGACCAGAATGCCGAGAGAACTGCCCGCCTGGATGACGCCTGAGACCATGATCTTGTCATAGCCGCGACGCAGAAGTTCCGGCAGCGCAATGGACGCACCGATGGCCATGCCGGCAACGGAGAGGCCATTCATCGCCGAGATCACCACCATCAGCCCGATCGTGCCGACCGCGAGACCGCCCGGCATGCCGCCGAACCAGACATGGAAGGCCTTGTAGAGGTCCTCGGCGATGCCGGATTCCGACAGCATATAGCCCATGTAGATGAACAGGGGCAGCGTCAGCAGCGGATACCACTTCATCAGCTTCATGCCGGCCGAAAAGCCCATCTCGAAGCCGCCATTGCCCCAGAGCAGAGCCGCCGCCACGACACCGACGAAACCGATGGTGGCAAAGACCCGCTGCCCCGTCAGCATCGACATCATCATCGACGAGAACATCAGCAGCGCGATCATTTCATAGCTCAGGAAATCGCTCATGCGATCGGCCTCCCCATCGCAACCGCAAGATCCTTGATGAAGATCGAGCTGGCCTGCAGGAAGGTCAGAAAGATGCCAACCACCATGACGATCTTGACCGGGGCCATGTAGGGCGACCAGGAAGAGTAACTCGTTTCGCCATATTGGAGCGCGTAGCTGGTGCTCGAGACCCCGCCCCACAGCAGGAAGAACAGGTAGACGAAGAGCATCATGATCGTGATCACGTCCACGACGGCCTTCGTCTTCGGCGACCAGCGACCGTAAAGCAGATCCATGCGCACATGGCTGTCGAGCTGCAGCGAATACGCACCGCCCAAGAGGTAATAGCCGGCCATGATGAACTGCGCCATTTCCAGCGTCCAGCTGGCCGGCAGGAACATGGTCTTGGAAATCGACGAATAGAGCAGGATGCCCATCATGACGAAGACGCCGTACATGACGATCCGACCGACGCGGCGATTGAAGGCGTCGACGACGCGCACATAGGTCTTCAGGGCTTGCGGCATCAGTCTACCGCCAGCCCGGACAGCCTGAGCCGTCCTCGTCTCATGATCTCGTATGCCGGCATCCGTTCCCTCTTTGCTTTTGGTTTGCCCAGCGTTTCGAATAGTTATGCGACCCTATCGAGCGCTCCTGAAATCAAGTCCGCGAGATAGGAAGACACGGCCTCCACTGCCGCGTCGTCTCGAACGAGATCATTGCGAACCTCGATCATCACATTGGCGAAGCCTTGCGGAATAGCGTGCAGGCGCAGCGTATGGGTGACACCATCTTCAGGCCCATAAGGCGAGTTGCGCTCGGCACGATAGGGACCGCCTTGCGCCGCCTCCAGCATCGCATCCGCCAACCGGCTGTCGGCATCGTGGAGAATGCCGATCTCGACCTCCCGGGACTTGCCGAAATAGACGGGCGTGAATGTGTGAACGGTGACCACCACCGGCGTCCGGCCCTCCCCCGCAAGCCGCGAAATCTCGGCGGCGATCCGGTCGTGGAAGGGAACATAGAGAGCAGCCATCCGGGCAAAACGTTCGGCGGGCGCGAGATCGCGATTGCCGGGGATGTCGAAGATCTCGCTTTTCTCCGGCATGGCCGCGGGCGATTCCGGTGGACGATTGCAGTCGTAGATCAGCCGCGAAAACCGCTGATGCAGAAGAACGCCGTCCAGCATGTCGGAAAGACGACGCGCGATCGCCAGAGCGCCCGGATCCCAGGCGATATGGCTGGAGAGGGCCTCCGCCGATAGGCCGAGATCACCGGCAGATTTCGGCAGTACAGCAGACGCGTGTTCGCAGATGATCACCACGCCGCTACCAGCCGTCGCATTTTCCAATGCCACGGCCTCACCTTCCGACGCTGCCAGTATCCCTGACCTCAAGAGCATGCTGATCGTTCCCCGGGCTCGTTGGCCCTTTTTATTTCCGAAGAGAATTCTTCACGGTTAAGCGTCTGTCAATCCGCTGCTGAAAAATTCTCTTCAAAGGGCAGTTGACTCAATTGTGACAGCGAGGCTTAATCCTGAAAAAGCCGGCGACAGACCGGCTTGAGGGGAGTCAATCGGTTCTTGATGAATGCGTCGACCACTGTGTCGGACGTGATCCATGCCCATTTCGACGGGCTGACGCGTGCCGAACGGCAGCTGGCAGAAAGCCTGCTGCAGAACTACCCCGTCTCCGGGCTGGGCAGCATCACGACCGTTGCCGAGAATGCCGGTGTATCGACGCCGACGGTCGCTCGGATGGTTCAGAAACTGGGCTACAAGGGCTATCCTGAATTCCAGGCGCATCTGCATCAGGAACTCGAGGCCACAATCTCGAATCCGATTGCAAAGCACGACCGCTGGGCGGCCAACGCTCCGAACCGCCATATCCTCAACCGTTTCGCCGAAGCTGTTATGGCAAATCTGCGCAATTCTCTTGGTGAATTGCGTACGGCGACCTTTGACGAGGCGGCCCGTCTGATCGGCGACCGCCATCGCAGCATCTATTTCGTCGGCGGACGTATCACCGGTGCGCTCGCAGAATACTTCTTCACCCATATGCAGGTCATTCGGCCGCGAACGACACTGATGTCCTCGAATGCCAGTTCCTGGCCCCAGCACGTCCTCAACATGCAGGATGGCGATGTGCTCGTGATCTTCGACATCAGGCGCTACGAGGCGGATTTGACCACGCTCGCGGAGGTCGCCCGCGCCAACGGTGTCCAGATCATCGTCTTCACCGACCAGTGGATGTCGCCTGTCACCCAGCACGCACGCCACTGTTTCAAGCTCCATATCGAGGCACCGTCGGCCTGGGACAGCTCTGTCGTGATGCTGTTTGTCGTCGAAGCCCTCATCGAAGCCGTGCAGAGCTCCTCCTGGGATGAGACGCGCGAACGCATCAATACTCTTGAAGGGCTTTTTGAACAGGCGCGCCTGTTCCGGAAGCCCCGATGAGGCTGACAGACCGAACGGAGGATGATTCAGGATACGGGCCGAATACCGATAGACCACGCAAAGCCGATATCCGTCACATAACCATAACATAGGCCACATAAGTGAACCGCATCGCTTCCAACACCAAGAGGAGAACTACAGTGACCACCAATCTTCGCAAATTCCTCTCGCTCACGACCGCCCTGGTCATGACGAGCTCCGCCGTCGCTTATGCCGAGCCGAGCGCCGAACTGATTGAAGCCGCCAAGAAGGAAGGCATGCTGACCACCATCGCCCTGCCCCACGACTGGTGCGGCTACGGCGAAGTTATCGCCGCCTTCAAGAAGAAGTATCCGGAAATCACCGTCAACGAACTGAACCCTGACGCGGGCTCGGCCGACGAAGTCGAAGCCATCAAGGCCAACAAGGACAACAAGGGCCCGCAGGCTCCTGACGTTGTCGACGTCGGTCTGGCTTTCGGCCCGCAGATGAAGGCCGAAGGCCTGCTTCAGCCCTACAAGGTCTCCACCTGGGACGAAATCCCGGACAACATCAAGGACGCTGAAGGCTACTGGTACGGCGACTACTACGGCGTCATGTCCTTCCTCGTGAACAAGGACCTCGTCGAGAACACTCCGAAGGACTGGGCCGATCTTCTGAAGCCGGAATATGCCGGTCAGGTCGCTCTCGCCGGTGACCCGCGCGCCTCCAACCAGGCCATCCTCGGCGTTCTCGCCGCTGGCATGTCAACCGGTGCAGCTGCAGGCAAGGACGCAGGCGAAGCCGGTTTGAAGTACTTCGGCGAAATGAACAAGGCCGGCAACTTCGTTCCTGTTATTGGCAAGTCTGGCACGCTCGCACAGGGCGCAACCCCGATCGTCGTCATGTGGGACTACAACGCCCTGTCCGCCCGTGACACGCTCGCCGGCAACCCGCCGGTTGAAGTCGTCGTTCCGGCATCGGGCGTTCTGGCTGGCGTCTACGTCCAGGGCATTTCTGCCTACGCGCCACACCCGAACGCTGCCAAGCTGTGGATGGAGCACCTGTATTCCGACGAAGGTCAGCTCGGCTGGCTGAAGGGCTATTGCCACCCGGCGCGCTTCAACGCCATGGTTAAGGCAGGCAAGGTTCCTCAGGATCTGCTCGACGCTCTGCCGCCGGCTGAATCCTACGAGAAGGCATACTTCCCGACGTTGGAAGAAGTCGACGCCAACAAGGCCGCCGTTGTCGGTGGCTGGGACAGCGTCGTCGGCGCCAACGTTCAGTAAGACCTGATCACGAGGAGCCGCCCCGTCCTGTCGAAGGTCGGGGCGGCGCCTTTATTTTAAGAAGATCCGTGCCGACACGGACAGAGGGGCAGACGCAATGTCGACCGAGAATGTGAGCCCTGGCCCGCAGGTGCGGCCAGGAATGAGATTACCACTCCACTGGCTGGGTGTAGTGCCCTTTGCGGCCTTCGTGATTCTCTTCCTGATCATGCCGACCATGAAGATCGTCATTGGCGCTTTCCAGCGCCCGGATGGCTCGTTCACGCTGGCGAATATAGCAGGGCTTTTCACGCCCTCGATCATGGCGGCCTACTGGATTTCCATCAAGATCAGCCTCGCCTCCGCCATTCTCGGATGTCTGATCGGCTTCGGTGTCGCCGCCGCTGTGGTTCTAGGCGGATTGCCGCAATGGATCCGCGGACCGCTGCTTACCTTTTCCGGTGTTGCCTCCAACTTTGCCGGCGTTCCGCTCGCTTTCGCCTTTCTCGCAACGCTCGGTCCCGTCGGCTTGCTCACCGTCTTCCTGAAGACGCAGCTTGGCATAGACCTGCGCCTTCTCGGGTTCAACCTCCTGTCGTTCTGGGGACTGACGATCACCTATCTGTTCTTCCAGATCCCGCTGATGATCCTGATCATCACGCCGGCGCTCGACGGCCTGAAGCGCGAATGGCGCGAAGCCGCATCAATTCTCGGCGCAACCAATGCCCAGTATTGGCGACTGGTTGCCTTCCCGATCCTTTTGCCCTCGATCCTCGGCACAATGGCGCTTCTGTTCGCAAATGCATTCGGCGCTGTCGCAACAGCGATCGCACTGACGGGCTCGTCGCTGAATATCGTGCCCATCCTGCTCTTTGCCCAGATCCGTGGCGACGTGCTCGGGGACCCGCATCTCGGCTATGCGCTCGCCTTCGGCATGATCGCCGTCACCGGCGTCGCCAATGCCCTTTATATCTGGCTGCGAGCCCGCAGCGAAAGGTGGCTGAAATGAAGCGCTTCTGGGCCTGGGGGGCCCTCATCTTCGGCCTCCTCTATTTCTTCCTGCCACTCATCGGCATGACCAACTTCTCGCTCAAGATGCGACGCGGCGAGTACTCCTTCGACGCCTATCGCAAGGTGCTGGCGGATCCGCGCTTCCAGGAGACCTTCACCTATTCGGTGACCATGGCACTTGTGACGATCCTCTTCGGCATATTCCTCGTCGTGCCGACGGCGTATTGGGTGCGCCTGAAACTTCCGCGTCTGCGTCCCTACATCGAGTTCGTCACCCTTCTGCCACTGGTCATTCCCGCCATCGTCATCGTCTTCGGCTATATCCGCCTCTACAACACCTCGAGCTGGCTGCCGCTGACTGGCTCCGGGCTGGGAACCGACATCCTCCTGATGTTTGGCTATGCGACGCTGGCCCTGCCCTACATGTACCGTGCCGTCGATACAGGGCTCCGCACCATCGACATCGGCACGCTGACCGAGGCCGCCCAAAGCCTCGGCGCTGGTTGGTTCACGATCATTTCCAGGATCATTCTGCCGAACGTGCTCGTCGCCGTCCTCTCGGGTGCGTTTTTGACCTTTGCCATCGTGATTGGCGAGTTCACCATGGCAGCGCTCCTGAACAAGCCAGCATTCGGACCGTTCATGCAGCTGCTCGGGGCCAACCGCGCCTATGAACCGGCGGCACTCGCCGTGATCGCCTTCGGCATCACCTGGGGCTGCCTTGGTCTCATCCAGCTCGTTTCCCGCCTCCAGAAAACAGCCCCACGCCAGGCTTGAGGATTTCTTTTCATGACTTTCCTGAAACTCACACATCTCAAGAAATCCTTCGGCGCCACGCAGGTCGTGCACGACTTCAACATGGCCATCGAAAAGGGCGAGTTCATCTCTTTCCTCGGCCCTTCCGGCTGCGGCAAGACGACGGTTCTGCGCATGATCGCCGGTTTCGAGACCCCCTCCGGCGGCACGATCGAAATCGCTGGCAAGGACCAAACCAATCTGAAGCCGAACCAGCGCAACATCGGCATGGTCTTTCAGGCCTATGCCCTGTTTCCCAACATGAATGTTGCTGACAACGTCGCCTTCGGCCTGAAGATTGCAGGCATGCCAAAGGCCGACATCGGCAAGCGCGTCAAGGAAATGCTGGCACTGATCCACCTCGATCACCTCGCCGAGCGCTACCCTTATCAGCTCTCGGGCGGCCAGCAGCAACGCGTGGCGCTCGCCCGGGCGCTGGCACCCAAGCCTCAGGTCCTTCTTCTCGACGAGCCGCTCTCCGCACTCGACGCCAAGATCCGCGTTTCGTTGCGCGAGGAAATCCGCCAGATCCAGCAGCAGCTCGGTATCACCACCGTCTTCGTCACCCATGACCAGGAAGAGGCGCTGTCGATCTCCGACCGGATCGTCGTTATGAACGCGGGCAAGGCCGATCAGATCGGCACGCCTTTCGAAATCTATAACCGCCCCACAACACGCTTCGTCGCCTCCTTCGTGGGAACGCTCAACGTGCTCGATGCGGTCGTCGCCGATCAGGCTGCAGGGCTTGTCCGGGTCGGGGAGAAGACGCTTGCGATCAAGGAAGCAATCCCGGTCGCAAACGGCTCGACCATCCAGCTCGCAATGCGCCCGGAAGCGGGAACCCTCGCCGGCACGGATGAGGCCACGGTTCAGGGCACAGTTGCCTCAAGCCAGTTCCTCGGCTCCGTCATCCGCACGCGCGTGACGGTCGACGGCAAGACTCTTTCGTTTGACACCTTCAACGATCCGGGCACCAAGCCGCCAACCGTTGGCGACACAATCGGCGTGAAGATCGATCCGGCGGCATTGATCGTGCTCGCCGACTAAGGCAAACCAGACCCCACGTCACGGACATCGAGGATGCCGATCGTGAGGTCGGCGTCCTTTGCATTTGGAGAAACCCCATGCGCGCCATGTATTACGAGCAGTTCGGAGCAGCCCCTGAGATCAGGACGCTGCCCGACCCGACACCGAGCAATGCAGGCGTCGTCATCTCCGTAAAGGCCACGGGCCTTTGCCGCAGCGACTGGCACGGCTGGATGGGCCACGATCCCGACATACGCCTCCCTCATGTACCGGGACACGAACTCGCTGGCACGATCGCAGCCGTCGGTCGCAACGTGCGCCGCTTCAAGGTCGGCGACCGCGTCACCGTTCCCTTCGTCTCGGGCTGCGGCCATTGCATGGAGTGCCGCTCCGGCAACCAGCAGGTTTGCGAAGAGCAGTTCCAGCCCGGCTTTACCCATTGGGGCTCATTCGCCGAATATGTCGCGATCGACTATGCCGACCAGAACCTCGTGCATCTGCCCGAAGAGATCAGCTACGAGACGGCGGCAAGCCTTGGCTGCCGCTTCGCCACCTCTTTCAGGGCTGTGGTCGATCAAGGCCGGCTCCAGGGAGGTGAATGGCTGGCGGTCCATGGCTGCGGTGGTGTCGGGCTGTCGGCGATCATGATCGGTGCCGCACTTGGCGCTAATGTAGTGGCGATCGACATCGCGGAGGACAAGCTGGCACTGGCCAAGGCTCTGGGCGCAACGGTCACCATCGACAGCCGCTCGGTCGCCGATGTTGCCGAAGCCGTGCGAGAGGTTACAGGTGGCGGCGCCCATGTCTCTGTTGATGCCCTGGGGCATCCGCAAACCTGCTGCAATTCGATCCTCAACCTCAGACGCCGCGGACGCCATGTGCAGGTCGGCCTGATGCTTGCCGATCACGCTACACCCGCCATCCCCATGGCCCGCGTGATCGCCCACGAACTCGAAATCTATGGAAGCCACGGCATGCAGTCCTGGCGCTACGACGCCATGCTGCGTATGATCCTCTCCGGCAAGCTCTCGCCCGACCGCCTGATCGGCCGGCGTATCACCCTCTCGGAAGCAGCACCGGCGCTCGCCACGATGGACAGCTTCCGGGAAAACGGTATCAGCATCATCGACCGCATGGTCTGACGGACAGCGGAGACCGAGGTTTCGTCTTAGGGTGTGATAGCGTTAACCCGTTTGTGCTGAAATGCGGCTGCACGGAACCGGCAACGGATCGGGAGCAGCCATGGTCAAGCCGACGCAACCGCCAGAGACAGAGACAAAACGCTTCATGGCAGAGTTCATGCGCCTCAAGCGCGGTTCCGTCACGCGCCGCCACTTTCTTGGCGTCACCGGGCTCGGCGCAGCCGCGCTTCTGCTCGGCGGCGTAGGCCGCACCAGCATCGCAACCTCGGAGGGCTCTCCGCTCGGCAAGAAGGTCACGATCGCCACCTGGCCGAACTACCACGATCCCCAGACCTTTGAGGATTTTTCCGCGCGATTTGGCGTCGAAGTGGATATTTCAATCATCGGCTCCAACGAGGGCATGATGAAGGCGCTGGAACGCGGGCGTACCTGGGACATCATCGTGCCGACCCAGTATGCGATCGCGCCCTATTTCCATCGGGATATGCTGACGCCGCTCGACCTCAAGAATTTGCCGAATTTTAATCTCAACGCCCATGCCGACCGTTTCCTGAAGCCAGGGGTGAAGGCCGGCGCAATCTATGCCGTCCCGAAAAATGCGGGCACCACCGGCATTGCCTATAACACCCGACACCTCGCCCCCGTCGAAAGCTGGCGTGATTTCTTCGACGTCGCGATGACGAAGGCATCCGGCAAGACCATCATCCACGATTACCAATTGACGGCGATTGGCGGTGCACTCGTAGCCCTCGGTTACGACTTCAACTCGGTCGAACCTGAGGAACTTGCAAAGGCAGCAGACCTGTTGATGGCAGTGCGACCACATCTCCTTGCCGTCGACAGTGACTATCAGCCTGCCATGCGCACAGGTGAGGCCTGGATGACCATGTGCTGGAGTAACGACGCAGCACAGATGCAGCGCGACGTGAAAGAGATTGACTTTGAGATCGCCACAGATGGCGGCGAGATCTGGACTGACTACTACGCCGTTCCCGCGACCGCGCATAACAAGCGGGCGGCCCATGCGCTGATCAACCACCTGCTCGATCCCGAGGTCGCAGCCCGCGAGCACGTCGTTCATGGCGGCACCGCGACCGACAGCCGCGTCCGGGCCCTCCTGCCGAAGGAGATTCTCGCCAACAAGATAATCTACCCGGACGAAGCCAAGCTTACCCCTCTGCAGTTCGGTCTGGCGATCGCAATGACGGATCCGACCCGCGCCGAAATCATGAACCGTTTTCGGGCCGCCCGCGGCTGACGGGCCTGCCTCCGCATGTTAGGCACGGAGCCTGCCGGCACATCCGGTACAAGGTTCACGCACGGGATTGCCATGCCTCAGATTTCCATCATCGATACCATTTCAGACCCCGGCAAAGCCACGAGACCTAACGAGGACCGCCTCGGCTACAACCGCGATTGCGCCTTCGTCATCGACGGCGCGACCGGCCTCGGCGACCGGCAGTTCATGGAGGGTTATGACTCCGACGCCGCCTGGATCGCCGAGTTCGCCGCAATCCGGTTTGCCGAGCGACTCGACCACAAGGCTGAGCCGAAGACCGCCTTGAGAGCCGTTTCCGAAGAAGCGCGGGATGCGTTCACAGCCGCGGCCGGCGACCAGCCGCGCTACGCCTGGCCGCTCTGCAGCCTGACGGCCCTCCAGGCAACGGCTTCCGGCTTCCGCTGGTTCGGCCTCGGCGACAGCTGCATGTATATCCTGCATGACGACGGCCAATCCGACTTCGTCATCCCGATCCCCGGCGCCTACGAATGGGAGCAGCACCGAGCTGCCAAGCACATCGCTCGCCTCGGGGGCATTGGTGCAGCCGGCGTCGCCAATGATGATCCCGAGACGCTGGAGGATCTGCGCCGTGGCCGCGCCAGGCAAAACACGCCCGATGGCGCCACATGGACCTTCGGCGTGGTGCCCGAAGCCGCCGATCACCTCGCCATGGTCGATGTGCCTATCTACGGCGGGGGCGCAACCGCCATCCTTTGCTCCGACGGGCTGGCCGACCTCGTCGCCCTCTACAAGCTCTACGACGCGGCAACGTTGATCCAGCGGGCAGCAACTGCCGGGCTGAAGTCGCTGGTGACGGAGCTTCGCCACATGGAGCGAGAGGTCGACCCGGATGGGTTGAAATATCCGCGCTACAAGCAGAGCGACGACACGACGGCGATCCTGCTCAGACTGGAAGGCAATTAGGAATCTGCCTCAATAACTTACAGCCGAATTTGGAATCGATCTGTCAGCGCGTTCACGCAGTGGGTGAACGTCTACTTTGGCCCCTCAGCCGTCCGCCTTCGGCACATAATTCAACACCGGCCCCAGCCAGCGCTCGACCTCGCGCACATCCATGCCCTTGCGGGCCGCATAGTCCTCAACCTGGTCCCGCTCCACCTTGGCAACGCCGAAATAGTAGCTGTCGGGATGACCGATATAGAGGCCTGAGACAGATGAGCCCGGCCACATGGCATAGCTTTCCGTCAGCGTCACGCCGGTAGCAGCCGTCGCATCGAGCAGCGAGAACAGCGTCACCTTTTCCGTATGGTCGGGCTGGGCCGGATAACCGGGCGCAGGGCGGATGCCGGCATAGGTTTCCGAGATCAGTTCCTCGGGCGTGAGGGCCTCATCCGGCGCATAGCCCCAGAATTCCTTACGCACCTGTTCATGCATGCGCTCGGCAAAGGCTTCGGCAAAGCGATCGGCCAGCGCTTTCACCAGGATCGAGGAATAGTCGTCATTCGCCCGTTCGAAGCGTTCGGCAATCGCCACCTCTTCGATACCCGCGGTTACCACGAAGCCGCCGACATAATCCGGAACGCCGGTCTCCACCGGCGCCACGAAATCCGACAAGGCGACATTGGCCCGGCCTTCGCGCTTGGCGATCTGCTGGCGCAGCGTGAAGAAGGTTGCGAGTTCGTCCGCCCGGCTGTCGTCCTTGTAGAGCCTGATGTCATCGCCGACAGCATTGGCCGGCCAGAAGCCGATAACCGCGCGCGGCCGGAACCAGTTCTCTTCGATGATCTTCTCGAGCATCGCCTGCGCATCGGCAAACAGCTGCCGGGCCGCGTCGCCCTGCTTCTCGTCCTCGAGGATCGCCGGATAGCGCCCCTTCAGCTCCCAGGTCTGGAAGAAGGGCGTCCAGTCGATATAGCGGGCGAGTTCGGCGAGATCATAGGTCTCGAACACCTTCGTGCCGGTAAAGCTGGGCTTCGTCGGCTTGTAGGCGCTCCAGTCGAGCTTGATGGCATTCTCCCGGGCGGATGCCAGCGGCTGGCGCTGCTTTTCGGCTTCCGCCCGGGCATGGGCCTCGGCCACCTTGGCATATTCGCCCTTGATGCCCTCGACATAGGTGTCGTTGCCGTCCTCGGCGAGAAGCGCCGAGACCACGCCGACCGCACGGCTGGCATCGGTGACATAGACCGCCTGCCCCGCCTTGTATTGCGGATGGATCTTGACCGCCGTATGCACCCGGCTCGTCGTCGCACCACCGATCAGGAGTGGAATATTGAAGCCCTGGCGCTGCATTTCGGATGCCACATGCACCATCTCGTCGAGCGAGGGCGTGATCAGGCCGGACAGGCCGATGACATCGACATTCTCCGCTTTCGCCACCTCCAGGATCTTGGTAGCCGGCACCATGACGCCGAGATCAATGATCTCGTAATTGTTGCAGGCAAGCACGACCCCGACGATGTTCTTGCCGATGTCATGCACATCGCCCTTGACGGTCGCCATCAGCACCTTGCCCGCGGCCTGTCGCTCGCCGGTGCCGCCATTCAGGCGCTTTTCCTCTTCCATGTAGGGGAGGAGCACGGCCACGGCCTGCTTCATGACGCGCGCCGATTTCACCACCTGCGGCAGGAACATCTTGCCGGCGCCGAAGAGGTCGCCGACGACATTCATGCCCGCCATCAGCGGCCCTTCGATGACATGCAGCGGACGCTCGGCCTTTAGCCGCGCCTCCTCCGTGTCGACATCGATGAATTCGGTGATGCCGTTGACCAGCGCATGCTCCAGCCGCTTTTCCACCGACCATTCGCGCCAGCTCATGTCCTGGGTGCGGGTCTTGGCCTCGCCCGTGCCGCGATAACGCTCGGCAATCTCCAACAAGCGTTCCGTTCCCTCCTTGCGACGGTTCAGCACCACGTCTTCGCAGGCCTCGCGCAGATCCGGATCGATACTCTCATAGACCGCCAGCTGACCGGCATTGACGATGCCCATGTCCATGCCGGCCTGGATGGCATGGTAGAGGAAGACCGCATGCATGGCTTCACGCACCGGCTCATTGCCGCGGAAGGAGAAGGAGAGGTTCGAGACACCGCCCGAGATATGCACCAGCGGCATTTCCTGACGGATGGTGCGGGTCGCTTCGATGAAGTCGACACCGTAGTTGTCATGTTCCTCGATGCCGGTGGCCACCGCAAAGATGTTCGGATCGAAGATGATGTCTTCGGGCGCAAAGCCCGCCTCTTCTGTCAGGATCTTGTAGGCGCGGCGGCAGATTTCCACCTTGCGTTCATAGGTATCGGCCTGCCCCTTCTCGTCGAAGGCCATGACGACGACGGCAGCGCCGTAATTGCGGATGAGCTTCGCCTGGGCGACGAAATTCTCCTCGCCTTCCTTCAGCGAGATCGAGTTCACCACGGCCTTGCCCTGCACGCATTTCAGGCCGGCTTCGATGATCGGGAACTTCGACGAGTCGATCATGACCGGCACCTTGGCGATGTCAGGCTCGGCGGCAATCAGGTTGAGAAACTCGACCATGGCCTTTTCGGAATCGATCAGACCCTCGTCCATGTTGATGTCGATGATCTGCGCGCCGTTCTCCACCTGGTCGCGAGCAACGGCCAGTGCCGCCGTATAGTCGCCCGCCGTGATCAGCTTGCGGAACTTGGCCGAGCCCGTGACATTGGTCCGCTCGCCGACATTGACGAAGGGAATGTCCTTGGTGAGTTCGAAGGGCTCGAGGCCAGACAGCGACATGAAGGGCCGATGCTCAACAGGCGCACGCGGGGCCCTGCCCTTCACGGCCTCGGCAATGGCTGCGATATGCGCGGGCGTCGAACCACAGCAACCGCCGACCACATTAACGATACCCTCTTCAGCAAAGCCCGCGACCAGTTCGGCCATTTCCTCGGGGCTCTGGTCGTAGCGGCCGAATTCGTTCGGCAGGCCGGCATTCGGATAGGCCGAGATGAAGGTATCGGCGACACCGGACAATTCCTGCAGATGCGGGCGCATGGCATCCGCCCCGAGCGCGCAGTTGAGGCCCACCGCAAAGGGCTTGGCATGGCGCACGGAATTCCAGAAAGCCGTCGGCGTCTGGCCCGACAGCGTACGGCCCGAAAGATCGGTGATCGTGCCGGAGATCATCACCGGCAGACGGATGCCCTTGGCGAGGAAACGCTCCTCGCAGGCAAAGATCGCCGCCTTCGCATTCAAGGTATCGAAGATCGTCTCGATCAGGATGATGTCGGCGCCACCATCGATCAGCCCGTCGATCTGCTCGCCATAGGCAAGACGCAGATCATCGAACGAGACAGCTCGGTAACCGGGATTGTTGACATCAGGCGAGATCGACGCCGTGCGGTTCGTCGGCCCGATCGCACCGGCCACAAAACGGCGCTTGCCGTCCTCGCGCTCGGCGCGCCAGGCCGCCCGGCGCACGAGTTCCGCGCCATGCCGGTTGAGGTCATACACCGCGCCTTCCATCTCGTAATCGGCCTGGGCGATGCGGGTCGAAGAGAAGGTGTTGGTCTCGAGAATGTCGGCTCCCGCCATCGCATAACGGAAATGGATGTCTTCGATCGCATGTGGCTGCGTCAGGATCAGAAGGTCGTTATTGCCCTGCTGGTGGCAGGCGCAGCCGAGAAACCGCTCGCCGCGGAAATCCTCTTCGGTGAGGCCGAGCCCCTGGATTTCCGTGCCCATCGCGCCGTCGAGGATCAGGATACGTTCACGGGCCGCCTGCTGCAACGCCTTCAGGATCTCCGCCCCGTCTCGATTTGCGCCCTCGCGGCCGAACAGTTGATCGAGCATCTGCGAACTCCCCTGGTGCGTATGCGACATGAGCCAAATCACATAAAGACATCTTTATGTCAACATGCGATCCTCTGTTGCGTAACGTCAGTCAACCGGTGACAGCGGTACTGGCGATCCGCTATAGAAGCTGCAACGATGCAGCCAGGGAGGAAGAAATGCCGGAAAATCAATCGCAGCAGTCGCCATCCAGCCCCTGGAGCACCCGCCCCTATCACCGCAAGTGGCTGCTCGACCGCGCCGACGACCTCTTCGATTTCTTCCAGGGCCCAGCCATCAACCCGAAGGGCGGCTTCTACGATCTGTCGCGCGAGGGAAAGCCGCTATCGACCAACAATCCCGCCCGCGGCATTCATGCCAGCGCCCGCATGGTGCATTGTTATGCGATCGGCCATCTGCTCGGCCGCCCGGGCTCGGCCGATATCGTCGACCACGGCATGCGCTATCTCTGGCAGCGCCACCGCGATGAAAAGAACGGAGGCTATTTCTGGCAGGCAAACGACTCCGGCGCGGCCGACGATTCGAAGCAGGGCTACGGCCACGCCTTCGTTCTGCTGGCAGCGTCTTCGGCCAAATGCGTTGGCCATCCGTTGGCAGACGCCATGCTCGCCGACATCACCGAGGTGATCGAGAAGAAATTCTGGGAAGAGAGCCACGGCGCGATCGCCGAGGAATTCTCAAGTGACTGGCAGCCGGTCCCTGGTTATCGCGGCCAGAACTCCAACATGCACCTGACCGAAAGCCTGATGGCCGCCTTCGAGGTATCAGGTGAGCGGCATTATCTGACCAAGGCCGAGCGGATCGCCGACCTGATCATCAACCGCCGCGCCCGCGAAGAAGCCTTCCGCGTCGCCGAACATTTCGATGAGAACTGGGTGGTGGACCGGAATTATTACCATCCCAACGAGATGTTCCGCCCGGCCGGCACCACGCCCGGCCACTGGCTGGAATGGGCCCGCCTCATCCTGCAACTCTGGGTGCTGGGCGGCAGACAACACGACTGGATGCCGGAAGCCGCGCGCGGCCTGTTCTTCCAGTCCATGGCGCTCGGCTGGGACAAGGACAAAGGCGGCTTCTTCTACACGCTCGACTGGGCAAATGCCCCCGACAAGCGCGCAAAACTCTGGTGGCCGCTCTGCGAAGGGGCAGCGGCTGCCCATTTCCTCAACCAGCACCAGGAAAGCGACTTCCACGAGGAAAGCTACCGCAAGATCTGGAACTATATCGCGGGCAACAATCTCGACCGGGAGCACGGCGGCTGGTTCGAGGAACTGACCGAAGACGGCATGCCCTCGAACAGCCTCTTCCCCGGCAAGGGCGACATCTACCACGCCCTCCAGGCCTGCCTCATCCCGCTGTTCCCGGCAGAAGGCAGCCTGACCAGAATGATCGTGGAGCACCCGCTCGACGTCTGAACGTCAACAAGACCAGCACATGCAAAAGGGCCGGAAGACCGGCCCTTTCTCGTTCTCTTCACAGATACCAACGCTTACTGCTCGATCGCATAGGTGATGTTGACGGTGACCGTGTAGAGGTTTTCGCCGGATGCGATCGGCACGGATTCATCCGCCATCTTCGCCATCGGAGCCGCCGCATAGACCTGCGGCATCGGCCGGGCGAAATTCTCCGAGATCTCGACGACCCGACCGAGCTTGACGCCAGCGGCCTCCGTCAGCGTCTTGGCCTTGGCAGCGGCCTTTTCGACAGCCTGCTTGCGCGCCGCCTCGATGGTCGCTTCCGGATCGTCATTGGTAAAGTTGATGCCGCCGCCCTGATTGACACCGAGCTTCACCGACTGGTCGAGGATCGCGCCGAGCTTGCCAAGGTCCCTCACCCGGACGGTGAGCCCATTGCTGACCGTGTAGCCGACGATGACGGGCGCCTCATAGGTGCCGTCGGCTCTGTTTTCCTGCTTGTATTTCGGCTGAATGGAGAAATCCGTGGTCTGCAGATCCTTGTCGGCAATGCCCTGCGCCTTGAGAGCGGCGAGCACCTCTGTCATCGCGGCGCTATTGGCAGACAGCGCCTCAGCCGCCGTATCGGCATCACGAACAACCGCCAGGGAAATGACCGCCATATCGGGCGCAACGGTCGCTTCGCCCTCGCCCGACACCATGATCGTCGCCTCGCGTCGCTCGGTTTCAGCCGCCATCGCCGGCGCAATAAAGCCGGCCGCGAGGACGGAGCCCGAAAGCGCCGTGGCAACAACGAGACCGCGTGTGAATTTCAGCATAAAAGTGTTTCCTCTTATCCCTCGGTGCCGCCAGAGTTTTCTCTTGCGCGACACGACGCCCTTCCAGTGATCCGTGATGACGTGTGATTGTGAAGCCATTACGGCAAAGGCTTGTCGCTGCACTCAATTTGCGTTAGAGCCCGATCACGGCGCGGGGTGACCATAACCCGCCCGACGGCTCTATGCCGGGCTGGGCCTGTAGCTCAATGGTTAGAGCCGGCGGCTCATAACCGCTTGGTTGGGGGTTCGAGTCCCTCCGGGCCCACCATTTCCAGTCATGACCCGTGTAGCCCTGTCCCCTGTTCACGCTGGCTCGTTCCGCCGCGTCATCTGTCTGTACAGCCCGAATCCGGACGCGAGCACGATCCCGAGACCTAGGCCGAACAGGCCGCCACCGAAGGCACCGGCGATCAGGAGCACCTTGCGGCCCGGGCCATCGGGCGCCTGCGCCGGAAAGGCCTCGGCGACGACACGGACATTGCTGGAATACAGGCTCATCTCCGCCGCCGTTTCCTCACTGCGCTTCAGCACCGCCTCGTAGACATCACGCGCAGCCTTGGCCTTGCGTTCCAGTTCGCTGAGCTCGATGAGTGCCGTCGAACTGGTGGCCTGGCTGGCCTTCTGGACATTGAGTTCCTTGAGAAGGTCGGCTTCTTCCTTCTGCGCAGACTGATAGGCACTGCGAGCGGCGACCACCATCCGCTCCAGTTCAAGACGGATCTGCCGTTCGATATCTGCCAAGGATGCCTTTGCCGACTGCAATTGCGGATGCCGTGGCCCAAGCCGTTCCGTCAGGCTGCTCACATTCGCCGAAAGGCTCGCATACTGATTGCGCAGATCCCCAAGTGTGCGTGAGGCCGCAGCGTCCCCGACAAGAACATCGTTGATGTTGAGCCTGGATACGGTATCGAGCTGCGCCTTGGCTTCGATAATCTTCTGCTGGGCGGCCACGAGCAGGTCGTCGAGGGATTGCAGGCGCTTGTTCGCGATCTGATCCCCACCCACGGCAAAGAGGTCATTTTGCGAGGTGAATGCACGCACCTCCGCCTCGGCGGCAATCACGGCCTTGCGAAGCGCCGTCAGCTGGTTGACGAGGCTGGTATTGACGCTTCCGAAGCTGTCCTCGGCGGCAACTCGGCTGTCTTTCAAATAAGCTGCGACCAGCGAATTGGCGATCGCCGCCGACTTGTCCGCTTCCTTGGTCGTCACCTTCACCTGAAAGATAAACGTGCCCGCCTGACGCGAAACCAGGATCTGCTTCTGCAAGGTTGAAATCACCCGGTTCATGTCCGATGCAGGATTGTCGGAGGGGCGACCGAGGAATTCCGGATCCGTCGTCAGCTTCAGATTGGTGGCGACGGCCTCGAGCACTGTACGCGAGGTGATGATCTGGGTTTGGCTGTCGATCGTCGCATTGAGTACTTCCGGAGACGTGGCCCTGTCGTTTTCAACCAGTTCCACCGCAAGCTTTTGCGGGTCGAAATAAAGCGTGGCGGTTGAGCTATATTTTTTTGCCAGCAACGTCGTCATGGCACCGCCGAGAAGCGCACAGACAAGAGCCCCGGCAAGCACTGACTTGCGATACTTCCAGGAGGCGAGCGCAACAAATTTCAGATCGAAGACCGGCGGCTCATGAAGAATGGCGGATGCCTGCGGCAAGTCAGTCCGAACGTCGTAAGAGGTCTCCTCCGCCGCCGCTTGCAGTTCAGCTGTAGACGTTTCGGCCTTGCCGCCGAGTTCCCAGCCAAATCGCTCCCGCGCCCGCTGCTCGATATCATCCATGGTCAGCGGTCTGCGTGACCGCCCGTCCCGTGTCGCGCGCTCGTCGACAGACGCGCCGAGATAGCGGCGCAGGCTGACATTCGCGCCACCCGATGGTGACAGCGATGCCGCGTCCGCGTCACGACGCCGAGAATCGTATTCGCCCATCCCTCGGGTCAGATCATTCACGATTGGCTTGCCCATGCATGTAGAGGTCCAGCGGGGTCTGCGCGACGCCCGTTCCTTGCCGAACTATGAGTATTTACGGTTAATTAAATCTTATCCTGCCGGCGGAATGCGCACGCAGGCACCGGGATTTGCGGCAGCGGGCGCAAGGGCCGGAAGAAGGACCGAGAGTTGGGCACGGTCGCCTTTCTCGGTCGGCTGGATATTGTTTCCCTCATCAGCCGGCCACCAATCGCCACCGGCCCAATAAGTCCAGCCAAGCCAGACATCGGAATCCCGTGCCATCTGGTCCGTCATCCGTTTCAGACCGGCTAGGCACTCCGCCTCACCGGATCCACCGAACTCACCGAGAAAGGCGCGCTTACCATGGCTGCGCAGCCATTCGGAGAGCTTCGCGATACCGTCAACGGCAAGATCAGCATTGACGCACGCCTCGTTTGTGCCCGACAGATCCTTGTCCATATACTGGTGGACTTCGAAGGCGTAATTATCGATCGGATCGACGACCTCAAGCATCACCGTCGCATTTGAACCCCGACCGAAATCCTCAGCCCAGGTCACCACGCCGCTCCAATGCGTGCCAGGCACGAGAATGAGATTGCGCGCGCCCACCGCACGAATGCCGGCAATCGCCTGGTTGGCAGCGTCAAGCCAGACGGCTGGTGCAATGTCATGCGGCTCATTCATCAGCCCGAAAGCAATGCCGTCCTCGTTGGCGAACTCAGCCGCCAGCCGGATCCAGAACTGCGCAAACTGTCGTGGAGAAACCTCGGCAGAGCCGATATTGTGGTCTGCATAATAGCCGAAATTGTGCGGATCGAGGATAACGATGAGCCCCTTCGCCCTCAGACCAGCAACGCTGGTCTTCAGCCGTTCCAGCTCGACTCGATCAAACCCCTCCCCCAGCCGCGGCTGGAGCCGTTCCCACCTGAATGGCAGACGCACGGTATCGAAACCCTTGCCGGCGAAATAGGAAATGGTGGCCGCCGAGGGATAGGTGAAATTGACACCTTCGACACCATCGACATCGCCATATTCAGCGCCGGAAATGTTGAGGCCACGAAAGCACAGGTCGGCGGGACTTGCATGGCTGGAGCCTGCGAGGACGGCGGCGAAAACACCTGAGAGAATGGCGCGACCGCGCTTTAATCTGACGGTTTTGGCTTTCATCTCGGCAGAGACCCTCATGCGTTGTGGGGCTTCGCCGACCTGCCGAAGCGCGGAAGGCTCACCGATGACAGATAGCGTCCGACCGGCACCTCGAACAAATAGTAGCTGGCAAGACCGACAGCGGTGGACATGGCCATCATCAAGACGACGAAGAGCGTGTCACTCTGCAGCGGGCCGATCACCACCGGATATATCATCCGGGAGCCAGCCAGCGTGAAGATGTGGGTGAGATAGATGGAATAGGAGGCATCACCGAGCACCCGGAGCCACCGCCAGGCCTTGAGATCCGGGACGCGGATCGCCGTCGAGAAGAAGATGATCGCGGCGGCCGGTATCCCGATCGTGATCAGCCGCGGCAGATCGAAACCGCTGTAATCGTTGAACAGAAGCACCGAAAAGCCGAGCATAACGCCAAGTGCAACCAGCGGGGCGGAGATGGAAACGCCCGCCTTGTAGATGTGGCCCAGTATGACGCCGGCGACGAATTCGAAGATCACCGTATCGCCGTAGAAGCGCGCGGCGGTGCTTTCGGGGGCGAGATTCGCAATGACGAAGACGCCGCCGATCAGAGCCATGATCGCGGCGATGCGATGCCGCACGGGCACGAGCAGGCAGGCGCCGAACAACAGGTAGAAATACATCTCGTAGTTCAGCGTCCAGCCCGGCACGATGAGCGGCGCAATCATCTGGCCTTCGGGATCAGACGGATTGAGCCACGGCACGAAGGCGAGCGAGGCCAGGATGTGCGGCACGTCGAACTGGGTCGACTTCAGGATCTGCGGAACTACCAGTGCCACCATTGCGGCGGCCAGCGTCACGGCCCAATAAAGCGGCACCACGCGGCGGACCCGCTTCCACCAGAAATCGGCAACACTCTGCGGCTTGTCCGAGGTGGTGATCCACATGACGAAGCCGCTCAACACGAAGAACAGATCGACCCCACTCTTGCCGAACAGATAATCCGTGATCCAGGCATCCGGGTTGAGCTTCTCCAGTTGCAGGATCGCATGAAAATAGACGACGAGAAGCGCCGCGATCGCCCTGATATATTGCAGCTGAACGCACATGTGTGATGGCAACCCGTCGGACAAGAGGCGTGGACAGTGGATCGGTTATAGCCTGCGATGCCCCAGATTGTCCCTGCCCACCTTGCATTGCGGTTAATGGGGCGCAGCCTCGCCGCCACGCATCTGCCCGACGAGCAGCCAGAGGAGTGCGGCCACCTTGATCGAAAAGATCGCCGTCCCCCCGATCATCATGTTGAGGAAGACGAAGATGCAAAGCGCAAAGGCGCAACGCTTTTGCGCGGCAGTTTGGCCCGCCGGATAGAAGCTGACGAACAACCAGAAAGCCAGAAGCCCAAACACGGTGCTCGCATTGATCACATAGATGTAGCCACTATCGGCAAAGCTCGCGATGTTTCGGATGTCGAGGGCAAGAAGCTCGATGAAATCGAGACTGTAGAAACCTTTCATGGTCAGCACGATACGCCCGTCGAACGTGTCGCCGCTGGCATCCGGACGCATCAGATACACAAGGGACCCGGCGAGAATGATCACCGGCATGATGAAGGGCCTGATGCTGTTGCTCGCCTTCGGAAACAGAACGTAACCGAAGAGGCATATGAAGGAGAAGGCCAGCATGCTGCGCGAGTCATTCGTCAGCAGGATGAAGGCGACCGTCGCCACCATCAGCACCCGGTCGAAGCGGCTGATCTGGCGGAACCGGCTGACGAGATAGATGCAGAGCACACCGGAGAAATTGGCAAGCGAGACCTGTTCGAGGAAGAGGGACGAGGTGCGGTGGTCGCTGAGCCCGAAGGAAAATCGCCCGGGAATGTTGATCGCATTCTGGAAGATCTTCGATCCGCCGAACGCGATCTGCTCAAGGCCTCGGGTATTGGTGAAGTAAAGCGCCGGATAGAACAGATCCTCATAAATCCGCGTGAAGAAAATCTCGACGAGCAGGACCGAGAGAATGAAAACGCATGAAATCCGGAAGACGAAGGCCAGGCTGCGACCGTCCGACATCATGCCGAGCTGGCAGAAGACCGCAATGATCAGGACATTGCGGAAGAAATCCACGAACAGCATGCTGTTGACGGCTGACGTGTACAGCATGACCAGCGCAAAGAAACCAACCAGACCAACGACCGGCAGCGCTTCCCGCGAAAGACCACGGTAAAGCAGATAAAGCAGCGAGACGAACAGCAGCATGATCTCGACAATCGCGACATGCGCGAAGCCGAGAGGCATGACATGCGCGTTGATGATGGCGAGGAGACCGTTGTACATCACCGCCAGCGGCACCACGACGCGCACAAGCCTCCCGTGTTCGCGGACAGGCTCACGCACAGACCGGGTCTGCGGATCATGAAGGGCATCGATGCTCATAAGAAAGCGATAACCGACTCGCGCCGAGGAAAGAAGTGATGGCGAAGAGGGTGGGACTCTCCGCCAATTAGGCCCGCGATACCTGAGAAGCCTGGGGTTTTCCTAACCCCCTGCCCGCGTTTGGCAAATTACGATACCGGGAGGTGTACCACGGACGATACCCCGATCTCAAGGACCTCGATTTCCGATGGCACCCTTGAGCATAAACTTCCCGATCGGGTTGGTTTTTGCTCTCAGATGACAGCACTTCCCGATCGGTAAGGATCGCATTGTTTCTTAAGAAATCTTCCTGTACGGTAAGCCAACTCAGGAGATGTTCTATGTTCAGGTCCGCACGCGATTTCGGCGCCGCGATCAGGGAGAAACGCAAGGTCCTCGGCTGGACACAGACCGAGCTGGCCACACGGTCCGGCACGGGTGAACGTTTCATCGTCGAGCTTGAATCCGGCAAGCCGAGCTGCCAGCTTGAAAAGTCCTTGATCGTCGCACGTACTGTCGGCATCGAGGTCGGCGACCTCAGAACGGTCGGGGCCACCCTGCCCTCCTCTGACGATGATCTGAACTTCCTGCCGACCTTCGGTGACGGTCGATGACGACAATCTTCTACGAAGCCCTCCCCGTCGCCCACCTGACCTTCGATGGCGAATGGCGGATGGACTATGATCCGAGCTGGGAAGCGCGTCGTTCGGCATTCCCGGTGTCGCTGACCATGCCGCTCCGTTCAGGCCCCGTCGGTGCTGACCGGCTCCTGCCCTGGCTTGCCAACCTGCTCCCGGAAACACACCTCGCCGAAATCGGCCAGCGGCTAAAGGTTTCTCCCCAGGACATCGTCGGCCTGCTTGGCCACATCGGACGAGACACGGCGGGCGCATTGTCGATCGGCGAGCCGCGGAAGCCTGGGGTCAACATGCAGCCCGTTCCAGATGAGAAAGCGCTGGAGCGCATTCTAAACGAGCTACCCGCCAAGCCCTTCCTGGTAGGCCAGCGCGGCGTCTCGATGTCTCTAGCCGGTGTTCAGGAAAAGCTCCCGGTCTTCGTCGACGTCGACGGCAGAATTTCGATTCCGGTGGACGGAACACCCTCCACCCACATCCTGAAGCCGGACACAAAACGACTTGCCGGAAGCGTAGAGAACGAGGCCTTCTGTCTCGCCCTTGCAAGCGCATGTGGCCTAAAAGCGGCAGAGGCGACGATCGGCGTAGCAGGCAAGCGACGCTATCTATTGGTGAGGCGCTATGACCGCTTCACTGACCCCGAAGGCGAAATCCGACGACTACATCAGGAAGATCTTTGCCAGCTCACAGGCCACTTCGCTTCGCAAAAGTACGAGCGGTCCTCCACGGGCAGTGGCGTGACCCTGAAGATGATGTTCAACACCATCAGTGACTTGGTTTCACCGGGCGAACGCCTCACGTTTCTCGACGCAGTGATCTTCAACGTGCTGATCTGCAATTCGGATTCCCATGCCAAGAACTATTCGATCCTGATCGGTGCTGGTGGCTCGGCGAAGATGGCACCGCTCTATGACTTGATGTGCGCGGCTGTATATCGCCAAGTCGACCAGAGCCTGCCACAAGGGATTGCCGGACGCTTCAACGCCACCGAGCTACGACGGGCGCATTGGTTAGCCTTGGCCGAAGAGATCGGACTGAGCGGCGCATCAACTGTGAGGCGCGTAGAAGAACTCGCCACCAGTGTCAGCTTCGCTTGCAGGGATGTTGCACCACAAATCCATGGTATGGTTGTGGGTCAAGGAAGGGTTCTGGAGAACATCATCCACTACATGCAGAAGAGGTGCCGCAGAATTGCAGCACAATGTCGGGCATAGGTAGGGCAACACAGAGTGCGGCAATTATTTCCGTTTTTGCCCGTCCACCTCTTTCCTGGTCGAAAGGCCCATACGCTCCTTGCGAAATATCCAAGTCACCTGGCTAAAAGCAGCAGCAGAATGCAAGCTTGGCGTGGCGGTCTCTACTCCCATTCGATCAGCAGAGACTGTTCTCTATGATTTTCGCCATACGACCATCTGGCTGTCATGAGCATGCCGCCTTTGCAACTTTCCACTGAGCATTTTCAACCAATCGGCATTTCTTAGGTGGGATCCATTGGGATCAAAATATTTGTCTCTACCAACGTACTCGAGCCAACCAAACCCCTGATCAAGATCCACGACCACTTTCACACCGGACTTCATCTGAAGCATCAGGCTACGTTTATGCGCCAGTTGACCGACTGAAAGCGTCGTTGATAACCCTTTTCTAGCTCCGTATTCCTGGGCGAGGGACGCCAGCGTGGTGTCCGACATGATGTCAGATGCAACATGTGTCCTATGATAGCCGCCCCTGTCTGCAGCCGTGGCAATACCAAACGGCAACGATCCTTCAGGCTTCAAAGAAGAAACGGTATCTATCAGCAGCTTCAGAACGATCGGGGATCGAGCGTATCTATCTTGATACCTCGCCTCCCGGACCACATCGTCTGGGCTTATCCCACAGTTTAGCATCGCCTTCCTTATCTGCGCTGCCATGGAAATGCCGAACTCCGCAACTGGCCCGTCAAGCTTCGCATCTAGTATAACTACTTCGGCTCCCGCCTTTGGCTTCAAACTATCATGCGTGATCTCTTGGTATACCGGCGATAATTGAAGGGGTGCATGGGCAATGGGTGCGGCGTGGTTCGCGCCCCAGTCTTGGCCCGGCACCAGCACGGATGAATCGCGGCTCGCCCATCCGTAGCCTCTCGTTTCATCGGTAACGTAAGCAAACAGGTGGCCGCCGTTGCGGAACCTAACCGGCTCACCTTCAGCCAAGCTCAATCCATTACGAGCGATATAATCCCGAAGAAAGAGCACCTGAGCCGAATCTAGGGCAGAGACGAAGCCCCTAGGTACAACCAACCTGACACGACGGCCATTTTCAGTCCATCTTTTGAACAGAGGAGTCAAAGCCCAATCCGCAAGATCAACAACGTCACTCACGGTCGCCCATACAGTGAGGCCTGACTGCGCCCGATGGCTAAGCCAGTCATCGATTTCACTTACTGGACGGTCCGAAATATCGCTGTCCGCAGCAAATACGTCCTCCGAGTCAATGATGTCGGGGAGCGTAAGATTTGCGTCCATAAACGAGATCGCCTTGTGTCGATCAAGATCCTCCTCCCTTTCGGGCGCATCCGAAACCAGGACGCAAGATGAGCATGCATGTGCGCAGCCGCGGGGGCAGTTTAGAATTTGCCGTGCACTTCGCAGAATTGTTCTAATTTCATTGGCAGCCTGAACAACATAGCCGGCGCCGCCGGCTGCGCGGTCGTGGAGGAAAATGGAGATCGTTGAAGTTGCCATCGCGTTTCGCGACGGGCCGACCCCGTAACCAATTTCGTCCGGTTCGATACCGAGGTAGCGCGAGGTTGCCTCACGCATCGCAATGGCGAGAGCATTAGCCGCCGCGAGAGTAGGTGCTACAGCGGGCTGGAGCTCCAATACGTCGGTGTGAACTTCATAACCCAGATGAAGCGAAGACTGAATCGCAAAAGTCTCGCTATTGCCCTCGCACGGCTGCAGGAAGTTCTCCCTGGCGCGCAGCGGTTTGTGATCGATAAGACCGGTACAAATGGCTTCACCCGGTTTCATGGCCTCCATGCGCCCACATCTTAGGCACAGCCCGTAGCCTTCGCTAGAAGGTCCCTTCGTGTGATAGTAGACAGTACCGCGGCGGTTCATTCTCAAGCGACCGACCTCGGGCTTACTGAGTGCCTCCCATTGCGCTGATCCGGCTGAAATTCGCGGCGTTTCCGAGCGCACGTAGTCGACCTTGTCGACTTCTGCATGGATAGGAACGTGTCGATCTCTCAAGAAGCCCGCAGGCCTGAGAAAGCTCTCAGCGACCACCGACGAATCCCCACATGTGCGGCATTCTTCAGAGCGGGAACCGGCGCCCGTCCAATTGTCACCGCAATGAGAGCATCTCGCAGCCCAGCGAAGCGCTTGAATTTCGCGAACACCTTCATCACTGGAGGGTCGATGCCAGTTAAGTGTAACACCGCCAACACGATACACTTGGCCGTCCACAACCGTCTCCGATCCGGGCGCGTAGTCCCGAATCGCAATGTCCAGCGGGCGCTTCGGACCACCATGGCGCCGTCCCCTCCGGTCGTCGTTGCTGAACTCGCTGTCCAAGTCATTTCGGTCCAGCTCAAAAGCGACAACGTGGTTGGGAAACCCATGGCCGGGCAAAAAGCCACGGTCTGCCAGATCAGATAGCAAAAATTCTTTGCAAAGCCGCTTCAAGTGCGCCTCGATTGCGGCTGATGCTCCGATGATTTCCGCACCCTTAAGCTGGTTTTGTAGTCCGCTCCATTCGGCTTCGAACTCGGCTTCAGCAGACTTCAGAGCATCAGCACATAGCTCTAGTAGGTCGGACCGACCAGCCAATATTGACCCGCGAACCAGTCGCTGGAGGGCAATCATGTTGTCTTCTGCCGTGCTCGCTTTTGAAAGCCACCTCCGCATCAATTCTACTGGTCTAGCGTCTTGCGCAATCCGCACGGAGTTAGGTGTAGCAGCAAAACCGAAGAAGTCTCCTGTCTCCATCTTCATAGGATTGCCGCTGTTCAGGTTTAGGAAGCGACTTAACAGGAATGCGTTCACGTGACGCTGCACAATTGGTCGGCTGTCGAGAGCCACACGAGGCGCTGCGATGGACCTGCCGAGAAATGCAATAGGGTTACGGAAAGCCTCGCGGTCAAGCGGACGGTCCTTCGCAAAGGTGAATGCGAGCGACAAAGGCTGACCACGTCGACCAGCGCGGCCTACCCTTTGTTTATAGTTCGCGATTGATGGCGGCACGTTTGCCATCAAGACACCGTTCACAGAACCGATGTCGACGCCCATTTCCATGGTGGTGGAGCAATTCAAGAGGTTAATCCGGCCCGCCTTAAATTCGGACTCGTAGTGCCGCAAATGCGCCGGCGAAAGCTGGGCCGAATGCTCGGCCGACCGACTGTATGGCGAGTACAGGGCGATCCGATCGTGCATGTCAGTCCAAAGGCCCATGGCTCGCAGGGCGGCAACGTCGACATCTTCGGCCAAGAACAGCGAACGGGTTTTGCCATCTGCATCTGCTGGGGCGATCGGCATGATAATCGGCTGTGCACGGTCCACCTTTGTCCGCGCGTACGGCGAAAGACCGAAGGGCGCAACGTCTACAATGCGCCTTGTGACCGGACAGTGAAATGCGTTTCTCAAAGGCCCCACCTCAAGCTTGTTGAAATCAAGGGCCTGCTCACCGTTGGCGTTTTTAGGGAACAAGGTATGTAGCTGGTTCCAAGCCTTCTGAAGCCAGTCATTGATTTCAGCGCGGTCGGAGGAAGAACCGAGATTGAGACCAAGGCCGAGTCGAAGAAGTTCGACAACCTGCGTTTGCTTTCCTGCGGCGCTAGCAACCGGCCAACGATGCTGGCGCCTGCCTGGCTCTATACCCGGCGCGGCCAAACTCTTCGGGAAGCCCTTACGCATTATCCATTGGAGCAAGTCCGAACGTACGTTGACCGCGAGATTGCTTCTGATTGAGAACGATACCAAACATGAAAGCCACGCCTTCCAATCTTCGAGGCTCCCTCCCCGCTGCAAAAAGCTATTCGGCGCGTGAGCATGCTGTTCAATGGCCGGATATACAAATCGAGCAAGACCCATGGTTTCTGGTGAGTTTGCAAGCTTTGGCCTCCGCATCATTTCTCGAAGAAGTAATGCCTCGGCAATCTGTGAGGGTGCAGACGCGGCTGCTTTTTTAAATAGATCCGCACGCACGCCCCAAACGTCAGGAAGCCATTCGCGCACTTCTGCCCTATCAGCAAGCTGAGCTCGCAGTTCTTGCCAAGTGACGGTTCCACCGCCGGAAAGCTTAGCCAATTGCTCTTCAGCCTCTCTGACAACGCCTGCTAGCGGCCCATCCTCCCAATCCGGAAAAGATTTGACCTTCGCAATTCGAGCTTTGAGTTCCTCAGCTTTTGCGTTGTCCCCGCTGCCAGAGGCTTTGTGTTGAACGGCCTGGTAGATAAAGGAGCGCACGAACGCCCGTTCGCTCTCCATCTGAAGCTTCGCTGCCATACGAGCCGTTCCCTGACGACTGTCCGTGAAGCTTATTAGTTGGCGTCCACCGCTAGGAAGGTCAGGCGGAGTTTGAGGCAGGGCTGGTTGTATCAGCCCCTCGGCCCCGGGCATTGCTTCCAGAAGCATCGGCGCGGCATTACTGATCGTGAACGGCGCGCCGAACCTGAAGGGATAGAGCTTGTCTCCAGACTTGGCGGTTGCGCTGCATGCTGGGCAAGGTCCTTTCCCTCCGCCTGCATGAGCCGACAACCTGTATCGTCCGGGACCATCTCCGTCGGCAGTCATCCCGGTTTCGGTATCGACGAAAATCGGTAGTAGCCCGCGCCCTGATAAGGAAAAGCAATGAGAGACCGATGGGGTGTCCAGGTCTAGGTCACCGCCCTCATTTTCACCGTCATCCTCCGACGTTGTGCGATCAGCTTCGAACAAAAACTCGTCACTAGGGGGTACATTGCGAGGAGGCACAAGCCGCGTACCTTTCTCGTCCGCGATCATAAACGCTTCGCCGCACTCATTGCAGGAATAAAGTTCTGCCACAGGCATGCGGCATTTCGGACACGCTTCGTCTCGTTCGAACAACAAGCGGCCAGCAATCCATTCTTCACTCATGCTGTCGGGGCACGCCGGATTCGTACAACACCAGAGACCGGAAAAAGCGCGATGAAAGCTATGGATTCTCAGCGGAGCGAGCGTCTCGCCAGATCTGGAGGTCGCTCGAGTCAAAGCCATCGCCAGAGTTTCGCCGTCCACGCCCATCACACTGCCCAGGCGACTGAGCTCTTGCGCCTCAATGGGCTTGTCTTTCAACTCCGTCACGAGTGACCAGACTGGGTCATAGGACGAAAGCTTATCATACAGATCATGCGCTGAAAGATCGACTAGGTCAGAAGGGCGTGGGGCCGCCGCCCCTCTGCCACTCCGTGTCGGTAGGAGCCGTTCGCCAGAAATCACCTCGACAGCCGAAACATCAGTGCCAGCGACATCTGCCAAGAATCGCCGCAAGGCGTCTTTGACTTTGGGACCGTCGCCAATAGTTGCTGATGTCGCAACAAACCGGACGTTTTTCGGATCCACCTCGAATGCCTCGATCACCCTTCGTAAGAGAAGGGCCACTTCGGCGGCAGCAGAGCCCACCAAGGTGTGGGCTTCGTCGAGGATGATCCACTTCAGCTTACCCTTCGAGTGTTCAATGATCGGACGGTCCTGTGGCCGAACGAGCATATATTCTAGCATTGTCAGGTTGGTGACGAGCAATGGAGGCGGAGACGCACGCAACGTTTTTCGATCTGGTACCTGCTGCGGATTCGACGACAACTTGTCGCGTTGGACCACACTACTGTGCGTTTCAGGAAGGTTACCGTTGTATAAACAATAGCGGATCTTGCCACCGGCCGGCTTTGTCCAGGCGTCGAGCCGCTCCTGCTGACTGGCGATTAGCGCGTTGAGCGGATACAGCATGATTGCTTCAACGCCAGTTGCTCGCTCTTGGCGCCGAAATAGCGAGTCGAGCAGAGGAACAAGAAAACATTCGGTCTTTCCCGAACCCGTGCCCGCAGTAATCAGGGCACTCTTCGTCTCCGAAGAAGTTAGCGTATTCCACGCGGCAAGCTGATGCAGGTAAGGGCGCCGGTTCCGTGGAAACGAGTAGCCACGTCCCGTATCGTCTCCGACCAACGCATCCACCGTGGCGTTCGCCAGCACATCGCCGGATAGCTCTCCCAGCCTTTTGTCTGCGGGCACGAATGGAAATGCCCCCTCAATAATCGGGGCCGGAATAAGGGCACCTTCGGAGTCGGCTCGTGACAGAGAATGGCGAAGTTGTGCAGCGAGTGACGGATTGCGCACGCCCGACTGGGCGACAATCGCTTCCGCCATGCGGTGACGGAGCCGCGATAGGGTCTCGAAGGGTCGTATTGTCATGACTGGAAGTGCTTCAAACAATGAGGGAAGGCTGCGGTGACGTAGTTCTGATCGATGTCGAGTGCGTTACGTAAGCCAGCGGCTATCGACGGCGACCATTCAAGACGTTTTTTTGCAACAGCCGCTAGGACGACAGGGGCGACGAGTGTCGCATAGTGCTCGTAGTTCAAACTCGCTACATCTGCTGGAAGCCCGGCGCGTTCTGCATCCACTATCAGCGTCGTCGCGATAGGTTCCGATTGATCGACTTGGAGGCGAACGTGATCTTGGGCGAGCTGACGTAAGCTGCCATCCAATTCGCCACCAAAGCCAAGTTCGGCGCGGATCCCGGCAAACCATTGGGTACGCTCAACTAGGAAACCGATCCTCTCCATCATCAAAGCGGTAGCTTGCCTCTGCGCCTCTGACGTATCGTAGAAGAGTGCAAATTCAACTTTCGCGCGCTCCCATTCCGCAACTGCTGCATCTTGCCAAGCTTCGATTGGCTGAGCCATCCAAAGAAACGGGAGGTCACGTTCAAGCCCTAGGATGCTCTCGACACGCTCACTATTGGCCGCTAGCAGCAGCCGGCACAACAAGGTCGGGAACTTTGGAAGCTCGCGCGTAATGTCCATTGCACGAGGACTGAGGCCTCGTAACGAATGGACCGTGCGCACGATGCGGGAAATCGTAGAGCCCGCGGCGGCATCGACCGCAACCTCCTTAAACAATGCGTGATAGGCGCGACGGCGAGTCACCTCGTCTTCGAGCAGCGCAGCCTGCGCTATCGCATCGGCTGGCTCCTCATACACCGCGTCCCGTGCGCCAATCGTGACCGTCGGTCGGGTTGTCACTGCGTCGCCCTTCCTCCGATAGACGAGGAGCGGCCCCGAAATTCCTGCTGGCAATGGCAGGCTTAGCTGTTGATCATCGCCGAGCACGTGTTCCTCATCGGGGTGTCTCAGTGATCGCACGACGGTGATCTCACCATTTGCGGGCGCACTAGCGAATTCAATTCGGTCGCCAACGATTGTTGGCTGCTCCTGTGGCCGCCGTATGCTGCATATTGTTCGCTGGCTGTCATCAAGCAGGAAAACGCTTGGCCCGCGTTCGTTGGATAACCCCAACAGGCTTTGTGCAAGATCGACAAAGCGCACCATTGGCGTCTCGCCCTCTATTCTGCGAGATATCAGAGCTCGGCTTGCTCCCGCACGCCTTAAATCAAGATCCACGAGCAACGGTCTATCGGTAAGTAAGAGCGAGCCTCGAAGCTCTGCGAGGGATAGTTCAGGTCGATCATTACGGACTGTCCCGCTGGCATCCAGCAGCACAATCTGTTTTGCCATCAGACGGAGTCGCGCCCGGATTGAGTTGCCTGCGGGATCAGTAATTTGAATTCGTTGGTAGCCGTTTCGGGTGCCGGCCCAGGGGCACAGCCAACTGTCTATGGTTCGGTTTCTCGTCGGTGCGAGGGCGCCGTCGACATCCAGCGCGTCGACCCGCCAGCCTGGTAGGTTGCGCCACTCAACTCGGGCGCCGTCACTGTCAATGTGTCCCAACACTCTGCCAGTTTGGGGCAACACAAGCAGACGAGCTCGATCGATGATGAATCCTTCGTGGTCCTGCCATTGTGCAGTCACAAGGCCAGAGATTTCGTCACGGGCATCGATCGGTCGACCCGACTTCAAGATGCGTACTGTACCTTTGCCTTCCTCACCGCCATCCCTACCGAGTTGCCTGATCCTTAGCGGAGCCTCGACCGCGACGAGGGACGCATCTTCGAAAATCAGGTTTGGAAGGAAGAGCTGTTCGAATTCCAAGCGTCGATCATCGGATGTGTCGGCCTGCGATTGGACCCGGTATCGCTCGCCGGATGGTGTCTCGACTGACGCCATCCCTTCTATCTGCCACAACGCAGATGTATTGTCGTCCCAGATACTACTGACAGCTCCACCCGCATGGCCTGATACTATCGAGCCCTTGGAGGTCAGCACGAATAGAATCGGCAGCGTGGAACGAACGGAGCCGGTTGCAAGCAGCTCTAAACGATCCTCTCGATCAGTTGGACGGAGAACAAAGCAGTTTGAGGTCCTCGGCGACCCACCGGGCCAGCACACCTGCGGTATAGGCTTTCCGTCACGTAGCAGGGTTACGGTGATGGCTTCCGAAAACAGTACGGGACCTACCAGGCTAACCCGCCCGGTAGAGCGAGATGTCACTGAAAAACTTCCGTTTTTTTCGGTTTCCGACCTGTATAGCTGAGCAAATTCGCGAGAGATAAGCTGCCCGGCGCTTCCCGAGAAGTAGGCGCGAAAACGGCCTTCGCTGAAGTTAGCCAGAGCATCGAACGCAAGTTGGCCATCGGCAAGAGCGACGAACCCTTGCTTCCAATCGCCAGAGGATGCCCGATACAAATATCTCCTAAGGCCGACGCCGTGTCCGCGTGCTCGAGGTTCGATCGTTAGCAGGTTGTTGAACAGGCGATTACAAGCTGCGACCTCCTCAGGGAGGTGAATAGGAAGACGCTCCCGCCACCCAGCGTCGTGAAGGTCGAGCCAGCCAGCCGGATTCGCCTGCCGTTCTTCGTGCGGAAGTTTCATTCGGCAGGCATGAAGATGCCCGATCAATTCCGCCGTCAGCTCATAAATCGTGTCATCCCGATAGCTGTCGGGCAGAATTTCTGCCCGACCTTCGGCGAATTCAACCAGGTCGCTCTCAGTAGGCACGGCCCCACTAGAAAGAGCGTCTTCCATCACGCCCAGGAAGAACCGCCGGACGCGGCTGCCGGTCTCACCAACTATGAGCGAAGAAGGTAGCCCACCATTCAATGCGAGAGTCAGCAGAAATTCACGCCGCTTCCTGTTCGAGTGGCGACTTATCTTTGGCGACTGACCCCACCAAGCCAGTCCGACATCTGCTATATCGTTTCTATCGCTGACCTTTAGGGCATCAGGCACGACACCAATATGTGACCATACTCGCCATAGCGATTTTGCTTCGCGTCGGTACCATTCTGACGTCACAAGTGCGAACACAGCGCAAAGCGGCGCATTGCGCCTATCAAGAAAAGCCGCAGATCGTTCCAAGAGTTCACGTCCACGCTGAAACTCGGCTTGCGATATGCGATAACGGTAAATGGGCTGGCCGTTGGGTCGGTCCAAACCATTACGCCTCATGATATCGTCAAGAAGCTGCCTTGCTACAGACGGTTTCGCCTGTCTCTGGATCTCTAGTGCCCTACCGTACCTCATACTCACGCGAATCGCCGCCCTCAACTCCACCGTGCGAACAACAATGATACATTCTGAGCGACCTAATTCCACCAGAATCACGCGCTTTGCGTGCGTTGCTGCAACTCCTTGCCGTAGCCCACAAATATGAGCCCAATCCCCAGCGGTCAGAAGCACCTAAGGTACGATACGCGACGACCTCTGGCGGAAGCCCTCACAAAATCAGGTGGAAATTATTTCCGCCGCGTTCTTTGTGCGGCAACCGGTGCGCGAAGCTTAGCTTTAGGGGCCCACTGACAGCATCCTACCGTTCATCGAATTATTCTCGGAGGCTGCCACTCGTGGGGAAAGAAAAAACGGCGACCTCGGTTTTACGGGCGAGCTTCTGATGGCTAAGATCAGTTCTTGGGCCGCAGCATCTACATTACCTGCGGAGTACAGCGGAAAGCGCTGGCGAAGTTTCGTGATTTGTTGCACGAGCTGAAAAATCAAAAACGCCCATACAGCACTACAAATTCTGGACTTGTAAAATCTTCCCGCATTAGCGGAACAGCATCGCTGCATAACAACACATAAATAACATCAGAGCGGGGCAATCCGACTTGAGTATCTTAAAGAATAACGCCTTATTTGGCACTTTGTCGAAAGCGTTTGGGCGCGGCGCAGGCATGTTTAAACTGTCAGGAAATGACCTGATAATCACGCAACGCAGCTCGTCTCCGAGGATTTCACTGGAGGAATTGCTCTCTCCGCCTACAGTGACTGAAGGGCTGTTTGGCGCCTCATGTAAGTTGTCAGCATCCAACGGGCGTGAGTATCTGTTTCGCGGCGCTAGGCTACATCAGGCCTACTCTTTTGCCGCAGACGTCAAATCAGCTTGGACCTCCTTCAACCTGGACGCTTTGGAGCGCGATGCGGATCGGCTAACACACCTTCATGCTCAGATAGCAAATCTGGCATGGCCGACTACCTATCCCGCCGCCTGTCTAATCACCCCTCTGCTACACGATGCAAAAGCCCTCGATACCTCACTTCTGTCGAAGCTCAACCTCGAGGCCATCAGTCCGGAGGCGGCAGCGCTGGTAGCACGGGTCAGAAACTTCGCTCAGAAACCAAAAGCCATACGCTCGGCTGCAATCGACTCCTTTGTCACCAGCGAACTGGAGCGCTGGAAAGAGTTCTTCGATACGATCGAAAGCAAACCACTGACGCCCGAACAGCGACTTTCGGTTGTTGTCGATGAAGACGCCACGCTGGTTCTCGCGGGGGCCGGCTCCGGCAAGACGAGCGTGATCACGGCCAAGGCCGCCTATCTTGTCAAAGCCGGTATTCGTCGGCCGGAGGAGATCCTGTTGCTGGCCTTTGCCAAGAACGCGGCAGCGGAATTGTCCGAACGCGTTGAAGCACGCTCAGGCGTCCCGATCGTAGCCCAGACATTTCATGCCATCGCCTATGATATCATCTGCAAGGTGGAAGGCACAAAGCCGCCTCTGGCAGACCACGCCACCGATTACCTGGCGTTCACCAACCTGATCAAGCAGATCCTCAAGGATCTCGTCCTGACGCTGACTGAGGTATCGAGAGCCATCATCCAGTGGTTCGCGCACTTCCTGGTCGAGCCCAAGACCGAATGGGATTTCAAGACGAAGCATGACTATTACAGCCACCTGGAGAAACAGGATCTGCGGACCCTCCAAGGGGAGAAGGTGAAGAGCTACGAAGAGCTGCAGATCGCGAACTGGCTCTACGAAAACGGCATCGCCTATGAATATGAACCAGACTACGAGCACAAGATCGAGGAAACCGGGCGCCGGGATTATTGTCCCGACTTTCGCTTGACCGAGAGTGGTGTCTACATCGAGCACTTTGGCGTTCGCCGTCAGATGCTGCCCGATGGCACCGAGCGCTTGGTCACCGCTCCATTTGTGGCTCGAGAAGCGTATTTGGTTGGCATGGAGTGGAAGCGCAGGGTTCACGCCGAGCATGAGACCACGCTGATTGAAACCTACAGCTATGAGCGGCAGGAAGGGCGCCTGCTTGCCAGCTTGGCGGAAAAGCTGGCGCCCTTTGTCACCCTCAAACCACGGCAAGCCGATACCATCTTCGATCGTGTCGTTGAAATGGCGCAGGTGGATACCAGACCTGTTTCGCAGTTTCGTCCACAAGTGCGGACGACGCAGATAATCTAGCAATTGCGGACAGTTTCAACATGTCGGCGTGGCCGATAACCAGCTCGTTGAACGGCTCGCCTTGAGCTTGCTTCTCCAGTTCGCGGTTCAAGCTGACAAGGTCTCGGATGCCCGCGGCCTTCTGCAGTTCCTGAGCAGGGATCGGTGGATCCGAACGATCGATCAGCCGCAGATAAGCCTTCAACTCGCCCTTCATCTCAATGACGGCTTCCAGGGCGCTGATGTCGCTGTCGTCGTCGTCCTGCATGCCTCGGCCGTGCCCCATCGATTCGAACATTAATCTGGCCCTTGCCGCCAGAAGGTCTGCCAGCAGCCTGGCCCGCCTGTGGGAACAGGCACCGAGGCTGAGCCGCAACGGAGGGGTAGCACGCGTGCCGCCACTCATCTTGGGCAACTTAATCTGGAAGATGTAAACGGACCCTGATTTGGTGAGGTAGGGTCCGGGTCCCCTGCCCTTTGGCTTTGCCGTTGACGTCTGATTCGACTGATCGGGCGATACCCCGACGCGTACCGGAAGGTGTACCGGACGCGATACCCGCATGATTTTCACTCCTCAAGGGCCGCTGGCGATCAGAGGTTTTGTGAGGAAATCCAAGGCTTTGCAGGTAACTGGCGGAGAGTGACTACAACTTGGCGGAGAGGGTGGGATTCGAACCCACGATACCCTTGCGAGTATGCCGCATTTCGAGTGCGGTGCTTTCGACCACTCAGCCACCTCTCCGGTCACATTGGTCGGCGCTTCAAGGCGCGGGCTGTCTCATAGCGGCAACTCACCCCCCACGCAAGAGCGAATGTGACGCTTTTTCCACTCTCCTCTGAAAAGGCTGCCCCCTCCCCCTTTCGTCGCTTCAGAGTACTTGGATTGGGGCACAGCGCGGCGGCCAAGGTTTTGGCCGAGTGGCCTGATAAGCCGGCCGCACGACCGGCACTATCTGCTGGTGACGGCGACAGCCTTGACCTCACGCTACGTCCGGAAGGCCGTCGATCAGCTTGTCGAGCGTGATGGGATAATCGCGCACCCGCACGCCGGTCGCATTGTAGATCGCATTGGCGATCGCCGCAGAAACGCCGCACAGGCCGAGCTCTCCAACACCCTTCGCCTTCATCGGCGAAGACAGAGGGTCCGTCTCATCAAGAAAGATCACCTCCTGATGCGGGACGTCCGCATGCACCGCCACCTCATAACCTGCGAGGTCGTGATTGACGAAAAAGCCACGGCGCGTGTCAACCGCAAGCTCCTCCGAAAGGGCGGCACCGACACCCATGGTCATGGCACCTATGACTTGGCTTCGCGCGGTGATCGGATTGAGGATGCGGCCTGCGGCACAGACCGCCAGCATGCGCCGAACACGGCATTCGCCCGTGAACATGTCCACGGCCGCCTCGACAAAATGCGCCCCGAATGTCGATTGCTGATGGCTTTTCGAGAGATCCCCCCACTCCATGGTGTCCTCAGCGACAAGACCTTCCGGCCCGGCAATTTGCGAAAGCGGAACGGTGCGACCGCCCGAGCGCACGTGACCATCTTCGAAGACGACGTCTGCCGTATTGAAGCCCATGCGTTGAACGACCGCCTCACGCAGCTTGACGCAGGCGGCGTAGACCCCCGAGGTCGAGCTGTTGGCCCCAAACTGACCGCCGGATCCGGAGGACAGCGGAAAACGCGAATCGCCGAGGCGCACATCCACGTCATCCACCGTCAGCCCCATCATTTCCGCCGCAGTCTGCGCAATGATCGTGTAGCTGCCAGTGCCGATGTCGGTCATGTCGGTTTCGACGGTGATCCGCCCGTCTGATGAAAGCCGCACACGGGCACCCGAGGCAACGACGAGGTTATTGCGGAATGCAGCCCCTACCCCAGTGCCGACAAGAAAGCTCCCCTCGCGGCGCGCGCCCGGGCGTCCACGATGGCTCCAGCCGAAACGCTCGGCCCCGAGCCGCAGACAGCCGACAAGGTCGCGGTGGGAAAACGGCCGATCGGGATGTTCAGGATCGACCTGTGTGTCATTGATGATCCGGAATTCGACTGGATCCAGCCCGAGCCTTTCGGCCATTTCATCCATGGCGATCTCCAGCGCCATCATGCCCGGCGCCTCACCCGGCGCACGCATGGCGTTGCCCTCCGCCAGATCGAGCGTCGCCAGCCGCATCGCGGTCATCCGGTTTGCGCCAGCATAGAGCAGCCTTGTCTGGTTGACTGCGGTTTCCGGCTTGCCATCCGGCAGGTCGCCGGACCAGCTCTCATGGGCGATCGCTTCAATCCTCCCATCGGATGCAGCACCGATCCGGATCCTCTGGTTCGTGGCGGGACGGTGGGTGGTGTTGTTCATGATCATGGGCCGTGGCAGGGCCACCTTGACCGCGCGTCCAGCCGCCTTTGCACCGAGCGCCGCGAGCACGGCGTCCGCCCGCAGGAAGAGCTTGCCGCCAAAACCGCCACCGATGAAGGGCGACATCAGGTGGATCTTCTCCTTGTCCATATCGAGAAATGTCGCGAGGTCTCCTCGCCACCAGTCGATCATCTGACTGGAGGTCCAAACCCGCAGTTCGTCATGATCCCAGGCGGCAATTGAGGCATGCGGCTCCATCGCTGCATGCGACTGGTCCGGCGTGCGGTAGACGGCATCGAGCGTCACGGGCGCAGCAGCAAAAGCGGCATCAAAATCGCCAAAGGCCGTGTCAGGTTCATCCTCCTCATCCGGCTTGACGGCCGTCTTCCTTGCCGCCTCAAGGTCGTAGACCCCGGCCTCCTCTTCATAATCCACCCTGACCATGGAGGCAGCGGCGCGGGCCTGTTCAAAGCTCTCCGCAACCACCAGAGCGATTGCCTGGTGATAGTGCTGCACTTTGCTGCCGCCGAACAAGGTTGCAGTATTGTACTCGCCCTTTTTGCGGTCGCCGACCTCAAGCGTGGTGACCACGGCGATCACGCCGGGCGCATTTCTGGCAGCCTCGGTATCCATGGAGATGATGCGACCCTTGGTGATCGCGGCCCCGACCGGATAACCATGCGCATATCGCAGGTCAGCATCGTGCCATTCATAGGCATAGGTCGCCCGGCCGCTCGTCTTCAACGCACCATCGATGCGCTGGGTTGGATGACCGACGACTTTAAGGCTGTCGATCGGATTGGTGGTGGCTGGCGTGTCGAATTTCATGACGTTACCCCCGTGCTTCCATGATCACCGCAGCCAGAACCCGCTTGATGAGGGCAAGCTTGAACTCGTTTTGGTGCGTCGGACGCGCGCCCGCGAGAAGAACTGCGGCGGCAGGGCCAGCACCCTTGGGCAGCTCCGCCTCGGCCGCCTCCACACGCCAGGGCTTGTGCGCCACCCCACCCAGGGCGACGCGGCCCGATCCATCCGCATGGATCACGGCCCCGACGGAGACCAGTGCGAAGGCGTAGGACGCGCGGTCACGGACCTTGCGGTAAATCTGCCGACCGCCGATTGGCGGCGGAAGCACCACAGCCGTGATGAGTTCTCCCGGCTCCAGCACGGTTTCGCGCTCGGGCGTATCGCCGGGCAGTCGGTGAAAATCCGCCATGGCAATCGCGCGCTTTGTGCCGTCAATCCTGACCGTCTCCACTTCCGCATCAAGCGCACGCATCGCAACCGCCATATCGCTCGGATGTGTGGCGATGCAGGCATCGCTGACGCCGAGCACGGCATGCTGGCGACTGAAGCCGCCGATAGCGGAACAGCCGCTCCCCGGCTGGCGCTTGTTGCACGGTTGGTTGGTGTCGTAGAAATAGGGACAGCGCGTCCGCTGCAACAGATTTCCCGCGGTCGTCGCCTTGTTGCGCAGCTGGCCGGACGCTCCGGCAAGCAGAGCCCGCGCCAGCAGCGGATAATCGCGGCGCACGACCTCGTGTGCCGCAAGATCGGTATTGCGGACCATCGCCCCGATCCGCAGACCGCCATCCGCCGTCGCCTCGATCTGGTCGAGGCCGAGCCCGTTTACATCAATCAGATGCGTCGGCGTTTCGATCTCGAGCTTCATGAGGTCGAGCAGATTGGTGCCGCCGGCTATGAACTTGGATCGGCCGTTGCTCGCGGCAGAACGGCTGGCCGCCTCTATGGATGCGGCGCGCTCAAAGGTGAAGGCTCTCATGCTGATGTTCCCGCAACCTCGGTAATGGCGTCAATGATGTTGGAATAGGCCCCGCACCGACAGAGATTGCCGCTCATCCGCTCCCGAAGCTCGTCTGGCGTCACCGCAGTCGGGGCGGTCAGATCCTCGGTCACATGGCTGGGAATATTGGCCTTGATCTCCCCCAGGACCGCAATGGAGGAACAGATCTGACCGGGCGTGCAGTAGCCGCACTGAAAGCCGTCATGTTTGACGAAGGCCGCCTGCATGGGATGCAGGTCACCCGGCTGGCCAAGGCCTTCGATCGTGGTGATCTCGTCTCCATCATGCATCACGGCCAGCGTCAGACACGAATTCACCCGGCGTCCATCAACGAGGACCGTACAGGCGCCGCACTGGCCGTGATCGCATCCCTTCTTGGTCCCGGTCAGATGCAGGTGTTCGCGCAATAGATCGAGCAGGCTGGTCCGGTTGTCGACGTCGATGTGATGGAGCTGGCTGTTGACCGTCAGGGAAAGTTTGGTGCTGTAACTCATTGGATGTCCTGATGTCTGTGTCGGCGGCAAAAGGCTGGAATGCGGCGCTGAACGGAGCGGATGGGGCTGGTTAAGGAGGGGACTCCCGCGCGCCGGATGCGCGATCGGGAGAGATCACTGATCAGATGCTGCTCTTCTTCCAGTTGAGATAGGGCGCCAGCAACTGTCCTGGGAACCTCCGTTCGAGCTCGTCCTCCACAAGGGCAATCCTCGACAAGGCTTCCTCCCGGTCGCTGGAGGCATCCTCGCTGCGCTGTTCGAGAAACCGCATGGCGGCGAAGACTTCGTCCTCGGTCATCGCTTCAAGCCGGGACGCAAGTGTCGCCACGTCTTCCGTCAAAATATCGCTTGTCATCAAGATGCGCCTCCCAATGGCTGGGAAAGCCGGACAGGGGCAGATTGTTCCAGCGCCATCGCTGAATGATGTGCTGCCGCATTGGCTGCGACAGCCCTCGGCACCACCCCTGAGGTGAAGCCAGGAAGGTCATCTGATCGCAATTTAGAATGAGAGCGGGGGCACGGCTGACCGCCTTGGCCGGCGGCCAGCCTTTGAACTCAGGCCTCCACGGGCTCCCGCACGTCGTCGAGCAGGAAATGCACCACCACATACGGTATGGTGTAGGTCCGTCCGCTATCCGACAGGCGCTCCTCCGTGCCTCCGTCAGCAGGATGCCACTGGCTGTAATGGGGATTGTTGACGATCAGGGTGATTGCCTTGCCGGTATCCCGCCCCTGAAGCCGGTAGCGTGCCTCCGCCAGTGGCCAGATGCGTTCGTAATCTGCCTGCGTCATGCGGACCTTCAGCGCCCGCCGGTGGATTGCGTCACTGCGCGAACCGTCCTCACGATCACGTGCCGCACTTTCGAGCGTCACTTCCTCCGCTCCGTCGAGAATGAAGCTGAATTCCTCAGGCCACATGCGTCTCATCAAACTGCTCCTCCCCGAGCGTTTTACTGCTGACATAGGGAAGTGTAGCGCGTCTGCGGCGGGAAACAACGCGTCATGCGCGAAAAGCCGGCATAAGGCGGCGCGCGCTTCCAGACGCGCCACCCCTTTCGCCGGGCGATCGGTGGCGACGAATGCCTCCACCAATAAGATCTCCAGTGAATCTGTGGCCCGGGCCACTCACTCGGTGCAGCCGGTATCCTTCAACGCCTGTACATGAAAACGCCGAAGTGCCGCCTCGATGTCGGCCTTTGTGAAGCTGTGGCCGGCGGTCGCAAGATCACGCGACAGCCGCGCAATAACATCTCCGTCACCGCTCACGACATGATCGACCATATGCAGGTCGCGGGCATAGCGCCCGAGGTCGTCACCGGCAAAACCGATGAGCGACCCGGCCCAGTAACCGGCCAGAAGGTTGCGGCGGGCGCGGATGCTGCCCAGCCCATCTTCCTCATGGGGATGGACGGAATGCGCGGATATGGTTGCAGCAGATAGGGTCATGGATCGATTGTCCTCCTCGTAGATGAAATCAGGCTTCCGCCCCAGCGGAAATGATATAGCTGGCAAGCGGCGCACAGCTCGGATTGCTGGCATCAAGCAACTCGACCGGGCTCGTCACACCGACAGCGACATAGACGACGGTGCTTCCTGCCCACCAGAGGTCTCCAGTGGCGCGTTCGATGAGTCGGGGCCCGGTGGTGCGCAGGCAATCGCCCGCCTGACTGACGATTGCAGCAGGGGCTTTCATCGCCTCAAGCCGATGCCGGATATCTGCCTCTATGGGGTCGATGACCAGCATTGCGAAAACCGACGCAATCCATTCGGCAATCATCGGGCAGCCTCCGAGCTGGACAGGAAGGAGCCGATGTCACGCGGCGTCTGCAAGCGTGGCTTCGGTTCGCCGGGACGGGCGTTGACGCCGTCGAACGAGGGAAAGCGACCTGGGGAAATTTGAATGGAGTTGTAGCGTCTCATCGACTGGTCCTTGGACCGGCAGCGGTGTCGAAACGGTCCGACATCGCAAGGGCGCCGGAAGCTCTTGCCAGAGGGGCCCGGACCAGCGGGTTGGTCGCCATATGCGCGACGATTCGGGCGTCTTCAAGGCATCGAGAGGCGACGCCATGGAAAAATCGGGCCATGCAGCCGAGCTCTTGTCTGGCTCCTTGCTGCATGGCCCGGGCGGCGGGCGATCAAGACTGCACCCTGAGCGGCAAGCCGATCGGCACCGCAGCCTTATCCTCAGTAGCGGATGATCGGGCAACCGCGCACATTGGCGAAGACCATCCGGTCGCGACCGCCGTGGCGAACTCCGGCAACCACCACACGACGTGGCGTGACATCGGCGACGAAGGCGCGGCGCAGGCCGTTCCAGCGGGCCTTTTCCACAGCGTGATGCGGACGGCACTCGCCGCGATGCGGGCGATCCCAGCCGGGGCGGTCCCAGCCCGGGCGATGTCCAGGGCGATCCCAACCGGGGCCGGCATGACGAGGACCTTCAATGTAGACGCCCCAGCCGAAACCGTCGGCGGACGCAGTGGAGGCGAGACCGGTGGTCGCCATGACCGAGACAAGGGCAGCAAGACCGATTTTGCGAAACATGCCGAACATTTTCTCTCTCCTTGAGTGGCGCATCGTGACGCCGTCGTTTCCATCCCGCCGTTCCGAGCGATTGATGTGAAGATAGGAGAGGCTGCCTGAATGTAGTCAGAATCCTGCATTCAGCGACTGTTCACCTTGCTCTCTGCGGTGCAGCTGAGATGTCAGATATGGAGGACCACCTCTCGGCGATGGGGACTGTCTCTGTGCTCGAACAGATAGATGCCCTGCCACGTACCGAGCAGCAGGCGCCGATCGGCAAACGGCACCGACAGCGACACCGGCAGCAGCGCCGCCTTGATATGGGCCGGCATGTCGTCGGGTCCCTCATCACGATGCGTTATCCAGTCCATTGTGCGATCCGTCGTGGGCGGCACGAGCCGGCGAAAGAAGGCCTTGAGGTCGATCTGGACCGACGGGTCGGCATTCTCCTGGATCAGCAGCGAACAGGAGGTGTGGCGGACAAAGATGGTCATCACCCCCTCCTCCATCTCGCTCCCGCGCAGGAAGTCACGGGCCGAATCGGTGAACTCGTAGAGCCCCTGCCCCCTTGTCGCTATCGCCAGTTTCAGCATCGCCATCTGATACGCCTTTCCGTAGTTCGGCGGGGAAACCTGCACCCGCGCCCCTAGCCAGTCTCTACCGGCCTCTATAGTCTCCCGCCGGAAAATGGAGGACCATGCACCGATGAGCCTGATCGAAAGCATCGAAAGACAGGAAAGCCAGCTCGTATTCAAGAGCTTCGACGAATTGGTGGCGCTTGAGATTGGCCGCCGGCTGGTCGAACTCGCGCTCTCCGAAAAGGCTCCTGTGGTCATCGACATCAGAACACCGGACCGCACGCTGTTCCACGCCGCTCTTCCCGGCGCCTCGCCCGACAACGACCACTGGGCCCGCCGCAAGAGCAATGTGACGCTGCGCATGCACAAGGCATCGCTACGCGTCGGCGAACTGAACCGTGCCCGCGGCCGCAGCCTGTCTCCCGAAATCGGCCTTGACCCCCTGGATTATGCCGATCATGGCGGCAGCTTCCCGGTCCGCGTCTCCGGCACCGGCGTCGTGGCGGCCATCACCGTCTCCGGCCTCAAATCCGAGGAGGATCACGCCATGATCGTGACCGTGCTTGAAGCCTATCTCGGCTCGGACTGACGATTGTCTCCTCAGGGACGGGTGGCCGCATAGAGACTGAAGCGCAGGAAGAATTCGTTCTCGCGCTCCAGCACCAGCACTGCAGGCAGCGCATAGGGCCCCTGATCTGCATCCGCGCCGCCATCGGCATCGCGCCGGTCATCGCCGTTGAGAGTGCATTCGACCGCGACCCGAAAACCGGCACGGTCGTTCATGACGACGTGATCCGACAGCGTGATACCATGGCGAAGCACGTAGGCCGCCAGCGTATCCCGGAAAGACGCGTGCCCGATCACCCGGATCCCATCAGGCAGGTCAAGCACCGCCTCCTCCTCGAACATGGACATCAGCGCATCGAAGTCATGTCGATTGAGTGCGTCGATGACGGCAAGTGGCTGTTCTGCCAGTGACATGGGCCTCTCCTTCTTTGTTTTGAACATAGGCTCACCTCGAACAGAGGCAAGGCCCGCACGGGCAGCACTTCCTTCAGGCGATCGGGCGCAAAACGGTGTTGGCAGCCCGCAACACGGCTTCCGTCAGAGGCTTTGTTACGCCGGCAACCACGCGACTGACATGCCAATAGAGGGGCACGTCCAGAAATTGTCCCGGCAGGATCTCCCGGAGCTCGCCGCTGGACAGCGCCCTGGCCGCGAGGGGCTCTGGATTCATTCCCCAGCCGAGACCTGCAATCGCGGCATCGATAAAGGCATGGCTGGAGGGCAACCAGTGAGACGGCCCGGTCGCAGCAACGCCAAGCGCCTTCTCGGCCCATCGCGTCTGGAGGCGGTCCTTGGCATTGAAAGTGATGACAGGCGCATCCTTCAGCCCAGCCGCAGTCACATGCTCGCCCCCAAACCAGCGCTCGACAAAGGCGGGGCTGGCGGTCGCCAGATAACGCAAGGCTCCGAGTGGCCGGCAGTCGCACCCCTGAACGGGCTTCGACGATCCGCTGATTGCCGCCCTTACCTCTCCCCGCTGCAGCCATTCCGCACTGTGATCCTGGTCATCGATGACGAGATCGAAAAGCACCTCCTTCACCGAAGCCATCGCCGGCACAAACCAGGTGGCGAGGCTGTCGGCATTGACGGCAAGCCTGAATGTCGGCCATGTCCCCGCCTCCCGCGCGCCTTGCGAGGCGAGCCCCAGGTCGCGACGCACCCCCTGCTCCAGCAACGATAGCTCCTCCGCATGGCGGAACAGACGCTCCCCCGCTTCCGTGGCCCGACAGGGTTGCGAGCGAATGATCAGGGACGTCCCGACCTGCTCTTCCAATTGCCGCAACCGCTGGGAAATCGCGGACTGCGTGACATGCAGCATCTGCGCGGCACGCTCAAAGCTACCTGCTCGGATCACCGCCGACAGCGCGGCCAGATGCGCCGGATCAAACATTAGCACCCCTTATGATGCATGAGTATTATAACCTTTCCTAATATCGAACGATCATTTAGTCAAAGCGGCATCGAAATGGAGTCCGCCATGTTCACCGCCGCCACTGCCGGTTTCTTCCTGGGCCTGAGTCTGATTCTCGCCATCGGCGCTCAGAACGCCTTCATCCTGCGCCAGGGCCTGCGCCGCGAACATGTGCTCCCGCTGGTCCTGACCTGTGCAATCTCTGACGCAATCCTGATTGCAGCTGGAGTGGCAGGCTTTGCGACAGTCCTGTCACGCATCGACTGGCTGGAGCCTGCCCTCCGCTATGGCGGTGCCGCCTTCCTCTTCGCCTATGCCCTGCGCAGCGTCTATGCTGCCTGGACGGGAGGAAACAGCTTGCGTGCGGGGGATGTCGCCGTGACCAGCTTGCAAACGGCGCTTCTGACCTGCCTCGCCTTCACCTGGCTTAATCCGCATGTCTATCTCGACACCGTCGTGCTCCTGGGCTCGATCTCCACTCAGTATGCCGGCCACGAAGCCGCTTTCGCACTCGGAGCGATGACAGCGTCTTTCGTCTTTTTCTTCAGCCTTGGCTACGGAGCGCGGCTCCTTGCCCCCTTGTTTGCCAGACCCTTCGCCTGGCGTGTCCTCGATGGGGTCATCGCCCTGGTCATGGCTTCTATCGCAACCAAACTGCTGATCTGACATCTGAACCTTGCTCTTGGGCGGCTGCGTGCCTTGCTGTAAGCATCATGTCGGACAAGAGGAGAAGATCGCATGTTCCTGACCAATCGTGACGTTGTGGACCTTCAAGCCTTTCGCCATGATCTGCACCGACACCCCGAGGTCTCGGGCGAGGAGCGTGAAACCGCGCGACGGGTGGTTGAGGCGCTTCGCCCTTTTGCACCATCGAAAATTCTGACGGGCTTGGGCGGCCACGGTGTCGCAGCCGTCTTTGACAGCCAGAAGCCCGGCCCCACGCTTCTCTTCCGCGCCGAACTCGACGCCTTGCCGATCGAAGAGAAGTCCGAAGCCGATCATCGCTCGACGGTATCTGGCAAGGGCCACCTCTGCGGCCATGACGGCCATTCGACCATCCTGATCGCGCTGGCGACCGGCCTGTCGCGGCAGGCCGTAACACGGGGCCGGGTGGTGCTGCTCTGGCAACCCGCGGAAGAAGACGGCAGTGGTGCCGCAGCCGTGCTTGCCGATCCGCGCTTCTCCGAGCTTAAGCCCGATTTCGCTTATTCGCTGCACAACATGCCGGGTCTCGCCTTCGGCACCGCTGCGCTCAAGAGCGGCCCGGTCAATTGCGCCTCGCGGGGCATGAAGATCAAGCTTTCCGGCAAGACGGCGCATGCCTCCCAGCCCGAAACCGGCACCTCGCCCATGGCAGCCATGTCCCACTTGATGCCGGCATTGACCGCCCTCTCCCACGGCGCACCACCGGCGACCGACTTCACGCTCGCCACCGTCACCCACGCATCTCTGGGCGAAAAGGCGTTCGGAATTGCTCCCGGCGATGCCGAAATCTGGGTGACGCTGCGTACCCTGATCGACGACCGTATGGCCGAGCTTTGCGAAAAAGCAGAAGGACTGGTGACCCAGGCCGCGCAGAACGCGAGCCTTGAGCACGCCATCAGCTACCACGATATTTTCTTCCACTGCGAGAACGCGCCGGAGGCTGTCGCCGATCTGGAGGCCGCCCTGACGGCAGAGGGGGTACGGTTTGACGAAGGAAACCTGCCGATGCGGGCTTCGGAAGATTTCGGTCGGCTACGCGCGGTCTGCCCATCGGCCATGTTCTTCCTCGGCGCCGGCGAGAAGCACCCTGCCCTGCACAATCCCGACTATGACTATCCTGATGACCTGACGGCGATCGGCGCCCGGATCTTCATGGCAGTGATAAGGGAGAAACTCGGCTGACGACCACAGCCTCAGCTGTCAGGAAATCCGCGCGCGGCCCATTCGGAACGAGGAACAGTCTTGCCCACCGATAAAGAAAAGCGCACCACCTGCGTAGCCTCGTCATCAACCTCGCAGCGCACCGCGATGTTGATCCACGCCCCATTGATTTCCCGGAAGGCCGCAAGCGGTACATCGATCACATTGCCGTCCTTCAAACGAAGGATCGGCAGCAGATACGGCACATAGGCGGGGGTCCCCCGACGCAGCTGCTGGCTCAGTTCAGTGCCGCAAAGCTGATCGCCGCGCTCCTGGCGCGTGAGGCCCGCCATGGCGGTCATCGCAGCCCGGTCGCCAGAGATGGCTGAGGAGAAAAGCTCCGTCACCTCCCGCGGTTTCAATTCCGCTTCGGAGACGGCGGTGATCACGGCAGGGTCGGTCACTTCCTCTTGAGTGGCCGCCTCCGCTTCACCGTCGCCTGTAGTGGTTTCTGCCGCAGCCTCTGGCAAGGCTCCTTCAAGTGGAGGAGCTTCAGGGAGCGCGATCTCGGGCTGCGCCAGCCTCGCTTCGGCATCGGCGACTTCATCCGCCTGCTCCTCCGCCTGCGCTTCTTCCGTGGCCTCGACCTCGGCTTCGGTCCCGCGCGACAGTTCCGGCCCGCTGTCTCTTTCGCCGAAGCGAACAACGGGGCGCAATATGGGAATAGGCGCAGATGCTGAGTCCGGAAGCTCTGGCTCGGGAACGGGTGGTTGCTCGATCGGCTCCGGCTCAGGCTGTGGTTCCGGTGCTGGTGGCTCCGGTTCGGGCGGCGGCGGTTCTGCTTCAGCCGTTTCCTCGGGTGGAGGCTCTGTCGCCTCGGGCTGCGGCTCCGGCGCAGATTCCGCCTGCGCCTCGGGCTCCGGTTCAGGCGGCGGCGCAACCAGCGTGACCTCGATCGCCTGTTCCTGTTCTGCCAATTCGAGCGGACTATCAAAACTCACAAGGAAAACCGCCACCGCAAGCCCATGCAGCAGCAGCGAAACGGCGAACCCTCCACTGAGGCGCCGCCTGCTTGTCTTCCTATGATCCGTCATGGCCTGATCCATAGCGACGATTGCGGCGAAAAGGGAGGCGAAAGAACGCTGTGCCAAAACAATGGCGCCTGTCCTTTCATTTACTACTTCCCAGATAGGACTATGATGACCATAATTCTACTTATGGAAATTCTCACGGAGGAGCGAGGTGACGAAGGTCAACATCGCAAAGGCCAAGGCGCATCTGAGTGAACTCGTGGTCAAAGCCGAACAGGGTGAAACGATAGAAATCGAACGACATGGCAAACCCGTAGCGCGTCTTGTGCCTGTGGAACACTTTCTTGAGCCAATCGACTTCGAATGGCTTGATGACGTGATCAGGCAAATGCCGCCGACAGAAGAGGACGGCATCCGGCGTCTGCGGGACGAAGACCGTTACTGATGTACTACATGGACACGTCGATCGTCGTCGCACTTCTCACCCGAGAGCCGGCGGCTGAGCGGGTGTCCGCATGGCTACGTGAGCAGATACCCGGCTCGCTGCATCTAAGCGGGTGGACGGTAACTGTGTTCTCTTCCGCCCTGTCACTGAAACTTCGGACCGACCAGATTGGTACCGAACAGAAGGCGACGGCTCTTGCAGCCTTCAATCGCCTCGTCTCCCGGTCGCTAGTCGTCCTGCCCGTCGCTTCACAAGACTTTCATGCTGCAGCACGGTTGTGCGATCGCAGCGAGCTAAGCCTGAGGGCCGCAGACAGTCTTCACATCGCCATTGCGGTCAGGACTGGCTTGCCGATTGCCACGCTCGACAAGGTGATGGCTGCAGCCTGCACTGCGATAGCCCACCCTGCTCAGTTCATCTGAAAACAAAACCCGCCGGATCGCTCCAGCGGGTCTTCGTGATCTTGTGCCGGGTCCCGGCTTAACTATCCAAGAAGCTCCGCAGCTTCCTCGAGCGGCTCGGATGCTTCAGCTTCCTCAGCGCCTTCGCCTCGATCTGACGGATACGTTCGCGGGTAACCGAGAACTGCTGGCCGACTTCTTCGAGCGTGTGGTCGGTGTTCATGCCGATGCCGAAGCGCATGCGCAGGACGCGTTCTTCACGCGGAGTGAGCGAAGCAAGAACGCGGGTCGTCGTTTCGCGCAGATTCGCCTGAATGGCGGCATCGATCGGCAGAAGCGCGTTCTTGTCCTCGATGAAGTCGCCGAGATGGCTGTCTTCCTCGTCGCCCACCGGGGTTTCGAGCGAGATAGGCTCCTTGGCAATCTTCAGGACCTTGCGCACCTTTTCGAGCGGCATGGCGAGCTTTTCGGCCAGTTCTTCCGGCGTCGGCTCGCGACCGATCTCGTGCAGCATCTGGCGCGATGTACGGACGATCTTGTTGATCGTCTCGATCATGTGCACCGGAATACGGATCGTGCGGGCCTGGTCGGCGATCGAGCGGGTGATCGCCTGACGGATCCACCAGGTCGCGTAGGTCGAGAACTTGTAGCCGCGGCGATATTCGAACTTGTCGACCGCCTTCATCAGGCCGATATTGCCTTCCTGAATGAGGTCGAGGAACTGCAGACCGCGGTTCGTGTACTTCTTGGCGATCGAGATGACGAGACGCAGGTTCGCCTCGACCATTTCCTTCTTGGCGATACGCGCTTCGCGCTCGCCCTTCTGGACCATCGATACGATGCGGCGGAATTCCGCGATCGAGATACCGGTTTCGGTCGCAAGATTCTGGATCTCGCCGCGGATGTCACGGATCGTCTGGTATTCTTCCTTCGCGAACTCTTTCCAGCCACGGGCCGAAAGATTGGCGATCGACTTCATCCAGTTCGGATCGAGTTCTGCACCCTGGTACTGTTCCAGGAAGCTGTCACGCTTGACGCCGTAGCTTTCAGCAAGACGCAGCAGGCGGCCTTCGTTCTGCATCAGGCGCTTGGAGATGTCGTAGAGCTGCTCGACAAGGCTATCGATACGGTTCTGGTTGAGCGACAGCGACTTGACGGCCGTCACCAGCTGATCCTTCAGCTCCTTGTAGCGACGCTCCTGTCCGGACGACAGCGTACCGGCGCAGGCGAGACGCGCCTCAACCTGCTGGTCCTGCAGCTTGCGCAGCTTCTTGTAGGTGTCGGCGATCAGGTCGAGGGTCTCCATGACCTGGGGACGCAATTCCGATTCCATCGCGGCCAGCGAAAGGTTGGATTCGTCCTCGTCCTCTTCCTCTTCTTCCTGCGGCATGCCTTCGCCACCGATGGCGGTGATGTCGTCATCGTCACCGGAAGCGGCCTGCGGACGGCGCTTGGCGCGCTCCTTTTCCTTCTCTTCGGCCGCCTTGCGGTCGGCCTCGATCTTCTCAGGAGACTGGAACTGCGGCGCAGCCTTGGCTTCCGGACCGGAATAGGTCGTTTCGAGATCGATGATCTCGCGCAGCAGCGTCGTGCCTTCGTTGAGTTCGTCGCGCCAGATGATCAGCGCCTGGAAGGTCAGCGGGCTCTCACAGAGGCCGGAGATCATCGTCTCGCGGCCAGCCTCGATGCGCTTCGCAATCGCGATTTCGCCCTCGCGCGACAGAAGCTCGACGGAGCCCATTTCGCGCAGATACATGCGCACCGGGTCATCGGTACGGTCTGTCGGCTCTTTCTTCTTTGCAGTGGCAACGGCAGTGCCGGCGGTCGGAGCTAGCTCACCGCCTTCGCTTTCTGGCTCGTCATCATTGTCGTCATCGCCGCCTTGGGCCTCGTCGACGTCTTCGTCCTCGATGACATTGATGCCCATGTCGGAAAGCATGGCCATGGTGTCTTCGATCTGCTCCGAGGTCACTTCCTCCGACGGCAAAACCGAATTCAACTCGTCCATGGTGACGTAGCCGCGCTTCTTGGCGGCTTTGATCATCTTTTTGACGGCGTCATCGGAAAGATCGAGAAGCGGACCGTCCGGCGCGCCTTCGCGTTCGCTGTCGGCTTCTTCGTTTTCTTTGACTTTCGATGCCATTTATCTTGTCGCTTTCCCTGACGTCTGATCATGCTGCTGGTCGCCGGAGGGATGGGAGAACGAACCACTCACCCGGGCGGATAGCTGTCAGTGACCTAACGGAGTGTTGCTTAATTCCTGATTAACTATGGGCATTGCGGTCGTAGCGCCGAAACCTTGATTGTCTGCATGACCGGTCATCATACCAGAGATCCGTCCGAACCCACTTCACCCTTGTGTGCTTGGATTGGTGATTCCCACAATTTTTCCTGACGTCAAGCCTTTCTGCAGGCCGGATCGGGAAAATCAACAAAACAAGCCGTATTACGGCGCCTTTATCACCGATCTTCGCAGATGTAGGACATCACACCGGAGAAACAAGGGGGGACGACGGGCGAACTGGGCATCAGCGCGAGGTGATCGGGTCAGACTTGGCACCCGTCAAAAACCACACCCGCATCGCCCCCTTGCCCTTGACCTCGATGTCCCCGCGCAATTCGAAATCGAAGCGATCTTCCAACCTCTTCTTCAGGCAATCGGCCACCTGGATACGCCCGGCGACCCCGTGAGATTCCATGTGAGCGGCTGTGTTCACCGTATCGCCCCAGACGTCGTAAAGGAGCTTGTTCGGCCCGAGGACACCCGCAACCACAGGCCCGGTATCGAGCCCGATCCGCACTTCAACCGGCTCCCCCACCTGCTGCGAGATCTTCCTGCAGCAATCGAGAAGATCGAGCGCCATCCGTGCCACCGCTGCCTCGTGATCCGGCTTCGGCTCAGGCAGACCGCCCGCCACCATATAGGCGTCGCCGATCGTCTTGATCTTCTCCAGCCCGTGGGCACTCGCGATGGCGTCAAACTGGCTGAAGACCCGACCAAGGAAGGCAATCACCTGCTGCGGCTGCCACCGGGCTGCGCGGGGCGTGAAATTGACGATATCGGCGAACAATATCGTTGCCGATGGAATTTGATCGGCCACCAACTGCGTACGGTGGTCGCGCAAGCGAATGGCGACGGCGCGTGGCAGGATGTTCTGCAGCAGGCGTTCGGAGAATTCGTATTCCGATTCGAGGGCCAGCTCCGCCTGCGACGCCTCCTTGAAGGCGAAGTAGGAGGTCGTGAAGATCAGCAGAAAGGCGAACGGAACCGTCAGGTAGTATAGCGTATCCAGAAAAATGGGTTCGACCCGAATGAAGCCGAGCGGCGCGACGAAAACGGTCTCCGTTGCCAGAAAGGCAATCAACGCAACGATCGTGACGCAGGCGGACAGGATTAAACGTTCCGGCCCGAACACCAGCAGGGAGGCCGCGGCTCCCGCGAGGAAGTAGAATTGCAGCCCCGACTCGCGCCCGAAGAACATGCAATAGCCGATGCCGAAGATCAGCCAGATGCAACAGAGGTAAAGGGCAGCTGAAGTCGGCCCGAAGCGATGAAAGAAAGGAGCCAAGGCGTAGAGGATGATCTGCGGCGAAAATGCGATAATCGCCGGCAGCAACCCGTACCAGTCGTAGAGCGCATAGAGCAGGATGTAGGGGATGGTCATGAGGCTGACCATGGCGGAGATGATATTCGTCACCGCAAGCCTCCGGCGAAGCCGCGGCGGATAACCGGCAGTGCCGATTCTCGCCACCCACCAGACTGCGTTGGGCAATCGCCAGGCTGAGCGCAGTTTTCGCCCGTTGCGGGCTATGAAATCAAACTCGTCCTGAGACACTCTGGCTTCCGGCGATAAGAGAGTAGGTGTTGAATCCCTCATTTACCGTCGCAGCGCAATACATTTGTGCAAACGATTACATCAGCCGTGTCCGGTTGCCGGCCCCTTCACCCGACCGGACATGACACCGAAGCCGTCGATGATCGCCTCCTGGTTTTCCATCCGCGCAACCTCGAGCTGAACCTCGTGCAGCGCGCTGATCACCTGCTCGATACGTCCGGCATCATCGGTCTCCGTCGCCTCGGCGATTTCGCGCTCCAGTTCCATGCGCTGACGCTTGAGGGCTCTCGCCCGCTTGTAGAGAGACAGAGCTTGGCTATAGCCCTCGCGTGCATCTTCCGAGGCCGCGATTTCGGTCGCGATCCAGAGGCGCGCATTTCGGATCTGCTGGTCGAGGCCGCGCAGCAGCGTCCCATGGCCATGTGCTTCCAGCTTCTGGATCAGGACCTCACGCGTCAACGATGCTCCGGCTTCGGCCACCGCCGTCAGAAGCGACGACCAGAGTTTCTGCAACCCGGCATGTTCGTAGTCGATAGCGGCAATCTCGTCATACTCATCCTCGAGCAAGCGCGGGTGATTGACTATGGTGAGCGCCAACACGCTTTCGCGCAGTGTCGGCTGATCGAGCGCACCGCGCACGAGCCCCGAGCGGGCCAGGCGATCGGAAATCGCGCCGCGGCTGGAGGCCACTGGTCCAGGAGGCCGTCCACCGGCACGACCGCCCTGCCCTTGACCACGACCACCGCCCTGGAAATTGCCGCGCTCGCTGCGACCGGGCTGGGCGCTCTGAAAGAAGGCATAGAGCCGGTCGCGCACATCCTGCTGATAATGGCGCCGCACGTTTTCGTCGCCGATGACATTGACGACCTGCTTGAGCTTCGCTTCAAGTTCCGCGCGCTTTTCCGGCGTATCGAAGCCACCGTTTTGCGTCTCGCGTATCCAGACCATCTCGGCGAGCGGTCGTGCCTCGGCAAGCACCCGGTCGAACGGCTGGCGCCCGTCGCGCTTGACGAGGTCATCCGGATCCTTGCCGTCAGGCAGCATGGCAAAGCGCAGCGACTGGCCCGGCTTGATGTGCGGCAGCGCCAGATCGACAGCCCGGAAGGCGGCCCGCTGGCCGGCAGCATCGCCGTCAAAGCAGAGCACCGGCACCGGCGTCGTCTTCCACATGAGTTGAAGCTGGTTTTCCGTCAGCGCGGTCCCGAGCGGCGCGACAGCATTCTCAATGCCGGCCTGGTAGAGCGCGATCACGTCCATGTAGCCTTCGACGGCAATCAGCGTATCGGCACCATCGGCCCCCTGCATGGCCCGTCGGGCTCGGGAAAAATTGTAGAGTACATTGCCCTTATGGAACAGCTCGGTCTCGTTGGAATTGAGATACTTCGCCATGGCATCGGCAGCCATCGCGCGGCCACCGAAGGCGATCACCTTGTCGCGCGACGACAGGATGGGGAACATGATGCGATCGCGGAAGCGGTCATAGGAGACAGGAATATCAGGGCCATGAACGACCAGCCCGCAGGCCTCGATCTGCTCCTTTGGCACCCCCTTTGACGCCAGATACTCCTTCAGCGCATTCCGGCTTTCCGGTGCATATCCGAGCCTGAACGTCTCGATCGTCCGACCAGACAGCCCCCGCTCGCGCAGATAGGCCCGCGCTCTTGCCCCGCTTGCCGTCTGCAACTGGTCCTGGAAGAACTGCGTCGCCATTTCCATGACGTCCTGCAGCGTGGTGCGCTCGCGCTCCCGCCGCTCTGCCTGCGGGTCAGGCTGCGGCATCGCAATGCCGGCCATGTCGGCCACCTGCTGCACAGCCTCGACAAAACTTAACCCTTCGAGATCTGTCAGGAATCGGAAGTGGTCACCGGACACACCGCAACCGAAACAATGGTAACGCCCCTTGCGATCCTCGCAGTGGAAGCTCGGGCTCTTCTCGCCATGAAAGGGGCAACAGGCCCAGTAATCCTGCCGAGACACATTGGTCTTCTTGCGATCCCAGGTCACGCGACGGCCCACCACGGCCGAAATCGGCACGCGGTCACGGATCTCGTCGAGGAAGTCATTGGAAAAGCGCATCGGTATCCCTGGGAAGCTGATCCTCCATATAGGCGTGCCCTTTGTGATGCGCCAAGGCTTTCACAGGGAGTACCCGTTATTCACAGCGGTTGATTGTTATGACGACTGTATATACAACATTGATTATAGACTTTGTGAACCCGGACCATGCGAAGCCTGGACGACATTCCGCAGAAAAATGGGCATTCGAATGGGACGAGGCAAAACGGATCATCAATCGCCACAAGCACGGGATTGATTTCGATGATGTTGTTCTGGCTCTGGCCGGGCCTCGCCTTGAGACACTGACCGTGACCAACGGGGAGCATCGTATACTTGCGACATGCCCGGAAAGCGGCCGATTGATTACAGCAGTCTACACCATGAGAGGAAACGTCTGCCGGATAATATCCGCCCGCGTTGCGAGAAAAAATGAGCGAAGAGAATATCACACGCACTACTATCGCTGAAATTCTGGAAAAGCGAGCGCGCGGGGAAAAGAGCCAGACCGACTGGGCGCGCGTCGATGCCATGACCGACGAGGATATCGAGCGCGCCATGCGCGCCGATCCTGACTGGAAGGACCACATGCACATCGACTGGTCAAAGGCCAAAATGGTGATCCCGGACCGAAAGAAAGCGATCTCGATCCGCCTCGACCCCGATATCATCGATTTCTTCCAGGCGACGGGCAAGGGCTACCAGACCCGCATCAATGCGGTCTTGCGCCATTTCGTCGACGAGCAGAAGCGCTCCAAGTCTTAGAAAACGCAAGACGCCGCCCGAAGGCGGCGCCGAAACTCACTCAAGGCGATGGGATCCGATTACTTCAACAGGTCCTTGACCACACCGGAGGCCTTGCCGAAATCCATCTGGCCGGAATAGCGCTCCTTCAGCGTGCTGATGCACTTGCCCATGTCACGCAGGCCCTGGGCGCCCGTTTCGGAGATTACGGCAGCGCAGAGTTCGCGCACCTTTTCCTCCGGCAATTGCTCCGGCATGAAGGACTTGATGATGTCGATTTCCTCGCGCTCCTGGGCAGCGAGCTGCGGACGATCGTTCTCGGCATAGATCTTCGCCGATTCATCCCGCTGCTTGATCATCTTCATCAGGATCTGCATGATCTCGTCATCGCTGACGGGATCCTTGCCGGTTCCACGATTGGCGATGTCGCGATCCTTGATCGCGGTCTGGATCAGACGCACGGTTGAGGTCCGGCGGACGTCCTTGGCCTTCAGGGACTCTTTCAGCGAGTTGGCGAGCGTGTCGCGTATCATTTTCTTCTCCGGGGAGCTGCCTCCTCGCCGTGGCGATTGTGGCTTTTCCGTGTTCGTTAAGTGGTTCTCATAGCCAGACATGTGCTGCAGTGCAAACGAATTGAGCAAACCATTGAAATGGCTTGGTGGAAATCCGGCTCGCAAGCAACTCCGGAATTGACCTCGCCATCTGATGCGTCTATTGCTCGGCACCTGCACGCAAATTGTCATCAGGGCTGAAAACGCGCGACTTCGCGCGGCCTCGATCTGCAACATAAATGGTCCTGCGATACCGCTCCGGCAAGGGGCCGGCACGCGGGCGAACAAGGAATGACCATGACCGCGACAGCACCCTGGACGACCCGCAAGCCAACCGCCCTCCTCGTTCTCGCCGACGGCACCGTCATCGAAGGCCATGGCATAGGCGCAACCGGCAAGGTGCAGGCGGAAGTCTGCTTTAACACCGCACTGACAGGATATGAGGAAATCCTTACGGATCCCTCGTATCTCGGCCAGATCGTCACCTTTACCTTCCCGCATATCGGCAATGTCGGCACGAACGACGAAGACATCGAAGACCTGACGCCGGCAGCCCGCCACGGCGCGGTTGGCACGATCTTCAAGGCCGACATCACGGAGCCATCAAATTATCGTTCAGCAAGCCATTTGGACGCCTGGCTGAAGAGCCGCGGCATCATCGGCCTCTCGGGTGTCGATACGCGCGCGCTGACGGCCTGGATCCGTGAAAACGGTGCGCCGAACGCCGTCATCGCCCACGACCCGAACGGTGTCTTCGATGTTGAAGCGCTGAAAGCCGAAGCCAAGGCCTGGAGCGGCCTCGTCGGCCTCGACCTCGCCAAGGTCGCCACATCGGGTCAGTCTTCCGTCTGGAACGAGAAGGACTGGAACTGGACCGAAGGGCACACGACACTGAGCGCTGAAGATGCCAAGTACCACATCGTCTGCGTCGACTTCGGCGTAAAGCGCAACATCCTGCGCCTCTTTGCCGGCCTCGACTGCAAGGTAACCGTCGTTCCCGCCACCACCTCGGCAGAGGATATTCTGGCACTTGAGCCCGATGGCATCTTCCTGTCCAACGGCCCGGGCGATCCGGCCGCCACCGGCGAATATGCCGTTCCCGCGATCCAGAACCTGATCAAGTCAGACAAGCCGCTTTTCGGCATCTGCCTCGGCCACCAGATGCTGGGTCTGGCGCTCGGCGGCACGACCGAAAAGATGCACCAGGGTCACCATGGCGCAAACCACCCGGTCAAGGACTTCACCACGGGCAAGGTCGAGATCGTCTCGATGAACCACGGCTTCGCGGTCGACTCGAAGTCACTGCCGGAAAACGTTGAAGAGACTCACATTTCCCTCTTCGACGGCACCAATTGCGGCCTCCGCCTCAAGGGCAAGCCGGTCTTCTCCGTGCAGCACCACCCGGAAGCCTCGCCCGGTCCGCAGGACAGCCACTATCTCTTCCGCCGCTTCATCAACATGGTGCGCGAAACGAAGGGCGAACCGGCACTCGCCGAACGCTAAGCGAAATCAGAGATCGAGAATTGAACGGCCCGGGATCAAATCCGGGCCGCTTTCATTTCGTGCCGAACCTTCAGATAGAAGCGCAGGCACAGCATGATCGCAGCGCTCGCCAGCCCCAGCGAGAAGCCGTACCAGATGCCGATCCCGCCGACGCCGAGCGGGAAGGCCATGAGCCAGGCGAGCAAAAATCCAATCGGCCAATAAGCTGCAAGCGCAATGAACATCGGCACACGCGCGTCCTTAAGGCCACGTAGGAGGCCGCTGGCGATCGCCTGCAATCCGTCGACCAGCTGGAAAAGCCCGGCGACCATGACCAGCGGGCCGGCATAAGCCAGCACCTCGGCGGCAGCCGGCGTGTTCTCGTTGATGAAGGCAGCCGATAGCGGCTGCGGCAGGGTCAGAAACAGGATCCCACCCGCGAGAGACAGGATGCCGGCAATGGCGAGCACCGCAATGGAGGCGCGCACGAGTTCCGGATAATTGCCGCGACCATGCGCCAGACCGACGCGAACGGTCGCGGCCTGGGACAAACCGAGCGGAATCATGAAGGCGATCGAGGCAAGCTGCAATGCAATACCATGGGCCGCAAGTTCGATGGTGCCGATCCGCCCCATCAGAAGCGACGCCGCGCTGAACAGACTGACTTCCGCAAGAATCGTAACGCTGATCGGCAAACCCAGCTGCACGACCTCGCGGAACGCCTGCCAGTCCGGACGCCAGAAGCGGACGAACAGCTCGTAGCGCCGTGTCTCGTCACGGGTCTGGAGGTAGATGACCATGGCCACGAAGCTCACCCACTGAACGATGACTGCGACGATCGCAGCACCGGTCATGCCAAGTGCTGGCAGGCCGAAATGGCCTAGAACGAGGGCGTAGGCCAGAATGGCGTTCAGGACCAGGATGCCGACGGTCACCCAGAGTACGATCCGGGCTCGGCCGGTTGCGCTCACCAGAGCCCGCAAGACCGCGAACAGCAGTGCCGGCAAAAGGCCGAGTTGGGTGATGAACACGTAGTTGGCCGCAAGCGCGGCCACTTCCGGCTTCTGTCCGAGCGCCAGAAGGATCCTCTCTGCATTGAAAAATAGCGGCATCGTCAGGAGCACGTAGAGGATCGAAACCCACATACCCATGCGGATCGAGCGACGAACGGATATGACATCGCCGCGACCATAGGCCTGGGCCACCATGGGGATAACCGCGATAGAGAATCCCGAACCGAAAACGAAGATCGTGAAGAAAAACTGGCCCGCCAATACCATGGCCGCCAGTGGAGCCGCGCCCAATTGTCCGACGATGATCACGTCGGTTGTATGAATGCCAAGCTGCGCCAGCTGCGCGCCGATCAGCGGGATGCCGAGCGAGAGAGTGGCACGAATATGCGACATCCAGCTACCGGCTCCCACGGGAGCACTACTGGGAGTTTCGAGCGTGACGACATCGGTGTGCATGGCTTGGTCTCAACGAAAAAAGCCGCTTCCAGAGCATACTGGGGAGCGGCATGTCGCAACGGGATAAGCGCCATCACGCAATCCAGCAAGATGGAATCATCAGGTTGCAGATTTTTTGCGCGATACATCAGAGATATTGATGGGAGGAATTGGCCAGCGGACACGGGCAGCCCTAGACATCACGGAAAAACGCAGGTGCCGAACGAAAGCCGGCCGAACCGACCTTTCTGCCTCATCGGAACCCGCCTAGAGTTTACGCCCCTGAAAGCAGCAAGAGATTGATCGAGAGATGTGGGAACTGATTTGGCGCGGCGCGCTCATCGGCTTTGGAGCAACCGTCGCAATGGATATCTGGGCGATCATACTCACAACGGTCTTCAAGCAATCTAAGCCGAACTGGGCGCCTGTCGGGCGCTGGTTCTACCACCTGAAGTCCGGGCGCGTCTTTCACGACAGCATCGCGAATGCAGAACCTTACAGCCAAGAACTGACCCTCGGCTGGATCTCCCACTATGCCGTCGGCATTGCCTACGGCATCATGCTCGCCCTCATGCTTGGCCATGCATGGCTCGCTGAACCGACGCTCCTTCCGGCCTGGATCTGGGGCATCGTCACCGTGGCAGCCGGCTGGTTCCTGCTTCAGCCGGGGCTCGGGCTCGGATGGGCGGCCTCAAAGACACCGAACCCGAACAAGATTCGGGCCCTTAATCTTGCAGCTCATACAGTCTTTGGCCTCGGCCTCTGGCTGACAGCCTTGTTGATCAGCTAAGCGCTCCGGCCCGTCAGATCGCGCCGGAGAAGGTGTCGCAAGCACTGACATTGCCGCTGTCATAGCCCCGCTTGAACCACTTCATTCGCTGTGCGGAAGTCCCGTGGTTGAAGGCGTCCGGCACGACATAGCCCTGGCCGCGCTTTTGCAGCGTATCGTCGCCGATCTGCTGCGCGGCATTCAGCGCTTCCTCAAGGTCACCATCGGAGAGGATCCCTTCCTTGTCAGCCGATTTCGCCCAGATCCCGGCATAACAATCGGCCTGCAACTCGACGCGCACCGACATCTGGTTCGCCTCCCGCTGGCCCATCGAACGGCGCTGCCGGTTGAACTCCGGCAGCACACCCGTCAGGTTCTGCACGTGGTGGCCAACCTCATGCGCGATCACATAGGCCTGGGCGAAATCACCGGCCGCATCGAATTGCCGCTCGAGTTGGTCGAAAAACTCCGTGTCGAGATAGACCTTGCGATCCGCCGGGCAATAGAACGGTCCCGTGGCCGAGGAGGCCTGGCCGCAGGGCGAAGACGTCGAGCCGGAGAACAGCACCAGCATCGGCTCCTGATAGGTTTCACCCGAGGCGGAGAAGATCCTGCTCCAGGTCGTTTCGGTTTCAGCGAGCACGACACGGATGAAGGCGGTCGTATCGTCGGCAGCCTGCCCCGCCGGGCGTTGCCCGATCGATTGCTCGTAGCCGGAGCCGGAGCCACCTACATTCCCCTCGCTTAGGACCTGCAGCATGTCGATGCCCATGGCCTTCAGCACGAAGTAGATGACCACGAGAAAGATGATCGTCCCGAAGCTCAGGCCGCCGCCGCGCCTTCCGCCCATCGGTAGCTGGATGCCGGAACGGCCGAAGGGATTACGGCCGAATCCTCCACCAGAGGATTGTCCACGCCGGTCCTCGATATTGTTGGACTGCCGACGGCCTCTCCATTCCATTCTGCTTCCTCCCACCAATCACGCCCGTATCAATGAGAAGATAGCCGAACTGTTCCCTAACACCAGAGAGGACAGACCTTACCGGCGCTCATACCAAGAAGCGCCCATCTCCCCGTCTCAGCCACCATTGCAGCAGACCGGCAACCGTAAGCAGCAATCCTATGGCGATGAGGTGGACCTGCCCCTGAGCCTCACCGAACAACAGCTTGTGCATCAGGCGTCCCGGCAGCAGCGTGAACGCACCCGCTGTGAGAAGTGCAAAGGTGTAGAGGTTGCCCACATGGCGCCGGTGCTCGGCAATCCGCCCTGCACGCGCCGCGGCCACAGCCTGGAAGCTGCCGATCAGCGTCAGAACCGATAGGATATGGATGGGACTGAAGCCGAAATAGAGGCGCAGCGATTGAATGAAGAAGCTGGAAAGCGCCGCGATCAGCAGGAGACCTATCCAAGTCCGCCCGAGCAGGCGGTGGAAACGGGTGCCCTTGCGGGCGACCAGCAGGATCGCACCGAGGACAAGGGCCGAAACTGCGGCGGTGACATGGACCTGGATGGCGAAAGAGGACTGCGAGAGGAGAGAGAACGACATGGGGCTTGCCTTGCACAGAATCGCGGTTTCAATGAATTGTCTGTCGCTGATCGCTCGGGCAGGTCGCCGCGACAAATGCTTTACCGTCGATGTCGAGAGAAATTCGTGAACAGCACCGCCCTGCAATCCGCGCTTCGTGAATGGACGACGCTCATCCGCTCGCCCCGCCTTTGGGCGACTTTTGCCATCGTCGTCTTGGTCTTCGTCGCGACGGGTCCCTCCGGCACCATGGATGACATGGGGCTGGCCGAGCGCGCTGCCTTCTGGACGCTCCTGCATGCCGCCGCCTGGACGGTCGCAATTGTCGTGATCACTCTGGGTGAGATCGCGCTTGCCGGTCGGATGCGCAGCACGCTCGCATTGCTGACGGTGAATGCTGTGATCGCGACACCCTTCGTAGCCTCGGCCGTCGAGCTCATCCGCTGGTCATGGACGGGGGCAATGCCAAGCAGCACATCTTTCGGCCAGCAACTGCTTGTCTGCCTGCCGCTGTCGGTGCTCTTCAGTCTGCTGACCCATCTGACGATGTCGGCTGCGCCGTCTGAAACGTCGAGAGCCCATGAGATCCCGGTTAAAACCACTTCGCAGAACGAGGAGCCGCCACTGACTACCAGGCTGAAGCTGGAAGTGCGCGGCGCGATCGTCCACCTGACAGTCGAGGACCACTACACGGTCGTCACCACCAGCCGCGGCCGGCAACTGATCCTGTTGCGCTTCTCCGATGCCCTGAAGGAACTGGGCTCGCTGGACGGCCTGCAGACCCATCGGTCACACTGGGTCGCCGCCGACCAGGTGACGGCCCTTGCGCGCAGCCATGGCCGGCTGATCATCCGCCTGAAATCCGGTGCTGAAATCCCCGTCAGCCGCAGCTATGCCGAGGCTGTACGTCAACGCTTCGGTCCTGTCTGAAGAACGTCAGCTCTTCGCGTAGCCGTATTCCCCGCCGCGAGCCAGTGCGCGCTGATAGGCCGGGCGGAAGCGTATGCGCTCGATCCACTCGCGCAGCACGCGGGTGTCCTTGCCCTCGGCAATGCGGGTCAAGCCAGCCTCGACAGGAAAACTCATGGCAATATCAGCCGCTGAAAATTCCTTGCCCGCGAACCAGCCATCCTTGCTGACCTCGCCGATCCAGAGATCGAGATGGTCGGAAAGCTGGGGATCGATCAGCTTGCGCGCCACCCCTTGGCTTATCATCCTTGCCACCGGGCGGATGAAAAAGGGCACCTGCCCCGGGATGCGCGAGAAAATCAGCTTCATGACCAGAAGTGGCATGGCCGAACCCTCGGCATAGTGCATCCAGTAGCGATAGCGCAGCCGCTCGTCGGTGCCGGCCGCCGGGCGCAACCCCTCCCCGCCATAGGTCTCGATCAGGTATTCCATGATCGCGCCGCTTTCGGCAACCACCCGCCCATCGTCCTCGATGACTGGTGATTTGCCCAGCGGATGTATGGCCTTCAGCTCTTTAGGCGCCAGATAGTCCTTCGTCCGATGATAGACCTTGACCTGATAATCGAGCCCAAGCTCCTCGAGCAGCCAGAGGATGCGGTGGGCGCGCGAATTGTCGAGGTAATGCACGGTGATCATCAGAGAAGATCCTTGGATTGTCCTTATTTGAACTATCTATCGCCCGCCGGTATCTCCGTCGAGCCGCAGCTTGCAACTTTCTAGTTTATGTAACTGCATCAGCCACATTATCGGCGCTTGGCAGCAGGCGCGCCGCATGCAAGCTTTGCCGACAAAGACACTTTGGGAGGAGTGATCCATGAAGGCAATGCGACTGGAGGCAACGGGAAAGCTGTTTACGCGCGAGGTGGACAAGCCTCGCCCGGGCCCGGACGACCTGCTGGTCCGGGTCGAGGCCTGTGGTGTCTGCGGCACCGACCGGCATCTGTATCACGGCGAATTTCCCTGCACGCCCCCGGTCACCCTCGGACACGAGTTCAGCGGCATTGTCGAAGAGATTGGAAGCGGCGTCTCCGGTTTCTCGATCGGTGATCGCATTACCGGAGACCCGAACATCGCCTGCGGCCGCTGCAGCCACTGCGTCACTGGTCGCGTCAATCTCTGCCGGAACCTCAGGGCTATCGGCATCCACCGCGACGGCGGCTTTGCCGACTATGTCGTGGTTCCTCACAGACAGGCCTTCCTGCTGCCCGCAGACCTCGACCCGATGCATGGCGCCTTTTGCGAGCCACTCGCCTGTTGCCTGCACGGTATCGATCTCGCAGAGATCAAGGCTGGCTCCTCAGTCGTTGTGCTCGGCGGCGGCGTCATCGGCCTGCTGACGGTACAACTGGCCCGGCTCGCCGGAGCAAGCACGGTGATCCTCGTCACACGCCAGGCGACCCGCCGGAGGCTTGCCGAAGAGCTGGGTGCGACAGCGAGTGTCGATCCGGCAGCCGGTGACGTAATCGCGCAGGTGTCAGGCGAGACAGGTCTCGTCCCCGGCGGCGTGGACGTCGTCCTGGAATGCGCCGGCGTCGGCGAAACGGTCGTCCAAGCGACAAAACTTGTGCGCCCGGGCGGCACCGCCGTCATCCTTGGCGTCATGGCCCAGGGCGAAGAGATCGCCATAGAACCCTTCGATCTCCTGTTCCGTGAGGTGAAGCTGGTGACATCTTTCCTCAATCCCTTCACCCATCGCCGCGCCGCCGACCTGATCGCCTCCGGCCGTATCGAGGTGGAGAAGCTGATCTCGCGCAAGGTGTCGCTCGACGAGGCGCCAGACGTCGTCAGCAAGCCGCCGCAGCCGGGCGAAGTAAAGGTTCTGGTCGTCCCCCGCCTCTGACCGGAGGACGATCAGAGCGGCGGGCGGCGGTCCTTCCAGGGTCGCACCTGCTCCAGTTGCCCGGCCAGCGAAAACAAAGTGTTCTCGTCAGCAAACCGCCCAACAAACTGCATGCCGATGGGCAGCCCCTCGGGCGACCAGCTTGTTGGCACGGACATAGCCGGCTGGCCGGTCACATTGAACACCGGCGTCCACGGAATGAATTCGAAAGTCTGCGCCGCCAGTTGCTCGGCAATCCCGAGCTTTTTCAACAGCCGACCGCCGCCGACATAACCGAGCACCGTCAAAAGCTTCTTTTCCATGGCGCTCGGCTGCAGCGCACCGATCTTCACCGGCAATGTAGAGAGTACCGGCGTCATCAGCACGTCGACGTCTTCGAAGAAGCCGAGGATCGAACGCGCCGAGAGAGTCAGATAACGATGCGCAGTAATCAGGTCAGATGCCGTGAAGCCCTCCCCCAGCAGTCCCATGCCGAAGGACGAGGCATCGTAATCGCCGGGTCTGATCTTTACCCCAAAGGTCTTTGCCGTGAACTCGATATCGGCGCGCAACTCGCCGGCCAGCGCCGTTAGGAAGGCCATGGAAAAGGCCTCTCGCTCGACCGGCGGTGCGGCGTCGACCACCTCGTGGCCGAGATCGGCGAGCAGTTTCACCGTGTCGTCGAAGGCTGCGATTACCTCAGGGGCCACCGCCTTGCCAAGCATAGGCTGGCGCGAAACCGCGATCTTCAATGTCCCCGGATCGCGCTGAGACGCGGCGAGGAAAGTGCCCACCTGCGCCGGCAGCGGATGCGGCGAGCCACGATCCGGCCCGTGAGTGGCGTCGAGCACGGCAGCGCTGTCGCGCACGGACCGCGTCAAGACATGTTCGCCGGCGAAGCCCGACCAGGCCTCGCCGATAAACGGCCCGGCCGGCGTTCGCCCGCGGGTCGGCTTCATCCCGAAGACACCGCAGGCCGAGGCAGGTATGCGGATCGACCCACCGCCGTCTCCCCCGGAGGCAATCGGAACCATGCCGGATGCGACCGCAGCCGCAGACCCGCCGGAGGAGCCGCCCGCGGTGCGCGAGAGGTCCCAAGGGTTCCGCGTCGGTCCGTTGGCATCGGGCTCCGTATAAGGAGTCAGGCCGAATTCAGGTGTATTGGTACGCCCGGCAATAACCAGACCTGCCCGCTCCCAGCGGTCGACCAGTTCACTGTTTCCACTCGCGACCCGAGACGCCCAGAGCCTGTTGCCATTGCCCGTTGGCACCCCATCGATCTGCGCCAGCAGATCCTTCACCAGGAAGGGCACGCCTGCAAACGGCGCATCGCGGATGACCTGAGCCCCCTTCTGGCAGGCCCGGTCGAACAGCGGCCGGACGACGGCGTTGACTGCCGGATTTACGGCCTCGATCCTCGCGATCGCAGCCTCCAGCACCTCCGAAGCAGAAACCTCGCCACGGCGCATCAGATCGGCGAGTGCCAGCCCGTCATGCTCCCCATATTCCCTGAACATTACCAGGCCTCCTCGCGCCGACTCGCCGCTTTCAACGCACCTTCCCGTCAATCCGCAGACCAATCAAGCGGCGCCCGTAACGGCTTCCCCGAATATAAATATCTACTTAACCATGCCGGGCTAAATTGTCCTCCAAATGCCGGCGCACACCGGTGTCGCAGCAGCTATCCGCTGCCTTGCAGTCAAAGGCTAATGAGGGAACGGCCCATGTTATTCAAATCCGCTACCAGCCGGAACATTTTCTCCACCGTCGCGCTCGGTGTCGTCACCACGATCGGCGTGGCCGCAACCTTGGTCGGACTTACCTCGGGTCACATACGGGAAGCGGGCATCACGGAAATGCGTCTGGCAGCGGCCAATGCTTCGGCAGAGATCAATGACAGCCTGAAGAACGCCTTCCAGATGGTCGAGGGGCTGCGCACCTCCGTGGAAGCCCTGCGAGCCAAGGGGCTAGCTGACCGTGACGTCGCGATGGCGGTGATGAGCAAGGCACTTGAAGCCTATCCCGGCGCGATCGGCGTCTCCACAGGATGGGAACCGGGCGCCTTTGACGGCAAGGACGCGGACTTCGTCGGCAAGCCGGCTCATGATGCCACCGGACGGTTCGTGCCTTATATCTTCCGCTCCGGCGGGGTCATCAAGACCGATGTTCTTGTCGATTACGACACGCCTGGCGCCGGCGACTATTACCAGTTGCCCGTGAAGACCGGAAAGTCGGTTCTGATGGAGCCCTATGTCTACCCGGTGGACGGCAAGGACGTCCTCATGACGACGATCTCCATCCCGATCTTCGATCAGGGCAAGGCGGTTGCCTATGTCGGCGCCGATATCGATCTCGACCAGACCGCAACAGATCTCGCTGCCAAGCGCCCCCTTGGAGATGGCTATATTGCGCTCCTCTCCTCCGCCAATGCCTTTGTCAGCCATCCCGACAAGGCCGTCATGGGCAAGGCACTGAAGGAAAGCGGTCTCGACGCCTCTGCCTGGGAAGCGGTCTTGAAAGCGCCGGGCAGCGTTGCCACCATCCTCGACAAGGATGGCGTCGAGCGCATGGCGGTTGCCGTTCCGATCGAACCTTTCCCGGGCGCGGTCTGGAATGTCGTCGTATCCGTTCCCAGCGCCACGGTTCTTGGCGCTCTGTCGAAGACCGTCTCGACCTCTGCCCTGATCATCGCTGGCGCAACAATTCTTCTGATTGTCGTCGGCTGGCTTCTCGCGCGCCGCTTCATCGGTCGTATCAATCGGGTCATTGGCCAGACCACCGAGATCGCAGCAGGACGTCTGGACGTGGAACTCACGGACAAGGACCGCACCGACGAATTGGGCGACCTTTCCCGCTCGCTCGCCGTGCTTCTCGAAAGCAACCGCAAGAAGGTCGAACTCGAGAAGGAGGCTGAAGCGCGCTACGAGCAGGAAGAGATCGAACGCGTCGAACGCTCCAAGGGCCACAAGGCGCGTGAGGAGGAAATCCGTTTCGTCGTCGACGAATTGCGCGCCGGCCTCGCCCGCCTGTCGGATGGCGATATGACCGTGCGCCTCGAAAAGCCCTTCTCTCCTGCTCTCGACGAGATCCGCGGCAATTTCAACGACTCCATCGAAAAGCTGCGCGCTGCGATGATCTCCTTCCGCGACAACGCCACGACGATCGAAAACGGCTCCAACGAGATCCGCTCCGCGGCCGACGACCTCGCCCGCCGCACCGAGCAGCAGGCGGCCTCTGTCGAGCAGACCTCGGCGGCCCTCTCGCAGATCACGCGCTCCGTCAAGGAATCGACCCAGCGCGCGGAAGAGGCTGGCCAGCAGGTCAGCCGGACCAAGGAAAGCGCCGAACGCTCGGGCGAAGTGGTCCGCTCCGCTATCGACGCGATGAGCGCGATCGAGCAGTCCTCGCAGTCCATCTCCAGCATCATCGGCGTCATTGACGAAATCGCCTTCCAGACCAACCTTCTGGCGCTCAATGCCGGTGTCGAGGCAGCCCGTGCCGGTGAGGCCGGCAAGGGTTTTGCGGTTGTCGCCCAGGAGGTACGCGAACTTGCCCAGCGCTCAGCAAACGCCGCCAAGGAAATCAAGACACTGATCTCGGCCTCCGGTGAACAGGTCAAGCACGGCGTCTCGCTCGTTGACCAGACGGGCGAAGCACTCTCAGCCATCGTCGCCGAAGTGCAGCAGATCAATACCAACGTGCATGCCATCGTCGATGCCGCCCGCGAGCAATCGACCGGCCTTCACGAGATCAACTCGGCAGTCAACATCATGGACCAAGGCACTCAGAAGAATGCCGCCATGGTCGAAGAGACCAATGCCGCGTCTCATACGCTGGTGTCGGAAGTCCAGGCGCTCTCGGCCCGCCTTGCCCAGTTCAACCTTGGCTCCTCTGCTCAGGCAGCAGGGTCCCAGGCTGCACGCACCCACCTCGCCGCCACCACGACGGCCTCTCGTCCTGTCTCCTCGGCTCGCCCGGCACCCGCCGGCGAAGCCGCCCGTCCGGTCACCTCTCCTGCTCGCGCGCTGGCCGGCAAGATCGCTTCGGCCATGGGCGCCAAGCCGGCCCCGAGCGGCAGCGAATGGGAAGAATTCTGAGAACCGACGTCAGATTGGATCTAGGCCTGATGGCGGGTTTCGACCCGCCATTTTCTTTTCAACGGCCGACTTCTTCTTGGACAGCTCAGACTGGCTCGAACACCAGAAGCTCTTCAAAATGGTTCATGTCATCGAAGGCGCAGAAGGCGGGCGGGCGCAGCTCGATGACAGGAGAGCGCCGGCGGATGTCGGCAGCGACCTGTTCGAGGAATGGCACCCACGCCGCAAGCATCGCATCGTCGAACCGTTCGATCATGTAGGCAAAGGTGATATGGAAGATGTAGGTGTCATGATCGGGATGTCGGTAGCCCAGCAACTCCGCCAGCCGGTCGCGCCAGTCCCTCAGAATGGCTCGATCCCTGTCCGTCACCCCATCGAGCGTCAACCCGTTCGGAGTGGCATGCGTCACTTCCACCGCAAAGGGACCACCCGGTTCAAATCGCGCCAGGCGATCCATGAAGATGCCTGTCATGTCATCAACTGGAGTCTCCACCGGCACATCGGAGGGCCAGTAGGGCAGCGCTCGTCGCGTGTCGATGATCCCTTGGAACAGGGTCATATGCAGGCTTGAGGCCGCAGTGAAGGCGAGCTTGTCGGCACCCGGCATCTGCGTGAACCGTTCACGGGCGTCGCCAATGACAGAAGCAGTCTCCGAGCCCTCCACCAGGTGGCAGACAACGGTATTGCCACGCTCGGTGAGGAACCTGCCCGAGGTGTCGTAGCGTTTCCCAAGATGGGGGATCCCACCCGGATTGTGGCTGAGCGAGGCAAAGCGGAGATGGTTGGGGATGGTCAGGAGATTGGGCTGCATGCGGGAACACCTCATTCAAGATCCTGCGCGGACTATCAATCACGCGTGAACCTCGTGTGACGACCTGACCTCCGGCCGATTTTGCCGACACATGGCGAGCGCCAACGCAATCTTAAGCTATGCCCTGCACAAGTTGTGATCGGACGACAACGGAGGCGTGTCATGTTGACAGGAGAGACAGCGAACCTTCGCGGTTGGTTGTGGCTCACCATGGCCGCAAGCAGCATCGTCGTGGCCTCGCTCTTGTCGCAATCCAAGATATCCCTCGACTACGAATCTTTGCGACCCGTCGCCACAAGCCTCTGCGTGTTGATGGTCACTGCGTGGATATGTGCAAGACGCGGCTTTCACAGGTGGTCGCTTGTCATGGAGACCTTGTCCGTCGGCGTGGCTTTATCCGTTCTCAGCCTTGCCTCATCCTACCTAGCGACGTCGCTCAGCCTGCCTCTAGCGGATCAGTTTCTGGTCTCTGCAGACCAGAAACTGGGGTTCGACGGTGCTGCCTTCATCCGTTATGTCGATTCCCATGAGTGGCTGGCATGGTTTCTCATGCAGGCATACGCGTCATTCGCATTCCAACTCGTGCTGCTGCCACTGATCCTCATACTGGCAGGACAACCTGGCAGAGGCGTCGGTCTGGTTCTCAGTTATGCGCTCGTTTGCTACACTGCGAGCTTCATCTCCATCTGGTTTCCTGCCGTGGCGGCCAATGTAACATACGGCATTGATGGAACGACGTTGCAGTCAATCAACGCTCAATTCGGCTTTGCGTTTCTCGATCAGTTTCACGCTGTAAGAAATCAAGCCGAGTTCTTGCTGTCATTGGACAAAGCTCAGGGAATTCTGACGTTCCCATCGGTTCACACAGCTACGGCCGTCATCTGCGCCGTGAGCATGTTGACGGTGCCATGGCTGCGCTATCCGATCCTACTTTTAAATGTTGGCATGGCCACATCCACCTTATCACACGGTGGTCACTATCTTGTAGATGTCCTGGCAGGAGCAATACTAGCGGTTCTGAGCATCTGGGTGGCGAAGCGTTTGGCGCAGATCAGCCCGCCACTCCTGCGACAACCAGCGCAAGCGCCTACCATTAACGTGCCGTCCTGAGGTTCATAAGCCGGAGCCGCTCGGCTTCTCGTTCATAAATTCCCTCCCCAACTTTCGTGCCGGACGGTGCAATTATGGGGTTCCTTCCGACCAAACATTTCCCTATAAGCCGCTTCTAGCCTGAAAAGACCATCTCTCTGCGCCCGGCCGGTGACCTCCCTCACCCAGGCCGGTTTTTCGCGCAGGTCAAAGAACGGATAGAGCCATGCCCAAGCGCCAAGATATCAAGTCCATCCTCATCATTGGCGCAGGCCCGATTGTCATCGGCCAGGCATGCGAATTCGACTATTCCGGCACCCAGGCCGTCAAGGCGCTGAAGGAAGAAGGTTACCGGGTCATCCTGGTGAATTCCAACCCGGCCACGATCATGACCGACCCGGGCCTTGCGGACGCCACCTACGTCGAGCCGATCACGCCGGAAGTCGTGGCCAAGATCATCGCCAAGGAGCGCCCCGACGCGCTGCTGCCCACCATGGGCGGCCAGACGGCGCTGAACACGGCACTCTCGCTGAAGCGCATGGGCGTTCTCGACCGCTACAATGTCGAGATGATCGGCGCAAAGCCAGCCGCCATCGACATGGCCGAAGACCGCGCCCTCTTCCGTGAAGCCATGACCCGTATCGGGCTTGAAACCCCCAAGTCGATGCTGGCAAACGCCACCGAGATCAAGGATGCCGACCGCAAGACGCATGAAGCCGCTCGCAACGAGCTGAAGGCGAAGCTATCAGGCGCGGAGCTCGACAAGGCGCTCGACGAGCTCGAAAACCAGTGGAACCTCGGCGAAACCGACCGCAAGCAGCGTTACATGGCCCATGCCATGGCGATTGCAGCCCAGGCTCTCGACGTCGTCGGCCTGCCGGCGATCATCCGTCCGTCCTTCACCATGGGCGGCACCGGCGGCGGCATTGCCTACAACCGCTCGGAATTCTACGAGATCATCAATTCCGGCCTCGACGCCTCCCCCACCACCGAAGTCCTGATCGAAGAATCGGTCCTCGGCTGGAAGGAGTATGAAATGGAGGTCGTCCGCGACAAGGCGGACAACTGCATCATCGTCTGCTCGATCGAGAACATCGATCCGATGGGCGTACACACGGGTGACTCGATCACCGTTGCTCCGGCGCTGACGCTGACGGACAAGGAATACCAGATCATGCGTAACGCCTCGATCGCGGTTCTCCGCGAGATCGGCGTCGAAACCGGCGGCTCGAACGTGCAGTTTGCCGTCAACCCGAAGGACGGTCGCCTCGTCGTCATCGAGATGAACCCGCGCGTCTCGCGCTCCTCGGCTCTGGCCTCGAAGGCCACCGGCTTCCCGATCGCCAAGGTCGCCGCCAAGCTTGCCATCGGCTACACGCTCGACGAACTCGAAAACGATATTACCGGCGGCGCAACCCCGGCTTCGTTCGAACCGTCGATCGACTATGTCGTCACCAAGATCCCGCGTTTTGCCTTCGAAAAGTTCCCCGGCGCCGAGCCGACCCTGACCACCGCCATGAAGTCGGTCGGTGAAGTCATGGCGATCGGCCGCACCTTTGCGGAATCGCTGCAGAAGGCGCTGCGCGGCCTCGAAACCGGCCTCACCGGCCTCGACGAGATCGAGATCCCGGGCCTCGGCCAGGGTGACGACAAGAACGCCATCCGTGCCGCCATCGGGACGCCGACGCCGGACCGCCTGCGCATGGTCGCCCAGGCGCTGCGTCTCGGCATGTCGCCGGAAGAAGTCCATGAAGGCTGCAAGATCGATCCGTGGTTCATCGCCCAGTTCAAGGCGATCATCGACATGGAAGCCCGCGTTCGCGAGCATGGCCTGCCGGAAGACGCCGACAATCTGCGCACCCTGAAGGCCATGGGCTTCTCCGATGCCCGTCTCGCCTCCCTCTCCGGCAAGCGCCCGAAGGAAGTCGCAGAACTGCGCAACGGCCTCGGCGTTCGTCCGGTCTTCAAGCGCATCGACACTTGCGCTGCCGAATTCGCGTCCCCGACCGCCTATATGTATTCGACCTATGAGACGCCCTTCGTCGGTGCGCTTCGCTCCGAAGCAGAGATCTCCGACCGCAAGAAGGTCGTCATCCTCGGCGGCGGTCCGAACCGTATCGGCCAGGGCATCGAGTTTGACTATTGCTGCTGCCACGCCGCCTTCGCGCTGAAGGATGCAGGCTTCGAAGCGATCATGATCAACTGCAACCCGGAAACCGTGTCGACCGACTACGACACATCCGACCGCCTCTATTTCGAGCCGCTGACCGCCGAAGACGTGATCGAAATCCTGCGCGCAGAGCAGGAAAAGGGCGAAGTCGTCGGCGTCATCGTGCAGTTCGGCGGCCAGACCCCGCTGAAGCTCGCCGAAGCGCTGGAAAAGAACGGCATCCCGATCCTCGGCACTGCGCCCGACATGATCGACCTTGCCGAAGACCGCGACCGCTTCCAGAAGCTGTTGATGAAGCTCGACCTGACGCAGCCGAACAACGGCATCGCCTATTCGGTCGAGCAGGCCCGCCTCGTTGCCGGGGAAATCGGCTTCCCGCTGGTCGTCCGCCCCTCTTACGTTCTGGGTGGCCGCGCCATGCAGATCATCCACAACGAGGGCATGCTGCAGAACTACCTGCTCGACACCGTTCCGGAACTCGTGCCCGAGGATATCAAGCAGCGCTACCCGAACGACAAGACGGGCCAGATCAACACGCTGCTCGGCAAGAACCCACTTCTCTTCGACAGCTACCTGACCAATGCCATCGAAGTCGACGTCGACGCGCTCTGCGACGGCGAGAACGTCTTCGTCTCGGGCATCATGGAGCATATCGAGGAAGCCGGCATCCACTCCGGTGACTCGGCCTGCTCGCTGCCGTCACGTTCACTCTCCAGGGCCACGCTCGATGAACTGGAGCGCCAGACGACCGCCATGGCCAAGGCGCTGAATGTCGGCGGCCTGATGAACGTCCAGTACGCCATCAAGGACGACGTGATCTACGTTCTCGAAGTCAACCCGCGCGCCTCGCGCACGGTGCCCTTCGTGGCCAAGACCATTGGCGCCCCGATCGCCAAGATCGCCGCCCGCATCATGACCGGCGAGAAGCTGGATGACGCGATTGCCGCCTATGGCGCCAAGCCGGATCCGCGCAACCTGAACCATATCGCCGTCAAGGAAGCCGTCTTCCCGTTTGCCCGCTTCCCCGGCGTCGACACGCTGCTCGGACCGGAAATGCGCTCGACCGGCGAAGTCATCGGCCTCGACACCGACTTTGCGCTCGCCTTCGCCAAGAGCCAGCTCGGCGCATCCGTCGAACTGCCGCGCGACGGCACGGTCTTCGTCTCTGTCCGCGACGAGGACAAGGCCCGCGTCCTGCCGGCGATCCTGATCCTCACCCAGATCGGCTTCAAGGTTCTTGCCACCGGCGGTACCCAGCGCTTCCTCGCCGAAAACGACATCCCCGCGATCAAGATCAACAAGGTGCTCGAAGGCCGTCCGCATATCGAGGACGCGATCCGCAACCGTCAGGTTCAGCTGGTCATCAACACGACCGACGGCAACAAGGCGATCTCGGATTCGAAGTCGCTGCGCCGCGCCGCCCTGATGCAGAAGGTGCCCTATTACACGACGATGGCCGGCGCGCTCGCTGCCGCCGAAGCCATCCGGGCGCTGAAGGGCGGCCAGCTCGAGGTTCGCCCGCTGCAGAGCTACTTCTAAGGCGGCACGCTTCAGCTGGCCTGCGAGCCGCCTGATAGTGCATGAATACGACAAGATCGCCGCATCCTTGGGTGCGGCGATTTGGTTTTTACGGAACCTGCTTGGAGACTGAGGCTAGAACGCTTATCCTTCTATCGTCTCTCGATCGCAACGCACGGAAGCCGCAATGAAGCCGAAGCTCGAATACGATGCTGCAGCGAATGCCGCTTACATCCGCTTCTCAACGGAACCGGTTCTTGAGACCGAAGAGGTCTCGGAAGGCATCATGTTGGATTACGATCGTGATGGCCGCATCGTTGGCCTGGAAGTTCTGAATGCACGCGCCAACCTTCCTGCTGCGGCACTTGAAGACGCTGCATAAGCACACCCCGCTGATGCCTCGCGGGATGGGCCAGTATTTAGGGCAGCAGCGAGACCCTGCTCAGCCCACATCGCACTGGAACTCTGTCTCTGCTGCCTATGTTAGGTGGAGCACGCCTCACCGCCCAACAGACGAGACTGGTCAAAGTCATGTTTCTCGATCTCAACAACTACACGCCCCCGCCAGAACCGCCGGCCCACCAGGATCCGCAGCGGTTGACGCCTCGCCAGAAGAAGGCGCTGGCATGGATCGCCGGACTTAACATCATCCTGCTTCTGATTGCTCCCATTGGCGGCGCAACGATCATCTCGGGGCTGATCGAACTCTTCGGCTAATCGTCAGACAGACCCACTCTTTTGCCCCTTGCGAGGCTCAGTACAGCGTAGCGGCTTGACTCCGTTCACTTCGGCATTTATTAAACCTATAGGTTAATTAACCGAGGAGCTAATTATGAGCAGCGATCCTCTTTCCCTGACGCTGGGGGCTCTGGCCGACCCCACCCGACGGGCCATTCTCGCGCGGCTGGCAACCGGCGAGGCAACGGTCAACGAACTGGCAGAACCCTTCGAGATGAGCCTTCCCGCCGTCTCCAAACACCTGAAGGTGCTGGAGCGTGCCAAGCTCATCTCGCGCGGTCGCAGCGCGCAATGGCGCCCCTGCCGGCTCGAAGCGGAACCCTTGCAAGCCATCGATGGATGGCTGGCTGATTACCGCAAGCTCTGGGAACACAGGCTGGATCGCCTAGAAGGTTATCTCGCCGCCATCCAGACGGAGCGCGAAGACAAGGAGGACGACCAGAAATGACCGACAAGCTCGAGATCTTGAATGAACGTCTGCTGTCCGCAGCCCCAGCGGCTGTCTTCAATGCGATCGCCAACCCCACGAAATTGGAGCTCTGGTGGGGGCCGCATGGATTCACCAACCGGATCGACGCGTTCGACTTCCGTGTTGGCGGAGACTGGCGCATCACCATGACCTCGTCCGACGGTACCGACTTCGCCAACCGATGGACCTTTCACGAGATCGAAGAGGCTCGACGCGTCGTCGCTCTTCACCATGAACCCATGCATGTCTTCACCCTCGAGATGACCTTCGAGGGCGAAGGAACGGGCACGCGCCTGAAATGGCGGATGCTCTTCGAACCGACCGACGAAAATCGTGAACTGCAAAATTTCATCCACGCCGCCAACGAACAGAATTTTGACCGCCTCGAGCAGGTCATCGCCCAAGGAGGCCTCTGACATGACAGCAGAACTGGACCCCGCCCGTATCCTCAAGTTCGACCGCCTCGTCCGCGCCCCGATCGATCTTGTCTTTGAAATGTTTTCGGACGCCCGCCACCTTGACGCCTGGTGGGGGCCGGATGGTTTTCAGAACGAAACGCATGAGATGGATTTCTCCGTTGGCGGCCTGTGGCGCTACACGATGCATGGTCCCGACGGCAAGGACTGGCCGAACTGGATACGCTACCGGGAGATCACGCCACCCAGCCGCATTTCCTATGAGCATGGTGGAGAAATGGGAGAGCCGGCTCATTTCGACGGGATCATCACCTTTGGAACCGAAGGCGATCAGACCCGTGTCACCATGATCCTGATCTTCCCGACGCAAGAAGCGCGTGACGCGACTTTCAAGTTCGGCGCGATCGAGGGCGGCAAGCAGACCCTGGCACGGCTGGACGCCTATGTCAGCGCGATCCATTCCTCAAGCTAAGGCCGGAAGCAACGCAATGAGATCAGGCCTGACGCTTTTGCTTGGCCAGGATGGCGAGCGCGATCCCGCCGATGACGCAGGAAGCCGCGATCACGAAATGCAGCGTCAGCCGCTCATTGAGAAACAGGATAGCGCCGAGGGCGGCTATGACCGGTACGGATAGCTGGATCAGCGCGGCCTGAAAGGTCGTGAGCCCGCGCAGCGCCGTATACCAGATCGCATAGCCGAGACCGGATGCGACGATGCCCGAGGCAAGCGCAAGCAATACGCCAGAGGTCGATGCCGTCTCGTAGAGACCCGCAAATACCGCGAGCGGCAGGCAGAAGATCGACGCCCGGACGAAATTGCCCGCCGTCTGACCGATCGGATCCTGCGCTCCGCGGCCGCGCAGCGTATAAACCGCCCAGGCGATCCCGGACGCGATCATCAGCAGGCAACCGATGGCATCCGGCCGCCCGACGCCCGGCAGGATCAGATAGACGAAGGCCGCGAAGGCGATCGCAAAGCCCGCGACTTCCCGCAGGCTCGGACGATCGCCTTTGACAAGCCCGAAGGTGACCATGCTCGCCTGCACGGAGGAAAACAGGATCAAGGCGCCCGTGGCGGCACCGAGGGAAAGATAGGCGGCAGAGAAGGCGATGGCGTAGACGAAAAGCGCAGTTGCAGCGAGCCAGTCTCCCGGCAAGGAAGAGCCCGCCGCCTGCGGCATATGCTGTCCCCGTCGCATGAGCCCGTAGAGCACCGCCGCTCCCGATATGATCCTGATGGCCGTATAGCCCGCCGCCTCGATCGCCAGCGTGCCCAGCGCCTCGCGCGCCAGAAGCGAGTTCGCGGCAAAAGCCAGCATGGCGACAGCGGTCAAAAAGATTGTCGGTTGCAAACGGCATCTCCCCAAGAGGTCCCGCCGTCATTTGATGCGCGCTGCAGGATCAGACCCGTGATAGCGCGAGCAGCCGTTCACACACAAGCCGGTCAGGCGTTGCCTGTCCTAAGCCCGGACGGAGTGATCCCAAGCGGGAGGCGCACAATCATCTCGATTGATCAGGTTACAAGAAGCCTCTCATCAAAATTTGACATTTGTCGAATGCCCTGTGCTTCGGCAATGTGCCCCGGTTTCACTTGAGAGATAGTTCGATGACCGAAACGATTGAGGCAGTTTCCGCAAAGGCGACCCGGCGCGAATGGATCGGCCTCCTGATCCTGTCGATTGCCTGCCTGATCTACTCCATGGACCTTTCGGTCCTCTTCCTCGCCATGCCCGCGATCGTCGCTGATCTCGATCCGTCGGCCACCCAGCTGCTCTGGATCAACGACATCTACGGCTTCATGGTCGCAGGCTTTCTCGTCACCATGGGTACGCTCGGCGATCGCATCGGTCGACGCAGGGTGCTGTTGATCGGCGCCTTTTTCTTTGCCGCGGCTTCTGTCTTCGCGGCTTTCGCCAATACCGCCTCAATGCTGATCATCGCCCGTGCCCTGCTCGGCATCGCCGGTGCAACGATTGCGCCCTCCACCCTGTCGCTGGTCGTCAACCTCTTCCGTGACGAAGGCGAGCGCAATCGCGCGATCAGCGTCTGGGGCACGGCCTTTGCACTCGGCGGCCTGATCGGCCCGCTGATCGGCGGCCTGCTACTGCAGTATTTCCACTGGGGGTCGGTCTTCCTGATCAACGTCCCGATCATGGCCGCCCTTCTCGCAAGCGCCCCTTTCCTGCTGCCCGAATACAAGGACGACAACGCCGGGCGTCTCGACCTTGTGAGCGTCGCCCTTTCACTGTTGACCGTCCTGCCGATCGTCTATGGCTTCAAGAAGATGGCAGCGGAAGGCTTCGACCTCACGCAGCTTCTGCCGGTGCTGTTCGGCCTCGCCGTGGGTTTCATCTTCGTCAAGCGTCAGAAGGTGCTGCAACACCCGATGATCGATCTTGCCCTGTTCAGGATCCCGGCATTCACCGCCTCGCTGATGGTCAACCTCGCCGGCGTCTTCTTCATCTTCGGCATCTTCCTCTTCCAGAACCTCTTCCTGCAGCTTGTGATCGGACTTTCGCCGCTTAAGGCAGCCCTCTGGTCCATCCCCTCCTCCCTCGTCTTCACCGTCATGTCGTTCCAGGCGTGGCGGGTGACGAACAGACTGGGGCCAGTGCGCACGGTTCTGCTGGGCCTTATGGTCAATGCGCTCGGTACGGGCCTCATGGCGATTGCGGCCTGGCATTCGAGCCTGATCGGCGTGCTCGGCGCCAGCATGATCATGGGCCTTGGATTCGTGCCGGTCATCCTGACCACCACCGGCCTGATCGTCGGCACGGCACCGCCCGAGCGCGCCGGCTCCGCTTCCGCCATCTCGGAGACCAGCGCGGAGTTCGGCGGTGCGCTGGGCGTGGCAATTCTAGGAAGTCTCGGAACGCTGTTCTACCGCTTCGGCATGCAGCGCGCAGACCTGACCGGGCTGTCCGCCGGCGACCGGGATTCCGTCACTGCGGCTCTCGGCACCGCCCTGGAAGTCGCCCGCAATACTGGCAACGAAGCAGCCCCCTGGATCGGCATCGCCAAAGAAAGCTATGCCGGAGGATTCGCCCTCTGCTGCGCGCTGGCAACCGTCACCCTTCTGCTGCTCGCCGCCATCGCCGCCCGTGTCTATGCACGAACGGAGTTGGATGAGAGTCGCATCAGCGGGCACTGAGGGGCGACGTCAGGCGGCGGGAAGCGTATCAAAGAGGCGCCGGACGCCCTGCATGTCCGACCGGAAAGCCACGAGGCTGCGAACCTTCAGGTCTTCGTCGGGCATTCTGAGGATGGCGGCCGGATGGGTGGTGACCAGCAACATCCGGCCCTCCTGCATGGGGATCGGCATGCCGCGCACCTCGGCGATCGGACGGCTTTCGCCGGTCAGCGACAGATAGGCGGTCGCACCCAGTGCCACGACGATCTGTGGCCGGATGATCTCGATTTCCTTGGCCACCCACCAGCGGCAATGGGCCACTTCGCCGGCATCGGGCCGCATATGGATACGCCGCTTTCCCCGCCACTCATATTTGAAATGCTTGACCGCATTGGTCACGTAGATCTGTCGCCGGTCGATGCCGGCGGCGGCTGCCGCCTCGTCGAAAACCTTGCCGGCAGGACCGATAAATGGTCTGCCCGCCAGATCCTCCACGTCGCCCGGCTGTTCCCCGACGAACATGATCGCGGCATCCGCCGGCCCCTCGCCAAACACTGTCTGCGTCGCATGACAATGCAGCGGACAGCGCGTGCAGCCAGCCGCCTCCTCCCGGAGGCGCTTGAGCGGCGGCAGACCGGCCAACTCGACCCCGTCCTCCTGTCCGCGCCACTGCGCCTGCAGCCGCTCGTGAAAGGCCGGCGGCTGGCTCGCCTCGCGGGCCGCCATGTCCTGAACCCGCCGTTCGGCGCCGGCGATCAGATCCGGAATGAGCGACGCCTCCGGCATGTTCTTCCAGTACTTCTTCGGCATCTCCGACTGCATCGCCCGTATTTTGACCCGGGCCGGATTGAAGATATTGGCAAAATAGGTGCGCCAGAGCTCGTCGGTCTCGTCTTCGGCTTCCGGCCGGGAGGCAGGCTCAAGTGCGGTCTTGAGCTCGTCGCCATTCCAGGCGGCCGAGCCCTTCGGCGTGGCGATCAGCCAATCCATGTCGGTGAAACGGCGCTGAAAGAAGCCCGCGGTGCGGGCCACGATGAAATGCTCCGGCTCGAACCAGGCGACGAAGCGCCGCCGGCCGGCCTGCATCGCCTCCACCTCGCGAAAGCGCACGAAGGCCTTCATTTTATGGCTGTCTCGCCGGACATTTTTGACCAGGCCCACCAACTGCGCCACATCGGCATCGGAGGTCACCTGCAAAAGCTTGCGATCCTCCTGCAGCCGCCAGAGAATGCGGTAGAGCAGCGAGAACCGCTGCGGATCAGAATGACAGATCGCCGCCTCCGCGGCCTCGATGAAGCTCTTCGGTACGGCGACGTCAGAGGCTCCGCCTTCAGCTGGTTCCGCAGCAACGACGTCTGCGAACAGATCCTCACCCTGCCCCGAGAGCTGCCAGCGAACCGCATGCGGTGCGACCGCGCGCCCAAGCAAGTGACGCGCGACATCCCGCCATTCGGCAAATTCACCGCGCCCTTCGAGCGTTACCGTCTGCATTAGAACAGCGCGAGCTGTTCGGCCGGCGGGGCAAAGACAGCACGAAGATCCGACCGGTCGAGACTGCGATGCGGAGACCATCCTTCCGCCACGATGAAGGAGCGCACCTTCTTCAAGGACACACCCAGCCGTGCCAGATCCTCCAGACGCACCCGCCGATGACGTCGGGCAGAGAGCAGCCCCTTGACCGTCTTCGTACCGAAGCCGGGCACTCTGAGCAGGGTCTCGCGATCCGCCGTGTTGACGTCGACGGGAAAGCGATCGCGGTTGGCGAGCGCCCAGGCAAGCTTCGGATCGAGCTCAAGATCAAGCATCCCACCCTCCCCGATCGACGCGATTTCCTCGACCGAAAAGCCGTAGAAGCGATAGAGCCAGTCTGCCTGATAGAGCCGGTGCTCGCGCATCAGCGGCGGCTTGATCAGCGGCAGGTTCCGGGAACTGTCGGGGATTGGGCTGAAGGCCGAATAATACACACGCTTCAGGCCATAAGAGCTGTAGAGCCGCGCTGATGAACCGAGGATCGTCGCATCACTGGCGCCGTCGGCACCGACGATCATCTGCGTGCTCTGTCCGCCCGGCACGAATTTCTTGCGCCGCCCGGTGTGTGTCGGTTCGCGCGCCTCGTCGATCTTGAGCCTGAGGTCCGCCATGGAGCGGCGGATGTTCACCGGCCGCTTCTCCGGCGCATAGCGTTCCAGTCCGTGATCGGTCGGCAGCTCGATATTGATCGACAACCGGTCCGCATAGAGACCGGCCTCTTCGACCAGATGGGCGGAGGCCTCCGGGATCGTCTTCAGATGGATATAACCGCGAAAGTCATGTTTGGTCCGCAGATCTCTCGCGACCTTGACCATCTCGGCCATCGTATCATCGGAGGAGCGGATGATGCCGGAGGACAGGAACAGCCCCTCGATGTAATTGCGTCGATAGAATTCGATCGTCAGCCACACCACCTCGTCCGGCGTAAAGCGCGCCCGCTGGACATTGCTCGACGAGCGATTGATGCAATAGGCGCAGTCGTAGATGCAGAAATTTGTGAGCAGGATCTTCAGGAGCGAGATGCAGCGGCCATCCGGCGCATAGGCATGGCAGATCCCCGATCCTTCCGTCGAGCCGAGCCCGCCCGAGGAGGCCGAGTCGCGTTTCGTCGTGCCGCTGGACGCGCAGGAGGCATCGTATTTCGCAGCGTCGGAGAGGATGGCGAGACGTTCTTTGAGCGACTTCTTCATAAGGATGTTCTCTATATGTTCTCGCGGCTGCCGTCAATGAACCACCCTGCGACATTCCGTCCAATCGCAACAAACATCACTGATTTCACTCCGCTTTTCGCCTTCGAGAGGCGTGTATAGATCTCCTGTCGAAAACTCTGGAAATTGCGCCGAGCATTCTGCTATAGTGCCTTCAACCTGATTTGTGACACGGTTCCGCAGCTTTGCTTCGGAACCTGTTTTCTTTTTGTGCCCGCGCCTGCGGCCATGAAGACGAAGGATATAGAAATGGTAGAAAAGGTACCGATGACGCAGAACGGCTTCGCCAAGCTCAATGAGGAGTTGCGCTGGCGTCAGCAGGAAGAGCGTCCGCGCATCATCGAGGCAATCGCCGAAGCTCGCGCCCATGGCGACCTTTCCGAAAATGCGGAATATCACGCCGCCAAGGAGGCCCAGAGCCACAACGAGGGCCGTGTCGGCGAACTCGAGGACCTGATTGCCCGCGCTGAAGTCATCGACCTCTCGAAGATGTCCGGCTCGACGATCAAGTTCGGCGCCACCGTCAAGCTGATCGACGAAGACACCGAAGAAGAGAAGACCTACCAGATCGTCGGCGACCAGGAAGCCGATGTGAAGGCCGGTCGCATCTCGATCTCCTCCCCGATCGCCCGCGCCCTGATCGGCAAGGAAGTCGGCGACAACATCGAAGTCGTCGCCCCCGGCGGCTCCAAGGCCTACGAGATCCTCGCGGTCAAGTGGGGTTGATGGACAGGTCGCATTGATGGCGAAGCCGAAGACTTACGTGGATCCCGCCGGGGTCCACGTGATCGCACCGAACTTCAAGCAGCGTCTATCCGGCGTCACCTCGACGATTATCCAGCTTGTCCCGGTTCAAAACCGCCTGGGTCAGAAGGTCGCCGTTTTGGGTCCAGGCCTCCCCCCCGATCTGCCGCATCTGCGTTTCCGCGATCTGTGGAAACTATGGCGCCCGCCGGAAGGCCAGAAAAACCGTGTCTGGCATGCCCGCCGCAACATCGAGATGCTGCCGGGCATGATCCTGCGCGACATCCTGCGCATGCCGCTGAAGCTTGTCTTCACCTCCGCCTCGCAGCGCAAGCATTCCGCCTGGACGAAGTTCTTGATCCGCCAGATGGATGCTGTGATCGCCACCAGCGCCAAGACCGCCGCCTATCTCGAAGTCCCCAATACCGTAATCATGCACGGCATTGACTGCGAGAAGTTTAAACCTGCCGAAGACAAGGCGGAAGCCAAGCGCGCCTGCGGGCTGGACCCCAAGCTGCGCTATATCGGCTGCTTCGGCCGCATCCGTCACCAGAAGGGCACCGACCTCTTTGTCGACGCGATGATCGACCTCCTGCCGTCCCACCCTGACTGGGCCGCCATCATCGCCGGCCGCGCAACATCCAAGCATATCGATTTCGAGAACGGATTGAAGGCGAAGGTCAAAGAAGCCGGTCTCGCCGACCGCATCCTCTTCGTCGGCGAACACAAGAACATCGCCGACTGGTACCGCACCCTCGACCTTTTCGTCGCCCCCCAGCGCTGGGAGGGTTTTGGCCTGACCCCGCTGGAGGCTATGGCGACGGGCGTGCCGGTGGTCGCGACGGACGTGGGGGCGTTTGCGGAGTTGTTGGCGGCGAATACCGAGGGGATCGGCACACTGATAGACGCTAAAGATTCCGATCTGATGACCGCAACAATATGCACTTGGATTGACGATGACCAACGCATCGAAGTGGCGCGTCAGGCGGCCCGGACACAAAGTGAGTTAGTTTTCGCCGTTAACGAAGAAGCTCGCCACCTTGAAGAAGTGTACATTGAGGCCAGAAAAATAAACTGATTCAATTCGCCTCGAATCGGGTAATGCAATCTTCTTCAGACAACCTTACCTCTCCCCCTGATCCCAGCCACTGATCGAGCCCCCTGTCAGCCCACTTTAGCGCCAGGTCACGAGTTCTTTCCTTAACAGCCTGGCTGGCCTGCCGCATCCCGGAGGTATTGTAAGGCCTTTCGTGATGGAGATGCAGTGCAAGTGTAGCGTAGCGTATTCGCTTCACCTTTAGCCCATGACTATTGAGTCTCAGGCCAAATTCGACATCCAACCCTCCGTAGCCCATATCTTCATTGAAGCCATTTACGGCAATAGCTTCATCTCGCAGGCAAGACGCTGAATGGCCATTCCAGCTGGGGCGAGCGGTAGAAACCGCATCTAGCAACCTAGCAAGCCTACCCTTTGCTAATATTTTCAATAAACCAGCATTGATCTCAACACCATTTCTAAGAAGCCATGCGGCAGAGAACACCTCTTGCGAGGCGATAACGCTCTTATCTACTGCAGTGCTAGTTCGAACTGGAAGCTTATAATACGATCCAGACAAGAACTTGCCAGGAGAGGACATCCTTAGATGAACGTCGACAAAATCTTTCCTGACGACACAATCGCCATCAGTGAAAATAACTCTTTCGCCGCGCGAAACAGCAAGCGCCTTGTTCAAGGCTCTACATTTATTGAAACCGTCATCGCGTTGCCACACATGCGTAATGGACACTGGAGCATTATAAGCCATCCGCTGAATCAACTCTCGCGTTGCGACCGAAGACCCATCATCGGCTATGACAATCTCAAAATCTCTACGATTCTGAAAAAACAGGCCCCACAAGACACACTCCAACGCCTTCGGCCAGTTATAAGTTGAGACGATCACCGAGGCCTGTAAATTCTTCTGCATTCTATCAGTCACCATATTATCCGTCACTTGAAGGGCAACGCTCCGTAGTGCTCCACCATAGCTCGAATCGATCGATCATTTCCGCCTCCGTGAACATTAATCGATTGCAGTTGATGAGCTCGCGTCTCTGGCCATTCAATTATTCGCCGACGCTTCCCGAGCACCAATGGCTGCCCCCCAACTAGGCGGTGCATCCAGTAGAACCACACATCATCTGCATGAGGGCAGATCGCCATGTACTTGTCGCGCCGGGTAACATCTGGATGAAAACACCCGCTGTCATAAAGCACACCATGCACGCCCGTCGGGAAAATTCGGTCAGACACTTCTCGGCGACTGACAGAATGATCCCACTCACGGTAAGGAGCCATCTGCCCACTGCGCAATTTTATCCTATGGGCACGATGGCAAACGACTGGAATTCGCGTCAGCAAGTGAGCGTCGACAAGCTCTTCAAGCCAAGTACTCCAATAGTAAACGTCGTCATCTGCAGTAACAATGATCGAGTTAGGGAACCTTTGCAGGGCTGGTACGAGTTTTTTGTAAGATCGCGTATCTTCCACCGACTCAATTGTTAAGCCGACGCGGCACAAATCTGTTACGTCCGCAGGTAGATTGGCGACAGACTCCTGGTCAACCCAAAGGACTACAACGTCTGGCTTTACGGTCTGATTCAGTAGGCACAACAAGGTTTTGGACAGACTAGGAAATCTAGCATCGTAACTTGTCAGCGACACTATCAGTTGCTTGCCTAAGTGATGCGGCCGAGCGGACGGCATATTCTCTATCCGAAGCCTTAGCTCATTCTCTGCCCTTAACAAGCGAAGGCGGCGCTTGATATCTCTAAACCACCCCTTGCCAATCACACCCTACACCCCTGATGTCCATGCACGGCGCAACCAATCTACACCTCCTATCCGGCGATACCACTTATGGCCACGCCCTTCCAAAACTTCCTGCATTTTTGGATTACCAGCAAACACAACGATAAGTGCGCCGTCAGGCATCTCAGGATCAAAGAAAAAGCTCTTGATCCCGCGCGGAACGCAATCATTCTTAAAACTTACGCACCACCCTTTGTGCCAGTAGGTAAGCCCTCCGCGTTCAGCAACTTTTGCTGATTGAAATTGTTGACTGATTTCGTAATTACTTTGAGCGCCGCTTATGTCGGACACGAACGCGTCATAAATGTAGGCGTGCCTACCAACCTCAAAACGAAATACGGAACTGTTACCCACTGACCTCAAAAATTTATCACGTTTGGCATTGAGGCGCCTCAGGATCTTGCGCCGAAACAAGTCGTCGTCTCTGACAATTAGAAACTCTCCAGGCACGTCGAAGAATTTATCTAGATCGCCCACTATCACCAAATCAAGATCAAGAAAAAGGGCGACACCTGAAAGGCCAAAAAGGTCGCTTTTGAAAAGGGACAATTTTTGCCATCGACGATCTTTCTTCCCGGAAGGTAGTACAATCTCCGGAATAGGAAAGATTTCAACATCATCGGAAATGCCACTCGCATCATCTGTGAAACAGATAAAGCGATAAGGACGCTTGAGATGACGCCGAACACCCGCAGCGAGATTATTCACATACTCAGGGCCGTATAAGTCTCCCCACTTCATACACAGCACAAGGACAGTATCCATTTCCTCAACCTACCTTACGGAAAAAGTAAAAATCCGCAAAAGACGTATCTCTTTTTCGGTTCGCATCGAATGGATATTCGTTATCAATTTTCTTGAAACAAACCCAATCTCGACTATTTTCCTCAACCCATTCGGTAAATTTACGATGCCTCACATGAGGCTCCTGCCACTCATCTTTATTGGATGAGTAGATACAAACATAGCGCGACGACGCCGCGAATAAATTATTCATGTAACCGCGAAATACATCATCCTCAACAAGATGGTATACTACATCCAAAGACAGTGATAAGTCAGCAATGTGGGCTTCAAATTCGTCCACCATCAAAAACTTCTTCGATTCATCCCCAGCGAACAGCTCCCGGCACCTCGCGACCGCAGTTTTGCTCACGTCAAACCCAATATATTGTGGGTATTTGGCCAGCGTAAGCTGATTACCATCCCCGCAACCAAACTCGATGACGCTATCAATGGCGTTTTCTCGAACGAACTCGTTAATAACGCGCGCCTTGAATTCAGCTAGCCTATCGTAAGAACCGGCCCCGGAGTTTCCGCCACGCGCATAGCGGCTTTCCCAGTAACTCGACGATCCAGGAAAGTACCGGAGCCGTTTTCTCCATGCCCGCAAACGACGAAACAAATTTGCCAAACTAAAATCGATCATCTCTCAAATCTCCACCAGCCCGACCTTCTTCACCTGCCGGATCGTCAGCATGGTGCGCACGGTGTCGACATGCTCGTTGGCCGTCAGCACCTCGATGACGAAGTCCTGGAACCGCGTCAAGTTCTCCGCCACGCAGTGCAGCAGGAAATCGCTGTCGCCGTTGACCATCCAGGCCTGGCGGACGATCGGCCAGCTGTCGGTGGCCGCGGCGAAGGCCTTGAGGTTGGCCTCCGACTGGTGCTTGAGGCCGACCATGCAGAAGGCGACGAGGTCGTAGCCCAGCCGGCTCGCGTTTAGGACGGCGTGATAGCTTTCGATCACGCCCGCCTCCTCCAGCTTGCGCACCCGGCGCAGGCAGGGCGGTGCCGAAATGCCGACGCGTTCGGAGAGTTCCACATTGGTCATCCGCCCGTCCCGCTGCAATTCCTTCAGAATGCGCAGGTCGATGGCGTCGAGTTCTACCTTGAGCACAGTCGCTCCTTTTGAAGATGTGTCCGTTATCTACTCCAACGCGTGAAATTGGCAAGAATCCTCCGCGCTCACGCACAATTATTGCGTGGGCGCGCAAAGCTCTGTTGCTAATGCAGCCCCATGCCTTGATCTGCGCTTCGCTTCGATCCTAAATGGGCGCCAGTTGCGCGAAGACAGGGTGAGCCCCATATCCGAGGCCCCGGTCGACAAGACGGACCGCGCGTTGAAAGGAAGCGACATGACTGCCCGCCACACCAAGGTGCTGATCATCGGCTCCGGCCCTGCCGGCTACACCGCCGCCATCTATGCTGCCCGCGCCATGCTGAAGCCGGTTCTGATCGCAGGCATGGAACAGGGCGGCCAGCTGATGATCACCACGGATGTGGAGAACTATCCGGGCTTTGCCGATCCGATCCAGGGCCCCTGGCTGATGGAGCAGATGCTCAATCAGGCCATCCATGTCGGCACCGAGATCGTCAGCGATCTGGTCACTGAAGTCGATACGAGCCATCGCCCCTTCACGGTGAAGACCGATAGCGGCCAGATCTGGACGGCCGATACGCTGATCATCTGCACCGGCGCCAAGGCCAAGTGGCTCGGCATCGAAAGCGAGCAGCATTTCCAGGGCTTCGGCGTCTCCGCCTGCGCCACCTGCGATGGCTTCTTCTATCGCAACAAGGACGTCATTGTCGTCGGCGGCGGCAATTCCGCCGTCGAGGAAGCGCTCTATCTCTCGCATATCTGCAAGTCGGTCACCGTTGTCCATCGCCGCGATAGCTTCCGTTCGGAAAAGATCCTGCAGGAGCGGTTGTTCGCCAAGGAGAACATCCGCGTTCTCTGGAACACGACGGTCGAGGAAATCACCGGCGCGCCGGCCAAGCCGCCAATGCCGCCTTCGGTCTCGGGCGTGAAGCTCAAGGACGTGCTGACCGGCGCCGTCACCGAGATGCCGATCGACGGCGTCTTCGTCGCCATCGGCCATGCGCCGGCCGTCGAGCTGTTCAAGGACAAGCTGAAGCTGAAGTCGAACGGTTACCTCTGGACCGCGCCGGATTCGACCGCGACCGATGTGCCCGGCATTTTTGCTGCCGGTGACGTCACCGACGATGTCTATCGCCAGGCGATCACCGCCGCCGGCATGGGCTGCATGGCGGCACTCGAGGCCGAACGCTTCCTGTCGGCGCTTCCCGTCGAGACACAACAAGCGGCGGAATAGCCATGATGAGAGGGGGCGGCATGCCGCTGGACTGGGACAAACTGCGCATTTTCCATGCGGCCGCCGAAGCTGGGTCCTTCACCCACGCGGCCGACAAGCTGCACCTGTCCCAGTCTGCCATCAGCCGCCAGGTCTCCTCTCTGGAGCAGGATATCGGCGTCAAGCTGTTTCACCGCCATGCGCGCGGACTGATTTTGACCGAACAGGGCGAACTGCTCTATCGCACCGCCCATGACGTCCTCCTGAAGCTGCAGACCGTCAAGATGCAGCTGACCGAGACAACGGAAAAGCCGTCCGGCAAGCTCCGCGTCACCACGACCGTCGGCCTCGGCCAGGGCTGGCTCACCGACAAGGTGCAGGAATTCCTGCAGCTTTATCCCGACATGTCCATCCAGCTGATCCTCGATAACGAGGAGCTGGACGTGAACATGCGCCATGCCGACTGCGCCATTCGCCTGCGCCAGCCGCAGCAGTCGGATCTCATCCAGCGCAAGCTGTTTACGGTGCACATGCATGTCTATGCCGCGCCGTCCTACATCAACCGCTACGGCGAGCCGCAGTCGATCGAGGATCTCGACAACCACAAGATCATCACCTTCGGCGAGCCGGCACCGAACTACCTGCTTGACGTGAACTGGCTGGAAGTCGCAGGACGATCCTCCGACAATCCGCGTATCCCGCATCTGCAGATCAACAGCCTCACTTCGATCAAGCGTGCCTGCCTTCTCGGCATCGGCATCGCCATGCTGCCCGACTATATCGTCGGCCGCGACCCAGGCCTGTTGCAGCTGGTAACCAGCGCCGATGTCCCTTCCTTCGACACCTATTTCTGCTATCCGGACGAAATCAAGAACGCCGCAAAGCTCAAGGCATTCAGGGACTTCATCGTCGCCAAGGCCCGCAACTGGAACTTCTGAAGGCAGCGGCAACGCTGCCTTTTCTGTAGGTATGGCACACAGAGATGCAGCTCACGCATGCCTGACATGCATAAAAAAGCATTGTTCACTGCACAAAAAACCACCATATCGCACACAGCTGATGCACATGGTGGCTTTTTCCTCCCAGTTCCACCGCAGCAGCTGTTCCCCTCTGGAGGTTTTTGACCTTCACAATTCAAAGGGCCCTGGTTTTTCCGGTGGCCCTCTTTTTTTGTTATCTTGTTGGAACAATAGATCCTTCGAGCCGTTTCAACGTCTGGCGGAACTGGCGCCGGGCATCACGGGCCCGACTTCAGAGATCGATCCGCTGCAGACTGGAATTGCTGACGATTTGGAGGGGACATGTTCCTGGAGGACGTGATGAAAGCGCTGGCTCACCCGGCGCGGATGGAAATGCTGATCTGGCTGAAGGATCCCAAGGAATACTTCGGGGTACCGAAAGAGGACGCGACCGACGGGATCAGCGCCGGTCAATTCGAACGATCCGGCCTGTCGCAGTCCGCAGTGTCAGCCCATCTCGCCACGCTCCAGCGAGCGGGCCTCATCAGCTCCAAGCGTGTCGGCCAGCGTGTCCTTTATCGCCGCAACGAAGACACGATTGCTGAATTCCTGAAGTCCTTGAACAGCACGATGTGACGCCCCACATCGGGCAGGCCGGCGACATTTCCCGTCGCTGGAAACTCCCGAGAGGTTTCATGTCCAAGCTTTTTGAACCGACATCCGTCGGCACCATTTCCGTATCCAATCGCATCGCCATGGCGCCGCTGACCCGCAACCGTTCTCCGGGCGCGGTGCCGAACGATCTCAATGTCGATTATTATCGCCAGCGCGCAACCGCCGGCCTGATCATCAGTGAAGGCACTGCCATCACCCATCAGGCACAGGGCTACGCCGATGTGCCGGGCCTTTACAAGCCCGAGGCCATCGAGGGCTGGAAGAAGGTCACCGATGCCGTTCATGCCGCCGGCGGCAAGATCGTCACCCAACTTTGGCATGTCGGACGTATCTCGCATACGAGCCTACAGCCGGAGGGCGGCGCCCCCGTTGCACCCTCCGCCATTGCTGCAAAGTCGAAGACCTACATTCTCAATCCCGATGGCTCCGGCGCCTTTGTGGAAACCTCCGAGCCCCGCGCCCTGGAAACGGCTGAACTGGTCGGTATCATCGAGGAGTACCGCAAGGCCGCCCGGGCTGCCGTCGAAGCCGGCTTTGACGGCGTGGAAATCCATGCGGCCAACGGTTATCTGCTCGAACAGTTCATGCGATCCAACAGCAACCGGCGCACGGATGATTATGGTGGCTCGATCGAGAACCGCATCCGGCTCACCCTTGAAGTGGTCGCGGCGGTGACCAAGGAAATTGGCGCCGACAAGACGGGCATCCGCATTTCGCCGACCACCCCGGCCAACGATGTCTCTGACCCGGATCCGAAGGCGGTCTACACTGCCCTGGTCGAACGTCTGGCGAAGTTCGATCTCGCCTTTGTTCACGTCATCGAAGGCGCGACGGGCGGCCCCCGTGACGTCCTGCCCTTCGACTGGAAGGCCCTCAAGGCGGCTTATCGCGATGCCGGCGGCAAGGGTGCGTGGATCGCCAACAATGGTTACGACCGCGTCTCGGCGATCGAAGCCGTCGAGAGCGGTTATGCCGACCTCGTCGCCTTCGGCCGCCCCTTCATTGCCAATCCGGACCTCGTCCGCCGTCTGAAGGAAGATGCGGCCCTCAACCCGCTGGACCAGGCCACGCTTTATGGCGGCGGCGCGGAAGGCTACACGACCTATCCGGCCCTTGCCTGACACGATGAGGGCGTCCGGCTAGGCCGGGCGCCCTACAGCTGACGCCAGATGTCTTCAGGGCGATCGCAGGCCGACCAACCGGACGGAGATCAGGCCCATCACCAGCCCGTTAAGCGGATGCAGCGCGCCCAGCAACGGCACCCCGCCACCGACCGCAGCCAGCACAACCTGCAGCAGATAGACGGCGAGCAACAGGGCGCCACTGCGCCGATATCCGTGCAGTGCCTGTGACAGCGACAAAAGAAAGAGCGCGAGCACCGGCAGCCCGAGCGCCCCTCCCGTCGCCGCATGCAGTTCCCATCCGGTGCCGGCGCCAAACACCGCCATCCCGGCGAGCAGGAATTGCCCGGCCACACCGGCGACGACGACGGTCGCCAGTCCTCTGAAGGCCAGCACCGGTAACGGCGTATTGGTGACCGACGTGCTCATCGTTCGCCTCCTGCGACGCACAGCACAGAATCGCGTCTAGTCGATGCATCCGAGTCCACCAGGCAGCCCAGGCTCTGCAACGTCGCCTTTACCGCGACATCGATGGGCGTCCGGGGTTCTTCTCCGAGAAAATCCAACAGACGCGAATTGTCGAGCCTCACCGTTTCGCGCCAGAGATAGCGCATCTCGTGCAACTCCCGCATCAGAGGCACGAAAGGCCGGGCCAATCCTGCCAAACGCCAGGGAAAGCCGATGGTGAGCATGCGCGGTCGCCCCACGGCTCGACCGATCGCCGCCACCATCTGCGCACCATCCGGATCATAGAATCCGTCCATGTGAAACCGCGCGAAACGCGGCAGTGCGTCCGCCCGATCAAGCAGCCGCATGAAGGTCTCGGCAACATCCGGCAGATAGGCCCAGGCATGGCCAATACCCTTGTGCCCGGGATTAATGACAAAGCGCACCGGCTTGCTGGGTTGGACGAGGCCCTGTGCGAACCAGTTGTTGCCGGCCTCGGGTCCGAAGAAGTCCCCGGCGCGCACGACTATAACCGGCACCCCCTCCGCCGCCGCCTGTTCCAATCGCCGCTCAAGCTCCACGCGGATGCGGCCCTTGACGGTTTCAGGCTCCTGACGACTGTCCTCGGCCACCAGCGGGAAGGTATCGCGGCCGAAATTGTAGATCGTGCCGGGCATCAGGATCCGCGCCCCGACGGCGCGAGCGGCGGCAATCGTGTTGTCGATCATCGGCAGCACAAGCTCCGCCCAGTTCTGATAGCCGGGCGGATTGACGCCGTGCACGATGACGCTTGCGCCTTCTGCAGCCTGCAAGACATCCTCGGCCCGCATTGCGTCACCCCTCACCCACTCATACCGAGGTCGAGCCGATGTCTGGCGCTCCGGTGCCCGGTGCATGGCGCGAACCCTGTAGCCGCGCTGCAGAAGAGCTGAGGCCAACGCCCCGCCAATGCCGCCCGTCGCGCCGAGCACCAGTGCAAGCGGTCGCTCCAGCGATGGGTTCGTCATGTTCTCTGTCATGGTCATCTCCTGTCATTGAAACCGGAGTGAGTGTGACAGCGACAGCCACTATGCAGAATTGCCAAAAATTGTTCGGCTGATATACAAAAATGAATGACTATCGATCAAATCAGCTGGGATCACTACCGAACCTTTCTTGCGGTCCTCGAGACCGGCTCGCTGTCGGCCGCCGCCCGCAGACTCGGTTTGACCCAACCCACGGCGGGCCGACATATCGAAACTTTGGAACAGGCCTTTGGCGCCCCCCTTTTTCTGCGCAGCCCTCAGGGGCTTCTCCCCACGGAAAAGGCGCGCGCCATGCAGGGACATGCGCATGGCATGGCTGCGATGTCCTCGGCTCTCGCTCGCATTGCCTCCGGCGACATGGAGGCGGTGCGCGGCACCGTTCGCATCAGCGCAAGTGAGGTAATCGCGGTCGAAACCCTGCCGCCTATCCTCGCCCGCCTGCAGGAGAACCATCCGGGTCTGGAGATTGAGCTTTCGGCCTCCGATGCCGTCGAGGATCTGCTTCAGCAGGAAGCAGATATTGCAATCCGCATGGTCCAGCCCAGACAGGCCGCCTTGCTTAGCCGGAGGATCGGCAAGCTCTCGCTCGGTTTCCACGCCCACCGGCGCTATCTGGAGCGCCATGGCTCCCCTAAGGCTTTCAGCGATCTTGCCAGCCACCGCCTGATCGGTTTCGACAGGCAGCTCGCCTACATCAGGGACATCCTGAGAGAACGGCAAGACCTGGCCGGCATCGGCTTCGACTTCCGCGCCGACAGCAATCTGGTCCAGCTTGCCGCCATCCGCGCAGGACTCGGCATCGGCATGTGCCAGCACGCAATCGCCGCCGGCGAACCGGACCTCGTGGAAGTCCTCCCAGGAGCACTCGAGCTGTCACTCGAGACCTTCGTCGTGATGCACGAAAACCTGAAGGCCGTGCCGCGCTACCGCGCCACCTTCGACGCTCTGGTTTCCGGCCTCAACGACTGGAAGCGGCTGCCGCGCAAAGCATCGGATGGCGACAAGACAAGCGGATTCGAGACGTGAGCGAACGAGCTCAAGCGGCTGAAAAGACAAAGCTTCCGATCCGGGGCATCAGGCCAGAGGACGATGCTCATCGACAAAGGTGTCGACGATCTCCACCTCCGGACGGTCGCCGCCGTCGCTGTACTCTTCTCGCCAGCGTCCCGTCTCGTCCTGATAGCTGATAGTCACCGGCTCGTCGCCGACCTGTTGCTCCTCCATGACGATACGCGCGGCTTCCAGTGCCTGATCATGGGTCGGAAACGCCTCCGAATAGGCGCCGCCGAGCCGATAGGCCCAACCGCCATCATGAGGAACGATCTCGTAGATGATCTTCACCATGGCCTTCTCCTTCTAGGCTCTGAGGAGTATTCCATCAAAAGGTCAAAGGCGCAAACACGATCGGTCAGGCGGGAACAGCACACCCGTCGGTTCCGTTAGCGGAGCGCCATCAGCACAAGGAGAAGCAGGTGTCGCGCATCCGTGAGGAAAGACTTCTGCTGATTCCGATTGCAGCAGCTATCCTGGGCTTTGGGCTGGAGCATGCCGTTCTGGGCGCGGGGCAGGTCGCGTCACTGCTCGGCGCTGCCGCCCTGATTGCCGCCATTGTGGTGGGTTCCATGCGCGTCGCCCATCATGCGGAGGTCCTCGCTCACAAGGTCGGCGATCCCTATGGCACGATGATCCTGACACTCTCTGCGGTCGCCGTGGAAGTGTTGATCCTCGCGATCATGATGAACAACGGCGCCTCGCCCACACTGGTGCGCGACACGATCTATTCGGCCGTCATGCTGGACATCAACGGCATCCTCGGTCTCGCAGCATTGCTGGGTGGGCTGAAGCACGGAGAACAACCCTATAATGATGACTCGGGCAAGACCTATGGCGTGATGATCCTGACCGCCATGGGCATTTCGATGATCGTACCGGAGTTCATTCCGCGAGATCGCTGGCAGTATTATTCCGTCTTCACCATCGGAGCGATGATCGCGCTCTATGCCCTCTTCCTGCGCATGCAGGTCGGCACACACAGCTACTTCTTCTCCTACAGCTATCCCTCGCGCAGTTCCGGGCATGCCGCCGCAACTGCAGCCGGAACAGCACCACCGGAAGAGGAAGCGGTGGAGTACCATCGGGAAACCTCCACCTTCTGGTCCATAGGTGTCATCCTCTTCGGTGTCGTGCTCATCGGCGTTCTCGCCGAAGTCATGTCGGTGCTAATGGATGCGGGTCTCGAGGGCACCGGCGCGCCGGTCGCCCTGACCGCGATACTGGTGGCCGGCATCTCTGCCGCGCCAGAGATCCTGACGGCCATGCGCGCCGCCTTGCGCAACCGCATGCAGGCAGTCGTCAATATTGCCATGGGGGCGTCCCTCTCCACCGTCATTCTGACGGTCCCGGTGATGGAGGCCATAGCCCTGTATACGGGCCAACCCTTCGTCATGGCCATGACGCCGGTTCAGACCACCATGGTCGCCATCACGCTGGTCGCGGCGGCCATCAACCTCAACGATGGCGAAACGAACGCGATCGAGGGCATGACACACTTCGTCCTCTTCGCCACCTTCATCATGCTCGCCTTCCTCGGCCTGTAGGCCTCATACCTGCGACATCGAGGCACGGATCCGTGAGCGCTCCGGAAGGGAACTTTTGGGGAAAAGCCCCGTTCCCTTCGCACGGATCGGCCCCCATTGGGCCTCCCGCCGCATTGTCAACATGATGCGGATGATGATCGCCGCCGCGGGTCACCGGGGGGCCAACTCGGAGTCGGACGTGAAAAGATTGGACGTGATCGACGGTATGCGAGGCTATTTCCTCGTCTTCATGCTGATCAACCACCTGGTGTTTACGGGCGGCCTTTGGCTGGTTCAAATCAACCACCGCAACCTCGCCTTCGTGGAGGATGCGCAGGGCTTCGTCTTTCTGTCGGGCCTGCTGACCGGAATGGTCTACAGCCGCAAGATGATGAAGGATGGCTACGCCGTGGGACGCGACAAGATCTGGTCGCGCGCCCTGGAACTGTATCGCTACGCCATGGCAATCATCCTGATCGTGCTCGCCCTGCAGCTTGTCCTGCCCGGTGCGGTGTCCGCCTGGAAGAACTGGCTGGGTGACGCAAGCCTACTTGATCCAAGCTCGCTCGCGCCGATCGCGACCTTCCTGGTCCAGCCGACGTTCATGGACATCCTGCCCCAGTATATCGTCTATATGGTCTTCGCGCCTGTGGTGATCTGGCTCTGCATCCGTGGCCACTGGCTCGGCGTCGCCATCGGCTCGCTGCTGGTCTGGCTCGCAGCCCAGCTCGGCCTGCACCGCATCATCACTTTCCCGCTCGACAGCTGGCTCGCCGGCGCGCCCGACGCGCAGGGCCTGCGCGTCTCCTTCAACCTGCTCGGCTGGCAGATCGTCTTCTTCGCCGGCATCATCGCGGGCACACTCACCTCGATGAAGAAGATCGAGTGGCAGAAGGTCTTCGACCCCAATCGCACCACGCTTGTCTGGACTGCCCTTGCTGTCACGCTCTTCTTCCTGCCGCTTCGCATCGCGACTGCCCATGGTTTCATGCCGGGCTTCGTGCTGGAGAAATTCGGCCTGATGGAAATTCGCGCCGACTTTGGCCCGGTCTATCTGATCAATTTCGCGGCCGTCGCCTATGGAATGGCCTGGGTTCTGATCGCCGGCCCGCGCCATGAGAATGCCGTGATCCGCAAGATCGCCTCGACCCTGACGAGCCTCTTCACGCTGAACTTTCTGCAGCTGCTCGGCCGGCACTCGCTGCAGATCTATGTCTGGCACGTCCTGATCGTCTATGCGGTCTACTATATCGACGCCCGGACCCCGGAACTGTCGCAGCTGATGAAGACTTTCATCACTCTCGCTGCCCTCGCTGTTCTGGCCCTCCCCGCGATCTGGAGGGACAGAGAGAAGATCTTCGCCAATTCGCCGTATCTCGGCAGTTGGATCAAGACTGCGACATAATTGGTGAGAGCGGGCCCAGCGCCCGCTCTTTTTGTGGGATGAGGAGGAAGCCAGTTCACCGGGCGATAAAGCAAACTTGATCCCTGATGACCTTTCGTGCGGGAGCTTTGAAACCACTTCAGACGTTGATCCAGGACAATCCACCAGATCAGGAGAAACCCATGAAGCGATTGCCGCACATCCTCGCCGGAACCATGCTGAGCCTCAGCGTTGCCACTCTTCCCGCCTTCGCCCAGCAAGCAGGGACCCCCGTCGAAACGGCGGCACCGAACGCGCCCGACCAGCAACCAGCCTTCAGCGGCCAGACCCGGGCCCCGCAGCCTCCGGAGGTCGTGAACATCCAGACGGAAGTCGTTGCCGAAGGCCTGCCCCATCTCTGGGCCATGGAATTCCTTCCCGACGGTCGCATGCTGGTGACAGCAAAACAGGGCGCGATGCACATCATCGGTGAAGACGGCAATGCCGGCCCCGAAATCGCCAACGTCCCGGAAGTCATGTCGGATGGCCAGGGTGGTCTTCTCGACGTGGCCCTCGCCCCGGACTATGAGACCTCGGGCATGATCTTCTTCTCCTATGCTGAGCCGCGAGACGATGGCAACGGCACATCGGTTGCCTCGGCACGCCTGGTGCTTGACGAACAAGGCGGCGGCGCTTTGGAAGACGTGAACGTGATCTTCCGCCAGATGCCGACTTATGACGGCGACAAGCACTTTGGCTCCCGCCTCGTTTTCGGTCCTGAGGGCGAACTCTATGTGACCGTCGGCGAGCGCTCCGACGCCGAGCCGCGTGTCCAGGCTCAGGATCTGCAAAGCGGATTTGGCAAGATATTCCGCATCAGCCAGACCGGCGAAGCCCTGCCCGGCAACCCGTTTGCCGGCGAAGACGGCGCTCTGCCCGAGATCTGGTCGCTCGGCCACCGCAACCTGCAATCCGCAACCTTGGACGGCCAGGGCCGCCTGTGGACGGTGGAGCATGGCCCGAAGGGCGGCGACGAACTGAACCTGCCCGAAGCCGGCAAAAACTACGGTTGGCCGGAAGTGACCTACGGCGTTGAGTATAGTGGCGCAGAAGTCGGCGACGGCATCACCCAGATGGCCGACACCGAGCAGCCGATCTATTACTGGGATCCCGTAATTGCCCCTTCGGGCATGGCTTATTACGACGCCGATGCCATCCCCGAATGGAAGGGCGCCTTCCTCGTCGGCGGCTTGGTCAGCCAGGGCCTGGTTATCCTGCACATGGAAAACGACCGGGTGAAGCATGAGGAACGCGTCGACCTCGGCGCCCGCATCCGCGACGTGAGGGTAGGCCCGGATGGCGCGGTCTACGCCGTCACCGAACAGCGCGGCGGTGGAGATTCCACGATCATCAAGCTTACGAAGGGTTGATCATACTCCTCAATGCAAAAGGGCCCGCGACGCGGGCCCTTTCTTATGTTCCGTCTCCGAAGATCGCTTACTTCAGCGAAGCGCAGAAACGCTGGATGCGGCTGCAGGCCTCTTCGAGCTTGGCATTCGAGGTCGCGTAAGAGACGCGGAAGTTCGGGCCGAGACCGAAGGACGAGCCGTGAACGGTCGCGACACCTTCCGTCGCGAGCAGTTCCATGACGAAGTCTTCGTCGGTTTCGATGACCTTGCCCGAGGGTGCGGTCTTGCCGATGAGCGCGGCACAGGACGGATAGACGTAGAAGGCACCTTCCGGCTTCGGGCATACGATGCCCGAAGCTTGGTTGAGCATCGAGACCACGAGATCGCGGCGCTCTTCGAAGGCCTTCTTCGATTCCGTGATGAAGTCCTGCGGACCATTGAGCGCCTCGACGGCAGCCCACTGGGCAACCGAGCATGCGCCCGAGGTCTGCTGGCCCTGGATCATGTCCATCGCCTTGATCAGCGGCAGCGGGCCGGCCGCATAGCCGATACGCCAGCCGGTCATCGCATAGGCCTTGGACACGCCGTTCATGGTCAGCGTGCGGTCATAAAGCTTCTGCTCGACCTGCGCCGGCGTGTAATACACGAAGTCGCCGAACACGAGATGTTCGTACATGTCGTCGGTCAGAACCCAGACATGTGGGTGCTTGAGCAACACGTCGGTCAGCGCCTTCAGCTCTTCCTTGCTGTAGGCAGCACCCGATGGATTGGATGGCGAGTTGAACATGAACCACTTGGTCTTCGGCGTGATCGCCTTGTCCAGCTGTTCGGCCGTCAGCTTGAAATTGTTCTCGATCGTCGTTTCGACGAACACAGGCGTGCCGCCGCAAAGCGCGATCATTTCCGGATAGGACACCCAGAACGGCGCCGGGATGACGACTTCATCTCCCGGATTGATCGTTGCCATGAAGGCATTGAAAAGAATCTGCTTTCCGCCCGTACCGACGATCACCTGCTCGGGCTTGTAATCCAGGCCGTTCTCGCGCTTGAACTTGTCAGCGATAGCCTTGCGCAGCTCCGGAATGCCGGCAACTGGCGTATACTTCGTCTCGCCGCGTGCGATCGCAGCCACAGCCGCATCCTTGATATTCTGCGGCGTATCGAAGTCGGGCTCGCCGACGGAAAGCGAGATGACGTCTTTCCCCTGCGCTTTGAGTTCCCGGGCCATCTGCGTGACGGCGATGGTCGCGGAAGGCTTGATGCGGGAAAGGGCGTCGGCAAGGAAAGCCATTGTGCAGGTCCTGAGTTGATTGAACATCGACCCCGCTCCCCGGGGCCTCAGGTCCAAGCTCTATGGCGAAAGAGCCCCTGCCTTTCAAGCGGAAAGCTGCGAACCGCCAAGAGTTTTGCGTCACCGTGCCAATGCCGGATCCACAGGGAGCTCGGCGCCACCGGCGAAATCACAATTCGACATGTAAAACGCCACAATTTCGTCGTCCTGCCGACGTGATCGCAGGGTTTCATGCGGTCAAGTCAATGAGACGAGGCGATTGCCATGGATTACGAATTGGAAGCTCGCACACCCCCTTCCCGCCGCAGCCGTTCGCTTGCGTGGTTGGCGGCTGCCAGCGGCCTGGCTCTGGCCATGTTCATGTTCGGAAGCCCCGGCGCCGCCTCCCCGCCGAGCGCGCCTCCCAGCATCCAGAGTCCAGGCGGGCCAAGCACCCATGCCGACCGCCTGACCACCGCAAGCATTGTGAGCCCATCCCCCGTCCGGTTGGTTCAAGTCCCAGCCGCAAAAGGCCAGAACCCGCCGCTCCCCGAGAGGGAGCGCCATCTCCTTATAGTTCTCCTTTTCGCTTGCTTCGCCGTGATGGCAGTCGGCGGCCTCGCCCTTTGGAAGCGTGGATGGCACGAGCTTGTCCGAGGCGTCCACGCCAAAGACCAATAAGCCAAATAGACTACTTGATATGTATGTAGTTTCGTAGATACTGGCTCCTACCGAATGGGAGGAGCCATCATGAAACGCATTGCAGTCCTGGGTGCCGGTCTCGGCGGCACGATCATGGCCTATGAGTTGAGAGACCGCCTTGGCCGGGAAGCGGAGATCCATCTCTTGAGCAAGGGAGCGACTTATTCCTTCGTCCCCTCCAACCCCTGGGTCGCAGTCGGCTGGCGCGGACGTGAAGAAATCGAGGTGGATCTCCGCCCTGCCTGCGCCAAGCGCAACATCACCTTGCACACGCAGGGCGCGGCCCGCGTTCAGCCGGGTGACAACAAGATCGAGATGCTCGATGGCAGCACGATCGAATACGATTACCTGGTCATCGCAACCGGTCCTGATCTCGCCTTCGACGAGATCGACGGGTTCGGGCCGCAACACAACACGCAATCGGTCTGCCACGTCGATCACGCCCTGGCCGCGAAAAAGGCTTTCGACAAGCTTGTCGCCAATCCGGGTCCCGTCGTCATCGGCGCAGTCCAGGGCGCTTCCTGCTTTGGTCCGGCCTATGAGTTCGCCTTCATCCTCGACAAGGCCCTCCGCGATGCAAGGATTCGCGACCGTGTGCCGATGACCTTCGTCACGTCCGAACCCTATATTGGTCATCTCGGCCTTGATGGCGTCGGCGACACCAAGGGTCTTCTCGAGAGTGCGCTACGCTCAAAGCACATCAAGTGGCTTACCAATGCCCGCGTGAACCGCTTCGAAGCGGACAAGGTCGTGGCCGAAGAGATCAACGATGACGGCAGCGTCAAGGCTACGCACGAGATCCCCTCGGTCTACACCATGATGCTCCCGGCATTTCGAGGCGTGGAAGCAATTCGCGGCATCGAGGGGCTAACAAATCCGCGGGGCTTCATCCTTGCAGACAAGCATCAGCAAAACCCGACCTACAAGAACATCTTCTCAGTCGGCGTTTGCGTTGCAATCCCGCCCATGGGCAAGACGCCCGTACCGGTCGGCGTACCGAAGACAGGCTTCATGATCGAATCCATGGTGACCGCCACGGCGCACAACATCGCCAACCTGATTGCCGGGGAGGAAGTCAACGCCCAAGGGACCTGGAACGCCGTCTGCCTCGCCGACTTCGGAGATGGCGGCATTGCTTTCGTCGCCCAGCCACAATTGCCGCCCCGCAACGTCAATTGGTCCTCGCAGGGCAAGTGGGTCCACGCCGCGAAGATCGGCTTCGAGAAGTACTTCCTCTACAAGGTGAAGCTCGGCAAGTCGGAACCCTTCTACGAGAAGCTTGCGCTGCAGGCGCTTGGCATCGACAAGCTGAAGGCGGTGAGCTTCGACACCTAGCCGGCGATCGCGGCGCCTCTTCACACTTTGCAGAAGTGGCGCCTTCTTTGCTCGCCCCGCCTTGTCGCCAGCGCTTCAGGTCCCACATTGAGGCGATCATCCGGGACGAGGAGATGTTGATGCCATACATGTGGGACAGAAAGGCGCCGCTTGCCGCAGTATTGATCGCCCTATCTTTGGCCCTACCCGCCTCGGCTGAAGAAACCCGGCAGCATCGGGCCGGCAGCGTGACGCTGAACGTCACCAGTATCGCCGGCGGTCTGGAGCATCCCTGGTCCGTCGAGGTGCTTCCCGACGGCGGCTACATCGTCACTGAACGCCCCGGGCGCATGCGAATAATTCGAAATGGCACGGTTGGCCAGCCCCTGCTCGGACTGCCAAGGGTCGCCGCCACCGGTCAGGGCGGGCTGCTTGATGTCGCGCTCGCCCCCGACTTCGCCCAGACCCGGACTCTGTTTTTCACGGCAGCGGTTCCGGGGCCGGGTGGCCAGGGTACGGGTGTCTTCGCCGCGCGTCTCAGCGCCGACGAACAACGGCTTGAGGAGGTGCGCCGCATCTTCCTGATGAACAAGCTCACGGGGACCGGGCAGCATTTCGGCTCCCGCATCGCCATCGCCGCCGATGGGAGCCTCTTCTTCGGCATTGGTGACCGCGGAGACGAGGACCGCGCCCAGGACGCCCTTGATCACGCCGGCAAGATCCTGCGGATCAATCCCGATGGCAGCCCGGCCGCCAATCTTCAAGGCCAGAAGCTTCCCGAGGTCTGGTCGAGCGGCCACCGCAACCCGCAGGGCATCGCCATCGACCCCGTTGACAACCGTCTTTACACGGTTGAGCACGGTGCGCGCGGCGGTGACGAGATCAACTCACCGGAACAGGGCAATAATTACGGCTGGCCGATCATTTCCCACGGCAAGCACTATTCCGGCGCCGAGATTGGGATCGGCCAGTCAGCCGATGGCTACGAGCAGCCCCTTTACTACTGGGATCCATCCATTGCTCCGGGCGCGCTTGCCGTCTATCGCGGCGCCATGTTCCCCGAATGGGACGGGGACTTCCTGGTCGCTGCCTTGAAGTACCAGCTCGTCGCCCGCATTGAGCGCGCCGATGACGGCACAATCGTCCGGGAGGACCGCATGTTACAGGGCGAGTACGGACGCATCCGCGACATCACGGTCGCACCCGATGGCTCCATTCTGCTCGTCACCGACGAGGAGGATGGGCAATTGCTGCGCATTACCAAAGCCCACGAGAGTTGAAGAGACCGTGCCAGGGTGGTCTGAGCGCCGCGTTTCAGCCAATTCCGGTGCACGCCGGTCGATTTAGGACCCTCCGCACGCACGCAAATCAAAACGCGGACACGAAAAATTTCATTCGCAATTTTGCGTGTTTTCGGAGGCTTTTCGCTCAAACTTCATCGCAAGCGATGCAAATTTTCGCCAAAGTGGCACCAGACTGGCTTTGGGCGATCGCGAATCAGGCTGTTCGCACTGAAAACAAAGGACTCTCCCCTTCGAAAGGGTTAAACTTTCACTTGCCAATTTCCGACAAAGCAAGCACTCTTCGTGAGTTCGGGCAATTTTGCGAGCATGGGAAGACCTATAAAGTAGTGCGCGCCGGGGACGCTATAACAACCCCGGGCGGGCGAACTTGAGAAGGTGGAAACATCGTCTGGAGTTAGTCTGCGGTAACAGGGCCCCTTTCCTCCAATATCGACAAATGCCTGTCGCTCACCCGCTTGCGGGTACATTGCAATGCTGCCCCGCCGAATACGGGCAGAGAGAAAAGGACCTGACGCATGGCCGAGACTGGCACTGTAAAATTCTTCAATACCGACAAGGGCTTTGGCTTCATCAAGCCCGACAATGGCGGCGCGGACATCTTCGTCCACATCTCCGCTGTTCAGGCATCGGGCCTGTCGGGTCTGACCGAAAACCAGAAGGTCAGCTTCGACACCGAACCCGATCGCCGTGGCAAGGGCCCTAAGGCCGTAAACCTGCAGATCTCCGGCTGATTTCACCCGGATTTCTACGAATTGCGGCCCGGCATTTGTGCCGGGTTTTTTCGTTCAGCCTCCGTTCAGGCGCGTCCTTTTAGTTTGAAAACATAGCCGGTGGCCCGAACAGCCCGCACCGGCAGATGAATTCCGCTAGGTCGAGGAACGACGTCATGATCAAATTCGCGAAACATGCCCTTCTCGCTGCCGCAGTCACACTGACGCCGATCGCTGCCGCCAGTCAGGCCGAAGCTGGCGACCGTTACTATCGCCACCATCGCAGTGATGATGCGCTGGCGCTCGGCGTCATCGGGCTGGCGACAGGTGTCATCGTTGGTACGGCACTGGCCAGCCCCCCGCCGCAGCGCCGCGTCTACATCGATCGTCCCGTCTCCGTCTATGACGACCGTGACTATTACATCGATGACTATCCGCCGCCGCCGCGCAACACCTATCGTCCGCGTCCGGTTTACCAGAAGCCACGCCCTGTCGTTCAGTCTTACGGCATCGAGCCCTGGACCGGCGCTTGGTATGACTACTGCTCGCAGCGTTACCGGAGCTTCAACCCGCGCACCGGCACCTTCGTCGGCTATGATGGCCGCACGCATTTCTGCACGGCCGGCTGAGCCGTCCGTACCCGCACCGCAGAATCGAAAAAGCGCCGGTAGCCCGGCGCTTTTGTCGTTCAAAGACCCTGAATGAAGGGATTGGAGCGCCGCTCGTCGCCGATCCGGCTGCCCGGCCCGTGCCCGCAGATAAAGCCGACATCGTCCCCGAGCGGCAGCACCTTGTCGCGGATCGAGTTCATCAGCGTCTGGTGATCGCCACCCGGCAGATCCGTGCGACCGACGGAACCGTTGAACAGCACGTCCCCGAGATGGGCGAACTTCTGACCACGGTTGAAATAGATGACATGTCCGGGCGCATGTCCGGGGCAGTGATACACTTCGAAACTGTGATCGCCAAAGCTGACTTTATCGCCGTCTTCCAGCCACTGGTCAGGCATGACACTGCGAAGGCCGCTGATGCCATAGCTTGCCGCTTGCGTCTCGATCCGCTGCAGCAGCGGCAGATCGTCCTTGTGCGGGCCAATAATGGTAAGGCCGGTCTTCTCCTTCAGTTCGGCGGCCCCGCCGGCATGGTCGAGATGGCCATGCGTCAGCCAGATCGCTTTCAGGGTAATGGCATTTTCCGCGATAACCTGCAGGATGACATCAACATCGCCGCCCGGATCAACGATCACGCCTTCACGTGTCTCGTCGTCGAACAGGATGGTGCAATTCTGCTGGAAAGGTGTGACGGGAATGATGCCCGCTTGTATCTGGCCCATCGGCTGGCTGTCCTTCTCTCGTATCTGACAAGCGCCATAGCATGGCGCCGTCGGCAGAGGAAAGCGAAAGCCCCCGCCAGGAGGTATTCAGCGGGAAAGGCCGTAGACCTGAGAAACGGGAGAAGCCGGCAGAAGCGAAGCCTGCGCCACAAGAAAGCTTGCAACAGTCAACTTGGCGGCAAACACCAGGATCGCGACGGGACGTAGGTTGGAAGTCGGGGAAATCTGGGCGGTGTGATCACGGTTCAACATGGCACGAATCCTCTCTCCTTCGGCGAGCCTCACCAAAGCGGCTTGTCCGGGGCTTGTGATTGATCAGTGGAGGGGTAACGAGGATCGCGCCAAGAGGTTTCGCTGCTCAAGCCTTAGCTGTGCGATCTGCGTAAATTTGTTGGAAATCTGCTACACTTGCGCATAGTTTTGCCCGCATGTTTCGCCAGGCAGGCGAGGATGAACGGCGCCCGGCATGGGAGCTCTGGGGAAGCATCGACCCTGTGCGATGAGTGGATGAACCGGCAGCAAAGGCCTCACGCCTGCTCGCGCCGGAGAAAAGGAATGACAAGCGTGGCCCGACAGTCTGCGACGAAGACTGCCAAGAAAATCCTGCCGGACCTTCCGGTGGTCGATGACAAGTCGATTGACTTCGAAACCATCGAAAGCCTCTTCTTCGCCTATCGTGATTTTGTATCCGATCCCGATGCCATCCTGGCCAAGCTCGGCTATGGCCGTGCCCATCACCGCGTTGTGCACTTTGTCAGCCGCCGCCCCGGCATGACGGTCGCGGACCTCCTTTCCATACTTCAGATCACCAAGCAGAGCCTCGCCCGCGTTCTGAAGGAGCTGATCGACAGCGGTTACATCCGCCAGATGGCCGGCCCCGCCGACCGCCGCCAGCGGCGCCTCTATCCGACGCTTGCCGGGCGTGAACTCTCGCTCGCCCTCTCCGAACCCCAGTCGCGCCGCATTGCCCATGCCATGGACGGCATGACGCCAGATGAACGCGCCACAGTGCGTCGTTTCCTTGATGGTATGCAGAAACAGACCGTGACCCAGCCCCTCGAAACGGACGGAGCCGATTGACGTGTCGAAGAAGATTGAGCTCACCGACGACGCCCCCCACCTGCTGGTGGTCGACGACGACACACGTATCCGCGACCTCCTGCATCGCTTTCTGACGGAAAAGGGGTTTCGCGTGTCGGTGGCCGCCGACGCTGCAGAAGCGCGCCGCAAGCTGGGAGGCCTGAACTTCGATCTCCTCGTCCTCGACGTGATGATGCCCGGTGAATCCGGGCTCTCGCTCACCCAGAGCCTGTCCGACGAAAAGCGGGTGCCAATTATTCTCCTGACCGCCCGCTCGGAAGCCGACAGCCGTATCGCCGGCCTCGAAGCCGGCGCCGATGACTATCTCGCAAAACCCTTCGACCCGCGCGAACTGGTGCTCAGGATCAACAACATCCTGAAGCGCAACATGAACCCGGACGCGCCGAAGATCGAACAGGTCATGTTCGGCCCCTACACCTTCTCCGTACTGCGCAAAGAGCTGCGCAAGGGAGCAGAGGTCATCCGCCTCACGGATCGCGAGCAGGACATCATGTATCTCTTCGCCACCCGCGCCGGGGACACGATCCCGCGGCACGAGCTGGTCGGCAATGACGCCGAGGTCGGCGAACGCACCATCGACGTGCAGATCAACCGATTGAGGCGCAAGATCGAGGACGATCCGGCCAACCCCGTCTGGCTGCAGACGGTACGCGGCATCGGCTATCGCCTCAGCATGGATTGAGGTTATCGCCCGGAGCGCGATATGCCTTAAGGAAAGTAGCAGAACATGACGCTGTTCGATCAGATCCGTCGGGATCAGGACCGCAGCCCGGCAACCGGACTGAAGGCCGTTTTGCGCTGGCTGCGTCACCGCCTGCCGACGGGTCTTTATGCGCGTTCGCTGCTCATCATCCTCCTGCCGATGCTGATCCTCCAGACGGTGGTTGCCTTCGTCTTCATGGAGCGTCACTGGCAACTGGTCACCGAACGTCTGTCCGAGGCCGTGACACGCGACATCGCGGCGGTGATTGACCTGATGGAACGCTATCCGGCCGAAGAAGATTTCGCCAATATCGTTGACGTCGCAGCAAACAGGCTGAACCTGATCGTGTCGCTGGAGCCGGGGACCGAACTCCCCTCGCCACGTCCCCGTCCCTTCTTTTCGATCCTCGATCAGATCCTCTCCGACAGGATCGCATCGCAGATCCGCCGCCCCTTCTGGATCGACGCCGTCGGCAAATCCCGGCTGGTTGAAATCCGCATCGTGCTCGGCGACCAGACCCTGCGCATCTTTGCGCCCCGCAATGCCGCCTACGCCTCCAACACGCATATCTTCCTGGTCTGGATGGTATCCACCGCCCTCGTGCTGATCGTCATCTCCATCCTCTTCCTGCGCGGCCAGATCCGACCGATCCTTGCGCTTGCCAACGCTGCGGAAAGCTTCGGCAAGGGGCAGCGTCCGCCGGAAGGCTTTTCGCCGCGCGGCGCCGACGAAGTCCGTCGCGCCGGCCTTGCCTTCATTCTCATGCGCGAGCGCATTGAGCGGCAGATGGAGCAGCGGACGGCGATGCTTGCAGGAGTCAGTCACGACCTGCGCACCATCCTGACCCGCTTTCGTCTTCAACTGGCGCTCGCTGGAGACAGTGCGGACATCGACAGTCTGAACCAGGACATCGATGACATGCAGAGCATGCTCGAAGGCTACCTCGATTTCGCCAAGGGCGAAGTCGAGGAGGATGTCGGCACTCTCGACCTCCGCGAGCTGTTTGAGAGACTGTCAGCCGACTTCGCCCTACATGACCGCACACTCACCTGGAAGCTTGACGGCGACCCCATGGTACCCGTGCGGCCCAACGCCTTCACCCGTCTCGTCTCCAATCTTGCCACGAACGCCCGTCGCTATGCCCACCGGCTCGTTATTGATGCGCGTCACACGCCGAAATGGCTGGTGATCACTTTCGATGACGACGGTCCAGGCATTCCGAAGGAGGCGCGCGACGATGTGTTCAAGCCCTTCTACCGCCTCGACGAGGCACGAAACCTCGACGCTTCCGGCACCGGGCTCGGGCTGGCGATCGCCAGGGACATCGCCCGAAGCCATGGTGGCAATGTCATGCTCGAAGACAGCCCGCTTGGCGGCCTGCGCGCCATCATCCGCGTCCCCGTCTGACGATCCACGTACCACTGAAAAAGGGCCCGAAGGCCCCGTAGTCACATCAGCTTATTGCCGTTTGGCACCGCGTGCTCGACAGCGGCAAGCACGATCGCCCCATTGGCATCCTCGAAACCGAGCGTCAGCACTTCGGAGCGAAACGGACCGATCTGGCGCGGCGGGAAGTTGACGACGCCGAGCACCTGCCGCCCAACAAGCGTCTCCGGCGTATAATGCACGGTGATCTGAGCCGACGACTTCTTGATGCCAATCTCGGGCCCGAAATCGATTTTCAGCTTGTATGCCGGTTTGCGCGCCTCGGGGAACGTCTCGACCTCGACGATGGTCCCGACACGGATGTCGACCTTTTCGAAGTCGGCAAAGGTGATCTCGGCACCACTCACTGCGCCAGTTCCTCGGCCCGCTTACGCGCCGCCTCGATCGCCTCGTCGAACAGCGGCTGCATGCCGTCATCCGCCATCAGCACCGCGAGCGCTGCGGCCGTTGTTCCACCCGGCGAGGTCACGTTCTTGCGCAGGATCGATGCCGGGTCGGGGGACTGGTGCAACAGTTCACCAGCCCCCGCGACCGTTTCTCGAGCGAGCCGCATGGCGAGGTCCGCCGGCAGGCCCGCTTTCCGGCCTGCCTCTGCCATGCACTCCACGAGATAAAAGACGTAGGCCGGGCCACTCCCGGAAAGAGCGGTCACGGCATTGATATCAGCTTCGCTCGCCACCCATTCAACCGGCCCTGAGACCTGGAGCAGCCGGTGGACGATGTCACGTTGAGCGGCCGAAACGGCAGCATTCGCGAAGGCGCCGGTGACGCCACGGCCAACCATGGCCGGCGTATTCGGCATGGCGCGCACCATGGCAGCCCTGCCGAGATGGGTTTCCATCGAGGCAATGGTTTTGCCGGCGGCGACGGAGACAACCGTCGTCTGCGGGCCGACAAGAGACGTCAACCCTGGAAGCACCGCATCCATGACCTGCGGCTTGAGGGCAAGGAAGAGGATGTCTGCGACCAGCCCCTCCGGCGGCGTCACGGAATGCCGGGCGCCGGCCTCGGCGATGGCCGCCATCATCTTGTCGGAAGGACCAGGATCAAGCACCGTCACGGAGGCGCCGGGAACCCCACTCTTCAGCCAGCCGGCCAGCATCGCGCCGCCCATGTTGCCGGCTCCGACGAGGACGATCTGTCCGAATGCGGTACCCATCATGCTCAGGCTTCTCCGACCGTCTCGAACAGGACCGCATCCATGGCGCTCTTGGCGTCCATGCCGGACCAGACGACAAACTGGAAGGCCTGATAATAAGCTTCGCAGGCATCAACGGCGGAAGACAGCAGAACCTCCACCTGGCGGTTGGTCGGTTCGGCACCACCGGCCAGCAGCAGCGACTGCCGGAAAATCACCACATCCTCGTTCCGCCACAGATCGAAGTGGCCCATCAGAACCTGACCATTGACGTAGGAAAGAAGCTTGATGACCTCGTTCAGGCGGTTTTCAGGGATCTTCAGGTCGAAGGCCGAAGCCAGATGCAGCGCTTCAAACTCCTCCATCCAGGAGAAGGAGACATGGTAATCGGCCCAACGCCCTTGGACGGTCATTGCGATTTCGTCTTCGCCGGAACGCTCGAACGACCAGTCATTGGTCGCCGCAACGAACTCGATCATATCGACCGGGTTCGACTGGCGTTCGATTTCGATTTCCATGAGGCTCATGCATCACCTTCTTGACCGGAATGAATACGGGCACCCGGCGAACCGCCGGGCCACTCGGACACCTGAACCGGAAACTACTGAAAACGATTCCGAAGGACCCCAGGGTAGATTACTCACCCTGCCCGAAACTTACGCGGCCCCGCTCAGAATCATCGTTGAAAATCAGTGTATAACCGTGACGAGCCAGCACCAGCCCCCTCCGCCACATTTGGCAGATGCGCCTGTGGATGGCGCTTTCAGAATCGCCTTTGCATCACCCCATAAGCGACTCTGCCGATTGGCTTTTTGCCAGATGTCCACAAGCTGCATTTTTTTCGTCGCAACCGCTGATCTCAGCACGCGTCAAGGTGTTGAAAAAACAAAAAGACCCAAAGCCACAGGCAATGGGTCTTCGATCACCGTGAGATCGGGCCAGGACCTGTCCCGGAACGGGACGCCGCGGTTACTTGGCCTGGGCCGAAAGCTGGGCTTCCAGGATCTCGATACGCTTCTGAAGCGCCTCGTTCTCCTCGCGGGCCTTGAGCGCCATTTCGCGCACGACGTCGAACTCCTCGCGCTTCACGAGATCCATGCTGTTCAGCCAGCGTTCGGCCTGCGCATGGAAAGCGGTTTCCACCTCCTTGCGGATGCCTTGAGCGGCGCCGGCAGCATCCGTCATCAACTTGGCGAAATCATCGAAAATACGGTTGGGACCGGTCGACATGGAAAACTCCTCTCAAGCAGACAGCGGACTGGGATTTAACCCTTGAGAAGGAGGTAGGACCAGATCAGCCGGCATGCAAGACGGCAACGACAGATAAAGGTGGTTGAAGGTGTCGCAGTGCGCCCGATTTCATCTTGACCGTGCCAATTCGCAACGCCATTTTCCAGCAGCATTAACGAAAGTACTCCATTGTTGTCAGTTCTGGACCTTTTCGCCGCCGTATCCTTCCCCGCGATCGACCCGGTCGCCTTCTCGATCGGCCCGCTGGCGGTCCATTGGTATGGGCTGGCCTATGTCGCCGGCATCCTGCTCGGATGGATGATTGCCCGCGATCTGCTGAAACGGCCGCATCTGTGGCCCAATGGTCAGGCGCCTGCCACCCTGCAGCAGATCGACGACTTCGTGTTATGGGCCGCGATCGGCGTCGTCGCTGGCGGCCGCATCGGCTATATCTTCTTCTATGATTTCGCGTCGGTGGCAGCCAATCCGATCCGCGCAATCGAGGTGTGGAACGGCGGCATGTCCTTTCATGGCGGCTTCATTGGTGCGACACTTGCCATGCTGTTCTTCGCCCGCCGACATCAGATCCGCCTGTGGAGCCTCTTCGACCTCGTCGCGAGTGTCGTTCCCCTCGGCCTCTTCTTTGGCCGCATTGCCAATTTCATCAATGGCGAACTCTGGGGGCGTCCGGCTGACGTGCCCTGGGCCATGGCTTTCCCCACCGGCGGCCCTTTCCCCCGCCACCCAAGCCAGCTCTATGAAGCCGCGCTGGAAGGCATCGTGCTACTGATTTTCCTGCAGCTCCTCGCCCGCGCCTTCGGAGCTCTGAGGGCACCCGGCCGCATCACCGGCATATTCGTCGCCGGCTATGGCGCAGCGCGGATCTTCGTCGAGTTCTTCCGCGAGCCGGATGCACAGATCGGCTATCTGTTTGGCGGCTGGCTGACTATGGGCATGGTGCTCTCCCTGCCGATGGTATTGATCGGGTTCTGGATCTTCGCGCGATCGGGCCGCACCGCCCCCGCCGAGCAAGGCTGAGGAGCGTTCATGGCAACACCGCTCGCCGAGAAGATCAAATCGCTGATATCGGCCAACGGCCCGATCAGCGTGACAGATTATTTCGCCCTTTGCCTTGCTGATCCCGAACACGGCTATTACCGCACCCGCCATCCGTTCGGTCGGGCGGGTGACTTCGTGACGGCACCCGAGATCAGCCAGCTTTTCGGCGAGATGCTCGGCATCTTCATGATCAACGCCTGGCAGCGCCACGGCGAGCCGCCGGATGTGCGCCTGGTCGAGATCGGCCCTGGTCGTGGCACGATGATGTCGGACATGCTGCGGGTGATCGCGCGCGCCGCCCCGCAACTGTACGAAACCGCAACGGTCCATCTTGTCGAAACAAGCGCCCTGCTCAAGTTGACCCAGATGGAAACCCTCTCCAGCCACGGCGACAAGGTCTCCTGGCATGAGAGCTTTGACGGCGTGCCGGCAGGCTTCACGCTGCTCGCCGCCAACGAACTCTTCGACGCCATTCCGATACGGCAATTCGTCAAGACGCCGAACGGTTTTCGCGAACGCCTGGTGGGCCTCGACGACAACGATGAGCTTTGCTTTACCCTCGGCGTCGCCACACTTGATCCCGCCATGCTGCCACAGGGCGTGAGTGCGCCCGCCGACGGCGAGATCTTCGAGGTGGCCCCGGCCCGCCAATCGGTCATGCTGACCATCTGCGAGCGTCTGTTGGCCAGCCACGGCACCGCGCTCATCATCGATTATGGCCACATGGTGAGCAATTTCGGCGATACGCTCCAGGCCGTGCGCGCGCACGAATATGATCCGCCGCTTGCCCATCCCGGGCTCGCCGATCTGACGAGCCATGTCGACTTCGAAAATCTGGCAAGGACCGCACTGGCAGCCGGGGTTCACCTCAATGGCTGTATGCATCAGGGCGACTTTCTCATCGGCCTTGGCATCGAACAGCGCGCTGCAGCCCTCGGTCGCGACAAGAGCGAGGAAAAGCAGGCGGAAATCGTCGAGGCGCTGCACCGGCTGGCAGGCTCTGGCAACGGCTATATGGGCGAGTTGTTCAAGGTCCTGGCAGTCTCCACACCTGCCGTTCAACTTCTGCCATTCAAGCCGAAGCATTGACAGGGAGGGATGCGATCTGCACGATCGCGCCCGTCCCAAGAGGCTCGAATCCGAAGAAAGACTTTTGAATTCAATTGTTTCGCAGCATACGCATGACATCAGCGTGATTTGCCACGGCTCAGGAGACCGACCATGAGCGCAGCCGACCAGCCACGCCCCATAATTGCCGAGAGCCTTGATGCCAAAGCTGGAGCCGGGATCCGGCACGGCTTCTTCACCCGCGATGGCGGCGTGTCCGAAGGTATCTATCGTGGCCTGAACGTTGGCCTCGGCTCAGATGACCATCCAGAGAGAGTGCTCGAGAATCGCCGCCGCGTCAGCGCCTGGTTCGGCCTGCCGCTGGAACGGCTCGCCACAGCCCACCAGATCCATTCGCCCGATGTCGTCGTCGTCAATGCCGATTATGACGGGAGCCGTCCCCAGGCCGATGCTCAGGTCACAGCCAGCCCCGGCATTATTCTCGGCGTCCTCACCGCCGACTGCGGCCCGATCCTCTTTGCCGACCCGGAGAACCGGGTCATCGGTGCCGCTCATGCCGGTTGGAAGGGTGCTTTGGGCGGCGTGCTCGAAAACACCGTTGACGCCATGGTCGCCCTCGGAGCGCGTCGCGAGACGATCCACGCCACTCTCGGCCCATCGATTTCCCAGGCAAGTTACGAAGTCGGTCCCGAATTCGTCGATCGGTTCCTGGCATTCAACCCCGACTTCGAGGCTTTCTTCACCCCGTCGACTAAGCCGGGCCATGCGATGTTCGACCTGCCGGGTCTCACCGTCCGGCGCCTCACCGAAGCGGGGGTCGTGGCGGATAGCATCGGTGTTTGCACCTATGCCGCCCCTGAAACGTTCTTTTCCTATCGCCGGACCACCCATGCGGGAGAACCCGATTATGGACGGCAGATTTCGGCGATTGCGATCAAGGAGGACTGAGATGGCCCTGCACTTTTCCGAAAGCGAGTTTTCCGCCCGCCGCGCCCGCCTGATGGCCCGCATGGCGGAGGAGAAACTCGATGCCCTGCTGCTCTTCGCGCAGGAAAGCATGTACTGGCTGACGGGCTTCGACAGCTTCGGCTACTGCTTCTTTCAGACGCTGGTGGTCAAGGCGGATGGCAGCATGACACTGCTCACGCGCACGCCCGACCTCCGCCAGGCGAAGCAAACCTCGACCATCGAGAACATCGTCGTCTGGGTTGACCGGCCGAATGCCGACCCCGCCGTCGATCTGCGGAACCTCCTGAGCGATCTGGATCTTCTGGGCATGCGCGTCGGCGTCGAATACGACACCCATGGCATGACAGGTCGCGCAGCGCGCCTCATCGACAACCAGTTGACCAACTTCTGCGAGGCAGTCGATGCCTCCTATCTCGTCAGCAATCTGAGGCTGATCAAATCGCAGGCGGAAATCGCCAGGGCCGTCCAGGCAGCCGAACTGGCAGACGCCGCCTTTGATGCCGCTCTGCCACTGATCTACCCCGGCGCGAACGAGGCGGACATTCTAGCCGCCATGCAGTCAGCAGTACTGGCCGGCGGCGGCGACTATCCGGCCAACGCCTTCGTTATCGGCTCTGCCGCCGACGCCCTGCTCTGCCGTTACAAATCCGGCCGCCGCCCGCTCTCCGAGACGGATCAGCTCACGCTCGAATGGGCCGGCGTCTCCGCCCATTACCACGCCCCCATGCTGCGCACGGTCCTGGTCGGCGAAGCCACGGCACGACATCGGGAACTCTATGCGGCCGCATTGGAAGGCATGCGGGCCATCGAACATGTCCTGCGTCCCGGCCACAGCTTCGGCGAGGTCTTTGACGCGCATGCAAAAGTCATGGACGATCGTGGCCTCACCCGTCACCGCTTCAACGCCTGCGGCTATTCTGTCGGCGCCCGCTTCGCACCGTCGTGGATGGAGCATCAGATGTTTCATGCCGGTAATCCGCTGGAGATCAGCGCCGACATGACGCTCTTCGTGCACATGATCATCATGGACAGCGACCGGGAAACGGCGATGACGCTCGGCCACACCTACCTGACGACCGAAGCCGCGCCTCGGGCGCTCTCGCGGCATCCGCTCGATCTCATCAGCCTCTGAGACAAGAGCCGCGAAAGATCGGGAGGGTAAACCGCTTTGCCTGCCTGTTCAGGCAATTGACAGGCAAAACATGCTAGTCACATTAATTGTGACAGAGTGAAGGGAAGGATCCGAGGTGGTGAGACGTTCCCGCAGAATGACGACGAGACTGGCCGCAACCATCGGCCTGCTCATGCTGCTTGCCGGCTGCAACAGCACGGATGTGCTGACGCCCCCAGCCGATGTCGGCGATGGCAGCCAGCCGACGACCTACTCCCAGCAACTCGCCTCTCCGGCAGTCGGCACCCAGCCCGTGCAGAGCGCGCCATTGGGCCAGCCAGGAAGCTATGGCGAGCCCGCCCGCGGCCCTCAAAACTCTCTGGAGGCGCAGGCTGCGGCTTTGGCCCAGGGCGGACGCAATCCGGTCGCCTCCGCACCGCTCGACGGGGCAGACCCGCAGGCGTTTCCGAGCGCGCCGCAACAGACGGCCACGCAGCAGATGTCACAGCCGGCGCAGACGACTCAGAGCCAGCAGGCGGCCCTTCCTCCGGCAGCCCAGGCGACCGGCAGCATCCGCTTCCTGCCGATCATCGGCGCCCCCGTTCAGGCCGTCACGCCGCTCTCGCGCCAATTGGGGGCCGAAGCGCGCGCGCGTGGGCTTACAATCAAGAGCGCCAGCGACGCCTCCAGCGAACATATCCTCAAGGGCTACTTCTCCGCCTTCTCCGACAGCGGCAAAGTCACGATCACCTATGTCTGGGATATCCTTGACTCCAGCGGCGGTCGGCTGCACCGGATCCAGGGACAGGAGATCGTCCCTTCAGGTGCGCAGGACCCCTGGGCAGCCGTTCCGGCATCGGTCATGCAGCAGATCGCCACCAAGAGCATGGCCGAATATGTATCGTGGCGAAACAATCAGCGGGGCTGAACCCCGGGGCTGGATCCACCCTTTGAACCGCAAATCCTGCGCTTCATTTGACGCATCAACCGAAAATATGGGCCTTACCGTCCAAACCTCTTGCATTCAGGGGGAAGGGCGCTAAAAAGCCCGCATCTCAGCATGGTAACAGGCGGGCCAAGATGAAGGTTTTCGCAGGTAATTCGAACCGGCAACTGGCCGAAGCGATCTGCTCCTATCTCAATGTACCACTCGGCAAGGCCAGCGTCCGCCGCTTCGCAGACCAGGAAATCTTCGTAGAGATCCAGGAAAATGTGCGTGGCGAAGACGTCTTCGTCGTTCAGTCGACGTCCTTCCCGACGAACGACCACCTGATGGAACTGCTGATCATGATCGACGCCTTCCGTCGATCCTCTGCACGCCGCATCACCGCCGTCCTGCCCTATTTCGGCTATGCCCGTCAGGACCGCAAACCCGGTCCGCGCACGCCGATCTCGGCGAAACTCGTGGCCAATCTGATCACCGAAGCCGGGGCAGACCGCGTTCTGACGCTCGACCTGCATGCCGGCCAGATCCAGGGCTTCTTCGACATTCCGACCGACAACCTTTATGCCGTGCCGCTGCTCGCGCGCGACATCAAGGACAAATATGACACCAACAATGTCATGGTCGTCTCGCCGGATGTCGGCGGCGTTGTTCGCGCCCGCTCGCTGGCCAAGCGCCTCGACTGTCTGCTCGCCATCGTCGACAAGCGTCGCGACCGCCCCGGTGAGTCCGAAGTCATGAACGTCATCGGCGAAGTGGCCGGCAAGGACTGCATCCTCATCGACGACATCGTCGATTCCGGCGGCACGCTCTGCAATGCGGCAGAAGCTCTGTTGAAGAACGGCGCGACCAGCGTCACCGCCTATATCACCCACGGTGTCCTCTCGGGCGGCGCCGTTACGCGCGTCGCCTCCTCGAAGCTCCGTGAACTTGTGATCACCGACTCGATCCAGCCGACGACGGCCGTCCAGTCGGCTCACAATATCCGGGTTCTCTCGACCGCGACACTTCTCGGCGAAGCGATCAACCGCACGAGCCAGGAAGAGTCCGTCTCCAGCCTCTTCGACTGAAGCAACGCCTTTCCCGCGTTAAGATTAAGATCAAGATTCGCGTGCGGGCAGTTGCGCGCGGACTTGCGGAGTGCATGCCAATTGCATACTGCTCATCGCGCGCTGGGCTCCGGGAGGAGTCTGTGCGCGTGACCGCCTCCTGAACGCGTGATTGATGTCACTCTCGGTAGAACAGCTGCTTGCAAATCCAGATCTGCATGAGACGGTGCGCGACCAGTCGCGTGCCCTTCTGGAGGTCAACGAGGAAACCCCTCGCCTGGCAGCCGTCTTCGGAACCCAACAGCGCTGGTTGCTCGGCCATCTCGCCATGGGTTTGTATTTCTCGGAAGTGGCCCGGGGCAATCCCGAACCCGTTGTCCTCATGGCGCGTTATCTCGTGCAGGTGAAGACGCTCGGCATTTCCTCGGTCAACACCGCCGACGCCTTCATCAAGGAAATGCTTGTCTACGGAATTGCGCTGCACGGCCAGACACCCGACCGCCGCAACCGTCCCTTCGTGCCCGCTCCGCAGACGATTGCCGCAACCCGTCGCTGGGTCATCATTCATCTGGCAAGCCTTGACCGGCTCGATGGCGGCAACCGCCTGCAGACCTTCGAGGCAGACGAAACACTCCTCGCCCGCCTTCATCCCGAGATTACCGGTCTCGCCATGGTCTCGCCCGAAATCCGCACCCCTCCCCAAACCTGGTCGCTCTTCACCTGGCTCAATAATGGCGGGATCGTCATGGACTGGCTGATGACCGGCGTTGATCCGGTGGATCCATCGGTCGAGCGCGTACCGACGCAGGTTCGCTCGGTCCCAGAGCTTGCCGAGAATTTCCGGCTGTCCCGCACCCATCTGACACGCAAGCTGCGCGAAGCCGAAGCACTCGGAAGCATCGGCTGGGATGGAAGCCGAGGACGCTCTGTCATGTGGATCTCACGGGAATTCCTCCGGGAATATCACACGACCCAGGCCTTCAAACTCGCGATCATCGATGCAGCCTGCGCAAAGCTCGGCTTGCGCTGAGCCCTCGCCCCTGGTTAACGCCCCATAGCCGGTAGCGGACAGGCTTCCCCGCCCGAAAACAACCTCGAACGCGTCAGGAATCTGCGTTCCCGCCCGTTGTCCAGCGAGAACATGCCCCCTCGCCCCGGCACCACGTCGATGATCAATTGCGTATGAGCCCAGACGGCATACTGGCTGCCGCTGATGTAGAAGGGCACGCCGCCGATCTCGCCCAGTTTCACGTCTGTCTCGCCCACCCGGTAATCGCTCGCCGGATAGCACATGGGCGAGGATCCGTCACAGCAACCGCCGGACTGGTGAAAGAGAATATCGGGGTGATCCTCCCGGATCTCGGCAAGAAATGCGAGCGCTGCTTCAGTCGCCACCACCCGTGGCTGGTCTCCGCTGGTCATGGATTGACTCTCCCTGTGAAAAGCGAAACCCCTCTTCCTGGTCGAGAACAGGAAGAGGGGTGATGGGAGCGGCACTGGCGGCGCGCCGCTCCGGGGGAGGGTCTCAGAAGAAACCGAGCGCCTTCGGGCTGTAGCTCACCAGCATGTTCTTGGTCTGCTGGTAGTGATCGAGCATCATCTTGTGCGTCTCGCGACCGATGCCAGACTGCTTGTAACCACCGAAGGCCGCATGCGCCGGATAGGCGTGGTAGCAATTGGTCCAGACGCGACCGGCATGGATGTTGCGGCCGAAGTTGTAGCAGGTGTTCGCGTCGCGGCTCCACACGCCTGCGCCAAGGCCGTAGAGCGTGTCATTGGCGATCTCCAGCGCCTCGGCCTCGTTCTTGAAGGTCGTGACGGAGACAACAGGCCCGAAGATTTCCTCCTGGAAGATCCGCATCTTGTTATGGCCGCGGAAGACGGTTGGCTTGACGTAGTAGCCGCCCGACAGCTCGCCTGGCAGCTGGTTGCGGTAACCACCGGTCAGGACTTCGGCGCCTTCCTGCTTGCCGATATCGATATAAGACAGGATCTTCTCGAGCTGCTCGGAAGAGGCCTGCGCGCCGATCATCGTCGACATGGCAAGGGGATCGCCCTGGATCACGGCCTCGACGCGCTTGATCGCCTTCTCCATGAAGCGGTCATAGATCTTCTCATGCACCAGCGCGCGGCTCGGGCAGGTGCAGACCTCGCCCTGGTTCAGCGCGAACATGGCGAAGCCCTCAAGCGCCTTGTCGAGATAGTCGTCGTCCTCGCGCATGACGTCTTCGAAGAAGATGTTCGGCGACTTGCCACCCAGCTCCAGCGTTACCGGGATCAGGTTCTGCGAAGCATATTGCATGATCAGGCGACCGGTGGACGTTTCCCCGGTAAAGGCGATCTTGGCGATGCGCGGGCTCGTGGCCAGGGGTTTGCCGGCTTCGAGGCCAAAGCCGTTGACGATGTTGAGGACACCCGGCGGCAAGAGATCGCCGATCAGTTCGGCGAGCACGAGGATCGAGGCCGGCGTCTGCTCAGCGGGCTTCAGGACGACGCAGTTGCCGGCGGCGAGGGCCGGCGCCACCTTCCAGGCAGCCATGAGGATCGGGAAGTTCCAGGGAATGATCTGGCCCACGACCCCGAGCGGCTCATGGAAGTGATAGGCGATCGTGTCGTGGTCTACTTCGCCGATCGTGCCTTCTTGCGAGCGAACGCAGGCGGCGAAATAGCGGAAATGATCAATCGCCAGCGGAATGTCGGCGGCCATGGTCTCGCGCAGCGGCTTGCCATTATCCCAGGTCTCCGCCCGGGCGAGCAGCTCGAGATTGGCTTCCATGCGATCGGCGATCTTGAGCAGGATGTTGGAGCGCTCGGTGGTCGAGGTGCGGCCCCATTTGTCCTTGGCCGCATGGGCCGCATCAAGGGCAAGGTTGATATCGGCTTCATCCGAACGCGCGATGTCGCAAAGCTTGCCGCCGGTGACAGGCGTCGTGTTTTCGAAGTAGCGACCATTGACCGGCTCGCGGAATTCACCGTTGATGAAGTTGCCATATTTCAACTTGAACGGCGAAGCTGCGATTGTCTGCACCTGAATGTTCATCAGTCATCCTCCCTGTGAAAGGACCCCTCCTCGGGTCCCGATGGCAGGATGATTGCTGCGTTCGCTCTTCAGGAACAGTGTCGCGAAACAGTGCTGCAGCGCACAGTGTTTCAGTCTTGCGACACATACCGGAGATCAGTGCAGCTGAAAGCGCTTCATCTTCCGGTGCAACGTGGCGCGGCTGATACCGAGCATCTGCGCGGCTTGCGAAACATTGCCATTGGTGCGGGACAGCACCCGGCGCAGCGCGGCCCGCTCCGCATCGTCGAGATCATTTGCGTGGCCGCCATGGGTCTCGCGCAACGCATCCGCCGCCGGCATGCCCTGCGCGATCAGACCATCGTCCAGTTTGAGTGCGAGGCGCGCCGCCTTGGTCGCACCGAGGATCAGATCGTCGCCGTCCACGGCAATCAGAGCTGAAAGCGAATTGGCCTGCGGGACAACCACAATCCGGGCACCGGCAAACGCCTGGCGGAATAGATTGCTTTCCACCCGTGAGGCAGCGTCGCGCACTGCTTGCGAGAGGATCGCAAGCGTCATGTCGGAAACGTCGTTGCGGCAGGTTGAAACGTCGAGCGCCGCTGTCACGCGTCCCAGATGATCGCGGATCGGGGCCGTCGCGCAAGACAGGCCGATATTGGCGCTCATGAAATGCTGATCGCGGTGGATGACCACAGCGCGCTCGTCGGCCAGCGCCGTGCCGATGCCGTTCGTCCCGACGCTCGCTTCACTCCACAAGGTCTGCTGCCAGAGCCCCAGCGCACGAAACTCGACATCGTCGCCCGGTGCACCGCGCCGATCAACCACAATACCATCCTGATCGGCAAGAATGATGCAGCAGCCGGAACGCCCCACCATCTGGTAGAGCCGATCGACCTCATCGGTAGAACTGCCGATCAACCGCTCCATCCGCTCCCGCGCTTCGCGGAAGATCGCCTCATCGACCTGGACCGGCTTGCGCGCCTCCTCAGGCTGCAGGCGATAGAGATTGAGGCAACGGCTCCACGACGCCGCGACTGGAGAGGTCACAGCCGCCGACGCCTTCTGCGCCGTCGAATAGACGAGTTCGGAATGTCTGAGATCCTGACGCATCGGCTCCTCCCAAAGCACGATCGGCAGTATGCGCCATCCGCCCGAATAGGCAATCGCCCCCGTGCGCGGCAAATGACCACCCTGCCCCGCAGCAGTGAAACTGGCGCAATTCTGCGACACTTTCGCTGGGTAAAAATGCGGGCGGCTCAGGCGGCGAGTCCGTCCTCCTCCCCCAGGGTTGCCTGCGATCGAACTGTACCCCCCAGGGACGACGGATTGACGACCTCCTGCAGTTCCGAGAGCGGTCTCGGCTTGCCATAGAAATAACCCTGCACCTGCTCGCAGCCTTCTTCCTGCAAAAAGCGCAGATGGTCGGCGTTCTCCACGCCCTCGGCCAGCACCGGAATATCGAGGCTCTGGGCCAGAATGAGCGTGGAGCGCACGATTGCAGCCGCTTGTCGGTTGTAGGTCACGCTGTCGATGAAGCCGCGATCGATCTTGATCTTGTCGAACGGGAAGAGCTGCAGGGTCGAAAGCGACGAGTAGCCTGTACCGTAGTCGTCCATCGCGATCTTGACCCCGATGGCCTTCAACTGGCGGATGATCGAGAGTGCATTGTGCTGGTCGGCAATGATGCCGGATTCGGTGATCTCCAGCTCCAGCCGCTCTGGGGAAAGGCCGGTCTCACGCAGAATGTCCCGCACACGCTGGGGGAAGTTCACATTCGCCAGCTGCTTGGGCGCGACATTGACGGCGATCCGCAGCGGATTGCTCCACTTCACCGCCTCAAGGCAGGATTGCAGCAAGACCCAGTCCCCGAGTTCCACGATGAAGCCGGTGCGCTCGGCAACCGGAATGAACTCGACAGGCGAGACAATCCCGCGAGTGGGATGCAGCCAACGCAGCAGAACTTCGAAACCGATCACCTCGCCTGTCTGCGCATTGTTCTGCTGCTGGAAGTAAAGCATGAACTCGCCGCGCTCCAGCCCCGACCGCATGTCCATAGCGAGCGCGCTCCGCTCGCGCGCGGCCTGGTCCATCGACCGGTCGTAGAAACAGACATTGTTCGAGCCGGCCGACTTTGCGCGGTACATGGCGGTATCCGCCTGCGCCATCAGGTCGTCGATGTCATCGCCGCTATCCGGAAAAACGGTCACCCCGATGCTTGTCCCGACCGACAGTGTCAGTCCCTTCCATTGGATCGGCGAAACAAGTTCCGAAATGATGCTCCGTGCAAAGGCCTCGGCCGCCGCCGCGGTGAACAGCCTGGGACTGACCGAAATGAACTCATCTCCGCCGATACGGGCCACGAATTCACCCGGCTTCAGGCTTGCAGACATGCGCTCGGCAACAACGCGCAGCACGTGGTCACCCGCCGCGTGGCCGTGCACGTCATTGATCTCCTTGAAGCGGTCGAGATCGAAGGAGAAGATGTAGATGCGCTCATTGCGCGCAGCTGGCCGATCCATGAGGTCCCCGAGACGCTCCAGGAATGCCATGCGGTTCGGTAAGCCCGTGAGCGCGTCATGCAGCGACAGTTGCCGATAGCGCTCGACCGCTGACTTGCTGGACTGGCGGTCGATGACATAGGTCATGGCACCGATCGCCAGGATCAGCAGCGTGACGAAGATCAATACGACCGTCATCACGCTTTCGGGCAGCATGTTGAGCGGCAACGAGGCACCTGGGTTCGGCTGGACGTTCAACGCCGTCATGCCGATGAAGTGCGTCGACGCAATTGCCAATACGAGTGCGGCGCCGCCGCCATAGCGACAGAATCGCGTGACCGGTCGGGCGACGCGATTGGTCGCCAGAGCACCGAACAGTCCTGCTGCCACGAGAGAGGCCCAGACGTAATTCATGTTCCAATGCAGATCCGCCTGCACCTGATAGCCGGACATGCCGACATAATGCATGGATGCAATGCCGGCACCGACGAGCGCTCCACCGGCTTCGATCAGGAAACTGCGCGCCGTTACTGCGGCAACGAAGAGGCCGACGCCGGTGATCATGATGGCCAGAACCAGTGACAGCAGCGTCGCCGTCGGCTCGTAGCCGGCAAGGGCATCTGCCTCATAGCCCATCATGGCTACGAAATGCGTGGTCCAGATAGAGGAACCACCGATAATGGCCGTCAGCGCAATCCAGCTCGCGCGCGCTGGACCCCGCGCACTGCGAACCCGGCTGAAAAGGCGCATCGTGAGAAGTGATCCCAACACACAGATGAGAACTGCGGCGACCAGAGAAACCGGGTCGTGATCGACGGCGATGCAAGATAGAACAGTGAGCATGGGCGAAAACCGGTTGGAATTGCGTGCATATCTAGCAATCGTCAATTTCCAAATGCTCACCGCGCATGGTTATCAAGCTGCGTTACAAGCCGTGTTGGCGAGCAGCCGGATCACAAGCGCGTTATGCCGCGGTTTGTCTCGCGCAACCTTGCTATTCCGCAGCATCTGGTCTATAGGCGCCCGATCCGCACAGACACCCTTGGAGGCAATGTGGATGGGACCGGCAACGGTCTCCGGTTCTGGCACGGCATGATGATTGCATCGCCAGGGCTCTCCAGTAACTTGAAAGGTAAAGCCATGAGCCACGCTACTTACGAGCTCAAGGCCGTAGCACGCGAACGGGTAGGTAAGGGGTCCTCCCGCGAACTTCGCCGCAACGGTCTCATCCCGGCTGTCATCTATGGTGACAAGCAGGCCCCGATTGCGATCTCGATCAACACGAACGAGGTCACCAAGCGTATCCATGCCGGCGGTTTCATGACCACGGTTGCCACCATCGATCTCGATGGCAAGAAGATCCGCGTCCTGCCGAAGGACTACCAGCTCGACGTCGTTCGTGATTTCACGATGCACATCGACTTCCTGCGCGTCTCGGCTGACAGCCAGGTCTCGGTCCAGGTTCCGGTTCACTTCGTCAACGAAGAGAAGTCGGCAATTAAGACCGGCGGCGTTCTCAACATCGTTCGCCACGAAGTTGAACTGAACTGCCCGGCTTCCGACATTCCGGAATTCATCACCGTCGACCTCACCGGCCTGAAGGTTGGTGACGCGATCCACATCTCGGCTGTCAAGCTGCCGAAGGGTGCGACCCCGGTTATCGCTGACCGCGACTTCACGATCGCCACGATCGTTGCTCCGGCTGGCGGCATGGAAGAAGAAGCTGCTGAAGCCTGATCTTCAGATCGATTAGATGCTTCGAGCCCATCCCTTCGCAAGGGGTGGGCTTTTTCTTTGGGCCCTCTCCCTCTTCCGGTTCCCGTCGATTCCCACCATTTCTCTTTAGTCAGATTTAAAGTATTTCGTGAAAGCCTTCGCCTCTCAATCATTGCGTGAGGGGCGCCTTGAGCAAAATGCTGCATCAATCCGCATCGCGCGAGGCGGCCAGCCGATGACACGATCGGTGGAAAGCCGTTTTCTCGCCATCGTCGGCATCACGATCTTCATCCTGGTCGTGCCGCTCTTTGCGCTGTTCCTCTCGCTGGCCACCGAACGCGCCTCGCACGAGCTGCAGCAGAACCTCGACATCCTGTTGGCCGCCAATGCCCAGGCGCTCGCCAAGCCGCTTTGGGACTTCGACCAGGAAAGCGTCGAGCAGATCACCGCGACCATCGTGTCCAACGGCCCCGTCAGCCGCGTCAATATCAAGGACGTCTCCGGGGGCATTTCCGTCGCGATGCCGGCACTGCCCAAATGGCCGAAGAACGGTCTGGAATCCATCACGCGCGAGATCTTCTACCGCGCCGTCGAAGGGCCGAAGCTCGTCGGCACCATCACCATCTATTATAGCCGCATCGACATGTTCTCCTCGCTGCGCCAGGCAGAGGTAATGCTGATCGGCATCTTCATGCTTGCGGTCGTGGGTGTTGTCGGCGCGGCAGTTATCGGCAACCGCCTGATGGTGATGAAGCCGCTCCTCAAGCTGACTGCCGCGATCGAAGCGACCCGCCGGCTCGGCTCCCGCCATCATGTCGACTGGCAGTCGAACGACGAAATCGGGCGCCTCGCCCGAAGCTTCAACGCCATGCAGATCAAGCTCGAGCAGGAAGAAGGCGAATTGCGCCTTGCCCACCGCCGCGCGACCGACATCTACAACACCACCCCCGCCATGCTGTTCTCGCTGGATGATGAAGACCGCATCACCGGTGTCAGCGATTACTGGCTGCTGGCCACCGGATATCAGCGCCACCAGATCGTTGGTCGCCGGTTTGTCGAACTCGTCCCCGCCGAGGCCCGTGCTGCTTATCAGGAACGGAAAAAAACCCGCTCCATCGCCGATGTCCTGGAAGCAACCACTCAGTTCGTCTGCGCAGATGGCATGGTCATGGACGTGCTGATTGCCGAAGCCAACCGCATGATCGAGGGCGCCGACGAAGACCTGTCGCTGAGCGTCATGACCGATGTCACGGCGCTCAAGCAGTCAGAGGAGCGCAATCACCGCCAGGCCATCACCGACCATCTCACCGGCCTTTGCAACCGACAGGGTTTCGAGACTGCGCTCGACAGTGAGATTTCGGCGACCGATGCTGCGGGTGAGGAACTCGCCTGCATCTTCGTCGACCTCGACCGCTTCAAATGGATCAACGACAATCTCGGCCATCAGGCCGGTGACCGCGTGCTCTGCAATTTCGTCGAGCGGATGAACGAACGTCTGCCGAAAGGTGCGATCGCCGCGCGGCTCGGCGGAGATGAATTCGCCGTTCTCCTGCGTGGCCCGTCGATCGAGCCTGTGGCAACCGAAATCAGCCATGCCCTCTGCGACATCCTCGTCGAACCCATGAAGATCGAAGGCTCGACCGTCCGTCTCAGCGCCAGCATCGGCATCGCCCTTTACCCCCGCCATGCTGCCAATGCTGCCGAGCTGCTGCAGAAGTCGGATATGGCCATGTACAGCAAGAAGCGCGACGGCAAGAACGGCGCCCTGCTCTACAACTCGGAAATCCAGGACCACACCCGGCGCCGCGCCGAGATCGAGCGCGACATCGAGGAGGGCCTCACCGAGGACTGGTTCGACGCCTTCTTCCAGCCGATCGTCGAGGTCGGGAGCGGTCGGACAGTGGGTTATGAAGCCCTGATGCGTCTCGTGCATCCCGAGCGCGGCGTCATTCCACCCGCAGAACTCATCTGCGTCGCCGAGGAAACCGGTGCGATCAGCCGCCTTGGCGGCCAGGTGCTGGAAAAGGCACTGGCAAACCTTGCCCGTCTCAGTGCGGCGACCGGGAACCATGACGCCTACCTCGCGATCAACTTCTCGCCGCTGCAGTTCGATGCATCACTTCCGGTCCGGCTCGCGGCCCTCACCACCCAGTTCGACATTGCACCGAGCCGCATCGTCATCGAGATCACCGAAGCGACGCTGCTGCACGACAACCCGCAGATCCGCACGATCCTCGACGAGTTCAACCGCTACGGCTACCGCCTGGCGCTTGATGATTTCGGCACGGGCTATTCTTCGCTCAGCTACCTCAACCGCTTCCCGGTCGACATCGTCAAGATCGACCAGTCCTTCATTCGGTCCCTGACTGCGGACGAACCGGAACTGCGCCACAAGAGCCGCATGCTTGTCGAGGGCATCACCGCGATCTCGCACAAGATGGAATGCACTGTGGTCGCCGAAGGGATCGAGACCGAGGAACAGCGACACATACTAGAGCAATTCGGCGTCGATTACGGCCAGGGTTACCATTTTGCCCGCCCGCAAGCACTGCAGGCCCTGATCGACCAGACTGCCCCCATGCCGGCGCGCCTGCCGAAAGTCTCCGCCGGCTGACACCAACGGAAAGAGGGAACCGCAATGAAAGTTCTGAGCATCATGCTTTCACTTGCGGCGGCCCCGGTTGCCGCCGCAGACACCATTCATTTTACAACCGAAGATTATCCGCCCTATAACTACCGTGTCGGAGCCGAGATCCGTGGCGCCGGCTACGATCAGGTCCTTCTGATGATGAAGGACATCAACGTCCCCTACACGATCGAGATGATGCCGTGGGCCCGGGCCATTGCGCTCGCGGAAAGCGAGCCGATGCACTGCGTCTTCACCACGGCGCATATCCCGGAGCGTGACAAGAAGTTCCGCTGGGTCGAACCGATTGCCGTCGGCCGCAACTTCATGGTTTCCCACAAGACTGCGGGCATCAAGGTCGCCAATATTGAAGAGGCCAAGAACTACACCGTCGGCACCCAGCGCAACGACTACACCCAGACACTTCTGGAGAACGAAGGCTTCCCGAAGATCGATCTCGCGACCGACCTGAAGCTTACCCTCAAGAAGCTGCAGAGCGGACGCATCGACCTGATGCCAATCTCCGAACAGCACTATATCGAGCTGCAGGAGAAGGGTGAGGACCTCGAGGCGCAGTTCGTCTTTTCGGAGCAGAAATTCGCCATTGCCTGTAACGCGGATTTCCCGGAGGAACTGCTGGCCCGCATGCAGGGCGCACTCGACAAGCTGATTGCCGATGGCACCCAGGCGGAGATCTTCGAGACCTACAATCTGCGTTATTCGAACTTCGGCCTGGTCGCAGCCAACCCGTGACGAGCGCACAACCGTCTTGACTTTCGCGCCGTTTCCCTGTCGGGAAAGGCAAAGAACCTCAAGACGGATTTCAGGCGATGATCATCCTGGCCGGCCTCGGCAATCCCGGTGCGCAGTATGCGAAGAACCGGCACAATATAGGCTTCATGGCCGTCGACGCGATCCAGCGTCGGCACGCCTTCTCGCCGTGGGCGAAGAAGTTCAAGGCCGAGATTTCGGAAGGCACGCTTGCCGGCGAGAAGGTCATGCTGATCAAGCCGCAGACCTTCATGAACCTCTCGGGCGAAAGCGTCGGCGAAGCCATGCGCTTCTACAAGCTCGGTCCGGAAGACATCGTGGCGATCTATGACGAGCTCGATCTCCTGCCTGGCAAGGCCCGCATCAAGACCGGTGGCGGCCATGGCGGCCACAACGGCATCAAGTCGCTCGACGCCCACTGCGGCCTGAACTACCGGCGGCTGCGTCTCGGTATCGGCCATCCCGGCGACAAGTCCAAAGTCCACAACCACGTCCTCGGAGACTTTGCCAAGGCGGACGCCGAATGGCTGGATCCGCTTCTGGAAGCACTCGCCGACAATGCCGAGTTGCTTGTGCGCGGTGAAGACTCGCAGCTGATGAACAAGCTGGCACTGGCAACAGGCAGCAAGGCCGAGGACGAAAAGCCCGTCAAGGCTCCCAAGGCGCCGAAACCCGCCCAGTCCCATATTCATCAGGCCCGCAACTTCAACCAGCCGAAGAAGCTTCCCGAGACCGGCCCCATGGCCGAGATGCTGAAAAAGATGTTCGGCCCGAAGGGCGACTGACATGATCCGGGCGGGCGAACGCCCTGCCCTTTCGACCATTCCCGCGCAAACGACCGGAAGACGACCATGAGCCACGACATCACCACCGACCTCGTCACCCTGCGCGACTACTGGCGTTACGCCATCTCCCGCTTCAATGCCGCAGAACTGAGCTATGGCCACGGCACGCATAATGCCGTTGACGACGCCGCTTTCCTCGTGCTGGACAGCCTGGATCTGCCGATCGACACGCTCGACCCGTTCCTCGATGCAAAGCTGCTGCCGTCAGAGCGTCGCCTGCTCGCAGAGCGCATCGAAACGCGCGTCGCAACCCGCAAGCCCTCGGCCTATCTCACCGGCCGCTCCTATATTCAGGGCATGCGTTTCTTTGTCGATGAGCGCGTGATCGTGCCGCGCTCGCATATCGGCGAGATCCTGTTCAATGAATATGGCGGCGAGTTCGGCTCGACCTTCCTGCCCGATCCATTCGCCGTCGAAAGCGTCGTCGACATCTGCACCGGCTCCGGCTGCCTCGCGATCCTCGCCGCGAAGTTCTTCCCGCTCGCCGCCGTCGATGCCGTCGATCTCTCCGCCGATGCGCTCGAAGTCGCCGAGAGGAATCGCCAGGCCTATGGCCTCGAGGATCAACTGACGCTCCACCAAGGCGATCTCTTCACGCCGCTGTCAGGCCGCAAGTTCGACCTGATCATCACCAACCCGCCCTATGTCGACCATGAAGCCATGGACGCCTTCCCGGCCGAATACCGCGCCGAACCGGCCATGGCCCATGACGGCGGCGAAGACGGGCTCGACCTCGTGCGCACGCTGCTTGCCGAAGCACCGAAGCACTTGAACCCGGGCGGCGGCATGCTCTGCGAAATCGGCCGCGGCCGCGACATCCTCGAAGCCGAATTCCCCGACCTCGACTTCCTCTGGGTCGAGACGACGGAAGAGGAAGACGCGGTGTTCTGGATCACGGCGGAAGCGCTCGGGGTGAAGGCAAGCAAAGGCAAGTGAGGCTGAGGCCTCACCTGTCATGCACGCCGTCCATCACCGCGCCAGCAGCCCCTCAACGAGCACGCGAAACGCCTGCTGTGCCTTCGGCAGGACACTCTCCGGCTCTGCGCTGGCGGCAATCCACATCGCAGCATTGAGTGCCGCGCCGCTGATCAACCGGGCGGCCGCTTCGGCGTCGACCGGCTTCAAGACGCCCTGCCCCATCAACGCCTCGATTGCCTGCCGGGTCACTTGCAGACAGGAATTCTGGCTCGGCCATAGGGAGGGATCACCGAGAACCGCGGGACCATCGAGCAGCACGATGCGCTGCACTTCCGGATCGAGCGCCATTTCGATATAGGCCGCCCCCTCGGCCAGAAGCGCATCCCACCCCTTGCCCGATTGGGCCCCGAGCCTCTTTGCCCTCTCCGCCATCTCGCCGTCGATCTGCTCGACGACAGCCGCAAACAGCCCGCGCTTGTCGCCGAAATTGTGGTAGAGCGCGCCGCGCGTCAGCCCCGCCTCCGCCGTCAGCGCATCCATGGAGGCATCCGCATAGCCCTTCTCCGCAAAGGCTTTGCGCGCAGCCGCTATCAGCTTGCTGCGATTTTCCGCCATGCTTTCTGACCGTGTGCGCTTCACGCCAATCCCCTGACTTCACATACACTGCGTATATGAATTTGACATACGACACGTATGCGACTAGATCTACATACGCAACGTATATGAAATCTTCAGCCTGCAGCCAAGCGGCATTTCACCGACCCACCCTGGGGCGGAACGATACCGCATGCCCGAAAGGATGTACCCATGACCAAACCAGAACCTGTCTTCCCGGTAAACCGCCACGCCCTCTATGAGCAGCACGGCTATTCCGCCGCACTCCGCAGTGGCGACCTCCTCTTCGTCTCCGGCCAGGTCGGCAGCCGCGACGACGGCACGCCTGAGCCGGACTTCGAAGCCCAGGTCCGCCGCGCCTTCGCCAACCTCGAAGCCACACTCGCTGCTGCAGGCTGCACCTTCGCCGACCTTGTCGACGTCACCAGCTTTCACACCGATCCCGAAAGCCAGTTCGAGACGATCATGAAGGTCAAGGCCGAGGTCTTCCCCGCCCCGCCTTATCCGAACTGGACCGCGATCGGCGTGAACTGGCTGGCCGGCTTCGATTTCGAGATCAAGGTGATTGCCCGCATTCCGCAGGCATCATGAGCAGTCGCTGGTAACGGCTTGCGCGATGAAGAGGACGCGAGCAACGCGTCCTCACTCCTCCGGTTCGGCCGTGAACAACAGCGGCATACCTGCCTCCCTGGCGAGGTCCATCGCCTCCGTCACCTTCGTCTCGGCAATCTCCCGCGTACAGACCACGACCACCGCCGAGCCGAACTTGTGTGCCGTCATCATGACGCGGTAACCCGTCTCCTCGCTCATCCGGAACACCACCTTCAGGACGATCGTGACGAATTCGCGCGGCGTATAGTCGTCGTTATGCAAGAGCACCTTGTAGAGGCGCGGCTTCTCCACCTTTGGCTTGGTCACCGTCTTCGGCGTCAGCACCGTATCCTTCGCCATCATTCCTCCGGCAACTTCAGGCCTTGTCAGGGCCGCAACACTTGACCATGCCCCTCCTATACCCCATAGGCGTGGGCAACGAAAATCCATCCCGAGCAGGTATTCAGAGCCATGGGCTTCAAATGCGGTATCGTCGGGCTTCCGAATGTCGGCAAGTCCACTCTCTTCAACGCGCTGACCAAGACGGCGGCAGCTCAGGCAGCCAACTATCCCTTCTGCACAATCGAGCCGAATACCGGTGAAGTGGCCGTTCCTGATCCACGCATGAAGAAGCTGGCCGACATCGCCGGCTCCAAGGAAATCATCCCGACCCGCATCTCCTTCGTCGACATCGCCGGCCTCGTGCGCGGCGCATCTAAGGGCGAAGGCCTCGGCAACAAGTTCCTCGCCAACATCCGCGAAGTCGATGCCGTCGTGCACGTGCTGCGCTGCTTCGAAGACGACGACATCACCCATGTCGAAGGCAAGATCGACCCGGTCGGCGACGCCGACACGATCGAGACCGAGCTCATGCTCGCCGACCTCGAAAGCCTGGAACGCCGCGTCGAACAGGCCCGCAAGCGCGCGACTGGCAAGGACAAGGAAGCTGCCGCCCAGCTCCCGGTCATGGAAGCCGTGATCAAGGTATTGAACGAAGGCAAGCCGGCCCGCGTTCTCCTGAAGTCTATGGCTGCAGACGAAATCGAAGTCCTGAAGGGTCTGAACCTTCTGACCTCGCATCCGGTGCTTTACGTCTGCAACGTCGCCGAAGGTGACGCCGCAACCGGCAACAAACACACCGAAGCCGTGGCCAAGATGGCCGCCGAACAGGGTGCCGAATGCGTCATCATCTCGGCTGCCATCGAAGCCGAAGTCGCCCAGCTGCCGGAAGAGGAAGCCACCGAATTCCTCTCGGCCCTTGGCCTGGACGAAGCGGGCCTGGACCGCCTGATCCGTGCCGGCTACCACCTGCTCGACCTCATCACCTATTTCACCGTCGGCCCGAAGGAGACCCGCGCCTGGACCATCGTCCGCGGCACGAAGGCTCCGGCTGCTGCCGGCGTCATCCACACCGACTTTGAACGTGGCTTCATCCGCGCCTTCACCATCTCCTATGACGACTACATCGCCTACAAGGGCGAAGTCGGCGCCAAGGAGGCCGGCAAGGGCCGCGACGAAGGCAAGGAATATGTTGTCAATGACGGCGACGTCATCCACTTCCGTTTCAACACGTAAGCGAAAACCATAAGCGAAAGACGAAAGGCCGCGATCCCTCGCGGCCTTTTGCTGTTACAGGGAGGTTGGAAAGCTTAAACGCGCTTCACCGGGCAGGTCGAGAGGCCCATGATCGAATAGAGCGGGCAACTCGACATCAGACCGGTTGCCAGCGGTACGATACCGATCAGCGTGAAATAGCGCCAGGAGGCATCCGGATAGATAAAGAACAGCGATAGTAGGACAAGGCCGACAACGATTCTGAGGACGCGGTCGATACCGCCGACATTCTTGGCAAACATGATTTTCCCTCCGTTTGAGCTGACGATGGGCAAACCGTAGCGGGATCGGATCCTGCCGTCGGTGACTTAGTCACGTCATTTGCAAAGTCTTAACCCTCACCTGCCCGCGCCATGCGGGAAAGCTCGCTGCGGTCGACCAGACGGATCTGGCCGCGCTCGTTTTCCACGACACCCTTCGATGAAAGTGCCTCCAGCCGCCGAGACACCACTTCCCGCGCCGTCCCGATGACCGCCGCAAGCTCCTGATGGGTAAGCGCCACCCGCCCTTCCTCGTCCGCCCGCTCGAGAAGCGCATGCGCCAGCCGCTGCTCGACCTTCACGAAAGCCACCTGTTCGAGCACGAACATCAGATCGCCAAGACGATCGGCAAAGGCCTTGAAGACGAAGGCACGGAATGTCGGCGAACTTGCCATCAGCCGCTCGAAGACGGCAGGCGGCACCATCACCGCCACCAGGTCGCTCTCCGCCACGGCCTCCCCCGAATAGGGCGCGCCGCCCAGCACTCCAAGTGTGGTCTGCACGCAGGTCTCCCCGGGCGTTACCGAATAGAGCAGCAATTCCCGCCCGTTGCGCCCCGTCAGATAAACCCCGATCCGGCCTGACAGCAGGATGACGAAGCTCTGCGCCGCATCCCCCGGGCGAAACAGCGTGGTGCGTTGAGGTACATGCATCGGCTTCAGCGCCTGAAGCTCCCGCCGCGCCTCTGCATCGATGTCAGCCAGAAAGCTGGCCTGTTCCGCCCAACCCGCCATGGACCACCTCACGATTCCCGAATATGACCATAGCGACTGGCAGTGCATTGGAGAACATGCTGCATGCAGGCAGACAAGCTATACTATGAGGACTTCACGCAGGGCCGGAGCTTCGAGCTTGGGCCGCGTCTGGTCACCGCCGAGGAGATCATCGAGTTCGCCACCGAGTTCGATCCTCAGCCCATGCACCTCTCCGAAGAAGCCGGCAAGGCGAGCATCCTTGGTGGCCTCTCGGCCTCCGGCTGGCACACCTCGAGCCTCTTCATGCGCCTGATGATCGATGCCTATGTGTTGAAAGCCGCCTCCGAAGGCGCGCCCGGCATCGAATTCATGCAGTGGCGCAAGCCCGTGCTGGCTGGAGATACGCTGTCGGGGCAGTCCGTCGTCGAGGAGGCCCGCCCCATGCGCTCGCGGCCACATCTCGGCATCGTCACCTTCGGCCACGAGTTGAAAAACCAGCGCGGCGAAACGGTGCTGAAGGCCCGCAACGCCGTCATGGTCCGCCGCCGCACGGTGACAGAGGTGACGGCATGAGAATGCTCGACCTCTACACCGCAGGCACCCGCCTCGAACTCGGTTCCGTAACCTTCACCGCCGACGACATTGTCCGCTTCGCCGAGAAATTCGACCCCCAGCCCTTTCACGTCGATGCGGAAGCGGCGAAGTCTTATGTCTTCGGCGCGCTTTGCGCCTCCGGCTGGCACACCTGCGCCAACTGGATGAAGAGCTTCATCGCTTTCTGGGGTCGCGAGACCAGGCGTCTGAAGGCCGAGGGCATCGCACCGCCGAAGCTCGGCCCCTCGCCGGGCTTTTCCGAGCTGCAATGGCTGAAGCCCGTCTATGCCGGCGACAAGATCACCTTCTTCATGACCCCGCTTGAAAGTCGCACCGTCCAGGGTCGCCATCGCTATATCCTGAATTCCGCTCTCTCCGAAGGCGTCAACCAGAACGGCGAGACGGTCTTGCGCTTCAAGAGCAATCTGATTGAATTCTTCCCCGACGAGGAGCAAGAGGCATGAGCGTCCACGACTTCACCATGACCACCATCGACGGCAAGCAGAAACCGCTCTCCGACTACGCCGGCAAGGTGCTGCTCATCGTCAACACCGCGAGCGCATGCGGCCTGACCCCGCAATATGAAGGCCTGGAAGCCCTCTACAAGGCGAACCCGGATCTCGTCGTCCTTGGCTTCCCCTGCAATCAGTTCGGCGCGCAGGAACCCGGCACGGAGAAGGAGATCGCCCTCTTTTGCGAAACCCAGTTCGCCATCACCTTCCCGCTTTTCGCCAAGATCGAGGTGAACGGTCCGGGCGCGCACCCACTCTACACCTGGCTAAAGACCGAAACACCGGGCGCAGAACAAGGCCAGGAGATTGGCTGGAATTTCGCGAAATTCCTTATCGGTCGCGATGGCAAGCCGATCGCCCGCTATTCGCCCCGCACGGCACCCTCCGAAATTGAGGCGGACATCACTGCCGCCCTCGCCCGCTGACCGTCATGGCCGGCTTCCGCTTCCAACCGACATCTCTCAGCGGCCTGGAAGCGGTCTCGGCCACAAGCGCGCATGTTTTTCCAAAACACACCCATGAAACCTATGGCATCGGCTTCCTCTCCGCCGGTGCTCAGATCTCCGCCTCTGGTCGGGGCCAGGTGGAAGCCGAAGCAGGACAGCTGATCACCGTCAATCCCGGCGAAGTGCATGATGGCGCCCCCATCGGCCGAACCGCTCGCAGCTGGCACATGCTCTATCTGACGCCGGCCCTCGTCGCCGACAGTCTGTCCGATCTCGTCTCGGCCTCAACCGATCTTGAATTCGAACGGCCTGTCTTCGCCGACCCAGCCATCCGGAGCCTGCTCTTGGCCGTCCATCACCGGCTTGAAGATGGGGATCTGTTGGCGGATCCGGAGACCCTCAAGGAAGCGCTCGTCCTCCTTCTCGGCAGAACGCTCACCTGTCGCGCCCCCGCACCCGTGCCCCTCCCCGTCTCGCTCAGGCGTGTCCGCCAGCGTCTCGACGATGATCCGGCACAATCAGCCGACCTTCATCTTCTCGCCCGCGAGGCCGGTCTGAGCCGCTTCCAGCTGATCCGCGCCTTCCAGCGCCACACCGGCCTGACGCCGCATGCTTACCACATGCAACGGCGAGCCCTTCTCAGCCGCCGCCTCCTTGCGGACGGCCTCTCGCCCGCAGACGTCGCTGCCGCCTGCGGCTATGTCGACCAGAGCCATATGCACCGCGAATTCCGCCGCCGCTTCGGCCTGACACCCGGCGCCTACCGCAGCGCCTGGCTGAACTGCAATCCTGTACAAGACCGGTTGGCCTGACATCCGCATGCTCTCCTCGCCAACGCAGGAGAGATTGATGAACCCTGATTTCCTACTAACCACTCTGATCATCGTCGCCACGCCGGGCACCGGCGCGCTCTACACGCTCGCAGCCGCCCTCGGCGGCGGACGCCGCAGCGCCGTGATTGCCGCCTTCGGCTGCACGCTCGGCATCATACCCCACATGCTCGCGGCAGCCCTTGGCCTTGCCGCCCTCGTCGCGGCAGAACCGCGCCTCTTCGAGCTGATCCGCTATGCGGGCATCGCCTATCTCATCTGGATGGCCATTGGCCTCTGGAGGAGCGGTCTCGTCGCGGACCCCGCGGCTGAACCGCGCCACGAAGCCTGGCGCATCATCCGCAAGGCGGTGCTGATCAACCTCTTGAACCCAAAGCTATCGCTTTTCTTCCTGGCGTTCCTGCCGCAGTTCGTGGATGCGGCGGACCCCACTCCGCTAACGACGATGGCAGGTTTGAGCCTCGTCTTCATGGCGCTAACCTTCGCCGTCTTCGCGCTCTACGGCATGGCTGCCGCAACGATGCGCCAAGGGCTCGTCACACGACCGCACAGGATGCGGGTCGTCAACCGGCTGCTCTCAGGCGGCTTTCTGCTGATGGCGGGAAAACTGGCGCTGGCGCAACGGTAACATCCCGCCAAAGATCGACCGGGCGGCGGCGCCCGGTCGCGATGAGGGGCTCAGTGCCCCTCGAATTCCACCAGCGTGCGCACTTCGACGCCGAGCGTCTCGAGCTTCTTGCGCCCGCCGAGCTCCGGCAGATCAATGACGAAGCAGGCCGAAACGACATCTGCGCCGATCTGGCGCAGGAGCTGCACGGCGCCGACAGCCGTACCGCCGGTCGCGATCAAGTCGTCCACCAGGATCACCTTCTCGCCCGGCTTGACTGCATCCATGTGAATTTCCATCTCGTCGACGCCGTATTCCAGGCTATAGGCGATCCGCACCGTCTCGTGCGGCAGCTTGCCCTTCTTGCGGATCGGCACAAAACCCGCCGACAGCTGATGCGCTACCGCACCGCCTAGAATGAAACCACGGGCCTCCATCCCGGCGATTTTGTCGACCTTCAGGCCCGCATAGGGCTGCACCAGTTCATCGACCGCCCGCCGGAAGGCCCGGGCGTCACCGAGCAGCGTCGTGATATCACGGAAGATGATCCCGGGCTTCGGGTAGTCGGGAATGGAACGGATGGCAGCAGCGAGTTCGTGAGCGATCTTGGTCATGTATGATCCGAATGGGAGCAACGGGTGAGTGCGCGGGACTGTAGCAAGATTGGTATAGCCCCCCAACAAAAAAGGCGGCCCGAAGACCGCCTTCTCGTGAAACGTGATCCCTGAAGATCAGTGTTCCTTATTCGCGTAGACCGACTTCTTCGTCAGGTAGATCAGCGCGGTGAAGATCGCCAGGAAGATCATGACCATGAAGCCCATGCGCTTGCGGGCTTCCAGATGCGGCTCGGCGGCCCACATCAGGAAGGCGGAAACGTCGCGCGAATACTGGTCGAGCGTCTCCGGAGCGCCGTCGTCATAGGTCACCTGACCGTCCGATATCGGCTGCGCCATCGCAAGCGACTGGCCTGCGATGAAGTAGGGGTTGTAGTAGGTGCCTTCGGCGACCTCGACGCCTTCCGGCGGATCCTGGTAACCGGTCAGGAGAGCGTGGATGTAGTCCGGGCCGCCCTGCTGGTACTGGGTGAAGATATCGAAGACGAAGGTCGGGAAGCCGCGGGTCACGCCGCGCGCCTTGGCGATCAACGAGAAGTCCGGCGGCGCAGCACCGTTGTTGGCAGCCGCAGCCGCTTCCTTGTTCGGGAACGGCGGCGGGAAGTGGTCAGAGGCCACTGCCGGACGGGTGAACATCTCACCGTCAGCATTCGGCCCGTCGGTCACTTCGTAGTTCGCGGCGAAGGCCTTCACCTGGGCTTCCGAGTAGCCAAGGTCTTCCAGCGTGCGGAAGGCAACCAGCTCCATCGAGTGACAGGCGGCGCAAACTTCGGTGTAGACTTTCAGGCCGCGCTGAAGCTGGCCCTTGTCGTACTTGCCGAAGGGACCGGCAAAGGACCAGTCCATCTGCTCGGGCTTCAGGATCGGATAGTGACCAGTCTGCGCGGCATGATGCGTCAGTTCGGCCAGATCGCCACCTTCCGCCGCCATTGCCTGGCCGGAAAATCCGGCCATGGCGGCGATCAGCGCGATGCTCGTGACAAGCTTTTTCATTGTTATCTTCCTCTCACGTGCTCAGGCTTGGGCAGAAGCGGACTTGCCGCTTTTCTCGAGAACTGCCTCGGTGATCGAATTCGGGATACGCCTTGGCGTCTCGAACAGTCCGAGCAACGGCATGATCACGAGGAAGAAGCCGAAGTAGTAGGCAGTGCCGGCCTGCGACAGGACGACATAGATACCTTCTGCCGGCATCGCACCCAGCCAGCCCAAGAGGATCGAGTTGGCAACAAAGATCCAGAAGAACAGCTTGTACCAGGGACGATAGACGGCCGAGCGAACCTTGGACGTATCCAGCCAGGGCAGGAAGAACAGGACGATGATCGCACCAAACATCACCAGAACGCCGCCGAGCTTGGAGTCGATCGGACCGATGTTGAAGGTGATCGCGCGCAGCATTGCGTAGAACGGCAGGAAGTACCATTCCGGAACGATGTGAGCCGGGGTCTTCAGCGAGTCAGCCGGAATATAGTTGTCCGGATGGCCGAGGTAGTTCGGCATGTAGAAGATGAAGTAGGCGAACACCAGCAGGAAGACGGACAGTCCGAGCGCATCCTTCAGCGTCGCATAGGGCGTGAAGGGCACGGTGTCGGTCTTGGACTTGACTTCGACGCCGGTCGGGTTGGTCTGTCCCGTGACGTGCAGCGCCCAGATGTGCAGGATGACGACGCCGGCGATCATGAACGGCAGCAGGTAATGCAGCGCAAAGAAGCGGTTCAGCGTCGGGTTGTCGACCGCAAAGCCGCCGAGCAGGAACTGCTGGATGGTTTCGCCGACGAACGGGAAGGCGGTGAAGAAGCCGGTGATAACCGTCGCACCCCAGAAGGACATCTGGCCCCAGGGCAGAACATAGCCCATGAACGCAGTCGCCATCATCAGCAGGAAGATCACCACGCCGAGGATCCAGAGGATCTCGCGCGGTGCCTTGTACGAGCCGTAGTAGAGGCCACGGGCAATGTGCAGGTAGACGGCGATGAAGAAGAACGACGCGCCGTTGGCATGCATGTAGCGCAACAGCCAGCCATTGTTGACGTCGCGCATGATCTTTTCGACCGAGTTGAAGGCAACGGTCGTTTCAGCGGCATAGTGCATGGCAAGCACAACGCCTGTGAGGATCTGCACGATCAGCATAACCGTGAGCATGCCGCCAAAGGTGTAGGCATAGTTCAGGTTGCGGGGAACCGGGTAAGCAACAAAGCTGTCATACATCAGACGCGGCAGCGGCAGGCGCGCGTCAATCCACTTCTCGACGCCGGTGGACGGCTGGTAACTCGAATGGCCACTCATTGTATGTTATCCCCTCAGCCGATCGTGATGACAGTGTCGGATGTGAATGCAAAGGTCGGCACCGGCAGGTTCGTCGGCGCGGGACCCTTGCGGATACGGCCCGCCGTATCGTAGTGCGAGCCGTGGCAGGGACAGAACCATCCGCCGAAGTCACCGGCCTGACCGAGCGGCACGCAGCCCAGATGGGTGCAGGAGCCGATCATGACGATCCAGTTTTCCTTGCCTTCACCAGCCGAGCGCGCAAGGTCGGTTGCGTCAGCTGCGGCGTCGACATTGGCGTTGCGCGCAACCGGATCCTTGAGATCGGCCAGCTGAACGGCCCTGGCTTCTTCGACTTCCTTCTCGGTGCGATTGCGGATGAACACCGGCTTGCCGCGCCATTTCACCGTCAGAGACATGCCCGGCTCAAGCGCCGAGACGTCCACTTCGATCGAAGCAAGCGCAAGCGTCGAGGCATCCGGACGCATCTGGTCGATGAACGGCCAGGCGAAGGAAGCGGCACCAACCGCCCCGGCCATACCGGTCACCATGTAGAGAAAGTCGCGGCGCGTCGGCTCGCCCGCATGTTCTGTCGTTGTCTCGTGTTCGCTCACGGTCACTTTTTCCTCTCGCAATCCTGCGACATACCGCATTTGCCCCCGCAGCGGGAATCACAGTTCGGCCACTGTCCAGCCACAGATTCCCCGCCAGATTGGCGCGTTCTAAGCCCGATAATCTATTCTGTCCAGTCTCCCGCAGGCAACGAGCCACGTTGTCGCGGATTTCATGGACACCATCCCCAATTGCTTGATTTAACGCAAGTGTGCCAGCCACTTCTTCAGGTGGGGAGGCCCTCTCAAGGTGCATTACGGGCGGAATTTGACCTCACGCCCCCGCCATCTCCGCGCCAGCATCGAGGAAACCGCCCGATTGGCGAGCCCAAAGCTCGGAATAGAGCCCGCCGAGATCCACCAGCTCCTGGTGCGTGCCCTGCTCGATGATCCGCCCCTTGTCCATGACCACCAACCGGTCAAGCGCCGCAATTGTCGATAGGCGGTGGGCGATGGCGAGTACCGTCTTGCCCTGCATCAGGCGGTCGAGATTCGACTGGATCGCAGCCTCCACTTCGGAGTCGAGCGCCGATGTCGCCTCGTCCAGCACCAGGATCGGCGCATCCTTCAGCATGACCCGCGCGATCGCGATCCGCTGGCGCTGGCCGCCGGAGAGCTTGACGCCACGCTCTCCGACATGCGCGTCAAAGCCCTTGCGGCCGCGCTGGTCCTCCAGCCGCTGGATGAAGTCGAGCGCTTCCGCACGTTCGGCTGCCTTCAGCAGCATCTCCTCGCTCGCCTCCTCCCGACCGAAGAGGATGTTGTCGCGGATGGAGCGGTGCAGCAGCGCGGTATCCTGGGTCACCATGCCGATCTGCGACCGCAGGCTTTCCTGGGTTACGGTCGCGATGTCCTGCCCGTCGATCAGGATCTTTCCGCCCTCCAGGTCGTAAAAGCGCAGGAGAAGGTTGACCAGTGTCGACTTGCCCGCCCCCGAGCGACCGACGATCCCGACTTTCTCGCCCGGTTCAATGGTGAGCGTCAGGTGATCGATCGCGCCGGACTTGCGGCCATAGTGGAAAGTGACATCCTCGTAGCGGATCTCCGGCTTCTTGACCTCCAGCTTCACCGCATCCGGCTTGTCGGTCAGCCCGATCGGCTTGGCCACCAGCTCTGCCGAATTCTGAATGGTGCCGATATTGCGCATGATGCCGTTGAGCTGCGTCATCATCCGCCCAAGCAGCATGTTGAGGCGCAGGACCAGCCCGAGCGTAAAGGCCACACCACCGGCCGTTACAGCTCCTGCAAACCAGAGGTCGACAGACAAGAGCGCGACCATCAGGATCATGAAGCCGGAGAGAATGGCGAGCGAAGACCGCACGCCCGTCAGGAGCCGCGCGAAGGGCCGAAGCGTATCCTGGAACCGATCGAAGCCCGCGCGGATATAGTGATCATTCTGCCGCTCGCGCGCGAAAAGCTTCAGCGTCTGGATGTTCGAATAGCTGTCGACCAGACGGCCATTGAGCATCGAGGCGGCTTCCGCCGTCTCCTTCGCATGGTGCCGGATCTTCGGTACGAAATAGCGGGCAAGCACCAGGAAGATCGCAACCCAGGCGCCGATGATTGCCGCCAGCCGCCAGTCGAGCTGTGCGACGAGTGCCATGGTCGAGGCTGTGTAGATCACCATGAACCAGACGACCTGCAGAAGGGATGTCAGCAGGTCCCCCGTCGACTGCCCCGCAGACCACACCTTGGTGACGATGCGTCCCGCAAAATCGTTCTGGAAGAAGGAAAGGGACTGGCGCGCGACATGCGCATGCGCCTGCCAGCGAACGAGGTTGAAGAAATTGAGAACGATGACCTGCTCTTCGACCAATGCCCCGATCGTGACGACGATAAAGCGCCCGACCAGCACGATCAGCGCCATCGCCAGCAATTCGCCGCCATGGGCCGCGATCAGGCCGTCCCAGCCGGCATCCTTCGGCACCGTGTCCAGCAGATCGACCAGCCGTCCGACGAACCAGAAGAGCCCAGCCTCCAGCATGGCGACCGCGCCACCAAAGATTGCCATCAGGAAAAAGGCAAGTTTGGCCTGGCGGACATAGAACCAGACGAAAGCCCAGGTTTTCTCCGGCGGACGCAGATTGTCCGTGCGGGCGAAAGGGTCGAGCCAGTTTTCGAAGAGGCGGGCAACAGCTTGAAACATGCAAAGCGATATAGGCGCTTTGCCCCCTGCGGCAAAGCCTTAGACCCGCCGGCAGCATTACATTTCGGTCAGCCTTCGGCAGCGCGTCGACAGCAACCGGTTGGGTCAGCGCATGCGCCGACCATAAAGCGCCTCATAGCGGCGCAGCGTTGCGGCATCCGCCGAGACTTCGGTAAACACCGGCGTCAGGCTATCGGTCAGCTCGGCGCGCTGCAGCGACTGCCGGGCCGCTCCATAGAGCTGTGCCACCGGTACGGGACGGTGGGTGTGGGCGCAGCCAAAATGGCAGGCTAGCTTCGGCATCGACGCGATGGACCGCCGCGCGATCGTCTCGGCATCGGCCACCACCCGTCCGATTTTCTCGCTAAGCTGCGACAGATAGACCTCGCTGCTGGCCCCGACGAGCAGGCTGAGTTCATCCGCTTCAGTCCAGTAGGCAGTATCACTCTTGTCGATCAGGCGATGGGTAAACCGGGCCAATGTATTCTTCATATAGTCGCCGACCTTGGCCAGTCCGCTGCGGCTCAAGGGCTCCAGCCCGTCGATGCGGCAGAGCATGAGGCTAATCCCATCATCCGGGACCCCCTCGCCGAACAAGGCTTCAAGCCGCTCTTCAAGTGCTGCATATCCGGGCAAACCGAAAGCCAGCTGTGCGGTCAGGTGTTCCTGATCCGCAACCTCCGGCGGTTCCGGCGTTACGAGACGGGAAACGGCCCGCAAGGCATCGACGCATTGGCGGAGCTGCCCATCGAGTGCCGCCAGACGGTCATTGCCGTCCTCCTGCGCTTCCACCACTCTCACTATGCCACCTTCCAGGGCCTTGCGGAACTCGTCCAGTCCCTGGAGCGCCTCCTGGCTTGCACTCCGCAGCGTCGCAAGCATTGGCCGCTCGGGCATAAACTGGTGGGCAAGGAGGGACAGTGCCGCCTGACTGACGGGCTTCGGCAGCGCCACGAAAGCCTCGCGCAATGCCCTGTCACGCCCGCTCAGCACCTCGTAGACCAGTTCAAAGTTTTTCGGCGTGAGGTCGAGGCGGTTCTTGCTCAGAAATACCAGAACCCGCCGACCGATGATCTCGGCCTCCCTGGCAATGGGCCCCGTGCGATGGATTTGCTCTGTCATGGAATGCACCTCCGTCGGGTGTTCCCGTCAACAGAGGCTACGCGGCAAATCGAAATTGATCGTTTCCGCCGTCACTAAAATACAACAAACATCACCACAGGCCGTTCGCCTGTAAACGCTTCATCGCGTGTAGCGGGTCAGATAAATGCCAGTCAGGATCAGCGCCACACCGCCGATCTGACCGGGATGGAATACTGCCGTTCCACGCGCAAGGTCGATGACGAGCCCGGTGATCATCTGCCCACTGATGATCAGCAAGCCGGAGCGTGCTGCCCCGATGCGCGGAAAGACATAGGAGCTGACCACCACGAATAGCGCCCCGACAATGCCGCCGGACAGGTAGAACAGCGGGACGTCCCGGATCAGCGGCAGCCCGACCCGATGGAAAATGAGGATGTAGATCGTGAGCAGCAGGAAACCGATCCAGTGGTTCCAGGCTGAAGCGGTGAACGCCCCGCGATCCATGGTCAGCCGGCCGTTGATCGAACGGCTCATGCCGACGGCAGCCCCGCCGGCCAGTGCGATGAAAACGGCGCCCAGCATTCAGCCCCCTTTCGAGAAGATCAGCAGCGCGCTGCCGCCGATGACAAAGACGGTCGCCAGGAAGTCGAAGCGATTCAGTTGGCGCTTCGGGGTACCGAACAGCGCGAACTGATCGGAGACGAGCCCGAAGAGGATCTGCCCGACAAGCAGCAGCGACAGGCCGCCGGCGAGCGCCAGTTCCGAGTTGACCGCCATGGAGCTGAGGGCGACGGCGAAGGCGCCAGGCGCTCCACCGAGATAGGCCCAGAGCGGCGCCTTGCCGCCTGCCGGCAGACGACCGGATCGGCGCGCAACAGCAGCATTGGCCATGAGCAGCAGGAAGGCCGTGACGCCGCCTACCCCGTGCACCACCCAGGAGGCGGTAAAGGGGGTGGTGATTGCTGCAAGTTCGCTGTTGATGGTCACCATGACCGCCACCAGCACGCCCGCAAGAAGCGCCCAGATCCAGTCGATATATTTCAGCATGCCGCTCCTGACCGGTTATGACAGGTTTGACCGACAAACCCGCCTCCAGCTGACACCGCATAGCCGCCCCGCCATCGCAGCGACAAGCCAATTCGACGAATGCACCGATCAGCGCTGTGAATGCGGCGCCACCTGAAATGCGAAACGGGGCATTGCTGCCCCGTTTCATACTCTGCCAATCAAGGCATGATCGTCAGAATTCCGACCAGTCTGTCGCGACCGCCGTGTTGCCCTTGAAGGCTTGCGCAACCTTTTGGCCAAGAGCGCGCGCCGGTGAAGCCTGAGGCCGGCTCGCCGCCTGGGCAGCCGCTACGTGCGGCGCGACCATGCGCGAAGCCTCCCCGCCGAGACGGAACTGACCGAGCAACTGCATGAGAGCCGACGCTTGCCGCGCCAGGCCTTGGCTCGCAGCCGTCGACTGCTCGACCATTGCGGCATTCTTCTGCGTACCCTGGTCCATCTG